>NZ_JBOZGM010000002.1:0-974408 GCF_050846875.1 Priestia sp. TRN 1309 | reverse complement strand
GTTATTGTTAGGTACTACATACCCGTTTTTTAACTTAAAGGTGTTTTTTATTTGTCTCACTCTAGGGGGTCAGTCCCCATTCATTGAGCGCTTTTTGTTACATACCTTATAAACAAGCTCATACAACGATCACATCACGTAAATTATCCTCTTTTATTTATTGGGAAAAATCGGTAGTATAAACATAATAAACAAAAAGGAGGAAGGTACGTGGAAACCGCTGTTTTAATTAAACCAGATGCAGCTTATAAAAAGGCTTATATGAGCTTTTATCATGAATGGAAAGCAAGCGGAGAAAAAATGATTCCGTGGGTCATTGCTAAAGATCCTGCTTACTTTGGAAAAATGGTTCAAGAGTTATTAGATGCAGAAAAAGGGATCGGATTAAAAAAAGGATTTGTACCCGATTCCACCTACTGGCTAATGCATCACGAAAGAGTAATAGGCGTAGTTAATATCCGCCATGAGCTAAGTGAAATACTTCGAAACAGCGGAGGACATATAGGGTATGGTATTCGGCCAAGTGAAAGACAAAAAGGATATGCCAAGCTGCTACTGAGGTTATCTCTTCAAGAAATTAAAAAGCTGGGAGTTCAACGGGCATTAGTTGTGTGTGATGATTGGAACACTGCTTCTCGTCGAACTATTCTGGCAAACGGTGGTATACAAGACGAGGATTATATAGAAGAGGACGGGGCTATTGTTCAACGCTTTTGGATTCATACGGATAAAATGGCATAAAAAAGAGATGAATTTTTTAATTCACCTCTTTTCTGCTTAGTCATATTGTTTTAAAGCTAACTTCAGCCGCATATAGGTATACATAGCGTATGCCTGTCTTCCTTTTAAACTGTACGGATTTGCTTTGGAGCAAAGACACTCAAGAAATTGCTCATCACATGAGCGGCATGATCGGTAATCTTCATAGCATAAATCATGGTATTTACAGCAGCAGTCTACATCATTTACAGGACATCCCGGACCACTGCATCCGGGGCCACACCATTTATAGCCGGGGAAGAGGCAGGGCGTGGCTTTCCGTTTATTCGGAACAGACATAATCATACATCCTTTTCAATAGTCTCTTTACATTAAATGCAAAAAAGAGAAAAGAGAAAGGGACAAACACCTTGCAGCAGTAGCCTAATTTTCATGAATTTCTATTTAATCGATAAATGCGTCATTCAGCCGCATTAATAGTTTGCCAAATAGCTCCTTTTCTTCACTTGACCATTTTTTTAACATACTATGATAGCGTTCAAGGCGCATTTGCTTATCAGTTTGCAGCATTTGTTTCCCGCGTGTTGTGATGTCAAATAGGCTGACTCGCCCATCCGAAGGATCAGAGGAGCGAGAAATAAGCTTTTTATTTTCTAAAGCAGCAGCCTGTCTAGAAAGAGTTGAAATGTCGAGTTTAAATGCTTCTGCCAGTTCTTTTACACGAGCTGGTCCAAATTCATCTAATTGCCGCAGCAATAAATAAGCTGATCTTTCTAGGTTTCCTATTTTATTTTCGGAATTATCAAGATAGACCGCTCGTCTAATAAAGGTAGTAAGTTCATATTCAATCAATTCAATTGAATTCTTTTCTTGCATTATAATCGCCCCTTACAAAATCATTCATTGACAAAGAAATATATACTTGTATAATACAAATGTATATATAGTTGTATAGTACAAGTAAAAGTAGGTAAAGTAAAGGTGTTTATATAGTTAAATGTTAGACAACATGACAAAATAAAGAGAGGAGGGCAGCTGTTCTTTATTTATAGGACAGTGACCTATAATGAAAGTGATACGAATCATTTTACAAATTGCGATTCTTTATGCTTTTTCTATGATTGGCGAAGCTGTTCACCATATGCTTCATCTACCTATTCCAGGCAGTATTATAGGCTTAATTTTAATGCTCATTTGCTTAACATGCAAAGTTGTTCCCATCAAAATAATTGAAGACGGAGCAAGTTTCTTGTTATCTTTTTTACCGCTATTATTCATACCAGCTATGGCAGGTGTGATGAATTATCCTTCGCTTCTTTCAAGCAGCGGAGCGGTTTTATTTTTAATTATTGTGCTTAGTACGATTGTTACGATGGCCGCTGCAGGGACTGCCAGCCAACTTTTGGAAAAGAAAGCGAACAAACGAAAGGAGAAACAACAGTGCAAGAATTCTTTATCGCGGTCTTTATAATCGTAGCTACAGTTGCTTTGTATCTAGTCATGGCAAAAGTATACGTGCGGTTCTCCTATCCGATTCTTATTCCTGTTTTAACTACAACCATATTCGTTATTCTTCTTTTGCTTGCTTTTCATGTTTCCTATGATGAGTATATGATTGGAGGCAAATGGATTAATTCACTTCTAGGACCAGCGGTTGTTGCATTAGCGTATCCACTCTATAAACAGCGTGAGATGCTAGTAAAATACAGCGTTCCTATTATTGGAGGGGTATTTGTAGGGTTATTCGCAGGCATGATCAGCGGACTCGTGTTTGCTGAAGTATTTGGCGTTGATCGAAGCCTGATTTTATCCATTATTCCTAAGTCTATTACTACTCCGGTAGCGATTCAGATCGCCACAGGACTAGGGGGCGTTCCATCGATGACCGTGGTATTTGTTATGATCGCAGGTTTTTCTGGAGTAATCCTTGGACCGCTACTTTTAAAATGGATTCGGATCAAGAGTTCTTTAGGAAAAGGAATTGCATTAGGCAGTGCTTCTCATGCGCTAGGAACTTCTAAAGCATTTGAATACGGTGAGCTAACGGTATCGATGAGTTCAGTATCAATGACGTTAAGCGCTGTATTAGGATCCGTTTTTGGGCCAATTGTTGTCTGGCTATTCCAAGTGTAAGGCGAGATAAAAGAAAGTGAATATAAAAAACGAGGCTGAGACAAAAGTATGTTAGTTAAAGTTGAACACGAACGATCTATTGAAAGGTGATGGATAGTTCGTGTTTTTTTATGCTCATCGTAAACGTAGATTTAATGTATGTATTGGCTTCTAACTGTTGATTTCGTTATGCCCCCATCTCGCTTTTTATATAAAAGCATAAATTTTTTCCGAAGCAAATTTTAAGTTGTGCGGCTCTTACTCTGGTACTATAATAAAAAGAAAGAAAATTCATAAAATAACCGCTTTTTTGTTATTTTTAGGAAGGCTAGTCAATTTTCGAATGGATAAGTAGGCTTAGTCAAGGTTATATATGCAGTAAAAATAGCAGAAAAGAGGAGCTGAACGTATTTTATGAAAGAGGAGCTCGTGTATATAGGAAAAAAGATTCTTGAACATAAATATAGCTTGTCAGAAAAATTAGCCGAACGTTTAGATGCTACACATACGCTAAGTCTAGAGGAATTGAAAGAAAAGAAAATTCTGAAGTGGCGAGTGTCAATTATGGAATACTTTGGGAGAGCTCTATTTGAAGAACAGGAGGCTGTACTTAAACTTGTTAAAGAATGGGCACTTGATACGGGTAAATATGCAGTGGAAAAAAATATTCCTTTAGAAAAAGCACTGGGTATCCTTCCAATCTATCGCAGCGTTATTTGGGATGTATTTACAAGAGAACTAGAGGAGCATCAGTTTGCTGCAATTACCATGCTGCATGTCAGTGAACGAATTGATCCACTTTTAGATACGGTAACATGTGTTTTTGGTCAAATTTATGACGAGCATAATCGATATATGATGAATTTAGCTTATACGTCACTAGAAGAACTTTCAGTTCCGCTCGTACCTGTCACAAAAGGGATTGCTATTATGCCGATTATTGGAGAAATTGATACCCACCGCTCGCAAGTTATTATGGAAACCTGCTTGAAAAAAGGGACAAGCCTTCAATTATCTTATCTTATTTTAGATATTTCAGGTGTCGTGATTATTGATACAATGGTAGCAGACAATCTTTTTAAAATTCATCGATCGCTTAAATTGGTGGGAGTGGAAGCTATTATAACGGGGATACGACCGGAAATTGCTCAAACGGTAGTGAAACTAGGAATTGATTTTAATCAAATTAAAACAGAAGCAAATTTAGAAGCGGCGCTTTTAAAAATTGGGTTTACACGTCCTGAAGAGCATAGCCGCACGCATGTGTCATCGCGGCGCATAAAATGACCGGCCATAAATATGGATTTCAGCATGTAGAAAGTAAGTGCATAGTAAAAAAGCGGATGTTAATCAACATCCGCTTTTTTACTTAATAAATGCGATATGCCATGGCAGCACAAAAGCATAAACGAGGAAGTATACCGCTATTGAATAGATAAAAAACCAGCCGTTTAAATAAAACAAGGGCAAGAATAAATAAGCATAAACTAACGGTAATCGGAAACCACAAACCGTGTGCAGATAAGTCTAAATGCTGAATTGCTTGCTCCAACATTGTTCACCTCAAAAGGAAGAGTTAGTGTTGAAGTTAGCCTGTGTTATGGAAAGTATTTTATACATTTTCTACGCGTTGCGCGTGTATTCTTCTCGCAAGATTGAATATAACTTTAAGTCTTGATGAGCTCCTTTAATAAACATGGCTTTTCGAATTGTTCCTTCATAAGACATACCGATTTTTTTCATCACTTTCTCAGAAGCGGCATTTTCAACAAAGCACCTGGCCTGAATGCGCACTAAATCCATTTCTTCAAATCCAAACGCAATTACTTTTTCAGCTGCTTCCGTAACAAATCCCTTATTCCAATATGCTTCAGAAATCGCATAGCCAATTTCCGCAATGCGATGAGTAGGGTTCCAAGTGACAAAGTCAATGGTGCCAATACATTTTTTCAGGGCTTTGATTTCCATAGCCCAAGGAGAAATGGATTGGTTGCTGTACTGCTTTAAAACGAAGGAAACAAACTCTTTTGTATCTTGAAGCTTTCGGTGCTTTTCCCAATTTACATATCTGCTTACCTTTTCATTTGAGGCATATTCAAACATGTCACGCACATCTTTTTTGGTAACTTTCCGCAAGCGGAGTCTTTCTGTTTCTAGTGTGGGTAAATTTCCGTATATATCTTTTACTTGAATCATAAAGTTGTCTCCTTTCTCAGCAAGAAGTGGATGAAGTGTTGATAAGAATGTTTCATAGAAGCTGCAGCATCCAAGAAAGATCCTTTTCATTTCATGTACTTGATTCTTTAATTGTAAAATATTTCATTGCTGAGCGTAAGAGGTCAAATAGCTTTTTAAAAAATAAAAACATTATTTTCACTGTTCATAATCAGTTCACATAAGCTTGTTAGACTAAAGTCAGAAATTACGAAGGAGTGAAATGAAACACATGAACAGTGAAGTGAAAGAAGAACGGACTTCAAACAAAAAAAGAATAGACTTATTTTTAGTTCCAATTGTTTTAATTGCAGCGTTTTTGAACTTATTTAAAATTTGGACAGATGAATACGCCAACGCTTATTACACGGCAGCTGTCAAAAGTATGCTTCAAAGTTTTCATAATTTCTTTTACGCATCTTTTGATCCAGGAGGCTATGTAACCATTGATAAGCCGCCGGTTGTGTTTTGGATTCAGACAATTAGCGCCAAAATATTTGGATTTCACGGGTGGAGCGTCATTTTACCGCAAGCATTAGCAGGCATCGGTTCAGTTCTTTTACTATACGTACTCGTGAAACGTACGTTTGGCGTATGGGCTGGGAGGTTTGCTGCTCTTGCGATGGCTCTGACGCCAATTGTGCCCGCGGTAAGCCGAACAAATAATATTGATAGTATGCTTGTGTTTACATTATTAGTAGCAACGTGGATGTTGTTTCGTGCTGTGCGTACAGCTAAATTTGGCTGGGTGTTAGCGGCTTTTGCGATGATTGGTGTTGCATTTAACATGAAAATGCTTCAAGCATACATGGTTTTACCAGCATTCTATGTTTTCTATGTAGTGGCAACCAAAATTACGTGGAAAAAGAAAATTGCTTTTTTAACAACAGCAACTGCACTGATGCTTGCTGTTTCTGTCTCATGGGCAGTCGTAGTAGATTCAACTTCGGCTGATAAGCGTCCTTATATGGGAAGCAGTCAAACAAATTCAGTTCTAGAGCTTGCTTTTGGATATAACGGTATCAATCGTTTAACTGGAAATACAAGCGTGACGGGAAGCAGTCATAAACAGCCTGCTCAAGCTCAGCAGCAAACAGCAAGCAGTGAAACAAAACAAACGAGTAATTCAAATGCTGAGTCTTCACAAAGCTCAAATCAAAGCAAGAGCAGCTCTTCTCAAAAGATGCAGGCTCCAGATGGAGGAAATCAAAACGGAATGTTCAACACGGGGAACCCTGGTCCATTCCGACTGTTCCAAAAAGGGTTATCAGATCAAATCAGCTGGTTATTACCATTTGTAATCTTTTCAATCGTGGGTCTATTTGCTGGAGTGAAATTTAAAGGGCCTTACACGGCAAAACAAAAAGAAAGTTTATTTTGGTTAGCTTGGCTGCTGCCGGTAGCTGTTTTCTTTAGTATCGCAGGATTTTTCCATCAGTATTATTTAATTATGCTGGCACCTCCAATCGCAGCATTTGCAGGAGCGGGAGCAGTAGCTTTATGGAGTATGTACAAACAGCATAATGGCTGGAAATCATGGCTGCTGCCGAGTGGTATTTTAACAACAGCAGCGCTTCAAGTATATATCATGTCTCCTTATGTCAGCTCAATCGGCGTAGCGCCAATTGCAGGTGTAGGGGCACTGGGCGTCATTTTAGCTCTTGTTTTAGCTATTCGTAAAGAGCGTAAAAATTCTGTAACGAATTATTTAGGAGTAGCAGCAATGGTTGTCTTGCTTGCAATGCCGGCGTACTGGGCGATGACACCAATTATTTATGGTGGAAATAGCATGCTTCCAGCAGCAGGTCCTGATTCTTCAAGCGGTATGGGAGGACCTCCAAGCACAGCTACAAATAGCAAACAGTCTGGCTTTAACGGCATGCAGCCTCCAGGAAGCTCTGGCAGCAATTCATCTTCAAACAATCAAATGCAGCCGCCAAGCGGTTCATCGAACGGCGGTCAAATGCAAATGCCGGGCGGTTCGTCCAACAATGGTCAAATGCAGCCGCCAAGCGGATCGTCAAACAGCGTTCAAATGCCAGGAGGCTCGTCCAAAAATAATGGTCAAATGCAAATGCCAAGTAGCTCTTCAAGCAAATTATCATCTTCAAAACGAAAAAGTGGAGGGATGAACGCAGAAGTAAACACAAAGCTACTAAACTATTTAACAAAAAATAATACAGGCGAAAAATATTTATTTGCCACAACGGATTCAACTTCAGCTGCGCCTTACATTATCAAAACGGGCAAGCCAGTCATGGCAATGGGAGGATTTAGCGGTTCAGATCCAATTCTAACGGTGAGTAAATTAAAATCTATGATTAAAAAAGGTGAAGTGAAATATTTCTACCTGTCTGGAATGGGTAAGGGAGGCCAATCTGACGTTATCACGTGGATTAAAGAAAATAGTAAGGAGATCCCTTCTTCCAAATGGCAGTCTACTTCATCAAGTTCTCAGCAAGGACCATCCGGAAACGGAACATTATACGAAATAACGCTTAAATAAGGAGGACATGAACATGAGTTCAATTATTAAATATTCTATTGTTGTTCCTGTCTACAACGAAGAAGAAGTGATTCATGAAACCTATCGCCGTCTAACAGAAGTGATGCGTTCAACGAAAGAAGCTTACGAGCTTCTTTTCGTGAACGACGGCAGTAGAGACCGAACGGCAGAAATTATTAAAGAGTACAGTGAGCAAGACCCAGCGGTTGTTTTATTAGATTTTGCCCGTAACTTTGGTCATCAAATTGCTATTACAGCTGGTATGGATTATGCACGAGGAGAGGCGGTCGTTGTGATTGATGCTGATTTGCAAGACCCGCCCGAATTAATTTTAGAGATGATTGAAAAATGGAAGCAAGGGTTTGATGTTGTATACGCTAAGCGTACAAAGCGAAAAGGAGAAACATATTTTAAAAAGCAAACAGCGGCTATGTTTTATCGTTTCTTACGTGCGATGACCGATATTGATATTCCGCTCGATACAGGGGATTTTCGTTTGCTAGATCGTAAAGTGTGCAATCAAATGAATAGCATTCAAGAAAAAAATCGCTTTGTTCGCGGATTAGTAAGCTGGGTTGGCTTTAAGCAAATAGCAGTAGAATATGAGCGAGACGAGCGTTTGGCCGGGGAGTCAAAATATCCTTTGAAAAAGATGCTGAAGCTTTCAATGGATGGCATTACGTCTTTCTCCTATAAACCGCTGAAGCTAGCTAGCTATGCTGGTGTAACGCTATCAGGTGTTGGTTTTATTTATCTTTTAGTGGTGCTGTATTTGAAGTTATTTACAGACAGCACCATCACAGGGTGGTCGTCATTAATTGTCATTCAGCTATTCTTTAGCGGCATCATTTTAATCATTCTTGGTATGATCGGAGAATATATTGGTCGCATCTACGATGAAACAAAAAATCGTCCACTCTATATCGTCCGTGAAAAGTATCAGCTTGAAACACGCAAGGAAGTATCACTTCGTGACTAACAAATGGATACCCTTGATTAAATTTGCGTTAGTAGGAGTTGTAAATACACTGATTGATTTTGTAGTATACGCACTTTTAACAACAATCGGTGTGAACTACATACTAGCGCAGTGGATTTCATACAATGCGGGCATTTTAAACAGTTATGTCATGAATCGTAAATGGACGTTTGAGAAAAAAGAAAAAAGCAGTAAGCGTGAAGTGATTTCATTCGTGATCGTGAATTTAATCACTTTATCCCTAACATCTTTTCTGTTGACTGTTCTATATAATAAATGGGGTATACCACTGCTAATCAGTAAACTTTTAATTACAATCGTAAGTGTCGGTATCAATTTTATTGGCACCAAATTATTTGTATTTACTACTAAAAAAGAAAGAGGGATTCATATATGACGATAAAAAAAGCAGTTATTCCAGTAGGCGGTTTAGGAACTCGATTTTTGCCAGCGACAAAAGCGCAGCCCAAAGAAATGCTGCCAATTGTCGATAAGCCTGCTGTACAATACATTGTAGAAGAAGCTGTGAAATCAGGCATTGAAAGTATTATTTTTATTACAGGTCGAAATAAAAAATCAATTGAAGATCATTTTGACAAATCAATTGAATTAGAGCAAATGCTTGAAGAAAAGCACAAGTTCGAAATGTTAAAAGAAGTACAAACGATTTCATCAATGGCCAGCATTCACTATATTCGTCAAAAAGAGCCGTTAGGACTTGGTCATGCTATTCTTTGTGCTGAGCAGTTTATTGGAGATGAGCCGTTTGCCGTTCTTCTTGGAGACGATATTATGACTTCTGAAGAACCTACGCTCAAACAGATGATTCAAGCGTATGAAACGACTAATCAATCAGTTATTGGAGTTCAAAAAGTGGATGTTGAAGAAGTATCAAAATACGGCATTATTCAGCCGAAAAATAAATCTGGCAGCATTCACGAAGTGAATGACTTGATTGAAAAACCATCAATAGAACAAGCTCCGTCAACGATTGCCGTTATGGGCCGCTACATTTTAAACCCTTCTATTTTTTCTTATCTAAAAACGATTGAAAGAGGGGTAGGAAATGAATTACAATTAACAGATGCACTGCGCGTGGTATGTGAAAAAGAGCGATTGTTTGCTCTTGAACTTGAAGGGCAGCGCTTTGACATTGGAGATAAGGTAGGCTATATGAAAGCAATGGTAGAAGTAGGGTTAAAGCGTAAAGATTTACGTCAAACGTTTTTATCGTATTTGGAAGGAATTGTAGAAAAAGAACGAGCAAACAACTTCAGCTAATAAGAGTTAATCAGTTTGTTCATATTCAGTTCATATTTGAAGTATAAAATCATTGTATGATCTTATGTGGCTCTCTGTTTGGTATAAACAGAGAGCTTACTGTGCGTAAAAGCTGGACAAACTTAGGAATAGGGAGAGACATGTATGATTCAAATATTAGTTGCAGATGATGATCAACACATTCGAGAGCTGATATCATTATATTTAGAAAATCAAGGATTTAAAATTATAAAAGCAGCAGATGGTGAAGAAGCGTGGGCGAAAATGGAAGAGTTTCGAATTGATCTAGCGGTCGTTGATATCATGATGCCATTTAAAGACGGATGGGAACTAACAAAGGAAATTAAGGAGTATTTTGATATACCGGTTTTGATGGTAACAGCTAGAGGCGAATCGCATGATAAACTAAAAGGATTTGATATCGGAACAGACGACTATGTCGTGAAGCCTTTTGATCCTCAGGAAATGGTTGCTCGTGTAAAGGCCCTTTTACGCAGGTACCGAGTAGAAGCTAACAATGTAATTTATATGGGGAATATAAAATTGGACCGTACCAAATTAGAGATGAGTGCAGGAGAAACAAGCGAACAGCTACCGTTAAAAGAGTTTGAATTACTGTTCACATTAGTTAGTTCTCCAGGAAAGATTTTTACTCGTGATCAGCTTATTCAATTAATTTGGGGATATGATTATGAAGGTGATGAGCGCACGGTAGACGTTCACATAAAACGTCTGCGAGAGAGGCTTAATCATATGAAAAACGTCGGTATGGAAATCAAAACAATTCGCGGACTAGGCTATAGAGCAGAAGGGTGTTAACGTGAAATCAATTTATGTAAAGCTGGTTCTGTCGTTCATCATTACAATTTTATTGAGCGTTGTGATTACCGTTGTCGTCACGACATTTCTTAGCAAGCAGAAGCTCGAAATGCGATTAGGTCAGGATATGGTGAAGATGGGAGAAGATTTTATCGATTTGTACGGAGCAGAAGACTCCGATAAAGCTGCAAGGTTTTTATCTAATTCATCATTCATTCATTTTTCGTTTATTATTATTGATGATCAGCATAAAGAGAAAGTATTAGGACAGCCGGGACCGCCTATTCCAATTACACCGAAAGAAGTAGATCAAGTATTAGACGGGAAGCGTTATTCTAATTTAAACGAGGAAAAAGGTGATCGTCCACAGCCAAACGTAGTGGGTCTCCCTTTTAAAGAAAATGGACGGTCGTATGCTCTATTTATTCAGTCTCATCCACAGCGGCAATTTTCAGTTATTCAAGATGTTCAAAATATCCAGCTTATTACGATTTTATTAGTAGGTATTGTATTGTTTGCATATGTTTCAACGATTATTATTAAACCGATTAAGCGTCTCAGTACAGCGATGAAAGTTGTCGGACAAGGCGAATACAATGTGCAAGTCGAGCACGTAGCGAATGATGAAATTGGTCTGTTAACTAAAAACTTTAATCAAATGACTAAAGAATTAAACAAAATAGAAACGATGAGGCAAGAGTTTATTGCTAGCGTTTCGCATGAAATTCAATCACCGCTGACCTCTATTCGCGGTTTTTCAGCGGCACTTAAAGATGATATCGTCAGTGAAGATAAAAAGATACAATATTTAACGATTATCGAAAAAGAAAGTACAAGACTATCTCAGCTTAGTTCCAATTTGCTAAAGCTTGCTTCTCTTGACTCTGAACATCAAACGCTAATGCTGCAGCAATACCGTTTAGATGAACAAATCAGGCATGTGGTCATGGCTTTAGAACCTCAGTGGATAAAAAAGAACATAGAAATTGACCTTGATTTATCCAATGTTCAAATAGAAGCAGATAAAGATTTGTTAGAGCAAGTTTGGCTAAATTTAGTAACAAATGCTGTTAAATATACGCCTGAAAATGGATTTGTGAAAATATCCATTCATCAAAAAAACGAAGAAATAGACGTGAAAATAAAGGATAATGGAATTGGTATTATCGAAGAAGATCAAAAATATATTTTTGAAAGCTTTTATAAAGTAGATAAGTCCAGAACGTTAAAAGGAAGCGGCCTCGGTCTAGCTATTACAAAAAAAATTGTGCGACTGCATGAGGGCGCAATACGTGTTGAAAGCAAAAAAGAACAAGGAAGCATCTTTACGGTAACTTTGCCTATCCAAAAAAATAGGAATAAAAAAGACTCGTCTGTGTAAGTTCATGCAGATGAGTCTTTTTTTATTAGGTCAAAGATATAAAAAAAATTAATAATATCTATTTATTTTTTTAATCCCTACTTGACATATAGGTAAAGTGTAAATAATATAGATAGTATAAATCTTTTGAAAAAATTGGGATGCTAAAGAAGCTGATCGGTCAACCGAAGGCTCATACTTGTTCGCTACTGGTGTGGGCCTTTTCTGTACATTGGTTGTGGTCATTAAAATCTCAATCTTCAACTGAACATATGGGGAGGATTACGATGTATTTATCTTCTGCACATTATACAAGTACTTATAGATGTTGTTCGCTTTGTTTATTCAACTGCAACTAAAATATAAATTTATCTATGAATAGGAGAATGATAAAATGGCTTCAATTACACAAGAAAGATTAGATTATATTGTTAAATTACTAACTGAAATCAACTATGGATCTGTACTAATTACTCTTCACGACGGACAAATTACTCAAGTGGACAGCACGGAAAAAAACCGCTTTTTAGCTAAAAGCAAAGTAGCAAGCCACAAATAAGCTTATTTCAATACGTATTTAGAGAAACTGAAGGGCCTGTCTAGATAGCGAACGCTTGACGGCGGGGCAAGCAAGTACTGTATTAAATATAGAAAACGTGCGCATTCGAAGAAGAATTGACTTTCTTTTCGGTCGAAGATTTAGAATTTTTCGAATTAAAATTGAGTTATAGGTTGTATGAGTATGACGATGAAAAGTGTAAAGCTGCTAAAGCAGCAGCTTTATACGTTTTAAAATTATGAAGATCTGACAGTTTCATTCCTGTGCTGATCGGATTACCGAAGGCTTCTGACCTGTGTTAGGAGTCTTTTTTTTATTCTTAAATTAATATAATAGGAGGAGAAAAGATGGAAAATTTATTACGAGCAGCGGTGCGCCAAAGAAAACAATACCTCATTGAAGAGTTACTGAAAAAAGGGATTTATAAAAAAGAAAATCATCATCTTTTTGAACTCACACTCTCTGACTTAGAAAAAGAGTATCAGGCACGCAGTAAGTAAGGAAAATACGTAAAAAGAACTAAAATAAGTGTAAAAAAGATTCAAAACCTAGTTGACTAATGGGTAAAGTGTGTTTATTATAAAAACAAGAATAAATTGTCTTTTCAGAAAGTATCTTCTTTTTATTCTTACGAATAAATTTAATAAGAATAATTTAAGAGCACATACGCTGATCAGACTAACTGAAGGCTGCTTCTCTTTTTAAAGAGATAGCGGCCTTTTTGTATTTTTTTATAAAAAGGGGAGTAAAACATGAAGAAAAAAGCAGTTCAGTTTTTAATGGTGCTGACAGCACTGCTCGTGGTGCTAGCAGGTTGCGGCAATGGAAAATCTACTGAAACAGCAGGGAAAGATAGTTCTGCGAGTAAAAACGATTCAAAAAAACCAGTAGAACTTTTAAACGTTTCATATGATCCTACACGTGAGCTTTATCAGGAGTTCAATAAGAGCTTTGCGTCTTATTGGAAAGATAAAACAGGGCAAGACGTCACTATTCAGCAATCACACGGTGGCTCTGGTAAGCAAGGCCGAGCAGTTATTGACGGTTTAGAAGCGGATGTAGTAACGCTGGCGCTTGCTTACGATATTGATGAAATCGCTCAAACTCGTCAATTATTAAACAAAGACTGGGAAAAAGAATTGGCTCATAATTCTACACCATACACATCAACGATTGTTTTTTTAGTTCGTAAAGGAAATCCAAAAGGAATTAAAGATTGGGATGATTTAACGAAAAAAGGTACATCTGTTATTACGCCAAATCCAAAAACTTCTGGAGGCGCGCGCTGGAATTATTTAGCTGCATGGGCATATGCGAAGGATAAATATAACGGCGATAACAAAAAGATTGAAGACTTCATGAGTAAGCTTTATGGAAATGTCGAAGTGTTAGACTCAGGCGCACGCGGAGCTACCACTACCTTTGTAGAGCGAGGCATTGGAGACGTGTTAATTGCATGGGAAAACGAAGCTTACTTATCGTTAAATGAGCTAGGAAAAGATAAATTTGAAATTGTAACACCGTCATTAAGTATTTTAGCAGAGCCACCTGTTGCTGTAGTAGATAAAGTAGCTGAAAAGAAAGGCACGACAAAGGTAGCAAAAGCATACTTAAAATACCTATATACAGAAAAAGGTCAGGAAATCGCAGCGGAAAACTACTATCGTCCTCGAAATAAAAAAGTATTAGAGAAACACAAAGATCAATTCCCTTCGCTTAACCTAATCACTATTAAAGATTTTGGCGGCTGGAAAAAAGCTCAAGAAACGCATTTTAATGATGGGGGAACATTCGATCAGATTTATCAGCCAAAGTAATATGATTCATTAAAAAAGTAGAACGAGGAAGATACGAATGGTGATTCGTATCTTCCGTGTACATGTATCTTGAAAGCAGAGAGAGGTGTAAGACGTGAGCGTGTTACAACGACAGAAAAAAAAGAAAAGCATCTTACCTGGATTTGGGCTTTCTTTAGGTTTTACGATGTTTTATGCAAGTATCCTTGTGCTTTTTCCGTTAGCTATGATTTTTTTAAATACGGCATCTATGGGATGGAGCGACTTTATTAAAACTGTTACAGAACCTAGAGTAGTAGCGTCGTATAAATTAAGTTTTGGAGCAGCATTTGCAGCCGGCATCATTAATGTTATTTTTGGAACCATTATTGCGTGGGTATTAGTGAGGTATCATTTTCCTGGAAAGAGGTTTATTGACGGACTTGTGGATTTGCCGTTTGCCTTGCCAACGGCTGTTGCCGGCATTGCCTTGACCACTCTTTACGTTCCGAAAGGATGGATTGGTCAATTATTTACGTTTAAAATCGCATTTACGCCTATCGGAATTATTATCGCTCTTACGTTTATCGGTCTGCCGTTTGTCGTCCGAATGGTGCAGCCGGTATTGCAAAACTTTAATGCAGAGATCGAAGAAGCATCTGCTAGTTTAGGAGCCAGCCGAATGCAAACGTTCAGAAAAGTTATTTTTCCGGAGCTGGTGCCGGCTGTTTTAACAGGTTTTTCTCTTTCATTCGCAAGAGCGCTTGGAGAATATGGGTCCGTTGTTTTTATTGCTGGAAATATGCCGATGAAAACTGAAATTACGCCGCTTATTATTATGACAAAACTCGAGCAGTACGATTATGCGGGAGCTACTGCTATTGCATCAGTCATGCTCGTTGTATCATTTTTTCTGTTATTACTTATTAATATTATTCAATGGTGGACAAATCGTAAATTTATACATAGTTAAGGAGGGATGACATTGGCAGGACATGTTCCAATGCAGCACGCAAAAACGACTGTTGAAATCACTCATTCTAGTTTAAAAGAGCCCAAAGTCGTCCGATGGCTGCTTACATTTATTGCACTGGCTTTTTTAGCTCTATTCTTAGTACTTCCGCTTATCACGATTTTTATAACAGCCTTTCAAAGAGGGTGGGAAACATATCTCGCTGCGATTACAAATCCAGATGCCCTGGCTGCTATTAAACTAACGTTAATCGTTGTGCTGATTACCGTTCCGTTAAATGCCGTTTTTGGCGTGGTAGCTGCATGGTTAATTACGAAGTTTGATTTTAAAGGAAAGAATATTTTAATTACGCTTATTGATTTACCATTTGCCGTTTCGCCTGTTATTGCTGGATTGATTTTTATTTTATTATTTGGTGCACAAGGGTTGTTCGGAGAATGGCTGTTTAATCACGACATCAAAATTGTCTTTGCTATTCCCGGTATTATATTAGCTACCCTTTTTGTAACGCTTCCGTTTGTTGCCAAAGAATTGATTCCACTCATGCAAGCTCAAGGGTCAGCCGAAGAAGAGGCATCGTTAACGTTAGGAGCCAGCGGTTTCAAAACTTTTTTTCTAGTGACATTACCTAATATTAAATGGGGCTTATTATATGGAATCATTTTATGTAATGCGAGGGCGATTGGAGAGTTTGGAGCTGTTTCCGTTGTGTCGGGGCACATTCGAGGAATGACAAATACGATGCCTCTTCATATTGAAATTCTCTACAATGAATATCAATTTGCAGCAGCGTTTGCGGTAGCATCTTTAATGTCAGTTTTAGCTATATTTACATTAATTGTAAAAAATATTATTGAGTGGAAAGCCAAACATATTTAAAAAGGAAGGAGCTTATGAGATGAGTATCCATATTAAGCACGTATCAAAGAACTTTGGTGATTTTAAAGCGCTGGATTCTATTAACATTGATATTCAAACGGGTGAATTAGTAGCTTTACTCGGTCCGTCCGGTTCTGGAAAAACATCTTTGCTTCGCATCATTGCCGGTCTTGAACATCTTGACCAAGGAGCTATTTTATTTGATGGAAAGGAAATTACGCACGTAAATCCAAAAGAGCGGAATGTAGGGTTTGTTTTTCAACACTATGCTTTGTTCAGGCATATGACTGTGTTTGATAACATTGCGTATGGTTTAAAAGTACGACCTAAAAAAACAAGACCTTCTAAAATGGACATTAACAAGAAAGTAACCGAGCTGCTGCAGCTTGTGAAACTAGAGCCGCTTGCAAATCGCTATCCTTCTCAATTATCGGGAGGACAGCGCCAGCGAGTAGCGCTTGCTCGAGCGTTAGCAGTGGAACCGAAAGTACTGCTATTAGATGAACCTTTTGGCGCTTTGGATGCGAAAGTTCGTAAAGATTTACGCAGATGGCTGCGTAAATTGCATAATGACTTTCATATTACGAGTATATTCGTTACGCATGATCAAGAAGAAGCTTTAGATGTAGCTGATCGTATTGTTGTAATGAACAACGGGAAAATTGAGCAGATTGGAAGTCCTGAGGAAGTATATGATCATCCTAACAGTCCATTTGTGTACGATTTTTTAGGAAACGTCAATTTATTTAAGGGTCGCATTCATAAAGGCAGGCTAAAACAAGGAAGCTTTGAAATGGATGTTCCAGAATTTAGCGGAAGAAATGAAGAAGCAGCTGTTGGATATGTGCGACCTCATGATATTCACCTTGAAAAAGTAAAAACAAGCGCAGATGCCGTTTCTGCAACCGTTAGCCATATTCATGTGATAGGACCTATCGTGCAAATTGAATTAAAAAGAGAAGATGCAGAAGAATTTTTAGAAGCTGAATTAAGCAAAGAGCATTATAAAACACTCAGCCTTCAAGTAGGAGAGCAGGTGTATGTAAAGCCTAAGCAGCTAAAAGTATTTATTCCAGAAGATTATTCTATTTGATAAAAAGCGTGAAGGGTATACCTTTGCGCTTTTTATCTATTAATAAATTAGTACCAGATATTAAAAGTAGGTGTTATAATTAAGTATCAACTGATTTGAGGTGGAGAAATGATGCAATCAAAAGCTAGAATCACAGGAATGGGGATATATACACCAAAGCAAAAATTAACGAACGACCATTTAAAAGAAATGGTTGATACAAGTGACGAATGGATTGTACAGCGCACGGGAATGAAAGAACGGCGAATTGCTGGTGAAGGCGAATACACGTCTACGCTTGCCATTCGAGCAGTTGAAAATTTGCTCAACCGATATGCTGTAGAAATAGAAGATGTAGATGCAATTATTGTTTCGACAACAACACCGGATCACTTTTTTCCTAGCGTAGCATGTCAGGTTCAAGATTACTTTCATATTGATCAAGCTGCTGCATTTGATTTAAGTGCCGCATGCGCCGGTTTTACATATGGACTTCACGTGGCGAACGGCTTAGTGACGTCCGGATTGCATAAAAAGATTTTAGTTATTGGTGCTGAAGTCATGTCGAAAATTACAGATTATACGGACCGGGCCACCTGCGTGCTGTTCGGTGACGGAGCGGGAGCTATGCTTGTAGAATACGATGAGCATAATCCAAGTTTCTTAGGATGTCACTACGGAACGGACGGAAGCGGAGGGGTGAATTTATATCGTTCTAATTTATCTGATACTCTTTCAGGAAAAGAAATTAACGCGAGCGGAAATTTAGTTCAAAATGGGCGTGAAGTATACCGCTTTGCTGTCCGAACGATTCCAAAAGGAGTAGGAGCATTGTTAAAGGGTACTTCCATTTCTCTTTCTGATGTAAATTGGTTTATTCCGCACAGTGCAAACCTTCGGATGATTGAAGCTATTTGTGCTAAAACAGGTGTTTCAATGGATAAAACGTTAACGAGTGTACAATACTGCGGAAATACATCTTCAGCTTCTATTCCACTTGCCTTGAACGAAGGAATAATGACAGGAAAAGTACGGGATAATGACCTTCTTATTCTCTATGGGTTTGGAGGAGGATTAACGCATTGCGGTTTGTTAATTAAATGGACGTGTAAAGAAAAAAGCTAAAAGGCATCGCCTTTTAGCTTTTTAGGCTTTTATCGTTAACAAGAATTCGATAAAATGGAAAAAGAAGTAAAGGGGGTGTGCGCATGAATCACGTTTTATACATTGAAGACAATGAAGAAATTGGATTAATGATTCAAAATGAGCTTAAAAAGCAAAACTATGAAGTTACTTGGTTACAATCAGGAGATATCGCCAGTCAGTTTATTAAACAAACGGATATTGTCATTCTAGATGTAATGCTGCCTGGGTTAGATGGATTTACAGTGGGAAAAAAGCTTAAAAAACTAGCACCTGATGTCCCGATTTTAATGCTTTCAGCTCGTACAGCCCTAGAAGATAAGATCATGGGGCTAGAGTTTGCCGATGACTATGTCACAAAGCCGTTTCATCCAGAAGAGCTGCTTGCAAGGCTCGAAGTATTGTTAAGGAGATTTTCAAGAAAGAAAGAAGAGCTTATTGTAAAACATTTGCATATTTCGATGATAGACTATCGCGTGATGAACAGAGAGACAAGTGAAGAAATTAGTTTAACAGGTAAGCAATTTCATATTTTTACTTATTTCCTTCAGCATTTAAATCAAATTTTAACAAAAGAACAAATTTATGAAGGAGTATGGAAAGAGCGTTATATAGAAGGAGATAAAACATTAATGGTACATATTCGCTATTTACGAGAAAAATTGGAGAAAAATGCAGCTAAGCCTGAAATTATTGAAACAATACGAGGGATTGGGTACAGGGTAAAGCAATGAACGTTACACAGTCTCTTATCACGAAGTATATCTTAATTATGCTTTCAGCTGTACTAATTATACCGGTATCATTTTTTGCAGGCTCATGGCTGATCACCGTCCCTTTTATGCATATTCAAGGATTATTAAATGAAGAGTATAAAGGAAAAAGCTACTACGAACAAATGTGGAATGAAGAAGCCCGAAAGCTAGAAGGAGCAAATGAGAAAACAATTAATCAAAAGCTAAAATTATTAAAAGAAAAATACCCTGAAGCTTCAATGTTCTGGGTAAACGAAGATGGACAAACACAGCTTCCGCTTCCTTATCATGCAGCCCTTCCGAAGCAATGGTCATCGTCTTATACGGCTGAATTTATAAAAAAACGATACGGAAACAATCCGTATACGGTTATTACCTTTATTGGGACAGATAAAAAGCAAGGTTTTATGGTCATTGAAGTGCCAGAAAAAGCCGTTGAGCCTCCTATTCAAAGGCTAGACCCAGCCTACTATAATATTTATTTAGGATTTGTTTTTATTATTGTGCTTTCTTTTATTGTACTTTCTCTGTTCTTTTTTCTTCGAATTCGAAAAAGGCTGCGAGTGTTACAAGCTGCTATGAACAACAAAGGCGAGCGAGGAATTCCTTTACCTGTTGTATCTGAGTCCACGGATGAAATTGGTCAGCTAGAACAATCCTTTAATCAAATGGTTAAACAGCTTCATGAAAGCCGGTATCGAGAGAAGCAAGAAGAACAGCTGCGGCAAGACTTAATTATGAGTCTATCGCATGACTTACGAACACCGCTCACGACTGTTCGAACGCATATTTATCAGCTAAAAAACGAAGAAATGGCCTTGAACATTCAACAATCTCTTGAGGTAATTGATACAAAAGTAGAATTTGTTAGTGATTTAATAGATAATTTATTTTCCTATACGCTGCTGTTAAATGGAAAATATCCATATCGGGAAGAGGAAGTTGATATGGCTCGATTTCTTAGAAAAAGCATTGCGCAATGGTATCCATTATTTGAAGAAGAGAATATGGAAGTGGATATTCAACTGCCTTCTCAGTCCATATATTGGCGCGGAGATGTTCAGTGGTTAGAAAGAATAATAGATAATTTATGTCAAAATGTCATTCGTCATGCCAAAGAAGGTAACTTTATTAGTTTTCGTCTTGTTCAAGAGCATGATTTATCTTCTCTCACCATTTCTGATAAAGGGTCAGGCTTTAAAAAGAATAGCCATACGAAGCAAAACGGTGTAGGTCTAGCGATTGTGGATGCGATGATTAAAGAAATGGAGTTAACGTGGTCAATTCATTCTACAAAACATGGAACGGATATTCAAATTGTGTACAAAGCGAGTGATTAATTCACTCGCTTTTTTAAACGAATTTTAACCTTTCTTTTCCGTCCTCTTAACTTTGGCTGTTTATAGTAAAGGAGAGGTGATAAAAGTGGAAATTGTTAAAACGACTCAGCTGATAAAAGTATTTAAAGGAGCAGAAGCTGTAAATGAAGTGAATTTATCCATTAAAGAAGGAGAAATCTACGGGTTTTTAGGGCCTAATGGAGCAGGGAAGACGACAACGATCCGAATGTTGCTCGGGCTAATGAAGCCAACGAGCGGGGAAATTGAGCTGTTTGGAGAAAGAATAAAAAATCACAGGCAGCATATTCAAGCCTTAAAAAAGATAGGTTCACTTGTAGAGAGCCCTTCCCATTATGCGCATTTAACTGCAAGAGAAAATTTAGAGGTACTTCGTAAAATACTAGGTGTATCTAAAAACAGAGTGGATGAAGTACTAAATATTGTAAAATTAACAAAAGAAGCAAATCGCCCAGTCAAAGGCTTTTCTCTTGGAATGAAACAGCGGCTTGGTATTGCTTCTGCACTCCTTGGAAATCCTCGTTTATTAATCTTAGACGAACCAACCAACGGACTGGATCCTGCAGGAATTCAAGAAATTCGTTCATTAATTAAAGAAATGCCAGGGGAAAACGGAGTTACCGTATTGATTTCAAGTCATTTACTCTATGAAATCGACCATTTAGCGATTCAAGTAGGTATTATTACAAAAGGAAAGATGCTATTTAATGGCTCGATTGAATCGCTTCGCAAAAAAGCTAAGCATCAAGTGGCATTTACAACAGGAGAGATAGAAAAGGCTAAAACAATACTATTAGCAAACGGGTTTGTACCTACTATCGATAAACATAGTCTTCTTTTAGATTATATTGATCATGAGCAAGTGGCACATCTTGTTTATCAGCTTGTGCAAGAAAATGTCTCAATCTACCGAGTTGAAGAAAAATCGAAATCATTAGAAGATATCTTTTTAAAGCTGACAAGCGAGGAGAATAGATATGTTCACAAAAATACTGCAGGCTGAGTGTATGAAATTAAAAAGAAAATGGCTCTGGTTTTTATTATTTTTAGGTCCAGCAGGTGTAATAGGCTTAACACTGGTAGATTACAGCGTTCGATATGAATATTTAATTCAGCAAAATCCAAATGTGTGGGAAGGTCTTTTTCATGAAATAAACATTACGCTTCCTACAGCTTTTTTACTGGGAGGAACAATTCTTGCTTCAAATATAGCGCATGTTGAATATCACAGAAGCTCCTGGAAGCAGCTGCTGAGCTTACCAGTAAGCCGCCTAAGTGTTTATACGGCAAAATTTATAGTAGTTATGGCTATGTTACTCATCGCTTCTGCTTTTCTATTGATTGGTATAGTCGGGCTAGGGTGGTGGTTGGGATTTGGTCTTCCCCCTTCTTGGAAAACTCTTTTTGTTTATAACTTCTATCCGTTCTTTTCAGCCATCCCGTTTGTAGCTATTCAAATATGGTTGTCCATGCTTTTCAAAAATCAAAGCCGTTCTCTTGCACTAGGTATTATGATGAGTGTGACAATGAGTGGTATGGGAGAGTTGCCAAGCTGGTTTATTTGGCAATGGCCGATGCTAGTATTTTCTGATTACCGGAATACGTATATGATAACAGGTGCAATTATTGGTATTTTCTTATATGGTGCAGGCGCCTTTCACTTTATCAGAAAGGATGTGGCGTAAATGTTGTGGCAATTATGTAAGGTAGAATGGTTTAAATTGTTGAAAACAAAAGCCTGGATATATCTTTTTATTAGTCCAATTCTTATCGCTGCTATCCTTTTTGTGGGAGATCCGGCGCTGCCAAATGGGAAAATGAAATGGCTTATGGCAAGTGCTTTCATTGCCAATGTTCACGGCTTATTGCTTTTTCCGTTAATTGGCGGTTTAGTAACTTCATTCGTTTGTCGATACGAACACGAAGCAGGAGGATGGAAGCAATTATTATCTCTTCCTGTGACAAGGACATCGGTATACGGAGCAAAATTGATTACAGCAGCAGCTTTCATGGGGATTCTTCAAGTGCTTGTATTTGTTGTTTTATTAGGAGTTAGCATGTTGAAAGACTATCCGAGTACTATTCCATTAAAAATGATAGCTGGAAATATGCTAGGCGGCTGGATTGCAGTGTTGCCAATTCTTGCATTTATGTTAGCTGTGTCGATGGCACTTTCTAGCTTTGGAGCATCTTTAACAGTTAACGTCATTTTAACACTACCGAATTTATTCGTTGTTAATTCTGAAAGATTTGGTCCCTGGTACCCATGGACTCAGCCGATGTATGGAATGTTAGGTGTAACGGGAAGGGAGTCATGGGATTTGATGCTGACTACACAGACTTTCTTAGTGGTTATCATAAGCAGCTTTCTTCTTTTTGTAGCAGCAGGTTCACTGTATTTCCAGCGCAAACATATATAATAGAAAAAACCCGCTTTTTTACAGCGGGTTTTTAGCTGGCTTTTGGAATAGTAAAACCTACTCCAAAGACGTCTCGCACATCGTGGACAACCACAAAAGCCTGTTCATCGACTTTATGAATAATGCGCTTTAACTCTAATAGTTCTTGTTTGTTCACAACTACGTACAATACGTCTTTTGCTTCTTTTGTATAGCTTCCATGAGCAGAAAAGACAGTGACGCCTCGCTGCATCTTTTTGTTAACTTGTTCGGCTACTTCAGCTGAACGGTGTGAAATAATGGTGATTGCTTTGCGGGGGTTGAGTCCTTCAATAATATAATCCAGCACCTTTGTTCCGATATAAAGAGAAATAACCGTGTACATCGTCTTTTCTCCACCGATGACAAAATAGGCGCTTGCTACAACTAATAAATCAATTGCTAGCATCGTTTTGCTAATATTCCAGTCTAGATATTGATTAGCTAAGCGGGCGATAACTGCCGAGCCTCCGGAAGTTCCGCCACCTCTAAACACAAGCCCGAGTCCTACACCGGCTAAAATACCAGCAAAAATAGCCCCCAGTAGCGTATCGTCAAGAGGATTTCCCAGTCCTTCAGTTATATGTAGGAATAGAGATGTGAAAATAATACATATAATTGTGTAAGCAATCACACGTTTGTGAAGCAATTTGTATCCGATCAGTACCAGCAAACCGTTTAATATAAAGTTTGTGATACCAGGAGACCAGCCTAGTACATAATAGGTAATCATTGTTACACCGGTTACGCCGCCTTCTGCTAATTCATTTGGAATAGCAAAATAATTAATGGCCAGTGCGAAAATGAGGCTTCCTAGAATAATGAGGATAATTTCTTTTATTTTATTGATCATGAACGTTACCTCCAATCATCAAAAACTCCGAAAACACAGTCATGACAATGTATTATACCAACTCTAGAGGCTGAATTAAAGATGGGATATTATTATTTTTTAAAAAATCAATTTCTGCTATCAACATAAAATCTTTTGACAGTTTTTATGGAGTATGAAAAAATGAATTGTTTGCTTTTATTTTGATTAAAAAGTTTTGCAATGAGAATGTTCGTTCGGTAAAATAGAAGCAAGAGTCAAGGGGGAGAATGAACGTGTATCAAGATGAATTAAAACAGTATGCGAAGTTAGTAATGCCTGAGCATTTAGAGAAAATGAAGAAAATGTACAGTCCCGAGGCGCATAAGCAGTCTTTAGGGTTGAAAAAAGAAAAGATTGAGCATATTGAAAATGTCATTATGAACAGTTACTCGGAGCATCATCCAGTAACCCTTCACGTCTATGAAGCAGGACATATTCAAAGATATGAACGAGTGACAATCGATAAAGTTTCTCTGCAGTCGAATACGCTGATGGTGACAGGGCCTTGTTATACATATTCGATTCGAGCGGATGCAGTAATTGAAGCAGATGTATGGAAAGATGAAAGCTACTCTAGCTAAGAGTAGCTTTTTTGTTGAATTTGTATCTTTTTTTTAACGCTTGCATACAATACATAAAAGCATATTCTGCGAGTAGTCACTTTTAGCTACTAGGAAATTTTGATTAAAGAAGGGATATTGTATGCAAAATGAAAAAACTCAAGTAAGAGAAATTGAATTAACGCAGTTCATTAAGAAAAGACTCGTTCGTTTTATCTCAAGTTTGGCTATTTCTTCTGCCCTTGCTTCTATATTATATATGCTTCTGTTTTTATTTAAATGATGGGTCACTTTGAGTTGTCCAAAAAGGTGGACAACTTTTTTGATGTATAGGCTCTCATTAAAACAGGATAAGCTAAACATAATTCAGTCAAGAGAAATTAAATCGGTCAAGAAATAGTCAAAAACAGTCAAAGTTAATTAGTTGCAAGAAAACCTTTACATATAATGAGAAAAGTAGACAAATTCTTGAATTACCAGCTTATTTCCTTTTGTATAAACTATTATCAAAACAAATGCAAATCTAATTGTTCGTTCAAAAAACTTTATTTTGTAATTAAAAAAATGAATGTTTTTGATTTTTTATGATTGATTTTGAATGTAAACCGTGATAAAGTAAGTACATGAAATAAATGAAAACGCTTTTTTGAAAAAGGAGCTAGAACATGTTAACGCCGGAGAGACATCAACTAATCTTAAAACTTTTAAAAGAGAAAGAACTTGTAAAAGTGCAAGAGTTTATCGAAGTTACAGGCGCTTCGGAATCCACAATTAGAAGAGACTTAAGTCAACTAGAAGAAGAGCAAATGCTCAAACGTGTTCACGGTGGCGCTTCGCTTATTCGCAGTAAACGAATCGAACTGAGCGTTATCGAAAAATCTGCTAAAAATATTCAAGATAAACGAAACATTGCAGAGTATGCGGCTTCCATTATAAATGAAGGTGACTGTATTTTTTTAGATGCAGGAACTACAACGTATGAAATGATTCCTTTTTTGAAGCAAAAAGATGTAGTTGTCGTGACAAATGGTTTAATGCATTTAAACCCGATGTTAGAACAAGGTATCACCCTCTATTTAATTGGAGGATCTGTTAAACATAAAACGGGCGCTTTAATTGGCAATGGAGCTCTTTTAAGTCTTGAGCAGTATCGTTTTGATAAGTGCTTTATGGGAGCGAATGGGATTCATCATCAATATGGATATACAACTCCTGATCCAGAAGAAGCATTGATCAAGCAAACGGCAATGAAGCTTTCTAGAGAATCTTATATTTTATCAGATTCTACTAAGTTTTTTGAAACAAGTTTTGCGAAAATAGCCGATTTACATGAAGCAAAAATTATAACAAATGACGTACCTAGTGATGTACTTATACAGTATGCAAACAAAACAGACATAAAGGTTGTGAAATCATGATTTATACATGTACGTTGAACCCATCCGTTGATTACGTAGTACATGTTTCAGCATTCGAAGAAGGCGGACTTAATCGCACAACGAATGAAGCCAAGTTTCCAGGAGGGAAAGGCATTAACGTCTCTCGCGTTTTAAAGCGATTAGATGTTGATAATAAAGCTCTCGGTTTTGTAGCCGGCTTTACAGGAACCTATATCGAAGACTACTTAAAAGCGGAGAATATTGAAACAGCTTTTACAAGAGTTGATGGAGATACCCGCATTAACGTAAAGTTAAAAACGGAAAAAGAAACAGAAATTAACGGTCAAGGACCTGCTATTACAGACGAAGCGCTTCAGTCTTTATTGACTCAAGTAAAGCAAATGACTGAAGGCGATATCTTCGTATTAGCAGGAAGTATACCGAAAACGCTTCCGAGTTCTGTGTATGAAACGTTAACGGAACTAGCAGCAGCGAACGGAGTAAAAGTAGTAGTAGATGCAAGTGGAAAAACCTTGCTAGACGTCGTGTCTCACAAGCCGTTTTTTATCAAACCAAATCATCATGAACTTGCAGAATTGTTTGATGTAGAAGTAAACAGTGCAGAAGATGCGCTAGTATACGGTAAAAAGCTTGTGGAACAAGGAGCGCAAAACGTCGTTGTATCCATGGCAGGCGATGGAGCACTTCTTATTAACGAAAGCGGTGTCTACAGTGCCACAGTCCCTAAAGGAACAGTGAAAAATTCTGTTGGAGCTGGCGATTCACTTGTAGCTGGATTTATTGCTTCTTATGTAAAGCAAGGGGATTTATTAGAAGCCTTTCAAACAGGAGTTGCTTCAGGAAGTGCCACAGCATTCTCACTTGAATTATGTACAGCAGAAGATGTAAAGACGCTTCGTGAACAAGTGTCAATCACAAAGGTAGAGTAGGGGGAACCGAGAATGAGAATTACAGAACTATTAAAAAAAGATACAATCATTCTTGATTTAAAAAGCACGTCAAAAGCTGATGTTATTGATGAGTTAGTTGGAAAATTAGACGAAGCTGGTCGCTTAAGCGACCGAGCTGGCTATAAAGAAGCAATTTTAAATCGTGAATCTCAAAGTACAACGGGAATTGGGGAAGGCATTGCCATTCCGCATGCAAAAACAAGCTCGGTAAAAACACCGGCCATTGCATTTGGACGCTCAACAGAAGGTATTGATTATGAATCATTAGACGGACAGCCTGCACATTTATTCTTCATGATTGCAGCGAGTGAAGGCGCGAATAATGCTCACTTAGAAACATTATCTCGTTTGTCTACGTTATTAATGGACGAATCGTTCCGAAAAACGTTGCTAACAGCATCATCAATTGATGAAGTCATTAAAGCAATTGATGATAAAGAAACTGAAAATGAAGCGCCGGAAGAAGAAGTGGATACAGCTTCAGATCAATTAGTGCTTGCTGTAACGGCTTGTCCAACGGGAATTGCCCACACGTATATGGCAGCGGATAGCCTAAAAGCAAAAGCGAAAGACATGAACGTGACGCTCAAAGTTGAAACAAATGGTTCCAGCGGTGTTAAAAACGCGTTAACGAAGGAAGAAATTGAAAACGCTACCGCTATTATTGTTGCAGCGGACAAGCAAGTAGAAATGGAACGTTTTGCAGGTAAAAAAGTTATTCAAGTTCCAGTAGCTGAAGGAATTCGTAAGCCCGAAGAATTAATTAACCGCGCGTTAAAAGGAGACGCTCCTGTATACAGCGGCGGCGGTGGCAGCAAAGAAGGCGGAGAAAGTAAAGGATCAGAGCGTACAGGGTTTTACAAACACCTAATGAGCGGTGTATCAGCAATGCTTCCGTTTGTTGTAGGGGGCGGGATCTTAATCGCCATTTCATTTATGTTTGGTATTCACTCAGCAGAACCGAAAGATCCAACGTACAATGCGTTTGCAGCGGCGCTAAAAACAATTGGCGGAGATAATGCATTCTTTTTACTAGTACCGGTACTAGCAGGGTTCATTGCAATGAGTATTGCTGATCGTCCTGGTTTAGCTCCTGGTATGGTTGCAGGTCTTTTAGCAGCTTCTGGCGGAGGCGGTTTCTTAGGTGGTTTAATCGCTGGTTTCTTAGCGGGTTATGTAGTAGTGGGATTAAAGAAATTGTTCAGCGTCCTGCCGCAAGCTCTTGATGGAATTAAGCCAGTTCTTCTTTATCCGCTATTTGGGATTTTTATCTCAGGATTGATTATGCTTTATGTTGTAAATGAGCCAGTTAGTGCAATTAACAAAGGGTTAACGCACTGGTTAAGTGGATTTGGCACGGGTAACTTAGTATTATTAGGTATTATCTTAGGCGGTATGATGGCTATTGATATGGGTGGTCCTATTAATAAGGCAGCCTTTACATTTGGTATCGCAATGATTGATGCTGGAAACTATGCTCCACACGCAGCGATTATGGCAGGCGGTATGGTTCCGCCACTAGGTATGGCTATTGCGACAACTTTGTTCAAAAACAAATTTACTCGCCAAGAGCGTGAAACAGGTAAAACGTGTTATGTAATGGGTCTTTCATTTATCACAGAAGGTGCGATTCCATTCGCAGCAGCTGACCCAGGCCGTGTTATTCCCGCATCGGTTATCGGTGCTGCAGTAGCAGGTGCTTTAACAATGATGTTCCACATCGGTTTACCAGCACCACACGGCGGTGTATTCGTTATCGGAATTGTACAAGGAAATCCTCTTTTATATGCACTAGCAATTTTAATTGGTGCCATTGTGACAGCGGTCCTTGTAGGTGTATTAAAAAAACCAAAAGCAGAATAACACAAAAAGACTGATTTTACATCATGTAAAATCAGTCTTTTTGTGTTTTTGTGGTAGACATTTGTTCTTTATGAGAGTACAATTACGGTAGTATTCCTTTAATTTTTAGAAAAGTTAGATAGATAAGCTTTTCTACTTGATAAAATATGGTACAATAATCGAATATTAAAAACAAAGTAAGGAAGTGTCTCAAACATGAAGGTTGCGAAGTTTGGCGGGAGTTCAGTTGCAAGCGCAGAGAAATTTAAACAGGTTGCGCATATTGTAACGTCTGATAAAGAGAGAAAGCTGGTAGTTGTATCAGCTCCGGGCAAGCGATACGGAGAAGATACAAAAATGACAGATTTGTTAATCGCACTTTCTGCCAAAATACAGCTTGGAGAAGATTACGTCGATGAGTTTGGGCAAGTAATCGATCGCTATCGTGAAATTGTGGTTGACTTGTCTATGCCAGAAACGATTATTACTGATATTATTGCGAATTTACAATCACTTATTGATTTACATAAAAACGATCCGTTTCGCTTATTAGATTGTCTCAAAGCAAGTGGAGAAGATAATAACGCAAAGGTAATGGCTGCTTATTTAAACCATTTAGGGTTTGAAGCTCATTATGTAAATCCAAAAGAAGCAGGTATTTTTGTTTCTGATGAACCAGGAAGAGCAAGAGTGCTTCCGCTGTCTTATGAAAAACTGCCGCAGCTAAGAGAGCGTTCGGGCATTTTGGTGATTCCAGGATTTTTTGGCTACTCTGAAGAAGGGAACATGGTTACGTTCTCGCGCGGTGGGTCAGATATTACAGGTTCAATTGTAGCAGCAGGAGTAAAAGCTGACTTGTATGAAAACTTTACTGACGTAGATGCTATTTACAGCGTAGATCCAAGACTTGTGGAAAAGCCTCATGAAATGAAAGAAGTCACATACAGAGAAATGCGTGAACTATCCTATGCAGGTTTTTCTGTCTTCCATGATGAAGCGCTAGAGCCGGTTTATAAACTAGGCATTCCTGTATGTGTAAAGAATACAAATAATCCTGAAGCAAAAGGTACATTCATTGTAGCTGAGCGCCCTCACGGCGATACGCCAGTAGTTGGAATCGCTGGGGACAAAGGTTTTTGCAATATTCATGTGAGCAAATACTTATTAAACCGTGAAATTGGTTTTGGCAGAAGATTGCTTGAAATTTTAGAAGATGAAGGTATTTCATACGAACATACTCCTTCAGGAATTGATAATATCTCTGTCATCATGCGCGAGCATCAGCTTACGCCAGATGTGGAAAAACGCGTATTTGCTCGAATTGAAAAAGAACTTGAAGTAGATGAAATCTTTATTGAACGTGATCTTGCTATGGTTATGGTAGTAGGAGAGGGAATGAATAGCACAGTAGGAATTGCTGCGAAAGCTACAGAAGCTTTTGCTCGTGCTGAAGTGAATCTTGAAATGATTAACCAAGGTTCTTCTGAGGTAAGCATGATGTTTGGTGTGAAAGCAGACGCTTTAGACCGTGCTGTTCAAGCTCTTTATAATACGTATTTTAACAGCATGTACAGTATTTCTTATTCTAATGTAAAATAAACAAGACGAAAAACCCCGCTTTCTTTTTAGAGAGCGGGGTTTTCTAGTGAAGGCGTATATAAATTGAATTTGTGGACATAAAGGGAAAGAAGAGTGAAGTCGAAGGAGGAAATACAGTGAAGAAAAGACCCTTTTTCATATTCTTTTCCCTTATAGGTATGAGCGTACTTTCAGCATGTCACAATGATGATGCAGCACCCGCGAGAGAAGCTCAAAATAAACAAGGCGTGACAAATGGCGGAACGCCGATGAGCTATGATAATCAAAGTGAAAACACATCTTTTAACTTTTCAAAATTTGATTTAGAAGTAGACTACAAGGGACTTAATAATGATTATGAAGCTGACTATGAAAATGAAAACGATGAGATAGAAGCCAAAGTGGATGATAATATTAACGATGAGCACTTGAACGGAGACAAAGCGTTTAATAAATTATCTTCAACATTTAAAAAGTTAAATTTTGATCAGCGCACCCCCGATGAAGATGTAAAAAAGGAAGTAATCGATGCGTTTGGCCTAAAAAAAGATTTTCAGTCGTTTGAATTAGAAGTTCGTTTTTCAAACGGAACGGAAAAAGAATACAACTTTAAACAAAAGTAAGACGTTAAAACAAAGTATTTTAGTTGAAGGAAAATCCGAACGATGAATTGAGGTTCTTTATTAAGAATCCAACTCGTTCGGATTTTTTCTTTGGTAAGGTGAACGTATGTCTCAATCTTATTTTTGATGTCTAAAAAAAGGAAAATAGTGAAAGGATGGTGATAAATAAGCAAAAGGAGGAATCACGGATGCAAAAGTTGATAATGAACGGATGCGTAGTCTTTGTTCTGTTATTGTTAGGAGCATGCAGCATGGTAAAAGAGCAAAATAACGCTCATGAAAACCACCTGAAAACCGAGGAAGCGAAAGAAACGAGCGAGGTATCGGTAGGACCTGTTAAAGTAGATTTAACGAATACGTCAGGCAAAAAAGTAGGAGAGGCTACGCTGACAGAAGCAAAGAACGGTGTGCAAATTAAATTAACTGCTCAAGGTCTTTCACCCGGGAGACATGGATTTCATATTCATGAAATAGGAAAATGTGAGGTGCCGGATTTCAAAACATCAGGGGCCCATTTTAATCCTTTTAAACGTGAACACGGCTTTAAAAATACAAAAGGCCCGCATGCGGGTGACTTGCCCAACTTAGAAGTTGCGCCAAATGGAAAAGTAGATACCGAAATTTTTGCTTCTCTTGTGACGTTGCAAGAAGGAAAGCCGAATTCTCTTATAGATATGGATGGGTCGGCATTAGTGATACATGATAAAGTAGACGATTACACAACAGATCCTTCAGGAAACTCAGGAGATCGAATTGTTTGTGGAGTGATTACGAAATAAGCCAAAAAGCTGTGAGATCATTCACAGCTTTTTTATTGCCGTAACGAGCCGCTTCTAAATTGCGGTGAGCTTCTTTTTTTTGCACAATAGAAGAAAGAGTTAAAGAAGGTGAAAACATGCATAAGCAAGTTGTTGTAATAGGTGGAGGAATAGGTGGGTTAACAGCGGGAGCGCTTTTAGCTAAACATGGCTATGAAGTGACGGTTTTAGAAGCTTCTCGAGAGTGGGGAGGCTGTGCCGGGAAATTCCAGCGCCATCTCTATACATTTCCTGTCGGAGCGACGCTTGGAATGGGATTTGAGCGCGGAGGGATCCATGAGCGAATCAGCACATACCTGGGCCTAGAAATTGAAAAGATTTCTCTTGAGAAAATCATGAAAGTTCATCTTCCACATCGTACACTAATTTATTATCAAGACCGGTATCAGCATATTTCGTATCTTCAAAAACAATTTCCTCATAAAGCGAAGAATATTAGGAGCTTCTATGAAAGTATTTTTAGAGTTGCAAAAGAAATTCGCAAGCTCATGCGGCCGCTGCCGGTTCTTCCTCCTCTCACAATCGGTGAGTGGAGTAGGCTGGTAAGTTCGTTAAATCTTGGGTCTGTGAAGTTATTACCTTATTTTCATCGATCGTTTAGTCATTTACTAAAAAAACACAGGTTGCTAGACGAAACGGACTTTATTCATTTTATTGATGGTCAATTAATAGACAGCATGCAGACAACGAGTGAGAACTGTTCAATGCTTATCGGATGTCTAGCGTTGGATATTTATCACGAAGGAGCTTTCTATGTGAACGGTGGCTTATACAAAGTCGCAGAAGCCCTGCAAAAATCTATTAAAGCCAACGGAGGAAAAACGACTCTAGGAAGGAAAGTAGTAAAGATAGAGCGTGATAACGACGAGTGGATCGTGCATGATCATAGAGGTAACCGCTACCGCGCTTCAGACGTTGTATGCAACGCGCCAATTCAAAGCTTAAAGTCTTTACTGCATGATGAAGATTACCAACATATCCATAAGAGGGCCAAAGAAAAAAGCGAGCTTCCGCAGTGGGGAACGTTTTCGATGTATGTTGCGATTGATGAAAGAGATCTTCCGCAGAAGGTAGAGTTGTTTCAGCAAGTGCTTCAATCCGAACAAGGCGAGATGACGGAAGGAAATCATTTATTTATCTCCGTGTCTCATCCTGACGATCGTTTTCGTGCGCCGGAAGGCAAACGTACAATTACAGCATCTACTCACATTGAGCTTAGCAAGTGGAGTAACAAGGAAACCTATGATGTTCAAAAACAAGTTCTTGAGAAAAAAATGATAGCAGGAATTAAAACCATCATTCCTAACATTGAAGAAGCAGAGCATCAAATTTCAGGAGCTCCTAAAGCATGGGAAAGGTTCACTTCTCGCCCAAACGGCGGAGTGGGTGGCTTTCCGCAAACGTTAGATCATGCTTTGTTCAACAGCATTTCGCATCGATCTGGCTTACAAGGGCTGTGGTTATGCGGAGATACAGTGTTTCCGGGAGCGGGAACTATAGGCGTATCGGTAAGCGGCTATCATGCTTTTCAAAGTATAACGTCTCATCAGCATAGGTTACCTTAACGTTTCGTCCGGACAAACTACTAGTGCTTATACCATCAAAAAACACCGGCCCTATTATCATAGGGCCGGTGTTTTCAGGAGAGAAACAGCTTCCACCACTTCCGTTTTCGCTTCATATCAGCAGCGGCGGTTTGTCTAAAGGTTTGGACAAAATCACTAAACATTTCTTCGCGTTCAGCTACGCTTTGACGATGAAGCTTACGCTCTTTCTCCATTTCTTTCAAATAATAGACTCGTTCTTCATTCATCGAATCAATTAAATCACGAAGCTCTTCTGTCGTATTAGTTGAAGAATTATTTAATTTTTCAACCATAAATTTTACTTGATTCATTGCAACGGTAGAATTGCTTGAGAATCGGTCTAATAAATACTGCATTTCTTTAGAGGATTCATCCGCATTCTCCATGACATCTTTCATGAACAGGCGCATATCCTCTGTTTTTTCTTCCGCAATTGTTGAATAATCTTCAATCAAAGAAGTGACTTCATCAAACGATTTTTCGTTAGAACGGATAATTTTTTTAGACATATTTTCTACATCTCTTGCGCTGCGTTCTGAAGACTCAGAGATATATGCCCCGACCGACTCCACCATTTCTACAGTTTGAGTAGCACTTTTTTCAAGCTCTTTTTTTACTTCTCCGACAATTTCTTCCCGAACTTCATTTCGCATTCCTTCTCGCATTTCTTTTAACAAATCAGCTTTAAACGTATCAAGTACTTCAAACACATCTTCATAGCGGCGAACAGCTTCTACTAGTTCCCCTTGAAGCAGCTCTTTTTCATTCACGACAAGGTCGTTTGGTTTTGGTTCTTCAATAGAAGCAGAAATAGCCTGCTTTTCTTCTTCAGTAGCTAATCGTGCTTCAGGTATAGGAGGGGTCTTCTCTTGCTTATTCTCTGAAATGCTTTCCTGCTTTTCAGCAGCTTTTTTCTTTTCTTGCTTCATTTGTTTATTGGAGTGTTCTTGAAAATCAATGACGTTTTCTTTTTTAGCAGTTTTCAACTTTGCTGGTTCTTCTTCTTTTGAAACCGCTGCCTCTGATTCCATCACTAAATGCTCCTGCTCTTCTTGTTCCTTTATTAGCAGCTGAACGTATTCTTTGACTTCATCTAACGTACATTGTTCATCAAACAGCTGTTTAATATCATTAAATAATTCAATTTGTTCCTCTGTATAGACACGGGCCCCATCTACTCGTTCAATTGTTAAATAGCTGCCCAATAATTTTTCCCATTGTTTTAACGTTTTCTTTTCTACCTCTAATTGATCACTTACTTTTTTAATTGTATACGTCTCCATCATTTTTCATTTCCTCCCTTATCTATTTTCATCCAACTATGTAATGGATTATTTGTTGTATGTTGTATTCACCATATCTTCACTTGTTTTCCTGCTAGGTGACAAAGGTTGTCAAAACTAGACGACATTAGCCTTCTATGTAAAGAAAACGCATATTTTGTAAAAAAATGTACAGAAATGCGCAAATGGCAAAAATGGAAAACATAAAAGAAAAGGAGAGTATAGAAAACAGTTGACGGGAAAAAATGAATCCTATAAGATAAGTTTAAATGTTTAAGTTCTTGAACATATAAACATAAGGAGTGAACACTATGTCACAGCATTATGCGCTCATCACCGGTGCGTCCGGAGGAATAGGTAAAGAGTTAGCTTATCAATTCGCAAAGGATGGCCATTCTTTAATTTTAGTTGCCAGAAGTGCTGATAAACTAACAGCGATTAGAGAGAATTTAAAATCTACTTATAATATTGACGTGATAACGGTTGTAAAGGATTTATCAAGAGAAGAAGAGATACAGTCACTGTATGAAGAACTTAAAAATAAAGAAATGCACGTTGATTATTTAGTGAACAATGCAGGTTTTGGACTATACGGTAAATTTATTGAAACAGCTTTAGATGAAGAGTTAAACATGATTGACTTAAATATCCGAGCATTAACTCATTTAACAAAATTATTTTTACCCGATATGGTCAAAAGAAATCACGGGAAAATTTTAAACATTGCGTCCGTTGCTGCATTTATGCCGGGTCCGCTTATGACAGTGTATTACGCAACAAAAGCGTACGTATTATCTTTCACAGAGGCCCTTGAAAATGAATTAAGAGGTACCAATGTAACGGTAAGTGCTCTATGCCCGGGTCCAACTAAAACGGGTTTTAGCGACCGGGCTCAGCTGAGCAATTCCAAGCTTTTTCAAAGCGGTGCAATGGATGTAGAAGCAGTTGCTAAAGCGGGCTATAAAAAATTTATGAAAGGGCAGACGGTTATCGTACCAGGAGTACAGTTTCGTCTCGCCACCTTCATCCCGCGCTTTGTACCAAGAAAGTGGCTTTCATCCGTTGTCCGCAGAACACAAGAAATTAAATAAAGGAGAATATTTATGAGTGAAAAAGCAGTGGAGTTATTTCGTGCCAGCATTCCTATTTTTCAGGCTCTAAGTGATTCAGCAAGACAAGATATTATTTTGCTGCTCGCGGAAAAAGAGCCTTTAACCGTTAATGAAATTGCAAACGAGTCTACTTTATCACGACCGGCAATTTCTCATCATTTAAAAATTTTACGTGATCAAAAGCTTGTGCAAATTGAGCAAAAAGGAACGCAGAGATATTATTCATTGGCTTTAAACGAGGCAGTTGAGCTATTAAAAAGCTTGCTTGCTACAGTTGAAGCTGAATGTTTATAGGGAGATGAAAGAGATGAACCACGAGCAATTCTATATCACAGATGAAACGGTCATTGAACATATTGTCTCTACACAAAAGCAGTATTTCTATGCACAAAAGACAAAGAGCATCAGCAGCCGCATTCAAGCGCTGAATAAGCTCAGAGACGCAGTAAAACAAAACGAGCAGAGAATTATGGATGCTTTAAAACAAGACTTGAATAAATCTGAAGTAGAGGCGTACACGTCGGAAATTGGGATTTTACTAGAGGAAATTCGGTTTACGCTTAAGCATTTAGTAAAATGGATGAAGCCTAAAAAAGTAAAAACCGCTTTAACACACGTGGGCTCTAAAGGGAAAATTGTGCCTGAACCGTATGGAGTCGCGTTAATTATTGCTCCGTGGAATTATCCGTTTCAATTAGCGCTGTCTCCTTTAGTAGGAGCGATTGCCGCTGGAAACACGGCGATTATAAAGCCTTCTGAATTAACGCCTAGCGTATCTCGGGTTATACAAGAATTACTAGCTGAGGCTTTTGATCCCGCATTTGTGACGGTGATTGAAGGCGCTGTAGACACGACGAGCATGCTTTTAAAACAGCCCCTCGATTATATTTTCTTTACGGGAAGTGTAAATGTAGGGAAAATTATTATGCAAGAAGCAGGAAAGCAGCTTATTCCCGTCACGCTGGAGCTAGGAGGAAAAAGTCCGTGCATTGTACATGAAGATGCAAACCTAGATCTTGCAGCGAAGCGAATTATGTTTGGCAAAGGAATGAATGCAGGCCAAACGTGCGTTGCTCCCGATTATTTGCTCGTGCATAAAAAGGTAAAAGCGCAGCTAGTGGAGAAACTTCGCGAAGCGATTTATCAATTTTACGGTAGTAATCCGCTTGAAAGTGAGCGCTACGGCCGTATTGTCAGTGAGCGCCATTTTATTCGGCTAGTTGAGTTTTTAAAAGACGGAAACGCTATAGTTGGAGGCGGGTATAATAAAAGTACGCTCACAATAGAACCTACGGTGTTAAGTGAAGTAAGCTGGACATCAGACGTTATGCAAGAAGAAATTTTTGGGCCTATTCTTCCTATGATTGAATACGAAACGCTAGACGAAGTTATTCATAAAGTTCAAGAAAAAGCTAAGCCGTTAGCTCTTTACTTGTTTACGGAAAGTGCAAATGTACAAAATGTCATAACGGAGCGTCTTTCATTTGGAGGAGGCTGTATAAATGATACGCTTATGCATATCGCTACGCCATATTTACCCTTTGGCGGAGTTGGAGAAAGCGGTACGGGCCAATATCATGGAAAAGACAGCTTTCAGACATTTTCTCATTTTAAAAGCATGCTGTCTCAAACAACCAAGTTTGATTTGTCATTCCGCTATCCTTCAGAGAAACAAAACTTGAAAATGATTAAAAAATTATTGAAATAAAAAGCCTCCTGATAGGAGGCTTTTTCGTTATTTTGAAAGTGAAAGCTGAGAAAGCGGCCATTTTTCTTGTGTATACGCCATTTCCCAAAATAAATACTCCAGCTCACAGCTTTTGATAAAGTGATCTTTCATACGATTACGTTCTTCTTCAGTCGCTTGTTCGGCGAGTTCATCAAGCTTGTTACAAAACCATTGTGTTGTGCCATTCATTTCTTCATTATTATAAAACTGAATCCATTCATAAAAAGGATGAGAAGGAGATGGATTTACTTGTTCTGTAATGCGCTGGCCAATTTCAACGTACGTCCACGGACATGGAAGAAGCACGGCAATGATTTCCGCTAAGCTGCCTGTATGCGCAACGCTTGTCATATGGTTAATGTAGTGGCTGGCCGTTGGTGAAAGAGCCTCAGTGTGGAGGTCTTCATAGCGTACGCCTGCTACTTCACAAAAATTATTATGAGGGTGTACTTCACTATGTAATACCGTAGAAATGCCGGCATTAAAGGCTTCCATTTCGGTACGCGTGCGGCATTTTGTTAAAGCAGCGCCGTAAATGCGGACAAATGCTGTTAAGTATTCGTAGTCTTGAGAAACGTAGTGAATAAGCGCCTCTTTTGGCACGTCTCCTTCAGCAATTCCTTTAATAAAAGGGTGGTTAAAAATGGCTTCGTAAATATAGTTTGCTTCTTGTCTTAATTGAGATGAAAATGACATCAAAATCCTCCTTTAATATGAGGAAGTCACAAACAAGCACATAAAGGAAATAAAAAACACTCCGTTTATAAACGGAGTGGCAAATGACAGTACAAAACTGAACATTGCCACTTTCCTACGCTGGTATGAGCCAGATCAGGTTCAAAGGGATCAAGAAAACTTGTCTCAGCCGGTCGGCACCCCTAGTGGACTTCCTATTAGTCTATGTTTAACTTACCATATATTCTGAAAAATAGAAAGCGTTACGGAAAATTGTTCCCTAACGGTTTTTATCTCTTAAAGAGGTAGCTTCTTGAAGCTATTTTTAATCATTTTTGTTTAAAAATGCATATTTTTAGGGAAGAAGAGGTATTAATGAAGGGAAGAGCCGTTTTCGTCTCCGAAACATGCCCATATAAATAGAAGAAAGGAGAGAACAAAATGGCAAAATTTCGTTTGTATGCTGTATTAAATACAGTAGGCTTGGCTATTACACTTCTTGTGAATTATTTAGCAAATGCGATTCCAATAGGAGGCAAAACAACGGCAGAGGCTTCTGCGCAAGTTCCTACGTTGTTTACACCAGCCGGTTATGCCTTTGCTATCTGGGGCGTTATTTATTTGTTATTAACCATTTGGGTTATACGCCAATTTTTTGCAAGAGAAGATCAAAAGGAAATATATGCACGTATCGGCATTTGGTTTTTTCTAAACTGTTTGTTAAATAGTGCGTGGATCTTTATTTTCCAAAACGATTACTATAAGTTATCCCTTTTAGTTATGCTCTTTATTTTAGGCACATTAATGATTGTATATTCCATTATTCAGCATTCTCGGATGACGACATGGTTTATGCGTCTGCCGATTTCGCTTTATCTTGGATGGATTTCTGTTGCGACTATTGTTAATGTATTTGTCGTATTTCAAGCAAATGGAATACAGCACTTGCTTGGCCTAAATGAATTAGCATGGACGATTATTATGCTGCTGGTAGGGGCTGCGCTGGGCATTATGTTTACATTAAAAAACCGAGACGCTGTTTATCCGCTTGTTTTTATTTGGGCTTATATTGCCATTGCGGTGAAACAAAGTGGAAATCAGCCAATTGTCATTACTGTTATCATCTCGATTGTTTTATTAGCAATTGCTATTATTGTGGGACTGATTAAACGCTATAGACGTTTTTAAAAAGAAGCTCTAGCTTTTGTAAGCTAGAGCTTTTTATGATGCTCTTTTGATTGTAAAAAAGCAGCTGTAAAAGCAATTAAGCTAATTAAAATACCAAAAGGAACAACAATTGGTACGAATGATAAAATAAATGTCATAAGCGTAACCTCCATGTTGCATCGGTGCATAATGAAAAATTCAACTTTTTAAATTGAAGTTCCGCTATTATAGTATGCTAGGCTTTATGTTTGGAGCCTATATGTTTAGAAATAAACGAAAAAGGCAACATACGTTACATATAGTTTATATAGGAGGAGTTAAAATGGAAACATATTTAGTGGCTTACACAGATAAAGACGATATGGAATATAAACAAGTGACGTGCGAGAGTTATGAAGATGCAGAGCGTACGGTTCTTCGTTTAGAGAGAGAAGGGCATATGCATATTGAAGAAATATCAAATCAAGAAGCCTACCGTGGAGACGAATCATCGTACAGAGAATAATTTTTGAATAGAAACATCAAACTCAAAATGAAGAGGCAGCTGCTTCTTCATTTTTTCTATTCTATATAGATATCGTTTTATAGAAAAAAGTAAAACGGGAATGATTTTCTTCTACATTTATGGTACAGTACTAATCAGGTGAGTTTTGAGTTTAGAAGAGGAGAGAGTAACATTATATGAGTAAAGGAAATCAGTGGTCTTCACGCCTCGGTTTTATTTTAGCATCTGCTGGGGCAGCAATTGGTCTAGGAGCGATATGGAAATTTCCATACGTAACCGGAACCAGTGGCGGTGGAGCATTTTTTGCGTTGTTTATTTTATTTACAATTTTTATTGGATTGCCGCTTCTGTTGGCAGAATTTATCATTGGAAGACATACGGGAAAAGAAGCGATTAGTGCTTATAAGGCAATTGCTCCAAAGTCCGCTTGGGTATGGATTGGCAGGCTGGGAGTACTCAGCTGTGTCGTTTTGCTTTCCTTTTACAGCGTCGTTGGCGGCTGGGTGATTTTATATACGATTATGAGCGTAACCGGTATGCTAAGCGGAAAAGAGTACGGTCCGTTGTTCAATGCCGTCATTAGCCAACCTTATGTGGTATTAGGTGCACAGGCGCTGTTTTTATTAATTACAGTGTTTGTTATTTCAAAAGGCGTACAAAAAGGCATAGAGCGTGCTAATAAATACATGATGCCGCTGTTATTTATCTGTTTTATCATTATCGTGGTTCGCTCTTTAACATTAGACGGAGCTATGGACGGAGTAAAGTTCTTTTTAAAACCGGATTTTTCAGCCATTACAGGGTCATCTGTTCTCTACGCGCTCGGTCAGTCGTTTTTCTCGCTTTGCGTAGGATTATCCTGCATGGTGACATATAGCTCTTATTTAGGGAAAAAAGTAAGCTTGACGCGTTCAGCGGGCACCATTGCTATTTTGAACTTGTTTGTTTCGCTGCTTGCAGGCTTGGCTATTTTTCCAGCTGTTTTTTCATTCGGATTAAAGCCAACCGAAGGACCTGGACTTTTGTTTGTGGTCTTGCCAACAGTATTTGAGAAAATGCCGTTTGGCACCGTCTTTTTAGCACTGTTTTTAATTTTATTTCTATTTGCTACGCTTACGTCTGCTTTTTCACTGCTGGAAATTATCGTAGCTGCTTTAACTAAAGACGATCAGACAAAACGAACTCGCTACGCTTCTTTATCAGGGATTCTTGTGTTTGTAGTAGGTATCCCATCAGCGCTTTCGTTTGGTGTACTAAAACATGTCACACTTTTTGGCAGAAGTATATTTGATGTAGCTGACTTTTTTGTGAGCAATTTAATGCTGCCTCTTGGAAGTTTAGCCATTGCGATTTTTGTGACATTTAAAATGAAAAAAGAAGCCGTGTATGAAGAGTTTATTTCAGGAAGTACAAAAGGCGCTAAATTATTCAACGTATGGTTCTTTCTAGTTAAATACGTATTACCTATTATTATTATAGCTGTTCTGTTAAGCTTACTTGTTGCATATTAAAAAAAGCACTCATCTGAGTGCTTTTTTTGTTTATTTTGCAAAAACGTGATTTCTGATTGTAATCGTAACCTGTTTTTGACGAAGCCATTGATCGCTTGTTTTATCTGGGTTAAAGAAGAATAACGAACCTTTTCCTTGACCTCTAAACGCTAGTGCTTCATTTACAGCTTTTTTTGCTTCAGCATCCGCTGCTTTATTAATTTCACCGTTTTGTACAGGTGTAAACTGTGTACCTTGATAAATGACATCATGAATAGAGTTTGGGAAAGAATCGCTATCCACGCGGTTTAAAACGACTGTTGCTACAGCCACTTTGCCAGCGTAAGGTTCACCTTTTGCTTCAGCTTGTACAAGGCGAGCTAACAATTCTTTATCGCTTTCGCTAATAGAGTTAGGGATTGTTAATGTTTCATTTGCATTAATAGAGTCGGTAGATTTGTGATTCGCTTCTTTTAACTGTTTAACCGTAACGCCGTATTCAGCGCCAATCTTGTAAAGAGTCTCTCCGGCTTTTACGCGATGGGTTGTTTCAGCGGCATTTGCCCCGTGACTCATGCCGAACATAGGAACTGCTAGTGCTCCAATAATTGCTAGTTTCTTAAACATAAAGTAAGTACCTCCTGAAATCCTTTTGAACGCCCCTTTTATCACGGATCGGTGCGTGCTGTGCACCGAACTTTATATGTACGTTTCAAAGATTAACAGGTGTCAATACATCTTGTCACTGCTTAAAACATACCAATCTAGGAAGATATTATAATAGTTAACAGATAATTTGAAAAATACGTTGACTGATAATAAAGGAGTGAATTATAATGAACGAGTAAATAGTTAACCGTTTAACTGGAGAGATTTTATGGGAGAAAAGATAACGATTCGTGATGTAGCAAAGCATGCAGGGGTGTCTGCAGCTTCAGTATCTTACGTCTTGAACGGAATTAACAAAGTATCCGATGAAACAAAAGAGCGAATTTTAACAGCGGTAAAAGAATTAAACTACGAACCAAATTTAACCGCCGTTAGTCTTTCGAAACAAAAGTCAAATATGATTGGCGTGATGTTCCCGCTTACAGATGATTCACTTTCTACTATATTTAAAGATAACCATTATTACAGTGAAATGATTAGTGGAATTGAATATGTAATCCGTAAGCATGGTTATGATCTAGTCATATCTGGAGTGAGTAGCCCAGCTGATTGCCTAAAATGGATTCGAACGAGAAATGTTGATGGTCTTCTGTTTTTAGGAGCCTTCCCGCATCGATTGTATGAGAAAATGAAAGCGTTATCGAATCCGATTGTGCTAGTTGATACATACGAAAGGTACGAACGTGATTATCATCATATTTCTGTAGACGATGAGTATGGAGGATATCTCGCTACAACACATTTAGTGAGTTTGGGGCATAAAGAAATTGCCTTTGTTGCTCATCACCTCGTCAATAGTCCAGTGGATAAAAAGAGGTATATAGGCTACGAGAAAGCATTAAAAGAAGCGGGCATTACACCATCAAAGACGTTTGTTTTTGAAGTGAACGAAAGTTCCTTTGATAACGGTTACAATTTAGGGAACAAGCTGCTGCAAGATCATAAGGATATTCGGGCGGTTTTTGCATCCTCTGATACGCTGGCGCTTGGAATTATGAAAGCACTGCAAGAAAAGGGGAAAAGAATTCCGCAAGACTATTCAATCGTAGGGTTTGACGACATCACGTTTAGCAGCTATGCATCTCCAAGTCTAACAACCATTCGTCAAGATGTATTTAACAAAGGAGTCGTCGCCGCGACGTCTGTTATTCAAGCAATCGAACACCGTTTCAGCACGCTGCAGCATGTAAAATTATCGGTTGAACTTGTTATTCGAGATTCGACTGCTAAGCGCGAGTGAACCACAGTAAGTTAACCGGTTAACCAAAGTTTAGCATTGATAAAAAAAGGGGATATAAGTTAGCATTCACAAAAAAAGGGGATATGAAAATGATTAATGTTACAGTATGGAACGAAAATCGTCATGAACAGAAAAATCCGGTTGTAAGAGAAATTTACTCTGAAGGCATTCACGGTGCCATCGCTTCTTTCTTAGAAGAAGGAGGATTTCGTACGCACACAGCAACATTAGACGAAGTAGAACACGGGTTGACTGAAGAAGTATTAAATCAAACGGATGTTTTAGTATGGTGGGGTCATTTAGCACATGACGAAGTAAAAGATGACATCGTTGAGAAAGTAAAGCAGCGCGTGCTAGACGGTATGGGGCTTATTGTCTTACACTCAGGTCACTTTTCCAAGATCTTTAAAACGCTAATGGGCACAAGCTGCGACTTAAAATGGCGTGAAGCAGATGAAAAAGAGCGCTTGTGGGTAGTAGAACCGAGCCATCCGATTGTGGAAGGTATTGGTGAATTTATCGAGCTTGAGCGCGAAGAAATGTACGGAGAGCACTTTGATATTCCAGCACCTGATGAACTGATTTTCACGAGCTGGTTTGAAGGCGGAGAAATTTTCAGAAGCGGCTGCACGTACAAACGCGGAAACGGAAAAGTATTTTATTTCAGACCTGGACATGAAACATATCCAACATACCATAACAAAGACATTCAGCGTGTCATTATGAATGCTATTAAATGGGCGAAGCCAGCAGAGAGAAAACGTCCTGTTTACGGCAATGCGCAACCGCTTGAATCAATCGCTGTTAAAAACTAATGAATAATGCTTAAGCAAAGGGGATAGGAAAGATGGCAAAAGTAAAAATTGGCGTTATTGGGTGCGGAAGCATTGCGCAACACCGTCACTTACCAGAATATAAGATGAATGAACAAGTAGAATTAGTAGCCGTTTGCGATATAAACACAGAACGTGCAAACAGCGTAGCACAGCAGTACGGTGTAAAAGCCTACACAAACTATGAAGAACTTTTAGCAAGCGGTACAGTGGAAGCAGTGAGCGTATGTACGCCCAATTATCTTCATGCGCCTATTTCGGTTGCAGCGTTAAACAGCGGAGTTCATGTTCTGTGTGAAAAGCCGATGGCAACATCAGAAGAAGAAGCGAAAGCGATGATTGAAGCAGCAAAAACAAACGGTAAAAAACTAATGATCGGACATAATCAGCGCTTTGTAGCTTCTCATCAAAAAGCTCGTGAACTTATTGAAAAAGGGGAAATCGGTAAAATTTATAGTTTCCGTACGGCTTTTGGCCACGGTGGTCCTGAAGGCTGGAGCGTGGACGGAAAAGAAAGCTGGTTCTTCAAAAAAGACGAAGCGTTTATTGGTGCTATGGGGGATTTAGGCGTTCATAAAACCGATATGCTCCGCTACATATTAAATGAAGAAATTGTAGAAGTCGGTGCATTCGTGGAAAGCAATGCAAAAGACTTTGCAAATGTAGACGACAATGCTGTGTGCGTATTAAAAACGGAAAGCGGGATTATCGGGACGCTTGCGGCAAGCTGGGCTTACAATGGAAAAGAAGATAACTCCACGATTGTTTACGGCGAGAAAGGGATTCTTCGTTTAGAGGACGATCCGACGTATTCATTAGTTGCACAATATGCAACGGGTGAAGTGGTGAACTATGAATTAGGAAAAATCCAGTCGAACGATGAAGGCGGACAAAGTAATTCTCACGTCATTGAACAATTTGTAGATGCAGTTGCAGAAGATAAAGAATCTCCGGTTCCTGGTGAAGAAGGATTAAAATCACTTGCTGTTATTTTAGCAGCTTTAAAATCAAGTCAAACGAAACAAATTACGCGCGTGTAAGAGGTGAAAAACGTGAGAATTGGCATAATCGGAGCAGGAGGGATTGCTGTAAGCAGGCATATCCCGGCATTCAAACAACTGGGTGATGAATGTGTGATTTGGGGGCTTAGCGATATTAATAGTGAAAGAGCCACAGAGGTAGCCAATGAACATAATATCCCTCACGTATTTGTTGATTACAAAGATATGTTTAAAGAAGTGGATGCTGTATGTATTTGTACACCTAATAAATTTCACGCCGAGTTTGCAGTAGAAGCGCTAAAAGCAGGCGTTCACGTTCTATGTGAAAAGCCGATGGCGATGTCTAAAGAGCAAGGTGAAGAAATGCTTGCTGCTGCTAGAGAATCAGGTAAGCAGTTAGCGATTGCGTATCACTACCGATTCATGAAAGAAGCGCAGGCTGCAAAAAAAATGATGACAGAGGTAGGGCGTCCATTAGTTGCACGTGTCAGAGCAATGCGTCGCCGTAAGGTTCCCGGTTGGGGGGTATTTACGAACAAAGATCTTCAAGGAGGAGGCAGCTTAATTGATTACGGCTGCCATTTGCTTGATTTAACGCTTTGGCTAATGGGAAACCCAAAGCATACTGAAGTACTGGGAAGTACATATAATGACCTGAGTAAAACGCCTAACCAATTAAATCAATGGGGAGCATTTGATCATGAAACATTCGGTGTGGATGATCATGTAACGGCCTATATTAAATTTGAAAATGGAGCGTCGCTTCTTTTAGAAACTTCTTGGGCTGCTAATATCGAAGATGATGAAGAGCACGTAAGCATATCAGGGGTAGAGGGCGGTTTAAGCGTGTTTCCGTTTGAACTATACACGTCCAAAAACGGTATGCTTATGAACAGTACGTCATCTTGGATAGATGGAGAAGATGATTACAGCTTAAGTCAGGCTAAAAATTTCGTTGAAGCGTGTAAAGGAAATGCTGAATTAGTAGTAAAGCCACAAGAAGCGCTTCAAGTCTCAGCTATTATTGATGAAATATATCGCACAGGGGGAAATTAAAATGAAACTTGGAGTATTCACGGTCTTATTTGCGGATCTTTCTTTTGAAGAGATGTTAGATAAAGTAAAATCAGCAGGTCTTCATGCTGTTGAAATCGGAACGGGAGGTTATCCGGGAAACAGCCATTGTCCGCTAGATGAGCTGCTTGAAGATGAAGAAAAAAGAGAAGCATATATGAAGCAGATAAAAGACCGCGGACTTACAATCAGCGCATTTAGCTGCCACGGCAATCCTATTTCACCTGAGGCAAGTTTTGCAAAAGAATCTGACGAAACGCTTCGCAAGACCATCCAACTAGCATCATTAGTAGATGTTCCAGTGGTTAACTGCTTTTCTGGAACAGCAGGAGATCACGAAGAAGCGAAGTACCCAAACTGGCCTGTTACTCCTTGGCCTAACGAGTATGGAGACGTATTGAATTGGCAGTGGGAAAATAAGCTTGTTCCTTATTGGAAAGAAATTGGAGAACTAGCGGAGGAGCATAACGTAAAAATTGGTTTAGAACTTCACGGTGGATTTTTAGTTCATACTCCGTATACGCTCCTAAAGCTTCGCGAAAAAACAAGTCCAGCGATTGGCGCTAACCTTGATCCAAGTCATTTATGGTGGCAAGGAATTGATCCGGTAGGAGCTATTAAAATTTTAGCAAAAGAAAATGCGATTCATCATTTCCATGCAAAGGATACGTACTTGGACCAGGATAATATTAACATGTATGGACTGACGGATATGCAGCCATATGGAGAAGTCCAAACGCGTGCATGGACGTTTAGATCCGTAGGATGCGGACATGATGTAAAAGAGTGGTCTGATATGATGAGTGCCCTTCGCACATACGGATACGATTATGTAGTCAGCATTGAGCATGAAGATCCAATCATGTCGATTGAAGAAGGATTTAAACGCGCGGTTACAAACTTACAAAGTGTATTAATTGAAGAAACTCCGTCACAAATGTGGTGGGCGTAAGCAAAAAGAAGCATCTCTAAAAAGAGGTGCTTCTTTTATTTTCGATGATAAATTATTTGCCTTTTGTTCACCTGAATTTCGATACAAACGGGTGATTGGTAACCCAAAAGCGCCAAGGGTAATCCTTCGCTTCACCAGAATTATCAATGCCAACGCGAGGTCCGGCGGAAATCGCTGAAGGAGTGAAGCCACGAGCAATATAAAGAGGAGGGGTGGTTAAATCATGACCGTACAAATCCATTGAAACCCCTAGTGCTTTTGTTAGTTTCCCAGGACCGTTTGTCCAATTTATTTCATTTTCCATCCCTCGACGTCTAGTTTTCATCAAATCTTTTCCGCTAAATGGCTCAATAGCTCGAATGAGGACGCCTTCTGGACAATCGATGTCGCTGCTTACAACATTGAGTAAACAATGTGTATGCATTGTATGCGTATAGGCATGACCAGGAGGACCGAACATTACCTCTGTTCTTTTTGTGCGCCGGTTATTAAAGCTATGAGCTGCTCGGTCGAAAGGCCCTTTATAAGCCTCTGTTTCCACAATAAAACCAGATGCAGCTCCTTCTGCCGTTTCGTGAACAAGAAGACATCCTAACAGCGACTGAGCTAGTTCAAGCGTAGGCTGTTGATAAAACGAAAGAAGAAGTGGTTCAATCGCTAAAAGAGAACGCGTCATTTGCTGTAGTCCATCCTTTCAAAGCAAAGTCATTCACGCTGTTATTGCGCATCTTTTATTATGATGTTTTCTTTGTTATTTTGCAAAGGGAGGGACTGGTTAATACAAGTAATCTTTCTTCCCCCCCTTTCAAGTATTTATCATGATTCAACTTACTCTATGAAATCATTTTATTTTAAAGAAGGGTTTCGTTTTGCACGTGTAGGGGGAATATTTTACTACAATACTTCGCTTTTGCTGCTGGTATGATATACACAGTTCATCCATACTTTACATGCTTTTAGTTTTAAAAAATAGTGATCCGTCTTTTCTTTATTTTCGTTCTACACATGAAAGCAAAATAAAAAGATTGAATGGTAGAAAGTTCTTTATAAATGGAAATAAAGAAAAAATATCCTTCAAAGAGTATTTAAGGGATTTTAGAACATATTAAAAATAAAATTTATACACTGTGAGGAATAGCTATGAACATCCACTTTGATACATTAACGAATTTATCAATTAAACATATTTTTGGGCCTGCATCTCAAACGATCAACCATCTGACATATCATTCAAAGCAGGTTCACGACGGATCAGTATTTTTTAGTATAAAAGGTGAAAATGAAGATGGACATGGATATATTAAAGAAGCTATAGCTAGAGGAGCCGTAGCAGTCTTTGGGACAAGCATTGAGGAGCTGCGTCTTTTGAGCACTCAGTATTCTCACTGTACGTTTTTAGCTGTTGACGACGTTCGCAAAGTAATGGCGTCTTTTTCTAAAATGTATTTTGATTATACGGATGAAAAAATTGAGACAATTGGCGTTACAGGTACAAATGGTAAAACAACCGTAGCAGCTTACGTAAGGTCGCTTTTAACTCTTTTAAAATTGCCAACAGGATCGATTGGAACGACCGGCATTTGGTCATCAAAGCAGAAGTTAGTTTATAAAAAAAGTACGCCTACAACACCTGAGTCGGTAGACTTGCATAAAATTTTTTATGATTTGTATACAAGAGGTGATGAAGCGGCAGTGATGGAAGTATCTTCGATTGCGATTGATCAGCAACGAGTAGAAAATATTTATTTTGATGTAGCCATTCATACAAACTTATCGGAAGAACATTTAGAGTATCATAAAACGTTTGAGCACTATAAAAAATGCAAGATGAAATTATTTCAACAGGCCAAACATGCCGTTATTAATATAGATGATCAGGACATGGGCAAAGACTTAAGCAGGGTATTTGAAGGACCTAAAGTCACGTATAGTTTATTAAATAACAAAGAGGCAACTCTGCAAGCAACAAACATCACCGTCAAAGAAGGAGGCTCTTTCTTTGATTTACTTTATAAAGGACAGTCATACAAAGTAGCAGTGCCTGTATATGGTGATTACAACATTGCTAACGTGCTAGCGGCCATTGGTACAGCTCTTCACTTTGAATACCACATTGAAGATATTATTAGCGTACTTCCTCAATTGGAAAGTCCAGAAGGGCGATTTCAGGTGATAGAAGGTCCTAATAACCAAAAAGTGATTTTAGACTATGCCCATACGCCTGTTGCCCTTACGCGTTTGGTAGAAGAAGTAAAAAAGATGGAGTATAACCAGCTGATTGTCATGATTGCAGGGATCGGCATTCGAGATTTTAATAAAATGCCTAAAATGGCGCGTACCATTGAAGGAAAAGCTGATGAAATTATCGTAACGGTTGATCACCCAGGTTATCATGATCCTAACGTAATTGTAGATCAAGTGATGACAGGTTTTTCGAATCCGAGCGCAAGCAATATTCACCGCGCCCCTACTCGAACAGAAGGAGTATTAAAGTCGCTTTCTTTAGGAAAGGCGAATGATATTATCTTACTTACAAGCGGCTGTATTAACGGCGCTCAGCTTGTAAAAGGAAACGAAATTCCGCATTCAGATGAAGAAATTATTGCCTCTTATTATGCATCGTTAAGCAATATTTCCTGATATTCTTCTTCATTTATTGAACGAACGTGGAGAAATTGAAACATCATACGAAAGAAGGTCTCTTACTGTTTTTAGAGACCTTCTTTTTGCATGGGAACTATAGGCTGTTTTCGCGCTGTGTTTTTGGTTCTTCAATTTTTACATCATGTTCTTTAGCCAGCTTTTTAATAGCTGCATTGTAATCGCGTATACCTTTTCGTGCTTCATCAAGCATAGCGTTTGCCTCAGCAATAAGGTTGCGGTCCTGCTTTTCCAAAGCACTGACAATTTTAATAAAAGCATTATACTGGGTATTGGCAGCCTTTATATAGCCTTCATGAACCTTTCGAAGATCGTCGGTTTCTACATCGATGTTTTCCAGTTCGTCAACAAATTTACGATAGGTAGGAATGACTTCACTCGTCATCGTATCGTACATAACAGCGTCACTTGTGTAGTTAGCGCCTGTAACGGAATCGTATGCGTCAATCGCCTCTTTTTCAAGCTGAGCGGCTTTCTTTAAATCTTGATTGTTATAATCGATTAAATCATCTTGAACAGGATCACTAAAGCAGGCGGATAATAAAAACAAAAGAGGGACAAGACAAAATAAAACTTTCTTCAACGAATTTCACCTCCGTTTAACAATGTATGAAACATCTGCTTGGCAAAGTCTGTTTTAATAACTGGAGAAAAAGAAGGGAGTGTATAAAAGGATTTTTAAAGGTCGACAGTGAATGTATTCATAAGTTGGTTTGTAGTTGACCACCCTTTAGTAGCAGGAAGGAAGAGAAGATGATTAAAATAAAAAGAGACCACTTAACGAACAATGAAGTTATTGAGCTAGTAAGTTCTCACCTTCAAGGAATGAACTTACATTCCCCCCCTGAAAGTATTCATGCTCTAGATATTGAAAGTTTAAAACAACGTAATATTACGTTTTGGAGCGTGTGGGAAGGAAGTCAGCTAGCAGGGTGCGGAGCTGTAAAAGAGTTAGATGAGCACCACGGAGAAATTAAATCGATGCGAACAGCTACCGCTCATTTGCGGAAAGGAATTGCTAGAGAGCTGCTGCAGTACATAATAAATGAAGCGCAAAAACGAGGGTACCGACGCTTAAGCTTAGAAACAGGATCCGCACCTGCTTTTGAACCGGCTAGAAAGCTATACGCCAGTTTTGGATTTTACGAGTGCGAACCGTTTTCTACCTACAAAGAAGATCCATACAGTGTGTTTATGACAAAGAAATTGAATGAGTAAAAGACAGGAAAGCAGGCGCAGATGATTTGTTTATTTGTATGCAAACTGTGCGCGCAAGCAGCTGTCATTTATCCTGTTAGCAAGTAAGCTTTTTAGGAGGCTTTGTTTTGGTCATGATTCATATAAAAAGGTATAAACTAGGTTTTCTCACTAGACAAAAAGGTTTTTCCTATGTAGTATAGGTGTCAGATAATACAAAACGAATGTTCAGTATAAATAATAAATGTACGGGGCGGTGGAAATAGCTTGAATAAAAAAAAGCTTCAAAGTGAACAAACCAAAAGAAAAGTGGCAGATGCCGCTAAAGCATTGTTTTCTCAAAAAGGCTATAAAGCTACATCTATTGAGGAAATTGTAGAAGCTACGGGAAGCAGTAAAGGGAATATTTATTATCACTTTAAAAGTAAAGAAGGGCTTTTTCTTTATTTAATAGACGAATGGGATCTTGAGTGGGAACGAAACTGGAAAGAAAGAGAGTCTCTTTACAAAACAACAAGAGATAAGCTTTTTGGAATAGCGGAGCAAATCATTTTAGATGATTTGAATCATCCTCTTACGAAAGCTGCGGATGAGTTTTTTAACAACGAGGAGAAGGGCAGCGACATCGAAGAGCGAATTGATGAGATGGTGAAACGACACGTGGAGTTTAACCGGGAACTTTTGCAACAGGGCATCGATGAAGGCGAGTTTTCTCATAAAAATGCAGAGCAACTTGCAGTAATTTTAGAAGGGTTGTTTGTTGGAATGAGCCGCATGTCTCGAAAAACGAGTACGGAAAATGCCCTGCAGCTTTACCATTCAGCAATCGATGTATTTTTAAACGGAATTATAGCAAGGTCTTCTTAAATAAGCGGGGATGCTTATTGCGGCAATGAGTAATCCCTCATTATTTTGTATTTTTATAGACCGAACGTTCAGTATTTTTGTAATCAGGAGGTTTATATGTCATTATTGTTAAGAAATCGAGCGGCGATTTTGCTGCTCATGCTAAATATTTTTATTATCTTTACGGGAATCGGTCTCGTTATTCCAATTATGCCAACCTATATGACGGAGCTTCATATCAACGGCAGCGTGATGGGGCTTTTAGTAGCGGTGTTTTCACTAACTCAATTTCTGTTTTCGCCTTTAGCGGGGCGATTATCCGATTCGTTAGGGAGAAAGAAAATTATTGTAGCGGGAATGATTGTTTTTGCCCTGTCTGAATGGTTCTTTGGTTCAGTGAGTACACCTCTTTTATTATTTGTATCCAGAATGCTAGGTGGGGTCGGAGCCGCGCTTATTATGCCTGCTGTTATGGCCTATACAGCGGACGTGACGTCTGCTAAAGAACGCGCTAAAGGAATGGGCTATGTGACGGCAGCGATTACAACAGGATTTATTATCGGGCCCGGTATTGGAGGCTTTTTAGCTGAATACGGCATGCGCGTGCCATTTTACATGGCCGCAGTAGCAGGAGGCTTGGCTGCAGTGATTACGCTTTTTGTTTTGCCGGAGTCTCGTCCTGTACAAGGTCATGCTGTTTCAAACAATGAGAATCCAAAAGAAGATCGGCTGCTACTGCAGCTTATGAATTCCTACAAAGAACCTTATTTTTTAAGTTTAATTATCGTTTTTGTGACATCGTTTGGATTATCCAATTATGAAACGATCTTTTCACTATTTGTTGATCATAAATTTAGCTTTACGCCAAAAGATATTGCGTTTGTTATTACGTTTGGCTCTATTGCAGGGGCTGTTGTGCAGGTTACGATTTTTGGCTGGATTTTAAATAAATTCGGTGAAAAAAGAGTGATTTCGTTTTGCTTGATGATGACGGGACTTTTTATTTTACTTACACTATTTGTGCACACGTACTGGCTTATTATTGTTGTGACATTTATCGTCTTTTTAGCAACAGATATTTTACGTCCGGCAATCAGCACGCAAATGTCGATGATGGCACAAGACGACCAAGGGTATGTAGCCGGACTAAATTCTGCTTATACAAGTCTTGGTAATATTATTGGACCTGTTGTAGCAGGCTTTCTTTTTGATATAAACATTAATTACCCGTACGTATCAGCTGCACTTGTACTGCTGCTTTGTTTTCTTTTATCTTTAAGAGCAGGGAAGGACCGAAAAACAGCTGTGAGAAATCAAGCGATTCAAGAGAAATGATAGAATTTTTAGGGGATAGAAGACCTCCAGTAGTTTACTGGAGGTCTTTTAATGATGCTTTTAGTAAAGCTGTAAGATTTACAACACCACTCAGCCTATAGCGAAGCTTTATTTTATGGGCAAAACAGTGAAATGGTTGCAAATAAAAAAAGTTAATAGTAAACTTTAAACGTAGTAATAAATAGTATGGGAGCTTGCGCGGGGCAGGCTGAGAGTACAGGGGCGCCTGTTGACCATTTGAACCTGTTGGATAATGCCAGCGCAGGGAATGTGAGTACATACCAAAGCACTTTGCGCATGCAAGGTGCTTTTTTGTCTTTTTTTTGCAGTGTTAAAACTAAATGAAAAGAGTGAGAGAACATGGATATTAGTAAAATTTCAGCTCAATTAGAAAAAGTAAGAGATACAAGTCCGCTTGTTCATAATATTACGAATGTTGTGGTAACCAATTTTACAGCAAATGGACTGCTTGCCCTAGGAGCGTCACCTGTTATGGCTTATGCGAAGGAAGAAGTGGCTGACATGGCTCGAATCGCCGGAGCGCTTGTCTTAAATATGGGTACACTGACGGCTCAAGAAGTAGAAGCGATGAGAATAGCAGGAAAATCAGCAAATGAAAACGGCGTGCCGGTTATTTTCGATCCTGTAGGAGCCGGAGCGACACCGTTTCGTACAGAAGTGGCACGTCAGCTTGTAGAAGAATTAAATATTGCCGTTATTCGCGGTAACGCTGCTGAAGTTGCGAATGTAGTAGGCGAGTCATGGCTCATTAAAGGCGTTGATTCATTAGAAGGGCAAGGAGACGTCATTGAACTTGCTGAGAAAGCGGCGAACAAATTAGATACAGTGATTGTTATTACGGGTAAACAAGATGTAATCACGGATGGAAACACAACGTATACAGTAGACAACGGTCACCCGTTATTTACGAAAGTGACGGGGACTGGATGTCTGTTGACATCAATTATAGGAGCTTTCGCTGCTGTAGAAAAAGAATATGTCGAGGCAAGCGTTGCTGCTTTAAGTTTTTACGGAGTGGCAGGTGAAATCGCCGCAGCGAAAAAAGGTGAAGAAGGGCCGGGAAGCTTTCAAATTGAGCTCTTAAACCAGCTTCATCTTTTATCTGGGCAGGATATTGAATCATATGCAAGAGTACATCAACGTTAAAAGGAGCCGGAAAATGACAAACGAAGAAATCAAAAAGCTGCTGCAAGTTTATTTTATAATGGGCAGTAATAACTGTAAAAAAGATCCGAAAGAAGTATTAAAAGAAGCAATTGAAGGCGGCGTTACCGTGTTTCAATTTCGTGAAAAAGGCGAGGGTGCCCTAAAAGGAGAAGCGAAATATCAGCTGGCGAAAGAACTTCAGCAAATTTGTCAGCAGCACAGCGTTCCTTTTGTTGTGAATGATGATCTTGACTTAGCGATCCGCTTACAAGCGGATGGCGTTCATATTGGACAAGAAGATGAAAAAGCTCATATTGTTCGAGAAAAAATAGGAAAAGGAATTGTGGGCGTCTCTGTTCATAATATACAAGAGCTGCAGCAAGCCATAAAAGACGGGGCGGATTATGTAGGAATGGGACCTGTTTTTCCTACTTCTACAAAAAAAGACGCAAAAGCAGTGCAAGGTACAAAATTAATTGAAGAAGTGCGAAACCAGAATATTGACTTTCCAATTGTAGGAATCGGTGGCATCACGCCTGAAAATGCCAAACAAGTAGTAGAAGCAGGTGCAGATGGTGTTTCTATTATTACCGCGATTAGCTTAGCAGCGTCTCCAAAAGAAAAAGCAGCTCAATTGAAAGAAGCTGTAGGAAAATAAAAAAAGCGCACAGTGTGCGCTTTTTTATTATAGCTGAACGGTTTGAGGAGTTTCTTCGCCTTCATTCATAAAGCGAATTTCGTTTGGTGTAATTTCCAGAACAACATACTCAGGGTCATTTGGACCGTCAAACCATTCTTTCATGTGATCGTTCCATATACGTCCTTTTAATTGATCACCAGTACGAAGAACAGCTGTCCCGGATAATTCTAAGTATTGATCGCCATATCCTTCGCCGCTGTAGCCCAATAGTACGTGCACGTTCGGATTGGCTTCGATTTCTTCTGCCTTATGTGTATTGATATTTGTTGGTGTGTAAAGAGCGATACCATCTTCATCGCTGAAAAATGTCATATAGCGAGAGTGGGGTTTGTTGTTTACAACTGTGGCTAATGTTCCTACACGATTTCCTTCTAATACTTCATTTACTTTTTTAGCAATTTTTTGTTCATTCATTTTATCCATCTCCTTTATTACCTTTTATGTTCCTCAATCGAAGATAAATAAAACATACATGTCTAAAAAAAATATAAGTTAACAATAAAATAATTATGTAAACTAATAAATAAAAAAATAAAAAAAGCTAGCTACAGCTAACTAAAAAATAAGCCCGCACTGCCGTAACCCTAAGTGTCTTAAATACCCAGATCTACTAGGTGGGTGCCCTCATAGCCGGGTTTAGCGTCCCAAGAAGGGCGTGCTATCTGCAGCTAAATTTTGAGCTCCCTTTTAACACTCAAAGGTTTAAGACAACATGAGTATACGCACAGCGCAGGTATGTATAACAAATGTAAATAAAATGCCGATATATAAATGTTTTCTAATTAATCAACTTTCATCGTACAAGAAATGATTATAACGGAATAATGAATGGAACGCAAGACTTTTATTTAAAGTTTTTCTTCTCTAACATCTTGGCGGTTATGCCGTAACAAAATAAAAAAAGGGCCCGCAACTGGAATGAAACATAAGAGAAGGTAAGGCCGGGATGCTATCTTTTCTTTTGTCATAACGGAATAAGAAAGCCACGTTAAAACAAAAAAATCAGCGGTCATCACGCTAACAAGCTGTGACTGCATAAAAGCATCTTCATAAGCTCTTATTGAACCTATGGATAGTCCGTATACGTAACCAGCAATCGTGAGTGCTAAGCATAGTCCAATCCATAGACGAGAAGAAATGATGGCAATGAAACGCGAAGGAATACGCGAACGTGTTCGAACTTTTTGTCCTTTCCAATGATAATAGAACAAAAGAGAAAAAGCTCCAAGCGCAAATGATAGGAGAGAAAATGGCCATCCAGGCAGTTTGTACGTATCTTTTTTACAAATCATTACCATGAACAATACTGGGAAAAGCCCTAAAAAAGAGAATACCATAACTACGAGCGGATCTACCTGTTGAAAATTTCCTGTGACAAGGTTTTTAAACAGCATATCATCAGCGGCGCTTGCTCCCGGAGCTAGCAGAAAGGCGTATAGTACAAGCATAGTCCATACAATGATGTACATATTCTCAACTCCTTTTAATTGTTTTAGTATACAAAAACCATTTCAGTATATTTCCCCGTTTTGTGATGAAGGGAAACGCTTGAAACTCTTCTTTAATTAGGTGTAATATTACACTAAAGACATGTGCGTGTATAGAAAGAAAGGGCTGTAAAAATGAATAAACAAGAAGTGATTAAATCAGTATCGGATAAAATACGATTAATTCGTTTAGAAAGAAACTATTCACAAGATAGAATGGCTGAAGTCATTGGTATTTCCAAAAAAACATTGGTTCAAATTGAAAAAGGGCGCACGGAAGCAGGGTGGACGACTACTGTTGCAGTATGCGGTTTGTTTGGTGACAGTGAAATCCTTCAATCGGTTTTAGGAGACGTCCCCTTAGAAGTAGTAGAAATCATTGCTCATAACGGCGTATCTTCTCCAAAAGATAAAACGCTCGGAGGAAGAGTATGGTGGAAAGAGATTCAAAAAGAAGGTTCTTTTCGTCTGCAGCAAAATATGATTAGTCAGCACTATCGTATTTTAGATGACCAAGACTATCGATGGTTTAGTTCATTTGATAAAAGCGAAGCTGTAGAAAGATTTAAAGAATTAACAAAGAAATAAAAACAAGCACTTGCTTTCAAGTGCTTGTTACTGATTCATTAACGTGCCGGATGAAGGACGGTTGAACCAATTCCATAGCTCTACATCTCCAAGTGACGCATAGGTGATAGACGGATCATTTTTTAATTTCAGAAGCTTTTTGGTAGGTCCTGTAATCACAACGCCGTACACACCGACTCCATGTTTTTTTACATAAGAATATCGCTGCTTTAGCAACAAATCGGAATGGTCTAGCTGACGAACTTTTTGGACCGTTTCTTCATTATCGGCTAATAGTTTCATCATACCTAAAACGTTCGACTTGCTAGTAGAGTGCGTTTGATTTTCTTTGTGCTCGTAAGGCAAGTCTAAAAACTCTGGAAAGCCAAATGTTGATGTTAAGTCAATTAATGGCTCATCTTTTGTGCTTGTTTTTTGTTCGTTCCCTGTATTAAGCGCGTACCAAGAGGTAGAAAAATCACGGCTGTCGATGGCGTTCATTTTTTGCTGAACTTCTTTTAGCGAATACGTATCATCAAAAGAAATAGCCACTTCACTTACCGTTCCTTTAGGTAGGTTTTCTAATGCATTCCATGTTTCATTCGTCCATTCCTTATACTCTTTTGCATGTAGCTTTAGTTTTTTTGGATCAGGATAGACAAAGGAAAGGTTAAGATCGTATTTACCGCCGGAAAATTCTTTTTCTACACCGCTCGTTTTATCAAACAGCTGATGAAATGTAAACGTCCCAATGGCCTGCTCTTCACGTCCAATTTGCTTATAAGCTTCCATTTGCGACTGCATTCGGAAAAAGGACTGTGTATCAGAAGTGGTTTCACGTATATGAACGTTCGGAAAAGCAGATTCGATAGCCGCTTGATTGACGCTGTTTATGTATTCGGTTTTTGATTGATGATAATATACAATGGATAAAAAGCTGCCGATAATCCATAGCAGAACCACAGAGCTAATGACAGTTGTCACATTTGAAAGGCGCTGCTTCCATTTGGCGATATAAATGGACTTTTTAACTTTTTTATTATCCAACATCGTATCGTCACTTAGTGAAGTAGTTGATGGAGTGGGCGATAACGGTTCATCTTCGATTAGCAAGTGCTCTAAATGAGCTGAGCATGCTTCACAATTTTCCGTATGTTGTTCAAGTGTTTCTGCTTCTTTGTCTGTCAAAGTGCCGTTTTTATATTTTTCCCATTGATGCTTCATATCTTGACAGCTCATCCGTCCTCTTCCTTTCTTTTTTTCAATTGTTGACGACCACGATACAAGTCCATTTTCACTTTTGACAGAGTAAAGCCAGTCATTTCTGCAATCTCTTCATATGTGAAGCCATGATAATCTCGTAACAGTACAATATTCTGCTTAGCCGGAGGCAAAGCAGATACATCAGAAAGCCAGCCGTCGATTTCACTTTGAATCATCACTTGTTCTTCAGCACTTGGCTGAGGAGTAAAGTGCCATTCTTCTATTTCGACAGTAGGGCGTTTTTTTTCTTTTCGATACCAGTCAATAAAGGCGTGATAAGCAATTTTGAACAGCCAAGGCTTCACTTCCTCGCCTTTATACGTTTCTAAGTGTAAAAGTGCCCGGTAAAAGGTCTCCTGCATTAAATCTTCCGCTGATTCTTTTCTGCGAGTAAGAGAGAGAAGATAGCGCAGCAAATCATGCATGTGCTGTTTATAAATGTGTTCAAAGTTATGCTGTTGTGCCATTTTCTCCCCCTTTCATTTAATCAACGCAATTTGTGGATAAAAGTTTCGGTTTTTTTATCAAAAATCGTATGTAATAGATAAAAGATGCTTAAAATACGATATATAGCTTATCATACTAAAAAGAAAATCATATGAAATTCGACATAATTCCGTGTAATTTGTCATTTTTTTAAAAAACTAAAGGGTAATTGGTGTTCGAAGGAAACAGAAAATGTTATGATAGAACAAGGATGTGCTCTTACAAAAAACAGCTACATACATAATAAAAAATACAGCGTTTGTTTGCAAAATGAAAAAGGACAAACACATGGTGTTTAACCATGGATGTTTGTGGGAAAATAAACTAAGTATTTTCAACAAAAAGTAAATTAAATTGTGTTTTCACTTATAAAAAACACGGTAAATTGGAAAAGGTGGGGTCATGATGGACGTAGAAAATACACAAGGTACAGAAGAACAAGCACCTAAAGTCAAAGCAGCTAAAGTTGGCGATACGATTCAGCCTAAAAAAGGCGACTATAAAGGATTTAAAGGAATTGTTATGGTAGTGCGAGACAATTCGGTTATCGTAGATTTTGGGAAAGATGCTGAAACGGGCGAATCTATGAAAACAGTCGTTAATCATAAAAACTATAAAATCGTAAAAAAGTAGGTGAATAACCTACTTTTTTTTACTGAATATATGTCTAAAGACGGCAATTTTTCTACCGGAAACCTTAGAGAAACGCATAGGTAAAGTAATTCTTTGAGAAGAAGAATGTTTTTTAGTAAACTATAGAAAGTATGCAGAAAGAAAGGATTTTTTGTTATGTCAATTCAATTATCACAATTATCATTACCAAAAGAGGTTCTTTCGCTTTTAGCGAATCGTAAATATGAAAATCTGTCTCACGCTGATCAGCTATTAATCGGAAAAGGCGGCTATACAGCAGAAGAAGCAGATATTTTAGAAGATGCCATTATTGCCTTGTCACTAGGGAAAAACGTACTTTTAAAAGGGCCAACAGGTTCAGGTAAAACAAAGCTTGCCGAAACGCTGTCGCATTTATTTTCTCAGCCGATGCATAGCGTTAACTGCTCGGTTGATTTAGATGCAGAAGCGCTGCTTGGCTTTAAAACAATTTCTGAACAAGAAGGTAAAACAGGTATCGAGTTTGTAGAAGGACCTGTTATTCAGGCAATGAAAAAAGGCCATTTATTATATATTGATGAAATTAACATGGCGAAACCTGAAACGCTTCCTATTTTAAACGGAGTACTTGATTACCGAAAAATGATTACAAACCCATTCACTGGAGATGTAGTGCGCGGTCAGCAAACATTCGGCGTAGTAGCGGCTATTAACGAAGGGTATGTTGGGACTGTTCCATTAAACGAAGCGTTAAAAAATCGTTTTGTTGTTATTGAAGTGCCATATATTCAAGGGAGCAGCTTAAAGCAAGTTCTAATGTCTCAGTCTCAGTTAAAAGACGAAAAATTAATTGATAAATTTGTCACGCTCTCCGCAGATTTAATTACTCAAGTTCAAAGCGGCCATGTATCAGAAGAAGCTGCGTCCATTCGTGCGCTTATCGATACGTGTGATTTAGCTCTTTATATGCCGCCTCTTCGCGCGATTAAACGCGGTATTATTGAAAAGCTAGAAGATGAAAGGGAAAAAGCCGCCATTCAAAATATTGCTGAAACATTATTTGAGTAAGGAGTGGCGCTATGCGATTTATTAAATTTAACGACAAAAATGTAGATTCCTTTCTCTATATGGAGCTGGCAGATTTAACGAAAACATTAACAAAAAATGATGAAATTGAAGTAGAGTATCGCGTTTCATCTTATTATGATCCTGTACACGGCATTATTTATCTCAGTCACTTTTGGGATAACCGTCCAGAAGAAGACAAAGTGTACGGCTTAAAAAGTGATGTGTTTTTAAGAAGTATTGGAAGCTATAAGCATTCAAACTTCAAAGAAATTAATGCATATTTAAAGAAAATAAATAAAACCTCGGTACCTAGCTTAGCTAAACAGCTGTTTATGCTGTTTGAAGATATTCGTTTAGAAGAAGTATGCAAACGCGAACGTCCTGGAACGAAAAAAGCCTTCGCCGTCAGAAGGGAGCTCTATAGAAAATATTTTGCTACACAAATGAGCGCAAATTTAACAAAAAGCGTGTACACGGATGCACTTTTTAACGGCATTTACTTGCTATTAACGGCTGAAAATCCGTTTGAAGAAATTCCTTCAATGAGTGAATCGATTAACTTAGCGATGCCTTTTATTCGCAGACAGCTAACAAATGTATATGAAGCGAAAACAACAAAAGATGTATCGCGCATCTGCCTTGAACTCGTAGATGTTTTTGATGATATTATCGAAAAAGATATGCTTAATACTTATTTCTTCTTGGCTGAACTTCAGTATGATCAGTTAGAAGAAGGGTTAACATTTGAAGATTTAAAACGCAAAGATTCATTAGTGAACGATGATATTTTAGAGCATGAAAAAGACGGAGATGAAGACATTCACGAAGAGAAAATGGAAATGTGGCATCGAGAGACAAGCGAAGCGACGCAAAGTTTTCTACAGTTTGATATGGATCAAGGTTCAAAAACAGACATGCTAGGCGATGGTGTTCGTGAAGGCGACGATGGAGATCAAGCAATGGGAATGGTGCAAGGATCTTCTCAAAAAACATCACGGAACGATTATTCTCAAATAGAAGCCATGGAGCAAACGCATCCGGAAAAAGACGGGGAAGCGGATTATGAGTATGGGAAAGAAAATAAGCATGCCTATGCTGTGTTTGTAGATTCTAAACTTCCAAGCGACGATCACGTTGTTCAGTATGATGAGAATAAAAAAATCATTGCATCGTATCAAAAAAAATTAAAGCAAATGATTGAAAAAACGCTTGAACATAAAAAAACGCTACCTAGAAGCGAGCTGCACTTTGGCCGATTAAATAAAAAACTTCTAAAACTATGGACGGATGATAATCCTCGTTTGTTTTATAAAAAAGATGAAGATTCTGCCCAAATTGATGCTGTGTTTTCTCTTCTAGTTGACTGTTCGGCATCGATGTACGACAAAATGGATGAAACGAAGCTCGGGATTACGCTATTTCATGAAGCGTTAAAGTCTGTTATGGTGCCTCATCAAATTGTTGGATTTTGGGAAGATACAAATGATGCTACTGAAACAAGCCAGCCTAACTACCTGCAGACGGTGATGGACTTTCAAGCATCATTAAAGCGTAAAAGCGGTCCTGAAATTATGCAGCTTGAGCCTGAAGAAGACAACCGTGATGGATTTGCCATTCGCCACATGACACGCCGCTTGCTTCAGCGTTCTGAACAGCAAAAGTTTTTACTTGTGTTTTCAGACGGTGAACCAGCCGCTATGGGATATGAACAAAATGGTATTGTAGATACGCACGAAGCGGTATTAGAAGCACGCAAGCACGGAATTGAAGTCATCAACGTCTTTTTATCCAACGGGGAAATTGATGAAGGACAGAAGAAAACCATTCAAAATATGTACGGGAAATATAGTATTCTAGTACCAAACATCGAAGAACTTCCCGATGTGCTATTTCCTTTACTCAAGAAATTACTTCATAAAAGCATTTAAAAAAAGTCGAAGCATATTGCTTCGACTTTTTTTGCTATTGACCGTTAATGCGGAGGGAGGTAAGTTAAATATATATGAAAAAGAGAGAAGGAATGGTAAGTGGAAGGAGTTCAAACTTCATCTAAAAGAGCGTGGGGGCTGCTGCTTGTAATCATTGGTGCCACGATGTGGGGAGTGTCTGGCACGGTAGCTCAATATTTATTTCAGCATAAGAGTTTTAACGCAGAGTGGCTGGTCGTCGTTCGTATGTTAGTATCTGGATTGCTGCTTTTGGCAATAGCCTCTAAGCAGCGCAATATTTTTGCAATTTGGAAAACAAAAGAAGAGAGGACTTCGCTGCTTTTGTTTGGTGTAATCGGTATGCTCGGCGTGCAGTATACATATTTTGCAGCTATTGAAGCAGGTAACGCTGCTACAGCTACAGTGCTTCAATATACGTCGCCAATATTTATTATTGGCTATTTAGCCGTGCAAGCAAGAAAGTGGCCGGTGAAAGTAGAAATGATTTCTGTTGCGCTCGTCATAACGGGGACATTTTTTCTTGCAACAAGCGGAAATTTTAACGAGCTGTCTATTACAGGATGGGGGTTGTTTTGGGGGATTGGAGCAGCTGTGACGTCTGCTTTTTATACGCTTCAGCCTAAACGTCTTCTTGCAAAATGGAGCTCAGTTGAAGTAGTAGGCTGGGGAATGGTAATAGGCGGCGTAAGTTTTTCATTTATTCATCCGCCGTGGCATATAGCCGGTGAGTGGTCGCTATTGTCGCTGTGTGCGGTGCTATTTGTGATTATCTTTGGAACGCTCATTGCCTTTTATTGCTACTTGGAAAGTTTGAAGCACATTAGCGCTTCTGAAGCCATTGTTCTTGCGTCAGCAGAGCCTTTGTCAGCAGCCGCGCTATCTGTTCTATGGCTTCATGTGACTTTTGGGTGGACGGAGTGGCTAGGTACAATTCTTATTATCGCTACGGTATTTTTGCTTTCTCAGCGAAAGCCAGAGGTGACATCATAAGTAAAAAGGACTTTCATTTGAAAGTCCTTTTTATTTTTATAGAGGTTTTAGCGTAAACGTGTTTGTATACGAGCGGTTGGCGTATAGTGTGTAATCAGGGTGTGTTTTAGCTCCCCAGCTGTCGTCTCCGCCAACGCCCATTTGCTTGTAGTTAACCCGCACGGTTACTGAATCGCTTAACGGCAATTTGTAAAAATGATCGTAAGCCTCCAGTTCAAAAGGTGAGTAAGGTAAAGCATTCAGCTCGACTGTTGGCAAACCTTTTAGTAAAAAGCCGCGTCCTTGATCGTTTGTAATAGTTGCCCATCTAACGTCCGTTTTGTTTCCGCATTCTTGAGGGCGTAAATACGGTGTAACTTGCTCTTTTACACTGCCTTTATGAAGGCCAAGCTTAGCGCCAGTTTTACGATCCCAATAATTTTCATGAGGGCCTCTGCCGTACCATGTTAAAGAATCAAAAGCCGCATCCATCGTAAACAGCATCCCAATTTCAGGAATTTCAGGCATTGCCTCAGAAGGTGCTAAAGATTGTTCAATCTTCATTTCACCATCGTTATATAGCGTATACGTTACATAGCAAGAAGCAAGAGAGATGTCTAAAGCTAGCTCAACCGAAATGATAACAAAGTCAATTTGCGGTTGAACACTTACTTTTTTCACGTGCTGCTCTAAACTTGCTTGACGCCACGTTTGACATCTTTCATGCAATTTATTGCCGAGGTCATTATCGGTGACTGCGCGCCAAAAGTTCGGACGGAAACCCGATGCAAGCAGCTCGGTATGCTCATAGTTGTAAGAGATAAACTGCCCTTTTTGCTTGTCAAAAATAGCCGTGAAGTTAGTTCCTGTAACCGTCAGCGTTTGTTCGTTTTGGTCAAATGATAAAGCAGGATAAACAGCTTTTACTGAAGGTACAGCGGTTTTGGCAGGCAGTACAAACTGTTCGTACGCCACTTCATATCCAGCTGAAGCCCAGGCTGTATCTTTGGATAATCTGAGAGAAAGAGTTAAAACAAATTCATCAGTTTCGTTTTCTTGCTCGTAAAGAGGATAAGAAAGCGTCAGTTCGTCTGTACTATCAGGAGCTACATTTAAAAGAGACGCATGTTTTTCAAGTAGTTCACCGTTTTTTTCAACAGTCCAAGCAAAACCATAGGCGTTCAAGTTTGTAAACAGGTGTTTGTTTTGAACGGCAAATTTTCCTTTAGAAGCGTCTACTGCTGTCCACTTTACAGGCTGATAGCATTTTTTTACTTCTGCAATTTTCGGGCTAGCTGTCCCATCAGCAAAGATTAAGCCGTTTCCGCAGAAGTTGCCGTCGTTAGGCGTATCACTAAAATCTCCGCCGTAAGCTAAGTAAGAAGTACCGTCTACTGCTGTTGTTTGAAGAGCTTGATCTTTCCAGTCCCATATAAAACCGCCTTGCAAGATTGGATATTGATCGAACAGCTCCCAGTATTTGTATAGATTTCCGCAAGAATTACCCATCGCATGACTGTATTCACACAGAATATAAGGTTTTTTCGGATTCATTAAAGCATAGCGCTCTACATCTGCTGGCTTAATGTACATCGTGCTTTCTATATCAGAAGCATCATAGTCGCGGTGATGGAAGATTCCTTCATAATGAACAAGTCTCGTGGAATCTTTCTCTTTAAAAAAAGTATACATATGCTGAAAGTTTTCTCCGCCAAATGATTCATTGCCAAGAGACCAAATAATAATAGAAGGGTGGTTTTTGTCACGTTCGTACATCGAACGACAGCGATCTAGTACGTTTTCTTTCCATTCTGGCTTGCTTCCTGGAACGGCTTTTTGTTCGCCTTCTTGTAAATAAGTCCACGTTCCGTGCGTTTCTAAATTGGTTTCATCAATCACGTACAGTCCGTATTCATCACACAGCTCATACCATACTGAATCGTTAGGGTAATGGGATGTACGCACCGCGTTAATATTATGCTGTTTCATCAGCAAAATATCGTGAATCATGTCTTTGCGTGTGATGCCTGCACGGCCTTTTACTGAATCAAATTCGTGGCGATTTACTCCTCGAAGTACAATACGCTTGCCGTTGATTGTCATAAGGCCATTCTTTAGTTCAAACGTACGGAAGCCGACTTTACAGCTTTCCGTTTCGATAATAGAACCAGCAGCATTCTTTAAGCTGAGTACAAGGGTATACAAATTAGGACTTTCTGCGCTCCATTTTGCAGGGCTTTTAATGTGTGTACGTAAGGACGCTGTATATTGATCGCTCACACTTACATTTGTTTGCAGCGGAGCTTGTAGTACTTCATGGCCATTCGCGTCATACAGCATGACTTCAAATGTTAGATCTTGAGTATCGTGCTGAAAGTAATTTAAAATATCAGCTGAAACGCTAAGTTCACCATCTTCGTAGTTGTTATCAAGCGACGAACGAACGCTAAAGTCATAGATGTGAACCGGTGGAGTAGAGTACAGATACACATCTCGGAAGATGCCGCTCATTCGCCAAAAATCTTGGTCTTCAAGCCAGCTTGCGTCACTCCAGCGATATACTTCTACTGCTATCGTATTTTCACCATCTTGAAGATAAGAAGTTATATCAAATTCAGCTGGAGTAAAGCTGTCTTCGCTGTATCCAACAAACTCACCGTTAACCCAGACGTAAAAAGCAGATTCGACGCCTTGGAAGCTGACGTACACCGGCTGATTTTTCCATTCTGATTTAGGTGTAAAAGTACGGACGTACTGACCGACAGGGTTATATTTAGTCGGTGCAAAAGGAGGTTCGAGGTTTTCGTTTTCAACCCAAGGGTATGTCACGTTTGTATATTGAGGATAGTCATATCCTTGCAGCTGCCAGTGTGAAGGAACTGAAATAGAGTCCCATTTCTTATATGAAAATTCAGGAGCGAAAAAGTTTTTGACGCGGCCATCCGCATTTTCAGCAAAATGAAAGTACCAGCTTCCATTTAAGCTTTGGTAGTAAACAGAAGATTTTCTATCATTTTTTAAGGCCTCTTCGACCGTTTGATAAGGCATTAGTAAAGCGTGTGCTTTCGAACGGTTCAATTGAAAAATTTCAGGGTTGTTATTCCATTCAGGGTATCCGTTTGCAGGTGCTGTATAATTAAATTTTTTGCCGGTTTTTAACATGTCGATCCCTCATTTCTAGATTACTAGGTTATTAGTTTATATGAAAATGATAACGTTTTCTGAAAACCTTATCAATCTAATTATTTTCATGATAATATAACTATATTCACATAAAAAGGAGGAAGTAATGTGGACCGTATGTACTTTCCGGCTCTTTCAGATGAAGATATGAAACTGCCATTCTATGTTACAAGCGCTGGAAGCTGGAGACATCAAACGCATATTAAACGTCAGGGAGAGTTTCCTGATTATCAATGGATTCAATGTATAAAAGGAAGAGGCGAGCTTCGTGTAAACGACGAGGTTTATATTATAAAAGAAAATGAAGGGATGTTTCTGACGCCGCATGTTCCGCACGAATACTACCCCATTACAAGCGAATGGCAAGTATGCTGGGTTTCTTTTAATGGAAGTGTAATTGATGATATCATGCTTTCTCTTCAATTTATTAATTCCGGAAAAATCGTCCTTACACATGCTGAAAGCCTTTATAGGATGCTGCAAGAGCTAATGAATTTGTTAGAAGAAAATCATACCTCTAGCACCATGAAGTGCTCTGAACTACTATATAGCGTCATTTTGAAACTGCGCCAAGACAGCGTATATATAGAAAGCAAAAGTCGCTTGCAGCAAATTACTCAGCTAAACCCAGTCCTTCGCTATATTGAGGAATATTATCATCAGCCGCTAACGCTAGAAGTACTGGCGAAGCAGCTCAACGTAACAGAGCAGTATACGTGTTTGCTTTTTCAACAATCTCTTGGTATCCGGCCGTTTGAATACGTAACGCGCGTCCGAATTCAAAAAGCAAAGAAACTGTTGCTTAAAAACAACCAAATCTCTGTACAAGATATAGCAAGACAAGTAGGGTATGAACATCCAAGCTATTTTATCAAGCGCTTCAAAGAACAAGAAAACGTGACTCCAACTGTTTTTCGGAAAATGTATTTTTCATAAGTTACATACATTGGGTTTTATCTAGGTTATAAGAAATGATGTGGATGCTAGTTATTTCGTATGAGTTTTAAAAAAAGAATTTAAATGTAGTTTTAAGTAAAAACGGGGAGGAAAAGTAGAGAGAAGAAACAAAAAGGAGGGATAAACGTGTTTGGGTTAAATGATCTTCCAAAGTTTGTGTGGTCATTCTGTCTTGTATTGCCACTTGTATCATTTGTTCATCAGCTGGGGCATTCCGTCATGGCAATTATTTTCGGAGGGAAGGTCGATTTTACTATTGGGCGGGGGAAAACGATTCTTAAAATGGGGAAGTTTAAAATTAAGTCAGTCTATTTTCTAGACTCGTTTTGTAAATATGAAAATCTTAAGAACGACAGTCGCTTTTCCCATGCAGTGGTGTATGCGGGCGGTGTACTGTTTAATTTACTTACTATTTTTATAATAAATGGATTAATTATGGCTAATATTCTGCCTGAAGATATATTTTGCTATCAATTTGTTTATTTTTCAGTCTATTATGTTATTTTTTCACTGCTGCCAATTCAATATACAGAAACATCTGCAAGTGATGGACGTGCTATATATAACGTATTACGGTACGGGAAAACGTGTGATCCAGATTAAAGGGCTGTGTGTAGCAGCCTTTTTTGGTGCCTTTTTCTGTTTCATTTAAATAAAAAAAGGAAAACTTTACGAAAAGAAAATAGTAGCGGATAATAAAGATAGTAGATGTTGGAATGGAAGAAAGGAGAGGATTTATACGATTATTGAGACAGAGCGAATGACGCTGCGAGCTATGGCTGAAAGCGATGCAGGCAATTTAATGAAAATATTTGAAGATGCTGAAGCAATGAAGTATTATTCTTCTACTAAAAATGAACAAGACACATATCGCTGGATTCAATGGATGAAGCAGCATTATCAAATATATGGCGTTAGCATGTGGATCGCTGAAGATAAACAGAATCGAGAGTTTCTAGGGCAGTGCGGCATGGTTCTTCAAAAAGTAGACGGCAAGGTAGATCCAGAGCTTGGCTATTTATTTTTACGCAGCTGCTGGGGAAAAGGCTATGCGAGTGAAGCAGCAAAAGCTTGTTTAGATTATGGCCTTCATACGCTGAAATTTCATAAGATTATATCATTGATAGATCCTCACAATTATCCATCGATTAAAGTGGCTGAAAGAATTGGCATGAAAAAAGAAAAGCAAGTTAACAAATGGGATAAATCATTATTCTTTTATAGTATATATAATGAAAAATGAGAGTAAAGGAGTGTTAGCATGATCAACATTAACAACGTTTCGGTAAAACGAGCAGAAAAAGAAATTTTAAAAAGCGTGTCGTGGTCAGTGGAAAAAGGGGAACATTGGTGTTTGCTTGGGTTAAATGGTTCCGGAAAAACGACGCTTTTAAATATCATCAACGGATATATTTGGCCTACAAAAGGGGAAGTAGAAGTTCTTTCAAGGAAATTTGGAGAAACAAATCTGTCTGAGCTCAGAAAAGAAATTGGATGGGTAAGCTCTTCGCTTCAACAGCGGTTTCGAGATGACGATACGGTTGTAGAAATGATTTTAAGCGGAAAATTTGCATCTATTGGGTTATATGAACAAGTGGAGCAAAAAGATATGAACCAAGCCATAGAATTAATGAAGCTGCTAAATTGCGAAGATTTACAAAATCAGGCCTACGGAACACTTTCTCAAGGAGAGCGCCAGCGAGTGCTAATTGCTCGAGCTCTTATGGCTTCACCAAAGCTTTTAATACTTGATGAGCCATGTACAGGTCTAGATATAATGGCCCGAGAACAGCTTCTTCAGCTGATTGCAAAAATGGCAGAGCAGCCAAATGCTCCTACGCTTATTTATGTTACTCACCATGTAGAAGAAATTTTGCCTTGCTTTACCCATACGCTTTGTATGCGCCAAGGAGAAGTGTTTTCTTCTGGAAAAACGAAAGACCAGCTCACTGAGCCGCATCTTTCTAAATTTTTTAATCACTCCGTAGAGATTCAGCAGCAGAAGGAACGCACTTGGCTGTCATTAAAAGAACCGGTAAAAAGCTGAGCTAGCGTCGAGAAACCTTCTTACATACCATGGGAAAAAGAGCGCTGCTTGCAATGGAAACAAGCTCATTGTGGAGATAATGTTTACATGCTACATAAATAGTGGTGCTGCAAATAATATCAATGAGTAAAAAAGCAGCAATGTCATGTTTATCAATGGTTACAAATACAAAAGAAGAGGAATCATAAGCTGTCATCGTTGGCTCCTTTGGTTATATCGTTATGTTACTTTATTCACAAAAGGCTTGGGCTATACGAACTTTTAAAGAAGTACGATGATGACAGCTGATTCTCTCCTCTAAAGCTGATAATACTCTTGTTCGAGTATACTCATGATAATATCTGTCTGAAATGCTTCTTCAATAAAAGCACCTTCACGCTCTATTCCTTCTTTTACAAAACCGCATTTTTCATAACAAGCAATGGCTCTATGGTTGTATTCGAGCACTCGTAAATCGACTCTGTGCAAGTGAAGGTGTTCAAATGCGTAGGCCAGCACCAATTTTGTAACTTCAGTGCCGAGCCCTTGATTCCAAACGGAAGAATCGAATAAACCAATAGCATATCGTGCGCGCCGGTCGTACTCGTTAACGGTCAGCCGGGCTTCTCCAACAAACTGCTGCTGATATTCAACACACCAATTCAGCTTTTGAGACTTTATGTACTCGACGTGCCGCTTGGCATCTTGTAATGTAAGAGGTTTTAAGTTTCGGGTATCGCCTCCGTACATACGAATAAGCTCTTTTGTTTGCTTGCACGCTAGATAGTCATGTACATCGCTGTCTTTTGGTTTTCTTAGTATCACGTTTTTTCCTTTTAAAAGTGGTGAAACATTATTCATTTGATGCATCCTTTCTTTCCCAACATTAAAAAGGTATTCCACTTGTCTCCTAAAAAAACCTGCTTTTATGTACAAAAAGAGGCTGGAATAAAAGGATTTTAGACAAAGTGAAAAACGAACCATTGATCAAGATGTTTGATTCGTGGTTCGTTTTTTTTGTTAGGGTAAACATAGGTTTCATGTGTGTAAGTCTTTCTAGCAGTTGATTGGAGGGCAAGGCGAAGACTCCCGCGGAAAGCGAAGCCTTGCACGGAAATCAACTGCCGTGTCACAAGCGATCCATAGGAGCTCATGTATCCTATATGTTCGTCTTTAGATTGGATTCATTTCGTCATGTCTCAACCCCTTTATGAAGAATGTTTTTTTGCGTAGTGGGCAAGTGCAAGAAGAGGGAAAATATCATTGTAGCTGTGGTACTGAATATAAAATTGTCCAGGAAGACCAATTCCCGTGGGATAATGAATTTGCTGCTCTGTAAGATTTGGATTCAGTAAAAATTTAATTCCTTTTTCAACGGCTCGATCTTTTAATGGACATATTGTCATTAAAGCATCGAGAGCCCAAGCCGTTTGAGAAGGAGTGCTAAACGATAGTGGCACATATTTTTTTAAAGAAGCGCTATAGCATGATTCTCCGAATCCGCCGTCTTCTTGTTGAATGCTTTTGAGCCAATTGATGGCTTTGATGATACGCGGATCAGAAGCGGAAATTCCTACAGCACGGAGTCCAGTAATAGCGGCCCACGTTCCGTAAATGTAGCAAACACCCCACCGGCCGTACCAGCTTCCGTTATCCAATTGATGATCAAACAGCCATTTTACTGCAGCTTTAATCGAAGGGTGGGATTTATTCATACCGGCAAAGTTTCCGAGGCACTCAAGCACTCGACCGGTTAAATCGGCAGTAGCCGGATCCGTTGCTGCGTCTTTTGCGTTTTCAAGCGGCAGATAAGTAAATAAAATAGAATCGGTATTTTTTTCAAATGCAGCAAAACCCCCGTCTTTGTTTTGCATGGACAACAGCCAGTTAATGCCCCTTTGCCAAGACTCCAAATAATCTGTATCGGTTTGCGCTCTTCTAGAAAGAGCTCTAATAGCAGCAGACGTATCGTCTAAGTCAGGGTTATTCGTATTAATATCGGAAAATCCCCAGCCTCCAGGCGCTGTATTGGGGTTATGAAACTGCCAGTCTCCAAGCTTTGTATGCTGTCTTTTCTTTAAGTAACGAGTTGTGCCTTTAATCATGGGATCTTGCTGCGGTACACCTGCTTCTTGTAGAGCGTAAGATAGCAGGGCGGTATCCCAAACGGTTGACGTGGAGTTTTCTACGTGCGTGTGGCCGCTGCATGTACTAAGTAGTGAACAAATACCGTCAATTGCTTTTTGAACCACAAAGGAATCTTTTTTATAGCCAAGAGCCAAAAGACCGTAAATCATAAAAAAAGTAGAGGTTGCGTAGCTGTACAGTGTTCCATCTTTTTCAAGTCTTTCTAGCATGTAACGCTCGGCTGCTTGATAACCAAGCTTGTGGATGTAAGAAGGTAAAGAAGCCAGCTGTTTTAAATGGTCGACTAAAAAAATAGAAGCGCGTGATTCTTGAGCAGTTTCATCCGCTTCCTGTTTCTGCTCTCTTACATCTAAATGAGAAAGAGAAGGTGTATGCCTAGAAGTAAGTGAAAATTTTTTGTTTCCAGCTACCATCATCGGGACGAAGTGAATTCTGGCATAGGTGCTTAGTTCATAAAAGTTAAGCGGTACATAGGTAGGCACGAGCAAAAGAGAAAGCGGGAGGTAAAATAGCTTTGGCCACTCGTATAAGCCGTTAACACAAAGCATCCATCTTGTGAGAAAATGAGCGCGAGAAATGCCTCCTGAATCTATAATATATCTTTCTGCTTTTCGCAAAATCCGGTCGTTTTTTTGGTAATAGCCTGAATATAAAAGAGCTGTATAAGCTTGAATAGTAGCGGATAAGTTGTGTTCTTCATCATCAAACAACGTCCAAAGACCATCTTCATTTTGAAGGGAAACGATCCGTTCGGTTAATTGTTTAATCAACACTTCTTTATCTAAATCAAAGGTGCGAAGAAGCATAATTAAAAACGCATCAGGCATAACGCCTGTTTCAAAACAGTAGCGAAATGACCCGTCATTTTTTTGTGTTGGGCGCAGATAGGCGATTCTTCGCTGAATCTCTAGCTGAACTTCCTTTAGCAATATGATCACCTCTTATGATAATGCTTTTCAATCTTTCGACCTGTTTCTTTATAACTGTATTCAAAGGAAGAGCGTTCTATGAGAGGAGAAAGTTGCAAAGAATAGAGCGCTTGCTGCACAATAAAGGTACTGGAAAATTGGAGTGATAGAAGTGAAAGAAATACAGGTAGAAGTTATTCAAGGGCGAGGCTCTTACCGAGAGCTTGGTAAAATGCAAGGGGAATTACATAAAGGAACAAAGCTGTTTGAAAATCATCAAAAAAGAAGAAAACGTTCATTACGAAGCTATCAAACAATAGCAAAAGAAGCTCGTCATTATTACGACTTATTTGCTCCCGGACTGTGGGATGAGCTATTGGGCTTAGCAGAAGGCTTAGATTGGCCTCTTGAAGACGTTATACATGAGTACAGCGGATATCAGCAAGAGTGGAAGAAAACGGGATGTTCTGCTCTTATGCAGCACGGTGTGTATGTGCGGAACTACGATTATCATCCGAAAACGTACGAAGGTCGATTTTTGCTTTTTCAGCCAAATGAAGGATATGCAAGCGTCGGGTTTGGAACAAGAATGATTGGGCGAATGGATGGAATGAACGAAAAAGGATTAGCAATTGGCTATCATTTTGTTAATCGCCGCCGTCAAACGAACGGATTTATTTGCTGTACGCTTGCTCGGTTTATTTTAGAAACATGTGAAACGACAGAAGAGGCTGTTGCTATTTTAGAAAGGGCACCGCACCGTCATGCGTTTAATTATTCCATTTACGACCGCAGCGGACAGGGGGCAGTAGTCGAAGCATCTGGACGAGGCGTTCATGTACAAAGAGGAACGATGATGGGGTGTACGAACCATTTTAATCAGCTGGTCGAAGAAAATCGTCATCATTTGGTAGAGTCAAAGGAAAGGCTCGATCATATTCGAGATCATATTGAAAAAAAGCTATCGCCTCTTGAAGCTTTTTCTTTATTTAATGAAGATGAATACGGTATTTTTAAAGAAGATTACCGGAATTCTGCTGGAACGCTTCATACAGTGGCATATGTACCGGAGACGCTGCAAGTCATTGTGGGAATTGGACGAAAAGCAAAACCTCTTATTTTCTCGTTTGAGGATTGGGTGAAAGGAGAACAATTAACTATAACGAAAATAAAAGGAACGGTAAATACAGACGAACCATTTCCGTTTCAGTAAGGAGCAGCATAATGAGAATTGTAACGAATCAAGAGATGTATCAAGTAGATGATTATATGACGAATACAATTGGGATGAGTGAAGAGTCCCTTATGGAAAATGCCGGGCAGGCTGCTGCAAACGCGCTGAGTGAGCGAATCGAAAAATATGAAAAAATAGGGCTGCTTATAGGAACGGGAAACAACGGAGGAGACGGCTTTGTTATTGCCCGTGCTTTGAAGTCAAAAGGCTATGAAGTTGACGTCTGGGTAGTTCCTGCACGGGAGAAAATAAAAGGCGCAGCTAAAAAAGCCATGATCATCTATGAAAATGCTGGATTCGCGTGGCAATCGGCGGGAGACAACTTCTCTGTGAAAAAGTATACGGTCCTTATTGATTGTTTATTAGGTATAGGCGTAAAAGGCAGCATCAAATCTCCTTATGATAACATTATAAAAAAAATAAACGACTCTAAGGCTTACATATACAGCATCGATGTCCCAAGTGGAGTAATGGAACAGAAGCAAGAGCTTACGGTACGTGCAGATGCTACGATTACGCTTCAGCAGCCAAAGATCACGGCATTTACATACCCGAGCAAAGAAAGCTATGGTGAATTGATTGTAGTAGATATCGGTATCCCACCGCTAGCAATTGAAAAAAGCTCATCTCTTAAAGAGGTATGGTCAACTCAGCATATTAAGAAATCTTTTCCCATTCGGAATGCTTCGTCCAATAAAGGTACACATGGAAAAGGAATCGTAATAGGAGGTTCACTTCAAACACCCGGAGCGCCGATGCTAACGTCAAAAGCAGCACTCACAAGCGGAGCAGGGCTTTTAACGCTTGCGCTTCCGAATGATATTCATGCGATTGCAGCTGCTCACATGTTAGAAGTGATGTATAAGCCATGCCCAAGCAAAGATGGCTTTTTTGCAGGCGAGATTCCTTTAGAAGAAGCAAAGTACGATGCAATTGCAGTTGGACCAGGGCTTGGGAGAACGGAAGAAACGAAGAAAGTTGTCGAACAAGTACTTCAACAGCCCGTTTCTATTGTAATCGACGCAGATGCTCTTTATCATCTGCCGGATTTGATGAAAGAAGTAAAAGAAAGAGAACACGCAACGATTTTAACACCTCATCCCGGAGAAATGGCTAGACTCGTGGATACAACAATCGCAGAAGTAGAAGCAAATCGATTTTCGATATCTAGCCAATACGCAATGGAAAATGGTGTGTATCTTGTATTAAAAGGCCCAAACACGATCGTTACAACGCCGGATGGAAAACAATACGTAAATACCACTGGAAACGCAGGACTCGCAAAAGGTGGAACGGGTGACACGTTAACCGGAATCATCCTCGCTTTTATTATGCAGCATGATTCTCTTCAAGAAGCAATCAGCAATGCGGTATATGTTCATGGAAAAGCAGCGGATGTGCTGCTCGATCAGGGGCATACAATGATAGATATGTTAGCAAGTGACGTTATTTCTGCACTTCCGGCAGTATTCGGGCAGCTGAATGAGAAGTGATTTCTTCTGGATTATTAAAATTTGTTGACAAAATCCTTCAAAAAGTTGTCAAAACTCTGTGTAAATGATAACGTTATTTTACGTAAGATTTTACATAGAAAGAAAGTGATGTTGTGTACTACTCAATGAGACCAAGAGGCATTCATTTAGCTGTGCCTACACTTTTCTTCCTTATTACAGTCGTGTTATTTGCGATGATGCAGTTTGGTTTTTATTTGGATTCCAGCATTCTTCGTAAAATTTGGGTCATCATTATGGCTTTATTGCCCATTGCTGGACTAATCACGGCTATTAAAGGTAGAAGAGGAAGCGCAAAGCCGTGGTTAATTATAGGAAACGTGATTCTTATTTTAACCGTTACAATAATGAGCGTACAGGCTATTATTTATTAAACAAAAAAACGTGTTCGCCAAACAGGCGGACACGTTTTTATTAGGAAGAAGAAAAGAGCTGTTTCGCTTATTCTTGCATCGCGGCATTTATTCCTTCTTTTCTAACTTCTAGCATATGAGTAGCTTTTTTATCAATACCTTTAGCTGTATCGGAAGAAATGACGCCTACGCTGCTTAAGTCATAGGCAAGACTTGTAACAAGCAGCTGCTCTCTTTGTGCGAGTGTGCCGTATGTAAGTGCAGCGGTTTTAGCTTGAATGCCACTCATATTTAATTCATCAGTAGAAGAAGCTGCTTCTTTTTTTGCGGCTATTGCTTCTTGATAAAGAGAATCATATCCTCCAAACCCTACTTGGGCAATTAGAAAGTTATAAATGTCATCGGCCGATTTTTTCGAAGGCTGAGAAAAAGCTCTTTGAAATTTATTGCGCGGTAAAAAGTTTAGTGCCGCCTGTCTTCCGTCTTCATAAATTTTTTCTTGTATTTCTTTAGTAGCTTTTTCGTCATTTTTTTTCTGTGCTGCATCTAGCTGTTTGCGATATTTTTGAATAATGACTCCGTCCTGCTGATTGTTTCCCTCTTTGAAAGTAGCTGCGGCTTGTGGAACATCTGACGTTGCTAGCGTCTCAGCGGCGTTCTCTGAAGAAGAAAAGAACGTATTTTTGACAAAAATAAGTGCAAAGATCAGCAAAACAAACCATAAAAACCTAAATTTCTTAAACAAAACGTTCACCTCTGTATAATATTTCTAATTATGTAAAACAACATCGATCAGTATACAACAATTTTAGTGTCTTTTTACACATTTACCCAAAAATAAGAAAATAGTAAGAGGTGGTTTTATTAATCTAATAGATATATAGGTTCATTGTTATAGTTCTAAAGAAACCATTGATCTATTTGTACTGATTTACATAGTCGAATATGTTTTTGCTAATAAGGCTTAAAGTGACAAGAATAAAAAGCGTTCGGACGTACGTCACGCCTTTTGATAAAGCGACGTTTGATCCAACGAAAGAACCCACGATCATCGCAAACCCCATAATTAATCCGTAAGAAAATACAACAGAATCAAAATACAAAAATACAAGCAAAGCACCTAAATTACTGCCGAAATTTAAAAATTTTGCGCTGCCTGCTGACTGCAGGAAATCAAATCCCATAAATAAAAAAGCAAATAAAATAAATGAACCTGTGCCTGCTCCTAAAAATCCATCGTAAAAGCCAATGATAAAAATAAGTGCAGTAAAGAAAATAAGTTTCTTAATAGACAGCGGCTTATACGTGGACGTGGTGCCCCAGTTTTTTTTGAAGATTGTATAAATAGCAACTAAAACAAGGAGAATCAAAATAACAGGTTTCAAAAAAGCAGAGGATAGAAAATGAACGGTGATTGAACCTCCCAAAGAGCCAATAAATACAAAAGGAAACCATTTACCCACAACGCGAAAATCGACTTTTCCGGATTTGACAAATCGAATGGTACTCGTTAATACGCCCATCGTTCCAGCTAATTTATTTGTAGCTAAGGCAGCAGCGGGCGGCAGGCCTAAAAATAAAAGAGCGGGTGTAGAAATTAAACCGCCTCCGCCCACTACGGAGTCAATGAATGCAGCTAAAAAACCAAAGAGTAAAAGCAAAAGAACAATCTGTAAACTTAATTCTTCCATAAAGCACCTTCCTCATGTCATAATATATATATAGTGACTACTTAAATAGTAACTATATAAAAAGCAGTTGTAAATATGTAAATGATGAAAATTTCAAATAACTTAAAAAACAGGGAGGTTTCCTTTATGGAAAATATTATTCAGCAGCTGCAGTCGCTTGGATTTAATCAGTATGAATCAAAAGTATACGTGACGCTTGTCAAAAAAGGATCTTCCACTGCTTATAGCATTAGTAAACATTCAGGTGTGCCAAGAGCGCGTGTATACGATATTTTACAAACACTAGAGGAAAAAGGCATGGTGTTAAAAGAAGAGAGTAATGATGGCACCCAGTACACGTCGCTGCCCGTCGATGCTTTTTTGCATTCGCTGCAGAAAAAATGGAACGAAACGTATGAAGACGTTAGCGAAACGCTTAAACGTCTTGAAGCTGCAGAGTCTATAGAAGAAAGCCGGGTTATGACGATGAGAGGAGAAACAGCCATTCTTGCTTTTTGTGAGTCGCTATTGTTAAAAGCAAAAAATAAAATTGTCATCTCGCTTTGGCCTGATATTTATAATGAGTTGAAGCCTCTTTTATTACAGCTAAGGGAGAGTGTCACACTAAAAGGAATTGTGTTTGAACAAGATGAAGCGATGGAGGAATTTGACCGGCACCGCCATACAAGCTATACCGAAAATATTGGGAATCAAAACTGGTTTATTATATCTGTTGACAGCAGTGAAATGATTTATGGTCATAAAGAAATGGCTTACTATACCAATAACGGAGTTAACATTAATTTACTTGAAAACTATATTTGGCATGATATCCTCGTTAACAGACTTGTAGAAAAAAGTGATCGAGAAATGGACAGGTGGATCGAAAGGGAAAGAGAAAGCTTTTTTGCGTAGAAAAGAGACTTAGACATAACGAAATCACTTCCATCGAAAGACGAACAAACGGGATAAATGATCCAGTATGAATGGCTTGTTACATCGCAGTTAATTTCCGTGCAAGGCTTCGCTTTCCGCGGGCGGACGATGAGCCTCCTCGTCGCTTACGCGCCTGTGGGGTCTCATCTGTTCCGCTTTTCCCGCAGGAGTCTTCGCCTTGCCCTCCAATTAACTGCTGGAAGCAGCCACCATGCATGAAAGCTACGTTCACTTTACCAACAGAAAAATCCGAACAAAGTTGATGCTCCATTAAGAGTCTCAAGTCCTCGTTCGGATCTTCCTTCAATCAAAATATTTTTGTTACAGCCTCTTTATATTAAAAAGTTTGGGCAAGTTTTTTTGCTTCAGCTATTCCTTTTTCTTTAATTTCTTGGGCTTTATCTGGCATTGCATTATGCCCTTCCACAAAAATGCCGTCTAACGAAGGGACTCCGAAGAAATTCATCATAATTCCAATATAGCGATGCCCCATTTCCATATCAGCTGCAGGACCTTCAGAATAAATGCCTCCGCGTGCTTGAATATGAAGCGCTTTTTTATCCGTTAACAGTCCAACCGGACCTTCGGCCGTGTATTTAAATGACTTACCTGCTACGGCTACAGAGTCTAAATAAGCTTTCATAACCGGTGGAAACGAAAAGTTCCACATAGGAGTTACAAAAACATATTTGTCCGCTGTTACAAACTGTTCGCTCAATTCTGCAAGGCGATTGACCTTTTCCTGTTCATGAGAAGAGAGTTCCGAGCCAGACTGAAGTTTGCCCCAGCCGCTAAATACATCTGCATCAATATGAGGGATATTTTCTTTATAAAGGTCAATATGTACAACTTCGTCACTTGAATTGTGCTCTTTGTAAGCATCGATAAATGCTTTTCCAGTTGCCATACTGAATGATTGAGACTCATCGTGAGGATGAGCTGTAATATAAAGTACTTTTGCCACGTCTTATCATCTCTTTCTTGTTTGAAATAATGTACTGTCTTATCGTTATCACTCCCATAAAAAACTATACGCGCTTTGTCAGGTAAGCTAAAAAAGAGCGCAAGAAATGGACGTCTATATAGAAAATAATGGTATAATAAATGTTTGAATATTTACATAACAAGTATGTGTAACAGAAAGTAGATAAGAGGTGTCGAGATGAAAGAAAAATGGGTAATCGTCACGGGTGCAGGTGCTGGAATTGGAAAAGAAATTGTAAAAGAATGTGTGTCGAAGTGCTATTCAGTTATTGCTTGTGATAGTAATGAAGGAGCTTTGAAACAGCTAGCTGAAGATACAAAGGGCCATATTGAAACGTATGTAGTAGATGTTAAAGAAGGGAAGGCCGTAAAAAATCTTTTTTATCAAATAAAAGATAAAAATTTATATGGATTAGTTAATAATGCGGGCGTGTATTTAGGGAAAAATTTATTGGATTATGAAGAAAAGGAAATAGATTTTGTGATGGACACTAATATTAAAGGATATATTTATTTCTCCAAATACTTTGGTGAATTATTAATGGAAAAGGAAACAGAAGGAGCAATTATTAATATATCGTCCGTATCAGGAATGGAAGGAAGCTCCGATGCTATATATGGAATGTCTAAAGCAGCGATATTAGGATTAACCAAAAGCTGTGCAATGAATTTTTCTCCTTATATCCGTGTGAATGCCGTAGCACCTACAATGGTAAATACCGATATGATGAAAAATATTCCAGAGTGGCGCAAAAATGAATACATCGATCATCAGCTGATTCCAAGCTTTGTTACGCCTCAAGACGTGGCAGATACCGTTCTTTTTTTACTGAGTCCTCAAGCAAAACATTATACAGGAGCTACCTTTGATTTAAATAGCGGATGTTATTTACGATAAATTATCTTTTAAACGAGTAATCGAGGCTGGACAAAAATATTTTAGTTAAGAATAAATTCGAATGATCAATCGGTATTATTGACTGACCATTCGGATTTTTTACTGTTATTATAGACGTTGGTTTCACCGCTTCTAGCTGTTGATTGGAGGGCAAGGTGAAGACTCCTGCGGGAAAAGCGGAACAGATGAGACCCCACAGGCGCGTAAGCGACGAGGAGGCTCATCGGCCGCCCGCGGAAAGCGAAGTCTTGCACGGAAATCAACAGCGGTGTCAAGAGCAATCCATATGAGTTTATTAATCCAATTTGCTCGTCTTTAGATTGTGTTAATTCCGTTATGTCCCATCCTCCTTTTTGTTTTCTTAAGAATTCTTAAGAAATTTACTTAACGTTTCTTTAGATTTTTTTTCTATTCTAGAAAGAAAGAGTAGAAAGAAGGAATAGAAAATGAATTTAGCTTTTATGTATCAATATTTTCACCAGCCGCGAACGGTAGGAGCGCTTTTGCCAAGCTCTACGCACTTAGCGAAAAAAATGGTGAAAGGGATTGATTTTGAACATGCAGCCTGTATAGTAGAGTACGGGCCAGGAACCGGAGCTTTTACCCGTGAATTAATAAGAAGACGAAGCGCTTGTACAACTTTGCTTCTTATCGAATACAATCGGCATTTTTACGAAAAAGTAAAGGAACAAGTAAGAGATGAAAAAAATGTGTATGTGATACACGGCTCGGCTGAACATGTTCAAAAGTACTTGATACAGTATGATATTTCAAAAGTAGATTACGTACTATCAGGTCTTCCTTTTGCTTCTTTAGCAGCTGAGGTGTCAGATTGTATTTTGCAAAACACGCGAAGCGTATTAGCTGATGAAGGGAAATTTATTACGTTTCAGTATACGAATTTAAAAAAAGAGTTGATCCGCACGTTTTTCCCCCACATTAAAGTTGAAAAAGAGTGGAGAAACGTGCCTCCCGCATACATTTTTTCATGCGAAAAGAATGAGGTATAAGGAGTTTGTAAATGAAAGACAGAATTTTAATTATAGATGACGATGAGCAAATTCGTAATTTAATTGCTATTTACTTAGAAAATGAAGGATTTGAAACGCTGAAAGTTTCTAATGCTGTATCTGGATTAGCGCTTTTAGAGGAACAAGAAGTAGATTTAATTATATTAGATATCATGATGCCGCAGATGAATGGAATCGACGCAGCTTTTAAAATACGTGAAGAAAAAAACATGCCCATTATTATGCTTTCGGCGAAATCAGAAGATATGGACAAAATTTCTGGTCTAACAGCAGGCGCAGATGATTACTTAACAAAACCATTTAACCCACTCGAACTCATCGCACGAGTCAAATCACAAATTAGACGCTATAAAAAATACAATGAACGCGCTGAGCGTGACGTTATTCAAATTGGCGATTTGGAAATTAACCGCAGCACCCGCCTTGTATTTGTGCGCGGCCAAGAGATTCGTTTAACGCCAAAAGAGTTTGATATTTTAGAGCTGCTGGCACGCAACAAAGGAACAGTGATGAGCATGGGGAAAATATATGAAGCCGTGTGGCAAGAAGACGCGTTTAAATCGGATAATACTGTAATGGTCCATATCACAAAAATTCGTGAAAAAATTGAGGATAATCCGAAAAAGCCCATTTATATTAAAACCATATGGGGCGTAGGATACAGGATATGAGAAGAATAAGTGTAAAGCTTCTTTTTGCTATCATTATAAGTTTTTTGGCTACCAATTTAATTTTTATTTTAATTGCTAGGCTTGTTTTGAGCAGGTATATACAAGAAGAGAAAATGAATGTCCCTGCATATAATGTATTAGCGTTTGGACTTTTCTTTATCGCCGTTGTGGTCTTTGTTTTTGTTTTTTTAACACTTATTCGTTCCCATATTCGTTATCTGAAAGAAATCTCTAAACAAGTTCAAAAAATCTCAAATGGAGATTTAGGCGCAACCATCCATGTACGAGGAAAAGATGAGCTGGCTGAATTAAGTCAAAACATTAACAAGATGTCTGCGCAGCTTCGTACAAAGTTTGATCGTGAACGAGAGCTGGAGCAATTGAAAAATGAGCTAATATCAAGTGTGTCTCACGATTTGCGTACGCCTTTAACTTCCATTGTGGGGTACCTCGATTTAATCAAAAAAAGAGAAAGTATGGATGATCAAACATTAGATAACTACTTATATATTGTGGATTCAAAAGCAAATTATTTAACGGATTTAATAGATGAGTTGTTTGACTATACAAAATTAACGAGTCCGGATTTTCAGCTTCAGAGAAATGAAATTGACATGAAACGTTTGCTTCAACAGGTAATAGGAGAGTACGAGCCAATTTTAACAAGAGAAGGCATTGAAATTCAGACTAACTTTGCTTGTGAATGGCATGCATTTATTGATGTAGAAAAAATGGTAAGAGTCTTTCAAAACTTGCTCGAAAATGCCAAGAAGTACAGCGAAAAGCCTTCCGTATTAGAGGTGAATCAGGAAATTGATGAGGATTCGTTGGTAATTTCCTTTAGTAACAGCATTAACATCAGTGAAAAACTTGAGGTGGAAAAGTTATTTGATCGATTTTATCGAGGTGATGAATCAAGAACGAACGTAAATGGTTCAGGTTTAGGGCTGGCTATTGCAAAACAAATTATTCAGCTGCATCAAGGAGAAATACGAGCAGAGCGTCAGCACAATAAGCTCACTTTTTCGATAAAGCTGCCGCCTAACACAAGAAAGCCTTAAGAATCACTTGTAAAGATTCTTAAGGCTTTTTGCGACTATTTTAATGCCGTATTCAAATTCTGCAAGCGTCGCATAAGAAAAGGATATTCTGATATGCTGTGACGTTTCATGGTCATACAATGCGCCTGGATTTAAAAGAACTCCTTCGTCGAGACAGTGCTTAAATAATTTCCGCATCGAAACAGGCTTATGCAGCGTCAGCCAAAAATAAAAACCTCCGCTCGGAGTATTCCACGCAGCAAGACTTTTTAAATACTTCTCTAAAATAGCCTGCGTTTGCTGAGATTTTTCTTTTAATTTATAGCGTACGCTGGCAACGTGCTTGTCATAAATTCCGGTTTTTAGAGCTTCAGCAGCGGCCCATTGAGATAAGGAACTGGCTCCGTAGTCAACTTGCATTTTAAGGTCGGCCAATCGCTCAATTACATGTTCAGGCCCTACAATCCATCCAATTCGAAATCCCGGACTAAATGTTTTAGAGAACGTTCCTAAATAAAGAACCACTCCATTTTTATCTCGAGCTTTTAATGAAAGCGGAGGCGGTGAATGGAACCAAAGCTCTCCGTAAGCATCATCTTCAATAATCGGCAAATGCATTCTTTCACACTGGCGAAGCAGCTCTTGGCGCCTTTGTTCACTCATCGTTACATTGGTAGGGTTATGAAAGTTCGGTATTGTATATAAAGCTGTGCCTTTTTCTTTTTCGTGCTGGTCTTTTAATGAAGATAAATGAATTCCTTCTTTGTCTAACGAAATGCCCATTAGTTTCATTTTTGCGGACTGAAACAATGGTAGAGAATACAGATAAGAAGGCTTTTCAGCTAATATATTGGCACCTGGAGGCAGCAGGCCGATTGAAATTAACTGAAGGGCTTGAAGTGAACCGGATACAATTAAAATAGATGAAGGAGACGTTTCAATGCCGCGTTTTTTTACATGCTTCACTAACTCTTGTCGGAGCTCATCATTTCCTCTTGGGTGCTCGTAGCCCAAGTGTACGCTTCTATGGTTAGTTCCGCTAAATAGTTCCGCAAGATGATGGGAAGGAAGCAGGTCAGGTGCTAACTCTCCAGTACCTAAACGAATAATACCTGGTTGAAATTCAGCTTCATTAATACGGCGGATAGTCGGAGAATTTGGTTGGTAGATTCCTGCTTCTACATACGAATTCCAGTTCATCTGAGAAGCTGATGCGAGTAAGCTCCACGTATTATTGATGACCTTGGTGCCACCACCTTTGTTTCCACTGAGAAGTCCTTCAGCAATTAAGTTTTCGGTTGCCGTCACCACCGTGCTTCTATTTACAGAAAAGCTAGCAGCTAAATGGCGCTGCGAAGGAATTTTCGTTCCAATAGGCCACTCTCCATTTGTAATTTTCTCTTTCATATACTCTTGAATTTGTTTGTGCATTGGCTTTTTATCAGCCGGATCTGGAATCCAATTCATGTGAGACCACCTTTTTGTAATTTGGTTGGTATTATAAATCAAAACTTGGATGGAGACAACAGGGTACGTCAATTGTAAGATGAAAGAGAAAGGAGAGAACAACATGTTTACAGTGGTTATGCATGCTTTATTGTTAGCATTCGGTTTGATTTTACCTTTAGGAGTACAAAATGTGTTTGTTTTTAACCAAGGAGCAAATCAACGAACCATCAAACAGGCGCTTCCTGTAGTGGTAACGGCTTCTGTTTGTGATACGATTTTAATTCTAGTAGCAGTGCTGGGAGTTTCAGCAGTAGCCGCTACTTTTTCATTTTTTCAAGCGCTTATTTTTGGGATAGGTTTTCTTTTTTTAGCGTATATGGGCTTTGTGACGTGGAAGAGCGAACCTTCAAAAACGTCAGTAAAGGAAGGGATGACGGTGAAAGCACAAATTTTATTTGCTGCTTCTGTATCTCTGCTAAATCCTCACGCGCTGATGGATATTATGGGTGTAATCGGAACAAATTCTCTACTGTACAGCGGAAAAGAAAAATGGATTTTTACGCTCGTTACGATATCCGTTTCGTGGATATGGTTTTTATCCTTAGCTTTTGCAGGAAAAGCAGTAGGGGAAATGGATTCAAATGGGAAAATAATGATTTGGGTCAATAAGGCTTCTGCATGTATGATTTGGGGAGTAGCTCTTTACATGGCAAAAAGTATGTTTTTTCAGTAAAATAGGCGCTAAAAGAAAAGTTATATAATAGAAAGCGAGGGGTAAAGATGATTCAAGGAATTAATCATATATGCTTTTCTGTGTCAAATTTAGAACGGTCCATCATATTTTATCAAAAAGTGTTAGGGGCGGAACTTTTAGTAAAAGGAAAGTCCACCGCTTACTTTAGTCTAAATGGAATGTGGCTCGCGTTAAACGAAGAAAAAGATATTCCTAGATCAGAAATTCAGTATTCGTATACTCATTTAGCATTTTCTATTTCCATTGAAAGTTTTGACCAAGCAAAAGAGCTGTTAAAACAGCATAATGTAAATATCTTACCTGGAAGAAATCGTGACGAGAGAGACAAAAAATCTATTTATTTTACGGATCCTGACGGTCATAAATTTGAATTTCATACTGGTACGCTCCAAGACCGTTTAGCGTATTACCAAGAAGAAAAGCCTCATATGACATTTTATTCGCCAAAAGAGTAGTACTAAAATAGTTATATAAGGTTACAGTTTTATTACATTCGCATTCCTCGCTCAGTTATCATTAAATAAACGATTCTGTTGTGATATAATGGAAAAAAAGTGAGGAGGAGGAAGAATGTATACCGCAAAACAGGTGAAGTTTGGTTCGCATATTGTGATAGGCGTACTTTTCGGCATCCTAGCTGCAATGTTAATCGGCACTTTTTATCAAAATGTACCAGGTGTATTACCGTACGGGATGATTAGCGGACTTGCAGTAGGACTCATAGCAGATACATATTATACAATTAAAACAAAAATAAAGGTTATCTAATATAGTGTAGTACTATTCTCAGGAGAAATAAAAGATTCCTTTTGAAAATAGTACTATTTTTGTGAGAAAAACAGTTAATTTCTATTTTAGAAAAACAAGTTAACGCGCTAAAAAAATTGTGAATTTACTATTTTGAATCAGCAATAGGGGGTTGAAATATCGAATTAACTCTAAGTATAGAATTATATATTAAAGTAACTAACCGTTTTCTAAACAGTGAAACGGTTTTTACTTAGTTTCGTTGCGCGTCAGATAAAAGGTCTAATAATTAAGCAATTGTTCGTAAAACTGAGGATAAGAGATTTTTTAAAGCTGCTACTAACAGATAAACTACTGTTGCTTTTAATAGTTTATCTATAGAAAACTTGATAATTTTTCTAAAATCGTTCTTTTGGAGTACATAATATATGCTATCATTGTTTGGTGAAAAAACTACATACCAAAAAAAGGAGAAAAAATGAAGAATTTAAGAAAAATCGGTCTAGGACTTGTAGCATCTTTGCTATCTATTAGTTTAGTAGCTTGTGGGTCAACGAAAGAAGAACAAAAACAAGGATCTGCTAAGCAAGAGCAGAAACAAATGGGGAAAGAGCAGAAAAAACTCGAACAAAAACTCTCTAAATTAGAGAGTGAGTATGAAGAATATACAAAAGAAAAAGGATATATGGAATCTGATGATTATCTTGTTTTTGAAGCAGACTTTAACATACTAGCAAAGTCAATTGAAAGCAAGAATATTCTTCAGGGCGATGATGGTGAACTAGACAAACATGTAAAAGACTTAAAAACTGAGATAGACCATTTAAGTAATGATCAAGCAATAAAAGCTCAGAAGCGTTATGGTTCGGCAGTAGATGTGTACGAGGCTGCAATTGGTACTCATATGCATATTGTGTTAACTAAAGCGGATATTACTCAGCACTTTAATGCGGTGAACACTATTGAGTTAGACAAAGATTTTAATGCAGATAGCTACGATTATGAAAAAATTGATGCAGACGCAACTGAGGCTATTAAGTCTATACAAGGAATGCCTATGAAAAGAATAAAGCTTATTAAGGAAGAGTTGGAGAAATATAAAGCTAGCTTTAGTACTGAAGAATATAATCAATTGAATTCCGCAGTCACTAGCGTAACTTCGTCATTAAATAAACAAGTTGAAATGCTAGAAGTTCTACAAAAAGAAAGTGGTAAGGATAAATCAACTTTAGAAGAAAACACAAAAGCTGCTGAAACACAATTTTTAGATGCTAAAGAAAAAGTGTCTGCATTTGAATCTAAATATGATATCCAAATGTAAAATATATGCTTTAAATATAATTGTTTATTAAAATAAAAAAGCCGTTTCTTAACCAAAGAAACGGCTTTTTATTATTTATCTCTATTGATCTTTGGTGTACGTAAGAAGAGAGAGGGTAATAACGCAATTAGAGTCAATAGCGTCGCAAATAAGAATACATCGTTACTACCATATCTATAGTCGAAGTTGTTATTGCTTTAGCGAGGTGTTCCGTAGTTTGTTGCGTCATAATTGTAACAAGTATAGCAGTACCAATTGAACCTGCAACTTGACGAATTGTATTATTTAAAGCTGTACCGTGAGAAATTAAATGTTGAGGTAATTGGTTGATGCATTCAGTCACAATCGGCATCATAATTAATGCACCTGGCAATAATAGTAGATCTGATTGAAGCGGCGTAAAGCCTCGAATGCTTTATAGATAGATTGGCAGCGGTTTTGAAATTATTTAGGATGAAACATAAAAAATTATAATAAGTTTTGTTGAAAATCAACTTGGGAATTATTGATGTAATTTTCTGAAACTTTTATTAGTGCTATAACGTATAGTAAGTATAGGGAATGTTAATTTAAATTCCTTTTTGCGGAAAAACGTTTAACATAAAGTCGAATCATCTGTTAGTTCTGTTTTGTTTAAAAGAATGTGGAGGGGATAGTTATTAAAAAACTTGCCATTTTACTTGTTGGAGGGCTTTTATCCTGCGGAGGATATATGCTGTATTACGCGACGCTAGGTGAACTAAAGAAGAAAGAGGGGATATTAAAATGACAATGTTGCTATGGGCAGGCGGATGTATAGTGTTTTTGTTAGCAATGGGTTACATTGCAGATCGTGTAGCAATAAGGAGAAACATTGAATTTAGTCCGGAGGATGGAATTAAAAATGCTACAGATGCAGAACAAATATATGTGGAGAGCTATTTGAATGAAACAAAAAACACGAATAATAATATACCGCTTTAATAGAAATTATAAATAAAAGGTTTATCCGCTGCTACTTGCATTAGGGATAAGCCTTTTTGTTTTATACTTAGTTCCAAACTTCGTCTAAAGTATCTCTAAACAATTGATCTAATTCATATGTAGGGTCATCTAATTCTACAGATAAAGTTCTGACGTATTTGTCTAAACGGTCAATTTCTATGTTTAAAAATTCATTAATAACATTGATGCGTGGTTCTAAATCTAGCTCATCACCACTAATTTTACGCTTTAACAGCTTACTAACCTCTTCTTTTAATTCTCCTTCTGGTAACAGTTTCTCTAAGAGAATAGGGAATTCTAGTGGAGGAAATTCATTATATTGTTCAACCCACTTAGCAGCTAACACGGGTCTTAAAACGTAAAAATATTTTTTGATTTTTACTTCGTCACCTTGTAAATACTCTCTAAAGTTATTTCTAGCCATATTTAAATAGTGGTATATACAAGAAGTAGGAGTAAAGATGTTAGAATGTAGTTTTTTCATTTTATCAAATGTTGAATACGCCTTGTAATATACAATGTTTGATTGCATCCATTCTAGTAAAGGTGGGTTTGATTTTCTAAAAAGTTTTAATGTCTTGGTTAAGTCCCAGCCGCTAACATCTAATAGGTCATTAATAGGTAGCTCTATTACATCTCGCTTTTTACCTACACCGATTGGGTCAATGCTTAAATATTTATTTTTCTTATGAATATAAATAAATCTAACATCATAATCGCTATCTTTAGATGGAAAGTCCCATGCTCTACTTCCAGATTCACAAGCGTATAATACCTTTACGTCGTAATCTTCTTCAATTTTCTTTAAAGCTGCAACAATTGTTTCTCTCATAACCCAACCTCATTTTCTTTTAATGCTTTCTATATACAAAAGCTATTACTATTTCTCCTATTATATTTCATAATGTATGGAAAATGGTAAATACATAAAAAAAGCTTCCTTTAAGCCTCTAAAAATCTACGAAAATATAGAGAGTGAAAAACTATATCACTCAAAAAGCACTATATCCAATCCCTTTCTGCGGTAACAGGTTAGAAGCGTATACAGTTCTGCACGGTGATGGTATAAATGAGACTGATTTATTCAACTAAATACTGCATTTTTTGATTCAGCCAGTACTCTGATTTTTCATTATTATCGAGCTTGATATAGCAATCGATAATTTCATCATAAATGAATTCTTTTTCTTCTACTAAATCAATAAATTTAACGAGTAAAAATACGGCTTTCGAAACTTTTCCATTCTCACAAAGCCATTCTTTCATCCAGATTAATAGATCAAGAAGAATAATCTCTATTTTCACTCGGATATCAAGGAACCAGTCGTCATAAATCGTTGTTAAATAATGAGGAACTAATTGATGTAGGCGCTGTTCAGCTTCCTTGAATTTCAGCGACGGGTCAGACTGTTCGGTTATCCACTGAAGGTCAGTTAGTAAATCTAATCCATCGCTTGACACATCGGCATTTAAAGAAATGAGCTGCCTGTTAACAAGTAAAACCGGCTCTGAATTTTCTGCGTTCAATAACTTTTTTAAATGAGACAAGTAGACGCGTAAATTCTTTTTAGCATTGCTTAAAGGTATGTCAGGCCACAGTGCTTCGCATAGCTGTTCTCTGCTGATAGAATGATGAAAAATAAGATATAGTAAAATTTCTTGAGCAAAGCGCTTATTCCAGCCTTCTGTAATAAGCTGACCATTTACATAGACGGAAAAAGAGTATAAGAAATCTACTTTAAGGGAGGGTGTATGGGCATGAAAATCTTTTTGTATGTCTATAGCCGTATCACTTTCCCAGTTTTTAAGTATTTTCATAGAATCATTCTTTAAAGAAGGCAGCTGGCCTGTATTACTTTTAATAAAATCTATGACAATTTCTCTGAATAAAGCTGTTTTTTCTTTTACTAGAAATAGAGAATGTGCGTTAGGTATGGTCATATGACTGTAGTTTTTTAAAAACATCGTTTTTGAAATCAGATACTGAGATGAAAACAGCAAATCATGTTGGCCAGATAAAGTGAGTACAGGAAGTGAAATGCTGCTTAGCTCTTGAAATAGACTGGCTGTAATAGAAAGTTTAACGAAGCGGAAATATACATTGGGATCCATTTGTTTAAGTCTTTCAATAACCTCTTGTATGTTTGTATATTCCAGCCTTTCCAGTTTGCCTAATTCAAGGATTTTATTTACCGGTATTTGATTTTTGCTTTCTTCGTTGTAACATCTCTTAATCTTTTGAATGGTGCTATCTGAATAAAAAGGAAGAGACAGTAGTATCAGTCCTTCAATAAGAAATTCATAGCGGGCGGTAAATTTAACAGCGATTTGTCCTCCAAATCCCACTCCAACTAAGTAACACTTCTTTATATGCAACGTATGTAATAAGTGGAAAAGATCTTCGATATGAGCCTCAAAAGATATTTCCCCTGTAGCAGAGGCGCTATTTCCTGTCTCTCTCAAATCGTAATGAATAACACGGTAATGTTGGGTTAATTCCGCAGTAATAGAATCAAAAAGCGTATGATCAGTGACACAAGAATGAACCATAACAACGGTTTCTGTCTTGTCAGTGAACACGGGCGAATGAATTTTATAGTAAATTTTTTCTGTCGCCGTATGCAGAAAAGGCATAAAAGCAATCCTCCTAGTGTCTAACTGTAGCGTTTGTGTAACGGTAAAATCATTATGATAGGAATAGACAAAAATTTCAAAAAAATGGTTCTTTTTAGCAAATATAAAATGTCTAATGTTCTAGTAATATCCATTATACTGTAAAACCATAGTGAAAAATAAGGGAGAATGCCCAAAAACAGAAAAAAGAAAACGTTCTCAATTCCCGAAAAAGAAGAAAGGAAGCGAATTATGAATTTTAAAGACGAAAATGCGTTAGACTTAGAATGGGTTATGCTCATAATGGAAGCAAAAGAAACAGGTATAAGCATTGAGGAAATTAGACAATTTTTACAAAGTATTAGTTCAAGTTCTTAGCCGATACATCAGTAAGGAAATAAAGAATTCGTTACGGATAGCTAACCTTTATAGCGGGTCTCAAGCTATGTCCACTAGATGTATAATTATCCCTTTACAGTAAGAACGTTTATTTATAATGCACGATAAAGTGAAATTATGGTATTATTATCGATAAGTAAGCATTAGTAAGGGTGATTATAATGACAATTGGTCAACGTATTCGAGATCTTAGAATGAAACAGGGAATATCGCTAACAGAACTTGCAAACCGAGCGGGTGTTGCTAAATCGTACATATCTTCAGTAGAAAGAGGAATTCAGCTCAACCCATCTATTCAATTTCTAAACAAAATTTCTACCTCATTGAACGTGAGTATTGATAGATTGATTCATGAGCCTATGGATAAATCTGAATCGTTGGATATTGATAATGAGTGGCTTGAGTTAGCAAAAGAAGCAGCGGAGTCAGGAATAAGCAAAGAGCAGTTTAAACAATTTCTTGAATTTCAAAAATGGCAGCGGGCAAAGCAAGATTAACTTCGCGGAATATACATAAAAGATAACTTACATAGCACAACTGCTAAAAAATCATGATTGCAAAAAAGAGATTCCATTTATCTATGGAATCTCTTTTTTGTTGACTTAAGAAGAAATAAAATGAGACGGGAATTCTTTTTCTCGCTGAAACTGAATACGTTCAAGAGTTATTAATCTCGGCTTTCTTTTCTGTTCAAACTGTCTCAATGTTTCTGAAATCTCTTTGTTTTGATAAAAAACTTGATGCAGTAAGTCAGACAGTAAGTCAGCATCTTTTAATGACTCGTTTAATCCAAAAGCGCCAGTAGGAGTCATCGTATGAGCAGCATCACCTAACAAGAGCAGGTGATGTTTTGACCACACTTCGCTTATGCTGCTTTGCACAGAAAGAAGCGTAAAGTCTGACCACGACTTAATAAACCTTTCAATTGAAAGGTTTAAGCTAGGGAAAGCCTCTATTAAACGCTGAATAAACGGTTTAAACGATTGTTTTCGAAGAGCAGGATAGCTGCCTTTTTCAATATTCCATCCGATTTGAACAAAGCCTTTTACTTGAGAAAAAAGCGCTACCTGCTGCTGCTTCACAAGTGCAAATTTAATAGAAGGTTCCCAGTTGGCAGGTGCAGGAATTTTCGCCCAAAGCAAATCGTATCCATGATTATGAATATTGTTTTTTATGTGCGCAAGTTTGCGAACAGTTGAATATCGACCATCTGCTCCAATAATGATTTTACTTTCAACTATTATTTCACCCCGGCCTTTTTGCTGAGCTTTTATTCCAGTATATTGTCCTTTTTCATTTTGCGTTAGCTCCGTTACTTTTGTGCCCAGCATAAGTTTGTAGGAGGGATGGCTGCTTGCTCGGCTATCTATAGACTGAAGAAGATGCTGCTGTGGAACATGAATTCCTGCATGTCCAAGTTCAGATTCTATCGTTTTGAATACATGTCCATCTTTCCAGTATTCGACCCTAGACATTCGAAGGAGGCCTAAGCTTTCAATTTCTTCAAATATATGATGTTTTTTAAGAATCATTTCTCCATCTTCATTTAAATGTTCGCCTCGAAATTCTTTTCCAAGCTTATCAGATCTCTCTATCAGTATAGTTGATATATTTTGTTTAGCCAGTAGATAGGCTAGTAGAGCACCGCCTGGTCCGGCTCCTATTATACACACATCTGTTTGATAGTTCATTTTCTTCACCTTGTTTGTTATATGCAATTAAGTTACTTTTAGTAAGTATATTAACTTTTATAAATGTTAATGTCAACTTTTTTATAGCTTTTCTTCTATGGAATTCGTTCTTTGGTCGAAACACAAATAAGGTTTTACATAAACAAAGTCAAAGATTAAGTTTTATGGTAAACTAAAATATACAAATTATTTTGAATAATTTGTATAAAAAGGTGAAATTTAAACATTGTTGAGAAAAAGCACGGTTGGAAAGCTGCAGGATTTTTAGCAAGAAGAGTAGAGAACGTCTCTGAAAATTCTAGCAAACTCCAATTTCGACTGGAGGATGATTATGACAAAAGTAGAACATTATATTCAAACATTGGGTAACAGTGCAGATTTGCTAACGAAAAAGCAGACAAGCATTTACTTCGAAAAACTTTCAAACACCTTTCCTTTTTTAACAATCATGCAAATTAATTGGAGAAAAGTATTAATTAAAAAGTCCGCCCGGCATATTGAAGAAATCAAAAAATGGCTTCAAGAGATGAATATAAAAGAACATCAGGTTGTTTTATTTTGGAAACGAGCAACTAAAGCCTTAAGCGTCGATTTAGCTCAGGCTCTAACGTTTTTCCAACAAACAGCTGATCTTACAGAAGAAGCGTTTATTTACTGTCCGTCTGTTGACTATGTCATTGAATATTTTAAAGACGGTAAAATGATGATTGGTTTAGCAGCACGTTAATTAAAAGGGAAAAAAGCTGAGGGAAGAGGGGGAATGAGAACTTCTTCACTCGGCTTTTTATGCATATAAACTCTAAAAAATACGAAACATAACGTTATTTACAACATAAATTACCTTCTCTTTATAATTAGTGGGAAAAGTATTGACATTTTCCATAAAACAAATATAATTAACATTAATCATATTGTTAATTGTAAAAAGAGTGATCAGGAGAAATGCTGAATGTCGAACAAAAAAGCAATGACGAATCAAATGAAAAAAGAATACCCTAAACCCTATGGCTATACGTCAGATATTGCTGTATTTACGATTGTGACGGAAGAAAAAGAACCATACAAACCACCTAAAATGAATTTAAAATTAATGCTTATCCAGCGAGCAATGCTAAACGCGGAGGGAGAAAAGAACAGCGAAGCAGGAAAGTGGGCGCTTCCCGGCGGATTTGTCCATCCTGATGAATCAGCTTTTGAAGCGGCTAAAAGAGAGCTCGAAGAAGAAACGGGCGTGAACGATATCCATTTAAAACACTATGGTGTCTATGATGAGCCCGGAAGAGACGATAGGGGATGGGTCATCACAAACGCACATTATGCAATTGTCCCAGAAGATAGTCTAATAAAACGAAAAGCGAATGATGATGCTGCTCGAGTTGAATTATTTAAAATAGATGAAATCTTTTCATTGCCTTTAGCTTTTGATCATGAAATCATCATTCGAGATGCAATCAAGGAAATTAAGAAAGATTTATTGCAAACGACTATTGCTCAGAAGTTTCTGCCTTCTCAGTTTACATACTCTGAACTGCAGGCTGTGCTGCTTACCGTAACGGATGATGCGGCAATTAAAAGTGATCAGGCGTTTGCACGAAAAATAAGAATGCTGCCATTCATTGAAGAAGTAGACGGAAAAACAACGACGAGAACGTCTAAAAAGCCAACAAAGCTCTACCGGTTTGTTGAGATGAATGTGATGAAGCCAATCTATACAGCACGCTATTAAAAGAAAAAACTTTCAATTCAAATAATTAACAATATGTTAACTGTTAATTTTTATTTATGAGGGGGAAACATAATGAAAAAAGCACTGATTAACATTGATTATACCAATGATTTTGTAGCTGAAAACGGGGCTTTGACATGCGGAGAACCAGGGCGACACATTGAAACATCCATAAGCGATATCACGCGTCAATTTATTGAGCAAGGCGAGTATGTCGTGTTTGCCATTGATTTTCATAAAGAAAATGATTCCTTGCATCCAGAATCAGCGCTGTTTCCGCCTCATAATATTGAAGGTTCTGCAGGAAGGAAGCTATACGGAAAGTTAAATGATTTATATAATGTGTATCAATCAAAGGCAAATGTAGAATGGATAAATAAAACGAGATACAGCGCATTTGCTGGAACAGATCTGGAGATTAAACTGCGAGAAAGACAGATTACCGATGTCTACTTAGCAGGTGTATGTACGGATATCTGTGTACTTCATACAGCAGTAGATGCTTATAATAAAGGATTTGCTATTTATATTTATGAAAAAGCCGTAGCGAGCTTTAATCAAAAAGGCCATGAGTGGGCGCTCGAACACTTTAAATCTTGCCTCAGAGCAGAAATTATTTAAGGACATAAAAGTGGAGGAAATCAATGAATATGTTTACAGATGACAGCGTAATGCTACACACCGATCTATATCAAATTAATATGGGAGAAACGTATTGGGAAGATAACATTCATCAAAAGAAGGCTGTTTTTGAAGTTTTTTTCCGCAAACTTCCTTTTGGAAATGGGTATGCTGTTTTTGCTGGATTAGAAAGAATTATTGAATATATTAAAGCATTTAAATTTAGCGAATCTGATTTAACGTACTTGCACGAAGAATTAGGTTTTAAAGAAGATTATTTAGCTTACTTAAAAGACCTTACATTTACTGGGACAATTCGATGTATGCGTGAAGGTGAGCTTGTGTTTCATAATGAACCAATTTTACGTGTAGAAGCACCGTTAATTGAAGCTCAGCTTGTAGAAACAGCGATTTTAAATATTGTGAATTACCAAACGCTGATTGCAACAAAAGCAGCCCGAATCAAACATGTAGTAGGAGACCAAGTGGCAATGGAGTTTGGAACGCGACGCGCTCAAGAAATGGATGCTGCTATTTGGGGAACAAGAGCAGCCTATATTGGCGGATTTGGTGCTACTTCTAACGTGCGTGCAGGAAAGAAATTTGGAATTCCAGTTGCAGGAACGCATGCCCACGCAATGGTGCAAGCTTATAAAGACGAATATATTGCATTTCATAAATACGCTCGTCGCCATAAAAACTGTGTGTTTCTAGTTGATACGTACGATACGTTAAAATCAGGAGTTCCCAATGCGATTAAAGTAGCAAAAGAATTAGGAGACAAAATTAATTTTACGGCGATTCGTTTAGACAGCGGCGATTTAACTTATTTGTCTAAAAAAGCTCGTCAAATGTTGGATGAAGCAGGGTTTACAGAGACAAAAATTGTTGCTTCCAACGATTTAGATGAAGATACGATTATGCATTTAAAGTCGCAAGGTGCACAGATAGACATGTGGGGAATTGGTACGAAGCTCATTACTGCATATGATCAGCCGGCGCTTGGAGCAGTGTATAAACTCGTCTCTATTGAAGGAGAAAATGGCGAGATGATGGATACGATTAAAATTAGTGCGAATCCTGAAAAAGTCAGTACACCAGGGTTAAAGCGCGTATATCGTATTATTAATAATTTGAATGGGAAATCTGAAGGGGATTATATTACGATGGAAGACGAAGACCCTCAAAGCGAAGAGCGTTTAAAAATGTTCCATCCTGTTCATACGTTTATCAGTAAATTCGTCACAAATTTTGAGGCAAAAGAACTTCATCATGATATCTTTGTAAACGGAAAGCTTGTGTATGAAACAGAAGAACTTCAGGAAATTCAGCAGTACGTAAAAGATAATTTAGAGCTGCTTTGGGATGAATATAAGCGCACGCGCAATCCAGAAGAATATCCAGTAGATTTAAGCGAAAAGTGTTGGGAAAATAAAACGCGTCAAATTGCGTACGTAAAACAAAAAGTAGCGGAAGCCCTAAATAAAAAATAGTAGGGAGCTGGAGACATGTCAGATACGCTTGCTTATTTTCAACAGCTAAACCCTGATAAGAAAATAGATACGCTTTTAGAAAAAGGAGCGAAAATTGGGATTTATGGTTCATCTTTTGATCCGGTTACCAACGTTCATCTTTGGACGGCATCAACGGTTGCGCATCGAAAGAAGTTAGATGCTATTATCTTCTTGCCTTCATCGCACAAACGGACAGATAAAAAGCTCCAAACGTCCGATGAACACCGTGTAAATATGGTTAGCTTAGCGATTAAAGACAACCCGAAATTTTTGCTCGATACGTATGAGCTAGACGTATTGCCCGGCTATCATTACACATACTACACTATGGAGCACTTTAAAAAATTGCTCCCACACGCTGACTTATTTTTTATTATGGGAGCCGACTTACTGCAAGATATTGGTGAGGGCAAGTGGAAGAAAGCAGATGAACTTATTAGTGAAAACCAGTTTATCATCATGGCAAGAGAGGGAATAGACATGTTGAAAGCTATTAGTCATTCTCCTTTGCTTCGAAATTATGACGACGGCCGGTTTCAGCTTCTTGATAAGGGGCTTGCAATGGAAATCAGCTCTACTTATATTCGTCAAGAATTTGCCAGGGGCGGAGAACCACGATATTTAATGCCTGATCTCTGTTATTTTTATAGTAAAGAACATGGTTTGTATCAGTAAGAAATCTACATATAATGGAAGGAGAGCATGTATTATGTCAGACATGCAAGAAAAAATAAGAAAAGAGCTACATGTGAAATCTGAAATTGATCCAGCACAAGAAATTCGTGCCCGCGTTGATTTTTTGAAAAACTACCTAAAGTCAGCAAATGCAAAAGGCTTTGTATTAGGTATAAGCGGAGGGCAGGACTCTAGTTTAGCTGGACGATTAGCGCAGATTGCTGTAGACGAATTGCGAAAAGAAGAATATGAAGCAAAATTTGTAGCCGTTCGCTTGCCTCATGGCACGCAGCATGATGAAGCGGATGCGAAGGCGTCACTAGAATTTATTAAACCTAATGAAACATATACATTTAATATTAAAAACACGGTGGAAGCATTTGAAAGTTCGTTTACAGGTTCTACAGATATAGCACTGTCTGATTTTCATAAAGGAAATGTCAAAGCACGTACGCGTATGATTGTACAGTATGCAATCGGAGGAGAAAACGGCCTTTTAGTTATCGGAACCGATCATGCAGCAGAAGCAGTAACAGGCTTTTTTACAAAATACGGAGATGGCGGAGCAGACGTGCTGCCTCTAACGGGATTAACAAAACGTCAAGGAAAAGCATTGCTAAAAGAATTAGGTGCAGATAAACGATTGTACGAAAAAGTACCAACCGCTGACTTATTAGATAATAGTCCTGGTCAATCTGATGAAACGGAACTAGGAATTTCTTATGATGAACTAGACGATTATTTGGAAGGAAAAGAAGTATCACAAGAAGCCGTTGAAAAAATTGAACAGCGCTATCGTATTACTGAACATAAGCGTCAGTTACCGGCTAGCATGTTTGATGAATGGTGGAAATGAGAGAAATGCCCATATTAGGTATATCTAATATGGGCATTATTTTGACTGATTTCTTTCATAAAACAAAAAAGTGGCGGAAAAAGTGTAATTTAACAAATTGTTTTCTCATACACACTTTGTTATTCTTACGCACTTTGGTATAATGAAGTGCTTTTAATATTATTGAGGAGGAACATTTTTTATGGCAGTTGAAGTAGGTAGCAAGGTACAAGGTAAAGTAACAGGTATTACTAATTTTGGAGCATTTGTAGAATTACCTGGAGGTCAAACTGGGCTTGTACATATTAGTGAGGTAGCTGACAGCTATGTAAAAGACATTAATGACCATCTTAAAGTTGGTCAAGAAATTGAAGTGAAAGTCGTTAATGAGAAAGACGGAAAAATTGGATTATCGATTAAAAAAGCGATAGATAAACCGGAAAGACCCTCATCTTCTTATTCACAACGCCCGCCACGTCAGGCAAGAAATAATGATAATCGTTCTAAAAGCAACTTCCAACCAAAGGAAAACTTCGAACAAAAAATGGCGCGTTTCTTAAAAGATAGTGAAGATAATTTATCTACACTAAAACGCAGCACTGAATCAAAACGAGGTGGCAGAGGCGGAAGACGCGGATAAATCCCTTCCACTCTAACTACTTTATTATATAGTTGAAGCAAGCCAGTAAAAATTGGCTTGCTTCTTTTTTGTGATAGCTTAAGTACATACGCTAGAAGAGTAAAGAGAAGGTTAAGCACTTACTTAGTTGTAAAGTAGATGCCAATCGTGACAAGAGATGAAAGAAGATCAAGGATGAGTAGGATGAAATTTAAATCTATCATAATCATACCTCCCTTTTTGCGAGCGTTGACGTTAGTATCTGCACGAACTACTTTTATTATTCGTAATTTTTAAAAATTTCATTTAATTAAATGTGATATTTAATATTTAATTAAACTATGTTCTAAATAATAATTAATAAAATAAAAAACGCTTATAAGAACAATTTTCTTAAAATAATAAAAAAACCTTATAAGTAAACGAAGAGAAAGTAGGAATGAGTCCCTCATCGAAATAGCTAAATTAACAGAAAATCGTCAGTATTCTTGTATATTCATCTAATTTTTTCATAATTTTAGGAATAAAAAAGTGCTGAAAAAGCAAAGAACAGACAAAATTCTTCCTTTTTTGAGCAGTAGTGCTCAATTTGGAGAAATATATAAAATGATTCCATAGACTCAAGGATTTTATAGTAATATATAGAACTTCCATACTATTCTAGTTTTTAGCTCATTAGCTAAGTAAAAGATGCGTATGTTTTGGGGATGAAGACATACATAGTCGTACGAATTATAGAGAGAAATGGAGAGGGAAAAACGATGAAAAAAGTATCAATTCGGGCTGTATTGAGTACAGTAGCATTTTCGGTTGCTTTATCTTCTTTTGCAATGGGAGCATCGGCTAATGGAAATTCAAAGCCGGCGCTGGAACCGTCACTAGTTAAAATTCAAGGAGACTATAACTTAAAATCGGCTAAAAAAGTAAAAGTTATTGTGGAGTTAAATGAAGAGTCTGTAGCGGAAGCCAAGAAAAAAGGAGTAGCGCAAAGTAAAGGAAAGATTAAAAAAGCGCGTGACGAAGTGAAAAAAGAACTTTCAAAAGCTTCTAAAACTTCAAAAGTAAAGCGAGAATACGACCAAGTGTTTTCTGGGTTTTCAGCGGAACTTCCGGCTAATGACCTTGAAAAAGTAGCAAGTTTACCTGGAGTAAAAGCTATTTATCCAAGCGTTGAATATCATACAACAGAAGTGAAATCGAAAGAAGTGAGCGCCGAAGAATACGGTTCTGAAATGGATAAAAGCATTTACTACGTGGGAGCAGATCAAGCGTGGAAATCAGGATATACAGGTAAAAATATGACCGTAGCCGTTATCGATACAGGCGTTGATTACGACCACCCGGATTTAAAGTCGGCGTTTGAGAAATATAAAGGATGGGATTTTGTTGATGATGACAAAGACCCTCAAGAAACGCCGGCTGGAGATCCAAAAGGCGAAGCGACAACGCACGGTACGCACGTAGCGGGAACAATTGCAGCGGACGGAAAAATTAAAGGGATAGCTCCTGATGCTCATTTACTTGCGTATCGTGTACTAGGCCCAGGAGGAACGGGTTCAACCGAAGACGTGATTGCCGGTATTGAACGTGCGGTAGAAGACGGGGCGGATGTAATGAACCTGTCGCTTGGAGATACGATTAATAATCCGGACTTGGCAACGAGTATTGCATTAGATTGGGCAATGGAAGAAGGAGTAGTAGCCGTTACATCAAATGGAAACAGTGGACCAGCTAACTGGACAGTAGGCTCTCCGGGAACGTCTCGTGAAGCTATTTCAGTTGGTGCGACTCAGCTTCCTTATAATTTGTATAAAACGACATTAACCGTAGATAACGCAAGCTATGCTTCAGCTGAAGTAATGGGCTTTCCAAACGACAAGGCGTTACTGGATGCAAGCGGTAAAAATTATGAATTTGTACCTGTCGGACTTGGAAAACCAGAAGATTTTGAAGGAAAGGATGTAAAAGGAAAAGTAGCGGTTATTTCCCGCGGTGACATTGCATTTGTAGATAAAGTTGACAATGCGAAAAAAGCTGGCGCTGTTGCAACAGTCATTTACAATAACGTAGAAGGAACAATTCCTGATATTCCAGGTACATCTCTGCCGAGTATTCGCCTATCGAAAGCCGATGGACAAGCTTTGATATCTTCTTTAGCAAAAGGATCCGTCACAGGCTCTTTTACTGCAACCTTTAATCAGACAGTCGATGAAACAATGGCTGACTTTTCATCTCGCGGACCGGTTGTGGATACGTGGATGATTAAGCCGGACATTTCGGCACCGGGAGTCGATATTATCAGTACAGTGCCAACCAATGATCCAAGCAATCCTCATGGATATGGATCAAAACAAGGAACAAGCATGGCCGCACCGCACGTAGCAGGAGCAGCAGCGTTAATTTTACAGGCGCATCCCAATTATAAAGTAGAAGACGTAAAAGCATCTTTAATGAACACAACGGAACTGCTTCGTGACCGCAACGGGCTCATTTACCCTCATAATACGCAGGGTGCAGGAAGCATGCGCGTAGTAGATGCAATTAAAGCAAAAACGCTTATTACCCCAGGAAGTCACTCGTACGGCGTCTTTTATAAAGATAAAGGGAAACAAGTAGAAAAACAAAGCTTTAAGATTAAAAATCTATCAAATCACAGTCAAAAATACTCGGTCAAAGTGAAATTTAAGAAAAGCCATCAAGCAATTGACGTTAAATCAACAAACGATTTAGTTGTTAATGCAGGAAAAACGCAAAAAGTAAATCTCAATGTAAAAGTAGATGCAGGGAAATTATCTCCTGGCTATTACGAAGGCACAATTACGGTAAGTAACAATAAAGAAACGTACGATGTTCCAACGATCTTATTTGTAAAAGAGCCGGATTATCCTCGCGTTACTTCTGCGTATGTAGATGTACTAGGAAATGGCTCGTTTGAATACGGCAGTTATTTACCAGGAGGAGCAGAGAAGCTTAGCTATTACATTTACGATGCAACGCTAGAAAAAGGGGAATTGTTAAGTTCGTATACGAATGTAGGAAAAGGATTCTCTAGCGCAACGTGGGACGGAAAAATTAATGGTGAAGCTCTTCCAGCGGGAACGTATTATTTATACGCAGAAGCAGTAAAAGCAGGTCAGACGACCGGTTCTTTAGGAGAATTTGAAATTCAATAAATAAAAAAGAGTGTCAGTTACACTGACACTCTTTTTTTATTGAGCCGTATATCCTCCATCGATCACAGCAGCTTGGCCGGTGACGCCTTTTGCTAAATCACTTGCTAAAAACATTGCGTAGTCTGCAATTTCATCAACTGCCAGCAAGCGTTTTTGAGGAACAAGAGGATAAATAACTTCTTCTAGTACTTTTTCAAGCGCTACATTTCGCGTACGTGCTAAATCTTTTAATTGATTTTGAACAAGCGGTGTATCAACATAACCAGGGCAAATCGCATTTACCGTAATGCCGTGCTCCGCACCTTCAAGAGCAGCCACTTTCGTTAAGCCAATCACGCCGTGCTTAGCACTGTTGTATGCCGCTTTTCCTGAGAAACCAATCAATCCGTTAATGGAAGACATGTTCAAAATGCGGCCGAATTTTTGCTTTTTCATAATAGGAAACGCATGCTTAGTCGCAACAAAAGGTGCAACAAGCATAATTTTCGTTAAAAGTTCAAATTTTTCAGTAGGAAATTCTTCGAGCGGGGAAACAAATTGCATGCCAGCATTGTTAATTAATACATCAAGGCGGCCATATGTTTCAACCGTTTGAGCAATCATTTGTTCAATGTCACTTTCATTTGTCACATCTGCTTTAATGCCTAATGCTTCGTAGCCTTTTGTCTTCAATTTGTCTGCTGCTTTCTTAACTCCGTCTTCATTCAAGTCAGTTAAGACAACAGTCGCTCCGTCTTCAGCAAAGCGCTCACCAATTTGATAACCAATACCTTGAGCTGCACCTGTAATTAACACAATTTTGTTTTCAACCATCGTTTTTTCCCCCTTATATGTAGATGATATAAAATCGCTTACTTTTCCATTTTATCAAAAATTATCTTAATTTAGCGAGTATTTTAACTGTACTTTACGCGAAAAGAATGGGTGTGGGAAGGGGTGTTTACTACCTTTACTTCCACATTGCTGACAGAAGCGAACGGCGAGGGACCTTTTTTAATTTCTTCAATAAATTTTTGGATATTACTTTCTTCACCTTCAGCATCAATTTCTACTTTTTGATCGTCTCGATTTCGTACCCATCCGTTAATAGAGCATTCCATTGCTTTTAGCTGCGTGTAGTGACGGAACCCAACCCCTTGAACGCGTCCGTCTACAATCATATGCACATGTTTTTTCACTGTTCTCACCTCACAGGCAATTTTCCCTTTTTTATAAAAAAGAAAACAACTATAATCTTACTTTTCACTGTATAATAGAAAAAGACATTGTAAGACTTTAACAGTTTTTTTAATGTAGATTAAATAAGAAAGAAGGGTTATGAATGCAAGCAGCAGCACGAACGCAGCAAGCGCAGCCGGCGACGATTTACCGTATTTTATTTGCTATTAGTTTAGGACATTTTCTAAATGATTGTATGCAGTCTGTTATACCGGCACTTTTTCCAGTCCTTGAAAAATCGATGAATTTAAACTACACGCAAATCGGCTGGATTGCCTTTGCTTTAAACATGACGTCATCGATCATGCAGCCGGTGTTCGGCGTATTTGCCGATAAGCGTCCCTCGCCGTTTTTATTGCCAATTGCAATGTGTTTAAGCATGATTGGTATGGTTGGACTCGCTTTAGCGCCAAATTTTTATTTTGTGATTATATCTGTTTTATTTGTAGGGTTTGGATCCGCTATTTTTCATCCGGAAGGTTCTCGCGTAGCGTATATGGCAGCAGGAGGAAAGCGGGGGCTGGCACAGTCTATTTATCAAGTTGGCGGGAATACTGGACAGTCGATGGCTCCGCTGTTTACGGCATTTATCTTTATCGGACTTGGTCAGTTTGGAACAATTTGGTTTACGTTAATTGCAGGTATCGGCGTAGTGGTTCTATACAGCGTCTCTAAATGGTATAAATCAGAGTTAGCTACTCGTCAACGCTTGAAGAAAAAGCAGTCAGATGCTTCATTTACGATGAACAAGCAAATTATTTTTGCGATTGGACTTTTAATTTTTCTTGTTTTTGCACGTTCATGGTACGGAGCCGGCATCCTTAATTTCTTTCAGTTTTATATTATTGAAAAATTTAATTTGCCTATCAAAAGCGCCCAGCTTTACGTTTTTTTATTTATGATTGCAGGGGTGTTTGGAACATTCTTTGGAGGTCCGCTTGCCGATCGTTTCGGAAAACGAAATATTTTATTGTTTTCTATGTTAGGGTCAGTACCGTTTACTTTATTACTCCCTCACGTTTCTCTCGGAGTCGCAGCGCCTCTTTTAATACTAATCGGCTTTATTCTCCAGTCAAGTTTCAGCGTCACGGTCGTCTATGCTCAAGAGCTGATGCCGGGGAAAATTGGCTTGGTTTCCGGCTTAATTGTAGGGCTTGCTTTTGGGATGGGAGCTTTAGGAGCTGTTGTATTCGGTAAATTAGCCGATGTCTTCAGCCTTCAGTTTATTATGCTGTTTTGCAGCTATTTACCAATCCTAGGGCTGTTAACATGGCTGTTGCCGAGCGATAAGCGTGTGAAAGAAATACACGAAGCAAAATAAGAAAAAGAAAAAGCAAACGCGCCTTAGCGTTTGCTTTTTTTATGAGCGTGAAGCAAATTTCAAGACGAATTCATATTTTTCTCCTACAATAGATACAATAGAAATTGAAAATCGAAAGGAAGAATCAGCTATGATTAAGCTAAGCGTATTGGATCAGTCTCCAGTTTCAAGCGGATCAACACCAAAAGAAGCGTTAAAACGTACGGTGGAACTGGCAAAATTAACGGAAAAGTTGGGCTACCACCGCTTTTGGGTAGCGGAACATCATAATACGAACGGTCTTGCAGGCTCATCTCCAACTCTTTTAATGACGCACTTAGCTTCTCAAACGAGCCGAATCCGAATTGGATCTGGAGGAGTCCTTCTTCCTCAATACAGTCCGTATAAAGTAGCAGAAGATGCTCAGCTGCTTGAAAATCTGTTTCCGAATCGAATTGATTTAGGTCTTGGACGCTCACCGGGAGGAGATGTGCTGACGCGGCTAGCGCTTACAGATGGAGTACGTAAAAGCCTCAATGAATTTCCGCGGCAAATTCAGGCGTTAAAAGGGCATCTTGAGCATAATTTGCCGTCTGACCATCCGTATTACGGGGTGACAGCTTATCCGTTAAGTGAAACAAAACCGGAACTGTGGCATCTTGGTATCAATAAAAGAGGAGCAAGATCAGCTGCTGAGCTGGGCATTTCTTTTACGTTTGGACACTTTATTTATTCAGTTGGTGGACAAGAAGCCATTCGTCATTATAAAGAAGAATTTGTCCCTTCTTCGTATCAATCAAAGCCTAACACCAACGTATGTGTATTTGTTGTATGTGCAGAAACAACAGAAGAAGCCGAGGAACACGCCAAAACGTTGGATGATTGGCTGTTGAAAGTAGCCAAAGGCGGAGACACAACAATTTCATCGATAGAAGAAGTGCGCAATCGTTCTTATTCAGAAGAAGAGCTTAAAAAAATAAGCACCAATCGTCCTCGTATGATCGTAGGAAATCCAGCTGAAGTAAAACAAGGGTTAACTCAGCTGCAGCAAAAATACGATAACGACGAATTTTTAATTATTACAAATATCCATGACTATGAAGCAAAAAAGAAGTCTTATGAATTGCTTGCAGAGCTATTTCCTCAACCCTCATTTTTTTAAGAAAAAGATGGAGGGTGAGGAAGCTGTTGATATGAGAGGGATTTAAGAGTGGGGGAAAAGTGTTTGCTCCACTAATTACTTAGATAACGCCCTAGCTTAGTAATGTTTTCAGATTTATATTTCTTTGTAAATTGATGTTTTTAAATAATGATAAATAGTAGTATTTTATAAAATTTTTATTTTATTGAAGAACAGAATGAAGAAAATTTTCGTTATGCTTAACATGAGGATTGTCAGGAACAAACGAAGCAGCAAGAGAATTATGTTTTTTAGCTTCGTGAAATTTAGATAGTTTACTGTAGCATAAACAAAGTTGTAAATGAGGAAGCCATGTATAACAAGGCTTATTCACAAAAGGGCTAGTATTTGGAATTTCTATTTCTGTAGCGAGTTTATACCAAGAAATAGCTTTTTCAATACAATTCTGCTGTAAGTATATAAAGCCTAATCGACAGCAAATCTCTCCTCTTGGAGCATGATATCTGAAAGAATTGATACAACTATCAATAGCATTAGACCAGTCTTTTAAATAAATATAGCAATCTGCCATTCTTCCACAAGCCTCAATATTATCTTCAAGCCATCCTTTTGCGCCATCTAGAAACTTCTGGTACCATTCAATTGCTTGTTCGTACATACAATGATCTTTACACTCGTTAGCATAATAATACTGATCTCTAGGAGAAAACGATTTTCCATCCTTTAATAATTCTTCATAAATTCGTAAATTACGATCACTGCTTTTTTTAAAATTTTTATGAGTAATAGCAATATCCGAATCAATAATATTTCCGTATACTTCTAAAAATTCATGTACAAAACCAAACCACTTAAAATTCATTTTGCGCTTAACAAGACGGTTGCGCCGGGAGATGAAACTCGGATTACCACTCTCATCAAATGCAAGGTGATAATTCATTGATACAGCATCTATATTGGAATTCAATGTTTGTTTTAATGTTAATAACTTTACTTTATTTTCTGCAGTTATAATATCATCCGCATCAAGCCATAAAATATAGTCTTTCTTAGCTTTAGAAAAAGCAAAATTCCGTGCAGCTGAAAAATCATTAGTCCATTTGAAATCATAAATAAAATCTGTGAATTCAGCAATAATCTTCTTTGTCTCATCGGTAGATCCCGTGTCAACCACAATAATTTCATCAACTATTTCTTGAATAGATGATAAACAATCCCTTATCACAGCTTCTTCATCTTTTACAATCATACACAAACTAATAGATATAGATTGATGTTCTTTCATTCCCTCACCTCCAGATTATTGTATTAAATGGCCCAAAAGATTGTGTTGAACTTACAAAAAAATACATTTTTAATTAAGGTAGATAATGCTTTTGGATTAGCACATACACCAAGTAATTCAGCCTTTTATACAACTTTATTATATCCACGATTTCTTTGTGAACGGAGATAATGGAGGCCGATAAATTACGCCAAAAGTTGCTCGTAATCCTATTATTTGAACTTATTTTTAGCGTTAGACCTCTGTTTGTTTCTCTACCAGAATTTTTTCGTTAAAATGTGAGGCATCCACTTGCTCATATACTATCACCTTCTTATATTTTCGAAGTTTGTTGTTCTACTTATTTTTCTGTTTTAGATAAGCTTATAAATGTTTGTGGAAAAGTACAGTAGTGTTTTTTGTAACTTTTATTTATGTAAAAAAGAAAAAACAGTTGCCCCCATATAATTTAATTTATAAAGATATGCTGCTTTGAAAACCAGAACCTAATAGAACGTCATTAAACGGCTCTACAATAGCTTAACGATACATTATCAAACCCGTTTATTTTTTAAAGAAAAAGATGGGGTTTTTTTACGGGATTAAATGTTAGAATATTTAAAAAGGAGGAGTGACATGCAAGTAGAGCAAAAAAGTGTAAGCAGCCAAACTAATAAGATTACCTATACATATATTAAAACAGGAGGGCCTCGTATTTGCTTTATGTTTTCAGGGCTAGGCTATACGTACGAAAAGCCCCTGTTGTATTATGTAACGATGCTGATGATAAAACACGGAATTGACGTGGTTCAGATTCACTATACATATTCCAAAGAGCTGATGACAAAGTCTACAGATGAGATTGCAGACGTTATGATGAAAGACATTTGTTTAGTGCTGCAAGACGTTTTGCCTCAAAATAGCTATAAAGATATCATATTTGCAGGGAAATCGCTTGGGACCATTCCTCTAATTCAGCGAGTTATGAAAGATGAAGTTTACAAAGACGCAGTGATGCTTTTACTGACGCCGCTTTTAACAAGAACAGAACTGTTTGAAAGTTTACTAAAAAGCTCTCACAAAGGTCTTCTTGTAATAGGAAGTGGTGATCACTATTATACTGAAGAAGTTTATCGATTAAAAACAAATCCAATGAATATTGCGGTCATCGAAAATGCCGATCATTCATTGGATGTTTTATATGCTCCAGCAGAATCGTTAAGGGTGCTGGGAACCGTTTTGGACGGCATAGAACAGCTTCTTTGAGACAGGAAATAAGGAAAGGAGAACAAAATGGATACGTTACGTGAAATTATTTGTGAAAAAAGAGCCTACAGCTATTCACCTCATACTCATGATCATAACTACAGTCAGCTTTTGTTTCCGCTAGCAGGCGCTCTTGATATTCAAGCAAGCGAGCAGCACTTAACGCTGCAAGAAGGATGTTTTTACATTCCGCCTCGTCAGCTTCATACGTATCAAGCTAAAAATACAAATGAATGTTTGGTTGTTGATATTCCTTTGAAATTTACAGAAAGTGCGCATCTTTCTCAAGAAGCAGTTTTTATTCAATGGGATTCAACCTGGAAAGCACTTCGCTACCTGTTACTTGATGGGCTTCAAAAAAGCACTGACAGGGGGGCGCTTGAAGATTTAGTCCGTTACGTTCAGCATTATTTACCAAAGAAACAAACGTTTAAATCCATTGATTACCTTCATGTTAACTTTAATCAAGAGTTAAACATAGAAAGTCTTGCTAAGCTGGAAAATTATCATCCTGCCTATTTTTCCGCTTGGTTTAAACAAAAAACGGGTTATTCGCCTCAAAGCTATGTAGCGCGTATACGTTTAAATAAAGCAAAAGAACTGTTAAAAGAGAGCAGCTATTCGATAACGTATATTGCGCACGAAGTCGGCTATCACAGCTTGTCTTCATTCACTAAATGGTTTGCAAAACAAGAAGGAGTCTCACCGACGCAATATCGAAGTATCTTAAAAACAGACAAATAAGATCATAAAAGCGGAAAAACTTTTTTCTTTCTTTTAGCTATGATAAAAGAAAGGAGATGAAACGATGAATACTTCATTATCAAAAATACTTATTTTATGTGCCGCAGTTTTGTGGGGAACAACAGGAACCGCCCAAGCTTTAGCGTCTGCTGAAGCGCATTCCGTGGCTATTGGAGCCGTACGTTTAGCGGTAGGGGGACTATCGCTTCTTACAGCTTGTCTTATACAAAGAAAGAATGTGGACGTAAGACGTCTTCCTATTTTGCCTCTTGCGGTTGCTGCAGCAAGTATGGCCGCTTATCAGCCGTTATTTTTTTCCGCTGTCATTAAAACGGGTGTTGCAGTAGGCACAATGGTGGCAATTGGCAGTGCGCCTGTTTTGTCAGGAGTATTAGATTACATAGTGTACCGCAAGAAACCTACAAAAAAATGGTTGCTTGCTACGGTTACTGGTATTATAGGGTGCAGCTGCTTGCTGTTAAAAAAAGATACTCAAATCGACGTGATAGGTTTGGGTATGGCGATAGGAGCAGGGGCGTCTTTTGCTTGCTATACGACTGTCAATAAAAAAATTGTTCAGCATGTTGATCCGCAAGTAGGAGCTTCGCTTGTGTTCACAGCCGCCGCCGTTTTACTGATACCATGCTGGTTTATGTACGATATGAGCTGGCTAGTCTCTTTAAATGGAATGGGGATTGCTCTTCATTTAGGAATACTTACGACGGCGATTGCTTATGTATTATTTTCTACAGCGCTTAAGTCAGTGCAAGCGTCTACCGCCGTAACGTTATCGTTAGCAGAGCCCGTTACCGCTTTTTTACTTGGCGTCTTTTTCTTAGGAGAATCTCTAACTTTGGTAAACATATGCGGAGCAGCACTAGTGTTGGCTAGCTTAGTGTTTTTAACGTATTCTCCGAAGTCATCGCTAAATCAAGAGGTGCATATATAAAAAATCCCCCCGTTCTTTAAAGAACGGGGGGATTTTTTATTAAGCGTACATGCTAGCTACTTGTTTTTGCAGGTTGCTGTCTTCTAAATACTCATCGTACGTCATTTGCTTGTCAATTACTCCGTTTGGCGTAATTTCAATCACACGATTCGCAATCGTTTCAACGAACTGATGGTCATGAGATGTGAAAATCATTGAACCTTTGTAGCTGATAAGTCCGTTGTTTAGTGCTGTGATTGATTCTAAGTCAAGGTGATTCGTAGGATCGTCTAGTAAAAGAACGTTCGAACCGCTTAGCATCATTTTAGAAAGCATACAGCGAACTTTTTCTCCTCCGGAAAGAACGTTGGCTTTTTTCAACACTTCTTCACCAGAGAATAGCATTCTGCCTAAGAAACCGCGTAAGAAGCTTTCGCTTTGATCATTAGGTGAATACTGACGCAGCCAGTCTACTAAGTTTAAATCTCCGTTTTCAAAGTACTCGGAGTTGTCTTTTGGGAAAAAGGCTTGAGACGTTGTGACACCCCATTTGTACGTACCGCTGTCTGCTTCCATTTCACCCATTAAAATCTTCATTAATGTTGAATTTGCAAGTTCGTTTCGGCCTACAAGAGCAATCTTGTCATCTTTATTCATAATAAAACTTACGTTATCAAGTACTTTTACGCCGTCAATTGTTTTTGTTAAACCTTCAACGCGAAGTACGTCATTTCCAATCTCACGTTCCGGCGTGAAGTTCACGTATGGGTAACGACGAGAAGAAGGACGGATGTCATCTAATGAAATTTTATCAAGCAATTTTTTACGAGACGTTGCTTGTTTTGATTTCGATGCATTTGCGCTAAAGCGAGCGATAAAGGCTTGAAGCTCTTTAATTTTTTCTTCTTTTTTCTTGTTTGCATCTGACGCCATTTTTTGTGCTAATTGACTTGATTCATACCAGAAATCATAGTTACCAACGTAGACTTGGATTTTACTGAAGTCAAGGTCAGCAATGTGCGTACATACTTTGTTTAAGAAGTGACGGTCATGTGATACAACAATGACTGTGTTTTCAAAGTTAATTAAGAACTCTTCTAACCATTGAATTGCTTGGATATCCAAGTTATTCGTAGGCTCATCTAGAAGTAATACATCAGGTTTTCCGAATAAAGCTTGTGCAAGAAGCACTTTTACTTTTTCACTACCCGTTAGTTCAGCCATTTTTTTGGCGTGAAGATCTTCAGAAATACCTAATCCTTTTAAAAGAATAGCCGCTTCTGATTCTGCTTCCCAACCGTTTAATTCAGCAAATTCACCTTCAAGCTCAGCTGCTTTCATTCCGTCTTCATCTGTGAAGTCTGCTTTCATATAAATAGCATCTTTTTCTTGCATTACTTCATAAAGGCGAGCGTGCCCCATAATAACGGTTTTCATAACTTCTTGATCTTCATATTCGAAGTGGTTCTGTTTTAAGACAGCAAGGCGTTCGCCAGGGCCCATATGTACATCACCAGTCTGAGATTCAATTTCACCAGATAAAATTTTTAAAAACGTTGATTTTCCAGCACCGTTTGCGCCGATTAATCCATAGCAGTTACCAGGCGTGAATTTAATATTCACATCTTCAAATAACTTTCGGTCGCCAAATCGTAAACTTACATTACTAACTGTAATCATGTATGAGCAGTCCTCCAAATTCAATATCTATAAAATTATACCATTCTTTTGAGATAAGAGCGATATGAATACAATATTTCAAACATAAAGTGTAACCGACACTTTAAGCACTCGTCAACCATTTAAGGGATTTTTTGAGCGGTGACGCTTGATTATTCTAGCATTCACCAAAACTTTGAGCAGCAAACTAGTATATCTAAGCCTTCAGTAAGCAGCTCTTTTTCATTTTTAAGATGGATGTTGTATTCCTTTGTATAAGAAACAAAAAGAAGAATAATACTACCTGGTAAATAAAAGAATTTCTATGAAGTAAACACTGATATTTTACGGATGCTTATTTCTAAAATTGCTTTGATATGGACATAAATAGGGTGATGATTATGTGGAAATTAGTTGTTTCCTATCTTCCAGAAGGGCCAGTTTTTATACAAGCAGTTCTGGTTTTTTTCATCCCGTATATAATCTACAAATTATTAAGCGGGATTCGTAATTCAGAGGAAGAGTGATGAAAGTGAAAAAATGGAGATCAACAATAAAAAAAATAGGAAACCATGCGAATGAAAAGGAAAACAAACAGGAATTTACATCTCAAAATTCATCTAATCATGTTACGGATCATTTAGCTTTAACTCTAAAAGCAGTTAAAAATGAAATTGGTCATAACTCCGACGTTCATTTTCGGGAGTTTATTATAGGACGTACAGGCATTCAGGCAGCTATTATTTTTGTAGAGGGGCTATCAGATAAAGATCTTATTGAAAAACATATTTTGTCATCATTGATGGCTGATTTTTCAAAAGAATACCAACAGGATCAGCTTTACGTAAAGGAAAGCCTTTCAAAACAGTTTATTAAAAGCCAAGTATTATCAATCAGTGATGTAGAAGAGGTTCATTTCATTAAAGAAGTAACATCAAAAGTCTTAACAGGATCTACGGCTCTTTTAATTGACGGAATATCACCTGCTTTAATTCTTGGTACAAGCAAAGTGAAAACAAGGACGATTGAAGAGCCCGTATCAGAAGCATTAGTGAGAGGGCCGAGAGTAGGCTTCACTGAATCTTTAAGTGATAATACTTCTTTATTAAGAGGAAGCGGAGACATTGAAAATTTGTCGCTGGTGAAATTTCAAGTAGGAAAGCGTTCCAAAAAAGACTTAGTTGTTGCTTACATAAAGGAAATTGTTGATCCAGAACTAGTTGAAGAAGTAGAAAAACGAATTAAAAAAATTGATCTTGATAATGTACCGGAGTCAGGATATGTGGAACAACTCATTGAAGATAATTACCTTAGCCTATTTCCTCAGGTGCAGAATACGGAGCGTCCTGATCGTGTAATTGCTGCTTTGATGGAAGGGAGAGTAGCCATCTTATTAGACGGGACGCCTTTTGCTTTGATTGCCCCCGTTACGTTTAGCATGATGCTACAGTCGCCGGAAGATTATTATGAAAGGTGGATTCCCGGTACATTTATTCGTTTTCTTCGTTATATTGCAGTAGTTCTTTCCCTTTTTACACCGGCTTTGTATATTGCTTTTATTTCGTTCCACCCAGGGATGATTCCGACTAAATTGGCTATTTCCATTATAGGAACAAAGTCTGGAGTGCCGTTTCCAGCCCTTATAGAAGCCTTATTCATGGAAATAGCTATCGAAATCTTGAGAGAAGCTGGACTCAGGTTACCAAAACCAATTGGTCCAGCAATGGGAATTGTCGGTGGATTAATTATTGGAGAAGCTGCTGTGCAGGCAGGGATTGTTAGCCCTATTTTAGTGATTATTGTGGCGTTAACTGCCATTTCATCGTTTGCTATTCCGCAATATAGCGTCGGGATTTCATTGCGTATTCTTCGCTTCATAGCTATGCTATGCGCTGCCATACTTGGATTATACGGCGTCGTTTTATTTTTCCTTTTTATGACCAGTCATTTGGTGAAACTAAAAAGTTTTGGCGTATCTTACATGAGTCCAGCGGTACCCTATCGTTTAAGTGAATGGAAAGACTTGATGGTCCGTATGCCTCTTATGATGATGAAAAGACGTCCAAAGATGATGCACACCAAAGATTCTCTACGAAAAGGATAGCAGCTTATGATAAAAGGAAGTGAATCAGAGGTAATGATAAATTCAAAAGATCGTATTACGACGCCACAAACAGCTATTATTGTCATCAATTTTATACTTGGAACTGGTATTCTGACGTTGCCTCGAACAGCTGCGGAACAAGTGAAAACACCAGATGTGTGGTTAACTGTTATTCTAGGAGGAATAGTCACCATGATAGCAGCGATAATCATGGTGAAGTTAAGCGGGAAATTCCCTGGAAAGACGTTTTATCAATACAGTAAAGAAATTACAGGGAAATGGTTGAGTAAGTTAATTAGCTTACTTATGATAGGTTATTTTTTACTGCTTGGTGGTTTTCACGCCCGTTCATTGGCAGAAGTAACCGGATATCTCTTGCTGGAAGGAACGCCGACGTGGGCTATTATTATGCCATTTATGTGGATAAGCCTCTATTTAATTAGAGGGGGCATTAATCCGATCGCTCGACTGTTTGAAATTATATTCCCTATTACCGTTATTCTTTTTTTACTGGTAGCTTTTATGAGTATGAAAATATTTGAAATAGATAATCTGCGCCCCGTACTTGGATCAGGAGTCCTTCCAGTACTAAAAGGGGTAAAAACAACTGCTCTTGCATTCACCGGTCCTGAAATCATGTTAATCATTTTAGCTTTTATGAAAGAACCGCACAAAGCAGGAAAAGCTGTGCTAGTTGGAATTACTATTCCTATATTTATTTATGTGATTACTGTTGTAATGGTGATTGGAGCGTTATCGATTGATGGAGTAGTAATAAGAACATGGCCAACGCTTGATTTAATAAGGAGTTTTGAGCTGACAGGCTTGATTTTTGAACGATTTGATTCCTTGCTGCTAGTTGTATGGATCATGCAGATGTTTGCTTCTTTTACTATTAACCATTACGCCGCTTCATTAGGACTGTCTCAGCTTTTCCAAAAAAACATTCATCCATTTATGTATGGTTTGCTTCCGGTCATATATCTTATTTCCATGATTCCTAAACATATTAATGATGTATTTAAATTGGGAGATATGATTGGCAATATCGCCTTAGTTTTATTTGGCTTTTTGCCGCTGCTTCTTCTCATTATTTCAAAAGTAAAGGGAGTAAAATATGAAACAAACCTTTAACCATTTCCAGTACCTATTGGTTTTGTTTTCTGTTTTTTTGCTCTTTCCTCTGGCAGGCTGCTGGAGCAGTCATGAAATTGAAGAGCAAAGTTTTGGAGTGGGTGTGGCCTATGATAAAGGTAAGGAGTCCATAGCTGAAAAAGAATTTGATGAACAAGGAGAAGGGTATACTAAAAAGAACCTGATTACGTCAACTTATCAACTTATCACTCCTCAAGTCGCAAGTTCAACCACTAAACAAGGAGGACCGCAGCAGAAATCTTACGTAAATATTTCGGAAACAGGAGATTCTCCTTTTCAAATGCTTCGTGAATTATCTTTAAGAAGTGACACTCCTTTAACTAGTCCTCATATGAAAGTAATGGTTATCAGTGAGGCCCTTGCACGAGCGTATAGTTTAGAGCAATTAGTGGACCAAACTCTTCGGGACAATGATTTTAGACCTAGTTGCCTTGTGTTTATTAGTAAAGGAAGAGCTAGCGACACGTTAGAATCAAAAACAGCAGGAGAGATCCCAGCTTTTCACCTGTATGGAATGATAGACAATACGTATCGAACAACGCGGGTTTTACCGCCCATGCCGCTTATTAAATTAGCAAGCAAGATTCAAACTGGATCTAGTTTTCTGTTGCAAAATGTATTATCAGCAAATGGAGAAATCAAATTTGCGGGTGCTGGTATAATTAAAGGGGAAACAAGCAAAATGATTGGTTTTTTGAATGAAGAAGAACTAGATGGTTTGGCTTGGATTACAGGGAAAGGGAAAGGCGGGCTAGTAAAAAGCTTTGATAAAAAGACCGGTCAGCTGATTGTATATGAAATAGAGTCTATGAAAAGTCACATTCAACCCCATGTTAAAGGAGATAATATCTCTTTTGATGTACACATTGAATCAGTGGGAAGGCTATCTGAAAGTTGGATGACCTCAGGGAGCTCTTTTAATAATCAATTTTTACAGAATGCGCAAAAAACTTCAGAAAAAAAAGTAAAGTACCTGGTAAGAAACGTACTAGAAAAAATGCAAACAAAATATAAAGTTGATGTTGCAGGTTTCGGAAATCAATTGAGAATTAAGCAGCCTAGAACATGGATGAGGGTCAAAGGAAATTGGGATCAAACATTTAGTGAAGTGCCAATTAACTATGATGTGAAGTTAACGATTAAAGATTATGGAGCATCCGGATCAAAAAAGTAAGCATCTGACTGTAACTTTGCTTATCGTTATGTCAAAAATGAAAAAACCTAAAAAAATAATAATCTCGGAACTTCCCACGAAATACTCATCGTATGCTTCGTACAGAGCCTTCAACAAACAACAAATAAGAGCTGCCGGTTTTCGACAGCTCTTATTTGTTGTTATTCAAAAATATAAGCTAATGCTTGAAGAGCTTGTTCTGGCGTTTCGACTACAACTTGCGCTTTGTTTGACAGTTCTTTAAGCGGGTGGTGCAGTTTTTCAGGGCGAACCAAAATTAGCGGTTTATCTAATGCGATGGCTGTCGCCGCATCCATTGCGCTGTTCCACTGCTTGTATTTTTCACCAAATAAAGCAATGACCACATCAGATTTTTTAAGGAGCACCTGTGTGCGTAAATTATTAATTTGAGAAGCAGCTTCATCTTTTAAGACAGCATTAGGCTGTTTTCCTAAAATTTCTTCTCCAATGTTGTCGGAGCGGTCATGGTCTGTCATGGGACCGACAAAGGTAAGGGGAAGGTTTAATTGTTCTGCTTGGTTTTTAATTTCGTCTCGCCAGTTATCATGAATTTGCCCGGCAAGGTATACGGTTAAGTTCATTATGTAGAAGTCCTCCTCTAACTAAGATTTGTTTTATTTTATCAAATGTAAGCGGATAATACGAATGATTTGAATGGGCTACTTTTCCAAAAATAAGGTTATAGTAGACAAATAGTTAAAAAAGAGAAACAATAGAAGGCGTATTGCTAATTAAAGAAAGGATGTACATGATGACAGAAACAGTGCTACAAGTAGATCATGTCAGTAAAGTAATTGGGAAGAAAACCATTTTGCATGATGTATCCTTATCGGTTGAGCGCGGTGAGATTTTCGGATTGCTTGGTCCAAACGGATCTGGAAAAACAACGCTCATTCGTACCGTCGTAGGACTCATTAAAGAAACAAAGGGAACAATTACCGTCAATGGGTTTCCTTTAAAAGAACAGTTTACATCAGCTATGAAATCAATTGGAGCGATTATTGAAAACCCTGAGTTTTATGATTATCTGACGGGCTATCAAAATTTAAAACACTTTGCGAATATGCATGAAGGGATCACGGCAGAACGCTTGGATGAAGTGATTGCGCTAGTAAAGCTTGAAAACAGCATTCATGCAAAAGTGAAGACGTATTCCCTTGGGATGAGACAGCGTTTAGGAGTAGCTCAAGCTATTTTACATAAGCCTGCATTGCTTTTACTAGACGAACCAACAAATGGTCTAGACCCAGCGGGAATGAGAGAATTTCGTACATATTTACAAACCCTCTGCAGGGAAGAAGGCATTTCAATTTTAATCGCGAGCCACTTATTAAAAGAAGTGGAAGCATTATGTGACCGCGTTGGTATTATTCAAAACGGCGAGTTAAAAGCTGTTCAAGATCTATCTCCAAATCGTCGAGATCAAGGGATGTATGTAGAATTTGAAGTATCTGACGTGCAACAAGCAGCGGATCTTTTATCTCAAGAATTCCAAGTAACAATAAAATCCGATAGTATTGATGTAGTGATTATGAAAGAACAAATTCCAGCTGTGAATAGAAAATTAGTGGACAGCGATATTTTAGTCTACCGAATCACTCCTGTTTATGAGACGCTTGAAGATTCGTTTATGTCCGTTACGGAGGGAGAGCACCATGCTTAAGTTAATTCAAAATGAACATATGAAATGGTTTTACAAAAGAAGTACAAAAGTCACGTTTATTACAATCGGCATCTTAACTCTTTGTATGGCTCTTTTAATGAAGAAAGTAGCAAACAGCGCAGGAACGGAAGACAACATATTGAATTTCCTGTCATTTAGTGCAGGCATGCTGATCCTCGTTCAATTTTTCGCGCTTGCTGTTGGAGGATCAATGGTTGCAAAAGAGTTTGAAGCGGGTACCATTAAGCTTCTTTTAATTCGCCCTGCTAGACGTTCAACGATTTTAACGTCCAAGTACATAACGCTCGTTTTAATTAGCTTGTATTACTTGCTGAGCTATTTGCTTTTTTCGTTTGTATGGGGAGCATTGTTCTTTGGATTTGCCAGTCTAGAAGGAGATGCGCAGCTGCTTAAAAACATTACGCTTACGTATGACAGCGCGTATATGGAAACGTTTATGATGATGACGTTCGCATTCATGCTGTCGTCTTTATTTAGAAACAGCGCGCTTGCTTCAAGTCTAGCTATTGTCGTAAGTATTGGGGCGAAAGCAGTAACTGGGATAGTATCACAGTTTGGTCTATGGTGGGGGAAATTTTTACTGTTCGCCAACACAAACTTTGTGCAGTATATGGACGGAATGAAGACGATGTTTGACGGAATGACAATTCCATTTTCAATCTTCATCTTAGTTGCACACTTTGTCTTCTTTATGGGCGTAGCATGGGTGGCGTTTTTAAAACGTGACGTAGCTAATTGATGTGAGAATTTTCACACTATATATTTTTCTAAAATAGCATTTGACAATTAAATAAAAAGAGATTACAGTAGTGAAAGACTATTTTTAAAACAACTACAAACTTCTTATCAAGAGAGACGGAGGGACTGGCCCTACGATGTCTCGGCAACTGGCTGTACGCAGTGCGGTGCCAAATCCAGCAGACGATGTTTCGTTTGGAAGATGAGAAGGGTAATCTTATGATACAAATAAGAGACCTCTTCTTATCAATAAGAAGAGGTCTTTTTTTATTACGTAAACAAGAGGTGTTAAGAATGGAACAACAAAAAGGAAACGGCTGGGCGCTGTTACCGCTGGGCGTCTTTTTAGTCCTGTTTGTCGGATCAGGAATTATAACGGGAGATTTTTATAAGCTGCCTGTATTAGTAGCCATTATCATTGCAGCCATTGTGGCGCTGGCTATGAACCGCAAAGATTCACTTAATGTAAAAGTGGAACGCTTTGCTAAAGGAGCAGGGCATCCTGATATCATTATTATGGTACTTATTTTTATTTTGGCAGGTGCTTTTTCTCAAGTCGCTAAAGGCATGGGAGCTGTTGATTCAACGGTAAACTTAGCTCTGTCTGTGCTTCCGCAAAGCTTAGTGGTAGTCGGAATCTTTGTTATTGGCGCATTCATTTCAATTTCGATGGGAACGTCAATGGGAACGATCGCTGCGTTAGGGCCTATTGCTGTAGGAATCAGTGAGCAGGCGCATGTATCCATTACATTGGCAATTGCTGCTGTTGTTGGTGGTGCAATGTTTGGAGATAATCTATCCGTAATCTCTGATACGACCATTGCGGCAGTTCGTACGCAAAAAACAAATATGTCAGATAAATTAAAAGTAAACTTTTTTATTGTCCTTCCTGCAGCGATTGTTACAGTGATTTTATTACTTGTAATGACGCTAGGCAATACGTCATCAGTAGAAATTAAAGATTTTAGCTGGTTTAAAATCTTGCCTTATGTCGGCGTACTCGTTGCTGCCATATTTGGTGCAAACGTATTAAGCATTTTAACCGGAGGAATTGTATTAGCCGGCGTGATTGGATTAGCTGACGGAAGCTACACGCTTTCTTCTCTTGCTAAAACTGTGACAGAAGGTATTGGCGGAATGTCGGAATTAATTATTTTATCTCTTTTAATTGGCGGAATGGTTGAGCTCATTCGCTATAACGGCGGTATTCAGTTCTTATTGAACTTATTAACACGACGCATTCAAACAAAAAAAGGTGGAGAATTCAGTATCGCTGGATTAGTAAGTTTAACCAATTTAGCCACGGCTAATAACACGATTTCAATTATTACAGCAGGTCCGTTAGCGAAAGAAATCTCTGATAAGTATTCAATTGATAATCGTAAATCAGCCAGTCTGCTCGACTTGTTTTCATGCAGCGTTCAAGGGCTTATCCCTTACGGTGCACAAATGCTTCTCGCAGCAGGATTTGCTAAAGTTTCACCGGTTGAGATTATTCCATTTACATTCTATCCAATGTTAACAGCGGTTTGCGGTATCATTGCGATTGTAATTGGCTTTCCTCGTTTAAATAAAAAATCAAAATCATCTAAAGAAGCTGCGTAATATCAAACCCTTAAAAAGAACATTCTTTTTAAGGGTTTTTTACTGTTTGAAAAAATCAGTCGGCTTTTTTTCATCTAGCTCCTTCCAAAGTGTCTCATTTTGTTTAAGTGCATAAGCCGCTCCTCCGATTTCAATTCCGCATAATAAAATGAATAATAAAATACCCATGATATGACCTCCTTATATAAGTGAATAAAAACATGATTGTAACGGGTTTAGCTTATTGCTGTTTCACTTTATAATGAGAATAAAGTATGAAACGCGTTTCAGCGCAAGAGAAAAAGGTGAAAACATGACAAATATCCGAGATATCGCAAAAAAAGCTGGTGTATCTGTTTCGACCGTGTCACGGGTTTTAAATCATCATCCGTATGTAAAAGAAGAAAAGCGCCGTCTGGTAGAAGAAGTAATTCAAGAACTTAATTACGAACAAAACATTAATGCCGTTCACTTATCAAAAGGGAAAACAAATATGATTGCCGTCGTCTTGCCTTTTATTAATCATCCTTATTTCAGTCTGCTTTTAGAAGGAGTGGCCTCTCAAGCGTTAGAAAAGCAGTATCAGCTTGTTATTTGTCAGACGAACTATGATGTAAAAAAAGAAGAAGAAGCGCTTCATATGCTAAAAACAAAGCAGGTTGATGGAGTGATTATTTGTTCTAGAGCAAGCAGCTGGAGCACGATTGAATATTATCAGCAGTACGGGCCGATAGCCGTGTGCGAAAACGTACAAAATCGTTCTATTCGCTCCGTATACGTTGATCATTATGCAGCTTTTAAGAAAGCGCTCATGTATTTAAAAGAAAAAGGATATACGGATATTGGCTACTGTATTGGAAGAATGACGGGTACAAATAGTCAACAGAGGCAGCAAGCATACAAAGAATATGTAGAAAGAATAAATGAGCCTTATCATCCGGAATGGGTGTTTCAAGGCTGTTTGAACGTGACAGATGGTGAAAAAGTGGTGAAAAAATTGGTGCAGATGAAAAATCGGCCTCAGGCGCTTTTAGTAACAAACGATCAAGTCGCTATTGGTATAAAAGCTCAGTGCGAACAAGCGGGTATATCAGTTCCAGGCGATTTAGCTATTATTGGTTTTGATAATCATCCGCTTTCTTCTTATTTACAAATCACAACGATCGAACTTCCTCTCAAAGAAATGGGCGAAACGCTTTTTAAACTAATCAGGAGCAAGGATCCTCAAAAAATTGAGCTTCCTTTTCGGTTTATTGAGCGTAAAAGCGTATAAATTCTTGATGATCTCACCACGTGTTTTTATCGGATAAAATGAGTAAAAGCGGACATCATACGAGTAAAGAAAGAAGAAAAGGATGATGATCGTGGAGAAAAAAGAATATCAAGTAGGAGATCAAGTATTTGTTATTTACCGAAATCCTCATACGGCAAACGTTGCCAATATTAATCAAGCTGAAATTGTTGAACATCCTGAAAATAAAGGTGAAAAAGCGCTGTTTCTGCATGAGTCTTATCATTTGTTAGCTGAAGATGATGCTGTGTATTCAACGTATGAAGAAGCAGAGAACATGTATAACAAGATATTTGATTATGAACAATATGATTGACGAAAGGCTCTCTTAAATAGAGAGTCTTTTTTGATCTAAAAAATAATTACCACGGATAGAGTCTTTTTATTTTTCAAACGCTATTAGTATTAGAAAAAAGGAAGTGTACATGATGATAAAACCTTTTGTACCTCAATTAGTATACATTGAGCCAGGGGCAATGGAGTACCCGCTTGGTGTTCAATTAAAAGAAAAATTTGAGAAGATGGGAATTGAGATTCGTCAAACAACTTCTCATAATCAAGTGCGTAATATACCGGGAAAAAATGATTTGCAAAAATACCGCAATGCCAAGTCTACTTTAGTAGTTGGTGTGCGTAAAACCTTGAAATTTGATACATCTAAACCGTCAGCTGAATATGCAATACCTTTTGCAACAGGGTGTATGGGGCACTGTCACTATTGTTATTTGCAGACAACAATGGGAAGCAAACCATATATTCGCACGTACGTGAATGTGGAAGAAATATTAGGTCAAGCAGAGCAATATATGCAGGAAAGAGCCCCTCAAATAACGCGATTTGAAGCGGCTTGTACATCTGATATCGTAGGAATTGATCATTTAACACATTCATTAAAGCGCGCGATTGAATATTTTGGGGAAAGTGAACTAGGTCAACTGCGCTTTGTGACTAAGTTTCATCACGTGGATCATTTATTGGATGCTAAACATAATGGTCGCACGCGCTTTCGCTTTAGCATAAACGCAGATTATGTTATAAAAAACTTTGAACCTGGTACATCTCCTCTTGATTATCGGATTGAAGCTGCTAATAAAGTTGCAAAAGCCGGATATCCACTTGGCTTTATTGTGGCGCCTATTTACATTCATGAAGGTTGGCAAGAGGGATACCGTCAGCTGTTTGAAAAGCTTGATGCTTCTATACCTGAAGAGTCAAGAGATGATATTACATTTGAAATGATTCAGCATCGCTTTACCAAGCCGGCCAAACGGGTGATTGAGAAAAACTATCCGAAAACAAAGCTTGAGATGAATGAAGAAGAGCGCCGCTACAAATGGGGGCGTTACGGGATTGGAAAGTATGTATACGCAAAAGATGAAGAACAAGAATTAAGAGAGACGTTGGAATATTACATTGATCAGTATTTTCCAAATGCGAAAATCGAGTATTTTACGTAATTATTCTACAGTAATTGAAAAGTTATTTTGACATCTTAGTCGAGATAGCTTTTCAATTTTTAATGTAAAAAATAAATTGGTTGCTAATAAGCTGAAAAAAGAGGTTATTTGTATCTCTTGTCGTATTACATACATAAGGGAGGTGACTGAGATGTTAAAAAATGAAGAGTTTGCGCTAACAAAAGAATTAACAAAAGAACAGCAAGAAGCTGCACGAAATTTTATTCAAGTGTTGTTCCAAGAAGATTTATCTGAATTTTGGAACATATTATGTGATATCGATAAGTCTCGTATTTACGGCTTGTATGAAGCAAACCACTATTACGATTCGGATGTTGAACTACATGGATTTGTACAAGAAATTAGAGATAATGTAAGAGCGGTTTATGCGCCTCTTCAAGGGCAAGGAGGTATTTCGACGAAAGTTCGATATACAAGCGAAGGAAAGATGTATGTATACATATTAGGAAGCGGCGAAAACCCGAGGGTATATCCTGTTGGATTAATGCCTGAGACCTACATTGAAGAAGAACGTTTTTCTCAGCGTCTTCAAATTAGCATTTATAACGATGAGTTTCGAAACGTTGCGCTGTAAATTATATATAAATGGAAAAATAAAGAATAATAAAATTAATTTGTTAAAATAGCAATATTTGGGGTATGTAATAGGTATAACATTAAAAAGGGGTGAAAGAAATGCATTATTATCGTATTTCAGAGGGAGACCATGAAGAGTATTGTGAAACGATTCTGCTTCATGAAAAGAAGTTTTGCAAAGAAACATTTCAATCTATGGTGCGAGAAGCAATGAACAATAAGCCAGGTAAAATTGACCGTGTGGATATTGTTAAATATTTAATTGGTCATCATAGCTTTCAAGTAGCCCACATCGAAGCGGGATTTCATAGTACATACAGCGAGAAAGTGACATAAAAAAGGCAGCACATCCTATACAACGAACTTTTCTTTTGAAAAGGGCGCTGTATTTTTTTTTGCTAAAAATAGAATGTTTCTAAGTAATATTCCTTTTAATGGTATAATAGTTAAGTGCTGTAAGGTATACATATAAAAATCACAAATACTTTAAAGAGAAAGGGTGAGGAAATATGGAAAACGAAAGAATAGAAGAGCTTGAACGAAAAATAAGCAGTTTAGAAGAAGACGTAGCCAAGCTAAAGTCGCTTGTATATAAAACAAATTCTCCAAGACCAGCAGTTCACGCTCCTCCCAAGCTGCGTCAGGAGACGACTAAACGTCCTGCTCAAACAGCAGCTAAAAGCTCACAGGCAATAGAAGAGCCTGTTGATTGGGAAAAAGTCCTTTTTCAAACATGGCTGCCGAGAATTTTTATTTTCGTATTTATTATTGGCGTGCTATGGGGATTTAAAGCAGCCTCTGACTATGGATTAATGAATGAAAAAGCAAAAGTTGTTCTCGGTTTCGTTGTTTCAATAGGTTTTGCTGTAACAGGTCATTTCCAAATCAAAAAGGGTAGGCTGGTGCTCGGGCAAGTACTTGTAGGAGGAGCTATTCCTATTCTCATGTTAACGACGTTTGCGATGCATAGCCTATATCATTTAGCAGGACCAACGCTTGCTTTTATACTAAATACGAGCTGGATTATCTTAGGGATGATCGCGACAGTCTTTTATCGTTCACAGGCATTAGGGATTATTAGCGCGGTTGGAGGCGTACTAGTTCCTTTTCTTATTGAAAGTAATTCGCCTAATGCTCTGGTTTTCATTGGCTATGAAACGCTTCTGTATATTGCCTTTTTATATGTGGCAATCAAACAAAAATATTCAATTTTATATGTTCTTTCCGCGGTACTATTAAATCTTACGCTACTCATTTATTACTCGTTTGTTGGTGATAATGGTGTAAAAGCGTTATTAGGTATGGCGATTCTGATTCAGCATTTATGCTTAATTTCTAGCTTTTTTCTATCACAATCCGTACTCCAAGTATATGCGTTTACCCTTCTATCGAGTTTAGCAGTTACGTACGGCTGGCTGCTTGCCGTTTTTGACGATGGCACGACCACCATGGTGCTGCTTGCGCTAGTTATTATTTACGCATTAGGTGTTTACACAGTAAGAAGTTCTAAAGAGAAATTTGAATTTTTTATTACCTATTTAATTGTTGCAGTAGCGTTTTTTATTCATCAGCTCGTCGATTTAAGAGAAGGAGTCATTTTATATGTGATTCAAGGACTTGCTGTTTACTATATCGCCATGACGTATAAAAATCTACTTCATCAACTGTTTTCTTATACGATTTATATACTGAGTGCCACGTATATCTTAGTTACACCAATCGAACAAGTGCTGTCTCTTCCGACATTAAATTGGGTTGTTGTGTTAGCTTCTATTCTAGTATTTGTATGGATCAGTATTCAAAAAACAGAAAAAGATGAGCACGATACATTCAAAATTGGAGGAAGTATTGTTTTTTCTATTCTTTCTTTAATTTTTGCAACGGAAGTGACGGTCGCTGGAACCACTGATCTTTCCGCTAATACACAAACGCTTATTATGACGGCCGTTTGGCTATGCTTGTCCATTGCTGCATTCGTAATAGGATCACTTCGAAATTTTAAAACAGCAACATATGTCGGCGTGGGCATTTTGTTCTTAACACTTTTTAAACTCGTTTTATATGATTTACCTTTTATCCCAATGGCTATACGAGCCTTGTTATTTATCGTTTTAGGAGCTATCGGTTTAATTATCTCGCGACTATTTTATAAAAAGAAGTAGCTAGAAGCTGAAGAGAAATTCTTCAGCTTTATTTATTATAATATGATTATGTAAACTTAATCTTGAAGTCGTACAAAAAGTATACAATCATGTATAATGGAACAAGTGAATTGGAGGTATACATAAAATGAAATCACTTGTATTAGCAGAAAAGCCAAGTGTAGCACGTGATCTTGCGCGCGTGCTTGGCAGCACACAAACAAAAAAAGGGTATATTGAAGGGCCAAAGTATGTCGTAACATGGGCACTCGGCCATTTAGTTGAATTACAAACACCAGAGGATTATGATAACCAATATAAAACATGGCGATTAGAAGATCTGCCAATTATGCCTGAGAAAATGAAACTAAAAGTAATTCGTAAAGTGAGCTCTCAGTTTCGTACAGTATCCGATCTAGCAAAAAGAAAGGATATTGGCGAGTTAATTATTGCGACTGATGCAGGGCGTGAAGGAGAGCTTGTAGCACGCTGGATTATGGAAAAGGTACGCTGGAACAAGCCGTTTAAACGTCTTTGGATTTCGTCTCAAACGGACAAAGCGATTCGTGACGGGTTTAAACAGCTAAAACCAGGAAAAGAGTTTAATCGTTTGTATGATTCAGCAGTTTGCCGTTCAGAAGCCGATTGGCTTATCGGTTTAAACGTAACGAGAGCGTTAACGACTAAATACGAAGAACCATTATCAGCAGGACGTGTACAAACACCGACGCTTGCGATGATAATTGAGCGTGAACAAGTAATTAACACATTCAAACCTAGTGAATATTGGACGCTTACAGCTCAGTTTTCGTCGTTTGAAGCAGCTTGGCAAAAGGGCAATGAAAAGCGCATTTTTGATGAAAAACGTGCAAAAGAGCTGCACTCAAAATTATCAGGTGAAGCAGTTGTGAAAACAATCAAGCGTAAAATGCATAAAGAAGCGCAGCCGCTTCCTTATGACTTAAATGAACTGCAGCGCGACGCTAACAAACGCTTTAACTTCTCTGCTAAGAAGACATTGAATGTACTTCAAAAGTTATATGAACAGCATAAGTTAGTCACGTATCCACGTACAGATTCTCGTTATTTAACAACAGATATGGTTTCCACTATGAAAGAGCGCTTGGAAAGCATCTCTGCTGTATATAAAGAAGAAGTTCGTCCAATTTTAAAAAATGCACAGCTGCCAAAGCGAGTGGTTAATAATGAAAAAGTAAGTGATCACCATGCGATTATCGTAACGGATCAGCCTGTGTTTTTACAGGACTTATCAGCTGATGAACGAAAGCTGTATGACTTAATTGCAAAGCGATTTATTTCATTGTTTTATCCTGCATATGAGTATGAAGTGGTTAAAGCAGAGCTTGAAGTAAACGGGGAACTGTTGGTAGCGAGCGGAAAGCAAGTTGTGAATGCAGGCTTCAAAAAAGTTTCTGGTGGAGACTCAGAAGCAACGGTGAAGCTGCCTGATATGAAAGAAGGCAGCAAGCTGCTCATTCAAAATGTAACGATGAAAAGTGCATTTACAGAGCCGCCGCAGCGCTATACAGAAGCCGATCTTCTTGGACAAATGGAAAAACACAACTTAGGTACGCCGGCAACACGCGCAGATATTATTGAAAAACTTCTGCAAAACGAATCCATTGATCGCCAAAATAACCGTCTGCACGCAACAAAAAAAGGAAAGCAGCTGATTGACTTAGTAGCAGACGAGTTAAAGTCTCCTGAGCTTACGGCTAAATGGGAACGTGACTTAGAAGCAATTGCTAAAGGAAAAGGAAATGCAAAAGAGTTTTTAACGAATATTCGCGAACAAACAGAAAAGCTTGTCAAGCAAGTAAAAACAAGTAATCAAACGTACAAACCTCATAATTTAACGGGCTCTAAATGTCCGGAATGCGGCTCGTTCTTAAAAGAAAAGAAAACAAAGCAAGGAAGAGTGCTCGTTTGTTCAAGCCTTGAGTGCAGCTATAGACGCGCAAAAGACCCTAAACTATCGAACCGACGCTGTCCGCAGTGTCATAAACGAATGGAAATTCATTCAGGAAAAGCGGGTACGTATTTCCAATGCCGTTCATGTCAAGTAGTGGAAAAAGCCGAGGACAAAAAGAAAAAGATTTCAAAACGAGAAGAACGAAAGCTTCTTAACAAATACAACGATGACGGAGCATTTGGTTCAAGCTTGGGAGATGCTTTAAAACAAGCTCTTCAAGATAAAAAAGATAAGTAAAGTAGAAAAGAGACTAGGACAAAAAGATTTTAGACAAAGTGAAAAACGAACCATTGATCAAGATGTTTGATTCGTGGTTCGTTTTTTTTGTTGTGGTAAATGTAGGTTTCGTGTGTAGGTCTTTCTAGCAGTTGATTGGAGGACAAGGGGAAGACTTTCACGGAAGTCAACGGCGGTGTCCAAAGTGACTCCGCTCATGTGTACTAGTTGTTTGTTTTTAGAATGGATTCGTTTCGTTATGTCTCGTCCTCTTTTTGGTATAATACGGATTGAATCATAAGTAAGGTGGCATGGAACAATGAAAAGAAAAAGCAAGGGAATGGATCTTTTAATTGCGTTCTTTATAGCAGGAGCGATTGTACTAATCATTTTAGCTATCTTAATGGGAAGCTACTTTTTTGGTTTTATAGGCTTCCTTAGAGTGATGGGAGTGGAGTATGACTCTTACTGGGCCATATGTTTATTTCTATTTTTTATTTTTGTGTTTGGCTCTATCACAGAGCTTTTTTCAAAGGCGCTTATTTTTTTAATGAAGAATGCTAGGATGAACAGAGCACTATTTGTAGCATCTGCAGCTTTTGTGGACATATTTTTTACTTTTCTATCGGTTTATATAGCAGACTTGCTTATAAGCGGAATCCGTGTATCTATTTTAGCGATGATTATTTTATCCGGTTTATTTTTTTTGTTAGAGAGTGCATTGGATAGTGAGTTTCTACGTAAAAAAACAAGCTGATGAAATTGTTCATCAGCAGCGCATAAACAAAAAAAGTGCATCATATCAAGCTTCAATGCTATTTAAAGAACTCTGTAACATATTTTTTTAAAAAAGTATGTGATTTTTTTCACATATCTCTTGAAAAAGAACAAACATGTTTGTATAATAAGAATTGTAAAAGATATGTGAAACATTTCACAATATATGTGAAAAACTTCACAAATTATATTTTCTATAATCCTAAGGGGGATATCATCTATGAAAATTGCAGTAGTAGGGTGTACACATGCAGGAACAGCAGCAGTGAAAAATATGGCAGAACTTTATCCAGAAGCTAAAATTACAGTTTATGAGCGAAATGATAATGTTTCATTTTTGTCTTGTGGAATTGCGCTCTATGTAGGCGGGGTCGTAAAAGATGCAAATGGTTTATTTTACTCTTCACCGTCTGAATTGCAAGAGATGGGTGTAAATATGAAAATGAAACATGAAGTGACGAATATTGATACAGAAGACAAAAAAATAGCGGTGCGAAACTTAGAAACAAACGAAGAATTTGAAGATACATTTGATAAATTAGTGATGACAACTGGATCATGGCCAATTATTCCAAACCTTGAAGGCATCGATTTAAATAATGTTGTGCTTTGTAAAAACTATCAGCATGCTAATCACATTATCGAAAAAGCAAAACAAGCAAAAAAAATCGCCGTAATTGGTGCGGGTTATATTGGTGCAGAATTAGTAGAAGCCTTTGAAGTATATGGAAAAGAAGTCACGTTCATTGATAGTGCTGATCGTATTTTAAATAAATATCTTGATCCAGAGTTTACAAGCTTGATGGAAACGGAATTTAAAAAGCGGGGAGTTACATTAGCATTAAACCAAGCGGTTACTAAATTTGCAGGCAGCGATGGATCTGTTGAAAAAGTAGTGACAACTGCAGGTGAATATGAAGCGGATCTTGTTATTTTGTGTGTTGGCTTTCGTCCAAACACAGACTTAGTAAAAGGGCAGGTAGACATGCTTCCAAACGGCGCAATTGTGGTTGATGAATATATGCAAACAAGCAAAAAAGATATATTTGCGGCCGGAGATAGCTGTGCGATTTACTACAATCCGATTAAGAAACATGCCTATATTCCACTTGCTACAAATGCGGTTAGAATGGGAACATTAGTTGCTCAAAACCTTGTTAAACCGACGATTAAGTATATGGGAACACAAGGAACATCAGGCTTGCATATTTATGATTACAATGTTGCATCTACCGGCATAACTGAAACAGCGGCTTCTCTTTTTGATATGAATGTGAAAAGTATCACAATATCAGAAAATAACCGACCAGAATTCATGCCAACGTACGAAAATATTACGTTAAAAGTAGTATATGAAGAAGAAACGAGACGAATTGTAGGTGCACAGGTTATTTCTAAAATTGATGCTACTCAAGCAATTAATACATTGTCTGTATGCGTACAGCAGGAAATGACGATCGATGAGCTTGGCTTTATGGACTTTTTCTTTCAACCCCACTTTAATAAGCCTTGGCATTTCTTAAACCAAGCAGGGCTTCAAGCGCTTCAAGCATAAAAAAGCAGGTGACTACCTGCTTTTTTTATGTAGATTTTATTATCTTTTTTATTTTTATTTTAGCTGGTTTAAAACGAATCCATCCTATGATAAGAAGAATAAAAGGATATAAAGCTCCCATCAAAAAACTATAGGGAATCCACGTTTCGGCTAACCATGTTTTTTGATAGGTAATGGTTGGGTACACAATAATGGAAAAAGTCGTAACAATTAATCCCATCGGTAACGTTAGAAATCGAGTTTCATTGATGTTAAAAATATGACAAAGTCCAGCGATGGAAGCATGAAAATAAAGAGAAACTTTAAAGAAAAGAGTAAGAAACCATATAATGGCAATGATTACCTCGATTCCTTGCAAAAAATTTCCCACCTCAATTCGCTTAGCCATTTCATATACGGGAAACATGGTAGTTGAAGAATGATAAGAACCAATAACGATTATACAAGAAAAAATAACAATTACCATAATAAATCCACCTAGCAGGCTGCCGCTCATTAAAGCTTTAGCTCCATTTTCAGGTTTTCTTAAATGAAGGGGGAAAATCATCATCAAAGGAGCAAAAGTAAAATAAGTAATGCTAAGAAAGATAAGAACCGAATGAGTCAGCGGCTTTAAGTGAATGTCCATTAAAGGCATAAGATTTTCAAGTTTCATTTGAAGAGTTAGTGAAAAAATAAAAATTCCGAGAAGGCCAACAAACCACGGGAAAAAGATTTCACAGCAGCGTGCAATTGTTTCTAGCCCCAGTCTTGCCCCGAACACAACCACAAGCATAAAAATAATGTGAATAGCAAGCAGCGGCGTTTCCATCATAATATGGGTATTTAAAAAACTTCCGACGTAGTATACAATACGGCTGCACGTTATGACAGTAGATAGGACAAATAAACAAGATACACCTTTTCCTAGATATTTTCCAAATACTACATCATTGATTTCTACCAGATTTTTATCTTTAAATAAAAGTCCGAGAGCTATATATACTTTCACTAATACAAATCCGCATGCTACTCCGAGAATAGCCGGAATCCAAGCAGTTTGCTTAGAATCAACAGTCATAGCCGCTGGAGCAATAACAATTGTGCTTCCAATTGTATAAAGCATAACGAGCATGCGAAATTGAATCGTTGAAATTTTAACTACAGGTTTCACGGTATTCACTTCCTCGTCTTACGTATTAAGATAATAAATGAAGTAAAAATATGCTGATTGGTCTAAAGATAGCAGCTGATAAATCAGAAGGATTTGGAACATACAAACCCAGTGCTTTACAGATGCTTACGGACATTCCAATTGCAAGAACTGTGTAGAATAGCCATAATTCTTTCTTCGCTTTTTTTTGCCGTAAGTTAGGTACTTCAAACCAAATGACGAGCGTACAAACAATAAGTAACCCCAATACCCCTAGCATAGACTAGCTCCTATACATGAATAATTAATGTTATATTTTCCAGAAAAATAACTACTTATACTGAAGGTGCATTCTCTATTAAAGGTTTTTGATTTTTTAGTCGCTGTTAGAAGAATGCTGCTTTTTGTTTTGAATAAATCCTGCAATTAAAAGGAAAAGCGGATATAAGATGCCTACAAGTAAGCTGTAGGGAATCCACGTTTTTGTATCCCAATCTTTTTGATAAGAAACGCTTGGATACACAATAAGGGAAAGTGTAATCATGATGAGTGCGACTGGAAAAGAAAATAGCTTGTAGTCCTTTATATGAAATACATTGGCAAACCCCAAAAGAGTAGCGTAAAAGTAAATGCAAAGCTTAAAAAAGAGAGTAATAAACCACAAAATAGCAATGACTACTTCAATTCCTTGAAGAAAGTTTCCTACATCAATTCTTCTTCCTAATTCATAGCTTGGAAACATGGTGATTTGGGAGTAATAAGGACCAAGCACTAAAATTCCGAGTAAGATTAACGTAACCATCACTAGTCCACCGGCTATATTCCCTATATAAAAAGATTGAGTGGACTTTTTTGTGTCTGGTGTATGAGAAGGAAAAATCATAAGCAAAATCGTATAAGTCAAAGAACTCATGCTTAAAAACGTTAAAACAGCCCGAATAAAAGCTTTTGGATGTATTTCAAGCACAGGCTGAATATGCTCTATTTTAATTTGCGGAATCATAGACAAAATCAGAAGTCCGAATAATCCGACAAACCAAGGGAATAAAATCTCGGCACTTCGTGCAATAACTTCTATTCCTAGGCGTACTCCTACGATAACCACACCCATAAATGCAATGTGGATGGCTGTAAGCGGCGTGTAGGGAAGAATTTGTGTAGTGAGAAAATTCCCTACATAGTAAAGAACTTGACTGCTGATAAACAAATTGGATAACACAAAAACAGCAGAAACAATCTTTCCAAACAGTTTACCTAAAATTTTTTCGTTCATTTCCATCAGCGTAAGCGTTGGAAACATTTTTCCAAGTGAGGTAAAAAGCAAAACTAAGCCAATTCCTGATGCTACACCGAAAAGTGCTGCAATCCAGGCGTCTTGATGAGCATCAGCCGTAATAGCAGCAGGCACAACAATAATTGTGCTTCCGATGCTATATAAAGTTACTAGCTTGCGAAATTGCGCAGCCGAAATATTGATTTCATTAAGCAAAATGAGCACATCCTTTTGCCATATACACGAATTAAGTGATCCAACGGAATAATAAGTGACTTAAAGGCTGAAACATTGCTTCTACCCAATCAGAAGGGTTCGGTAGAGGCAGCCGAAAGATTTTTGCAAGAGCGATTATGATACTGATTGTCATGAATACAATAAAAATTTTCCGTTCTTTTTTATGAGAGTGTTGAGGTAATCTTTTTATTTCCATCCATATAATCCCTGCACAAATGATCAAAAAGGAAAGAAACAAGTGCATGCAGTCAACCCCAATATATTTTGACGTTCAAATAAGCTATTCGTATGATGTCCGCTAAAGAAAGTGATTATACATTTATGTAAAATATAGAAAGTATTTCAAGGGATAAAAGATATCATTGGATGCTCTTAAATAATAAAGAAATTTGTTATGCGGAATATTTACGCAGCTTCAACCTATTGAAACGTCGTATGAATAAGTGGAAAAATGCCACACTATAGAGTGAACAAATGGAAAGGAGCACTATGATGAAAAAATTCCCATATAACAAAGATAAACAACAATCATTTCAAGCAGCACAGCAGGGGCATAAAGAAGCAGTAGATGCATATGAACAGGCAAATGAAGCTAAAAATGATGCATCCTATGGACATGAAGCGAAGCAAGCGATAGGTGAAGTGAACGAAGCCTCTCAGCAAATCGAGAATGCGCTTGAAAATGCTTCTGAAACACAGCGTCAGCGTTTAACTGAGTTTCAGCAAGACATAAAAGATATGGAAAACGACCTTAATCAATAAAAGAGCCGCTGTTTTACTTAGACTTAGAGCAGGTTCATAATAGGGTATAAATTGCAAAAGCAGAAGATAATGAACTTCTGCTTTTTTTTATTGGCAGAGTGAATGTAGGTTTCGTGTATATAATAGCTTCTAGCAGTTGTTTGGAGGGCAAGGCGAAGGCTCCTATAGGGAAAACAGAATAGGTGAGACCCTGCAGGAGCGGAAGCGAAGGCTTGCACGGAAATCAACAGTAGTGTAACAAATAATCCATCGTTCCATTCTTATTTTAAAAGGTATAGAAGTTAAAAAAGTAAGAATCCTAATAAAAACAGAACGATAAGAATGGAAAGGGATTGTGACAGGAAACATGCTAATAAATATACTAATAATGATTGTCGTATTGTACTTCATATATGTATTCGTAACTGCAGTGGCACTGTTTTATGTCCCTTTGCACAAGGGAAAAGACTTAAAAGTAATGAATACTGAGAATTTTTACGGAAAGAAAGAATCCACAGACCGTGTTATGCTTTTGGAAAACGGTTATTTTTCAGGGCTTGTTCGGATGCAGATGATTCAAGAAGCGAGGCATACAATCGATATTGCGTACTTTTCCATCGGCAAAGGTCGTTCGTCGGATTTACTTATGGGTGCTTTATTCGAAGCTGCGGACCGAGGTATACGTATTCGAGTGCTGTTAGACGGGATCTCTCATGGGTTAAAAGGCAAGAGAAAAAATGTTCTTTATGCTCTAGCTTTCCACAATAATATTGAATTAAAGTACTATGAGCCCTTTACTATTCTTAAACCTTGGACATGGCATAACCGTCTTCACGATAAAATAATAGTAGTCGATGGCCAATTAGGTATTAGTGGAGGACGAAATATTGGAGATAAATACTTGGCCAGTCAACCGGATAAAAATTTTGTCTATGACCGTGATGTGCTGATTTATAATACAAAGCAAGAAAGTAATAGTGTCATTCTCTCAATGGAGAAGTATGTAGAGAAATTATGGAACCACCCGTATACGCGCAAAGCTTTTCCAAAGCTCAAGAAAACTAAACAATTTCGTGGCCTTTCAGGAAAGAAATTGTTAATAGATCAATACGAAGAGGCCAAAAAAGCAAACGAACCCTTTGTCCATCCTTATATTGTATGGAGAGAATCGACGATGCCTACAAGAAAGATTTCTTTTATTACAAATCCTATTCAAAGAATGAATAAAAGCCCTTTTATATGGAAAACGTTTATTAAGCTTTCCGAGCAAGCTGAAAAATCCATTGTCGTTCAAAGTCCTTATATTGTACCAACAAAAGAGATGGAACAGTATATAGATAAGTCAGTAAAATCTAAAGTGCAAAGAATTATTTTAACGAATTCTATTACGTCCACTCCGAATGCTATGGCTTTTTCTGCATACTTAGGAGTGAAAAATCGCGTTATAAAAGCGGCTTCAAAGCTTTATGAATATCAACAGCCTTATTCCATTCACGGGAAATCCGTTGTTTACGACCAGCGTTTGAGCGCAGTTGGTTCTTTTAACTTAGATTCACGTTCTGTATTTTTAAATACTGAATCTATGGTTATGATAGATAGTGAAGAATTTGCAGCCGAGCTAACAGGGGCTATTGAAACTAAAATTTCTCACAGTACGCTTGTGGGAAATGAGGGGGAACCTGTGGATTTTAATACGGATTCTCAAAAAAACGTGCCTCCTGTAAAATCTGCACTCCTCCATATTCTTTCAGTCTTCACGCGATTTTGGAGACATTTTGTATAGTTCTGCACTTTTCCTAAAAAAGTGCTTTTGCAGAAAGCTTATAAAAATAAATGGTAGAGGATAAAAGGTGCTGCAACTGGCGGTGGAAAGTGTGAAAAGCTGTGATATGCCTCACAGTTTTTTTTGAAGTCGCCAGTACTAGTCATGATTCATAAAAAGACCTATTGACGAAATTCCATATATGTTTTATTATAATATAGCGTCGTCAATAAACGAGGTTCTTTTGAAGAAATCATTTCTAGGGGCATAGTTTAAAGGTAGAACTACGGTCTCCAAAACCGTCAGTGTGGGTTCGATTCCTACTGCCCCTGCCATTTTGGAGTTATTTTTCAATTCACCCGCGGGTGTGGCGGAATTGGCAGACGCGCTAGACTTAGGATCTAGTGTCTTATGACGTGGGGGTTCAAGTCCCTTCACCCGCATCTTTACTTTTATATATTGCGCGGAAGTAGTTCAGTGGTAGAACACCACCTTGCCAAGGTGGGGGTCGCGAGTTCGAACCTCGTCTTCCGCTTCTTTTCAAAAGCAGTTTGCATGTGCAAACTGCTTTTTTTGTTGTAGAAATAAAGATTTTTACTATGCTGTTTTTAATTAGAAATAGTTTATTCAATCAGTGCTGCTTATACGTATTGTTTTCGTGAATATACACATATTATTGGGGTTACATTAAAAGCTAATGAACGATACGTGAAGACGTCTAATATGGTTTTTAAGATAGGGGAGAGTCCTATGGAATCTAGTTGGTTTTCAATTATACCGTTTTTAATTGTTATTCCAATAGCTATTTTCACCAAACAAGTGCTGCCAGGGTTGTTTTTAGGCTTATTAGTAGGCGCTTATTTGATTGATCATTCGATTGTCGGAGGTGTTGAAAAGTTACTTCACTACGTTGTACAAGCTCTTAGAAATAAAAGTAATATAGAAATCGTTGTCTTTTTATACGCGTTTTCAGGGCTTATCGGAATGATTAAGATGGCTGGAGGAGTTAAAGGTTTTGTGGAAACAGCTGCAGAAAGAATTGATACAAGAAAAAAAGCTCTTATTTTAACCTATGTTTCAACCATTGGAACATTCAGTGCTCCCACCTTTCGTTTTGTGACGATCGCGCCCATTATGAGAGCGCTGCTGAAAAAAGTGAAAATGACGACAGCAGAGCTAGGGTTTGTTATTGAAACAACTGCTACTCCTGTTATCGTCTTAATTCCCGTGGCAACGGCATTTGTAGGATATATGGTCTCAATCATTCAAATGGCAATTGATCATCAAGGCATAAAACAAGACGCTTATTCTTTGTTTATTCAAAGCATTCCTTATAATTTCTTTTCGATTGTGATTATTTTAGTAGGGATTTATTTCAGCTTTTTTCATCATTCAACGTCTACGGCTCCTATGAAGCTCGAGGAAGAAGACGAAAAAGATTGGCATGATTGTCATCCTTGCGTATCGAAGGATTTGCCTTCTAAGCCTTGGAATTTGTTAGTACCTTTACTTGTTGTGATTTCACTTACCTTACTTTTAACATGGTGGAGTGGACATCGTAAGAGTCACACCTTTTTTGAAGCATTTATTAAAGCAGACGTGTTAGAAGCGATGGTAGTAGCTTTAATTATGACTACGTTAATTACGCTCATTTTTTTCTTGTTTCAGCGCTTTACATTACAGAATTTGCTTAATGGTTTTATCACAGGAGGCAATGACTTGATGTCCGTTATTTTGTTGTTATCGGTAGTATGGGGATTATCCGCTGTGACAGAAGACTTAGGTTTTTCAAATTTCGTGACGGCACATTCTAAGTGGATTCCTCAAATGTTTGTCACTCCGTTCATGTTTATCTTTGGAGCCGCTATTTCTTACTTTATCGGATCTGCTTGGGGAACGTGGGGGATTTTAATGCCGCTTGGCGTATCGCTTGCAAGTTCTGCAGATCTTTCTTTGCCGTTAATTATCGGTGCGGTGTTTGCGAGCGGTTCCTTTGGAGCGTTTTCTTCACCTTTAAGCGACGATACGAATACCATCGCCAAAATATTAGATTTATCTGTTATTGAATATGCCAAGTATAAATTAAAGCCAGCTTTAATTGCAGCGGGAATAACAGTTGCTTTCTATCTTGTTGTATCTTTCTTATTTTGAATGAGAAAAATAGCCGTCTAGTATCAATTTTTCATTTTTTTTAATTTAAAGTATGCATACAGTCCTAATGACAGGCACACTAGCATGATACAAGTAAGCGGAAATAAGATGGTATTAACAAAATGATCATAAAACCATATATACACGCACATCACCTCGATAATTTTAACGCCATTTTTTCTATTTAGTAGAGATATACTATCTGTGCTGCTTCTTCCTATTTTTTAAAAAGGCGATAATCAGAAGCAGTAGGGGTACGATAGAAAATAGCGGCATATGCAAAAGAAATCTCGCTACGTGCAATCCTTCATAAAGGTGTTCTTGAAAATTACTAGCGATTGTAATCGACAAAAACAGCACAATGATACCTAAAGGATACGCTAGACGGGAAGGAGATTTAATTTTAAATAAAGTAGCTGTACCTATTATAGAAGCATAAAACAAGATGCTAACTTTGAAATAAATCCCAATCACCATAGCGAACATAAAAAATACATCTAGACGCTCTAAAAAATCAGCTACTTGGATCGTTTGGACAGTACTAAGAAGAGGGAACTGTGATCTTGTTGTCAGATCAACTCCAAGCACGCTAATGTTAATGATCATCGTAATAATTAGATTAATTCCGCTTAATCCCGTTGCGCATAGCATGGTCACACTTGCTTTTTTGGGGTTGCTTAAGTAAGGAAGAAGCATAGTAAATACAATAGCTTCTGTGAAAGGAAAATATAGCGTTTCGGTCAAAGCAACTTTGGCAACAGGAAGTATTCCTTCTTTTAATACCGGCTGCAAGTTCTTAAAATCAACTAATCCTGAGCTAATAATTAAGATGAAGCCTGCAATAGCTAGAAAATACATAAAAATAAACAGAAGCTCTCCTGATCTCGCTATCGCTTCAATTCCTTTTCGGGTTATATAGATAATGACCAGCATCAATAAGGCATTGGCAATAAATAAAGGCGTATCCGGATAAGCAAAAGTAAGAAGCATTTCTCCGAAATCTCTTAGAACTCGTGATGCATCGTATAAAAAATAGACAATATATACGAATGCAAGAAGTGTTCCCAGTGCCTTACCTAAAATTTTCTGCATGTATTCTGTAGGGAGGAGGTCCGGATAGTAGGAATAGAGCTTATGATAGACTAAGAAGAAAAAAAAGCTGCACAGCATTCCAATTAAAATAGCTAGCCATGCATCTTGCTTCGCTCTCATTGCAAGAGGAACTAATAAAGCGCTTCCCAGTTCGAATAATACCATGAGAATAAATAATTGAGTGGCGCTGATTTTTGCTTTTTCCATATAGCCAGAACCTCCTTTCTTCATTGTTGTTTTTCTTTTACGCTAGAGAGAAACGATTTATTGCGCAGACCCGTTCGGCGAATGTAAGCTTCTACTGTAACGTCTACATCTAATTTTGGAAAATAAACGTCATCCCATTCTGATTTGAATTTTTCCCACTGATTGGGCCGCGTACGTTCCAGTGCTTCTCCAAACCCAAAGATGTCAACTTTGTCTGTCTGAGCTTGTTTAATAGCTGTTTGTAATTCTTTTTTTATTTCTTTACCTGCAGCTTTTTCCATTTTTTTGATTACGGCAGGTTGACGGGTATCAACAGGGACCTCCACTTCTCCAAGATCGCCTTCTACGCGAGTGTGAACGGACACGTAAGGTTTTCCTTTTTTCATTTTTACAGATACATTCGTTTTTTGACGAACTGTTTGATAGGCAAGCGCTTCTTTTTTTCCTTTCCAATCTATATTAATATCCGTTCCTTGTATTTTATCAAGAATCCAAACGCTGCCTCTGGCTGGACTATTGTACAACCAGTCGATTAACTTTCCATTTTTAAAAACAGCAATGCCAGAAGCACGAAGGGTAGCTTCTGGTGCGCTTTGCTGGAGGTTATCTAATTTTTCTGCTTGTTGAGGATTTCCAACTAAACGAAAACCCGAGACTAGTGCTTCTCCTCCGGGAGATTCGAGAGACCTCATCACTTCTTGAAAGGAAACCTTTAGATTTTCTCCCCATTTTCTTTGAGTGAACTCCAGCGTTTTCATAATTTTGTTTGCTGGAATTTTATCGACAGGCGTTAGTGCTTTTACCAAATCAGCAGCACTTGACTGGTGTGCGATGACTAGGGAAGTCGTAATTCGAAATTCAGGATCGCGATCAATAGAATCAATAAGAATGTTAATTCCTTCTTCACGCGCTAGTTTTTCTCCGATCACGACTAAGTTGGTATGGGCATAATAAAGTCTTCGGGAAATTCTAGCTGAAGCGCGTCTGCTTGCTTCAACTAAATTATCGCCAGAAGCAGAATAGATCGTAACAGGCGGACTTTGGGTACCGCCGCCCCCTTGTAAGCCAGCTACGTTTCCCGGGTTAATAATTTGAAAGGTAAGCTCATACCGTCCGTTTTTCGTTTTATCAATGCCCATTGCCGATACAAATGCAAGGTCTGTTAATTCTTTTTTACTCCAGCAGCTCGTAAGCAATACCATCATTATGGTCATTACCAGTAAAAATAAACTTTTACGTTTCATTTTGATCACCTTTTTCAAGTTCCTGGTTAATCATACCTCTTGAAGAAGGAGGCTCAGGCTTTTGATGTTTGCTTTGACGAACTTTGTTATCACTAATTAATTTAGGTCTTCTTCTCATCGTCCACCAAGGTAACCGCAGCAATGTATCTTCATTGCTTGCAGGAATAAAGGGTGCTAATGGGGTCATGTAAGGAACACCAAATGAACGTAAGCTGCATAGGTGTCCAACCCCCATTAAAAGAATAAGGATAATGCCATAGAAGCCGAATGTAGCCGCTCCCAGTATGAATAAAAAACGAATTAAACGCGCTGAAATAGCCATATCGAAAGACGGTGTGGCAAAGCTAGCAATGGCTGTAATCGATACGATAATAACCATAGCTGGTGAGACGATCCCCGCTTGAACTGCTGCTTGCCCAATAACAAGGGCTCCGACGATCGATACAGCAGAGCCGATAGCTTTTGGTAAACGAATCCCTGCTTCACGCAAAATTTCAAAGGTGACTTCCATAAAAAAAGCTTCCACGAACGCGGGAAATGGAACCGATTCTCGCTGTGCTGCAAGAGCTACAATAAGCGTTGTAGGTACCATCTCTTGATGAAATGTCGTAACCGCTACATATGTAGCAGGCGCGATAAGTGAAATCATAAACATAAACACCCGCAAAAGACGAATGGACGTCGCAATATCAAAGCGTGCGTAGTAATCTTCAGCCGATTGGAAAAATTGAATGAACAACGCTGGAGCAATAAGGACAAAAGGAGTTCCGTCCACAAAAATAGCAATTCTTCCTTCCAAAAGGTTACCCGCCACCACATCAGGTCTTTCTGTGTTGTAAATAGTGGGAAAAGGAGTGACTGTTTGATCTTCAATCAGCTGCTCAACATAACCTGATTCCAAAATACTATCAATATCAATGTTTTTTAATCGCTTTCGAATTTCTTTCACAACTTTATCGTTTGCGATGCCATGAATATACATAAGAGTGACATCCGTTTTAGTTACTCGGCCAATCTTCATCGACTCTAGCCATAAGTCGGGTGTTTTAATAATTCGGCGCACCATGGCTAAGTTTGTGCCAATAGACTCAGTAAAGGCACCTTTTGGTCCCCGCACTACCATTTGGGTAGTAGATTCTGAAATAGCACGCTTTTCACCGCCTTGTGTACTCACGCTGAGTACGCGGTTTATGCCGTCGACAATAAGAAGGCTATCGCCTGACATCAAAGAAGAAAGTAAATCATTCCAGTTGTCTGCAAACGATACGTTGCCGATTGTTACGATGTCTTCGGAAATTAACTCTAATGCATTTTTATCGTTTAGTTCGTTTTTTTCATTATCTTTCATCAGAGACTGCAGTAAGTAATCTTGAATAGCCTGATTATCTACAATCCCTTCTATGTAGACGATAGCAGCAGCTAAGCTATTATTGCTGCCTATTTTAAAATGACGAATCACAATATCTGAGCTGTTTCCAGTTTTCTCTTTAATTAAGGTAAGGTTCTCCGACAGCAGATTCTTAAGAGAAGAAGCTGTTTGTTCGCTGTTTGTTTGATCTGCCTGAGGTTCAAGCTTATTTTTAGATTTTTGATTTTTAAAAAACGAAGGCATAAATGAAAGCACCCTTACTATAGTTTTTATTAATTTGACCAAAAACCGTATAATTATGTAATTTTTAACAAAATATCTTTTGCATGACGGTAAATGAAAATGACGACCCTATGAGGTAAGTAACCATTAGGTAAGGAGTGAAAGGAATGAAAATTATTGGAGTTAGCCTGCTGCTATTTGGATCTGTGATTGCTCTTTCTGTAGGAATTGATCTTTTTCAAGGAGCGAACGTACTGCAGGCACTATACAATGCTTTAAGCCCGTTTCGTGTAATGGAAGTGGCCGAATTATTTGTCCTTTTTTCTCTTTTGTTCTTCTTTTTTGCAGAGTCACTTTACCTTGTTTTAAAGAAGCGTCAACAAAAGCACTAGTAACTTGGTGCAAAGAGGTTTTTATCTCTTCACTATCGAAACAAGCGTATAGAAAAATAGCTTTGAGATAGGGGAGAACCACATGAACATTGAGACTAGCAGACTACTAATACGCAAATTTAAATATGAAGATTGGCAAGATGTCTACACATATACATCTGATGCTAATGTCATGAAGTACATACCAGAAGGCGTTTTTAGTAAGGATGATGCGAAGAAATTTGTAAATGAAAATATGAAAGAAAACGTTAAAAATTTTCCAGTTGTATTAAAAAACGAAAAAATCCTAATTGGTCATATCGTCTTTTTTACCTATTTTGGGGACCATACTTATGAAATTGGCTGGGTATTTAATTCCCTCTATCATCAGAAAGGATATGCGTCAGAAGCGGCAAAAGCAATCGTGGACTATGGCTTTAATACAATGAAACTGCATCGGGTTATTGCTACTTGTCAACCTGAGAATACGTCTTCTTATCGTGTTATGGAGAAGATCGGGATGAGAAGAGAAGGGTATTTCAAAAAATGTATTCCAACTGAAAAAGGATGGTGGGATGAATATTATTACGCGATTTTAAAGGAAGAGTGGAAATGAGCTTTACTCTTACGGAATTACATTTTCCGAGTTGTAAAGACGAAAACAAGCCTAATTTTTAAAAAAATGAGCAGGACAGCAAACCAAAACGTCTAGGCAGACATACAATAACCTATCCATGAGAAACACCCCATGTTTGAACCTTCTTTGTTTTAGCAACAGAAAATTACGTTGAAAGGGAGTGCTTGTATGTCTAATGCTGGATGTGGATTTGGTTCTGGTTTCGCTTTATTAGTTGTATTATTTATTCTATTAGTAATTATCGGATGTAGTTGTTATAGCGGTGGTTATGGTGGCGGCTACGGCTGCTAATTATATCACTGAATAGCCTAAAGGATACCCTTTAGGCTTTTTTGTGTTCATTATAAAAAGCTGGAAGAGATGATTAATCAGCAGGCTCAGTATCAACATGCGATTCGATTTTTTTCTCTTTCGGCAATTGATCAATAGAAGCCCAAGGCACGCGGCGAGGCTTATATTCAATCGCATCAGTAGAGTAAACGGCCACGCTTACGACTCCCCCGTGTACCTGCGCTCGAATCAACAAAGGATCACTGTACGTATTTTTAAAATGAAAGTCAGGTCCATACCAGCTGACGGTAGCGTCTCGCCCAGGAGGTACGTAGGAAACACTGCGGCTGTGTGAGTAGCGCTGCGTAATCGTGACGCCAGCGTTATCGACGGCGTTAAATAAAGTAGAAGAAACTTGGCAAATTCCTCCTCCAACTCCTTCAGAATACTCTCCTTTTACAATGATTGGCGCACGCATATACCCTTTTGCTGCCGTTCTTTTTCCAACGGTTTGATTAAACGAGAAAACTTCCCCAGGAAATATGACGCTGCTGTCTAGTGATTCAGCTGCAAGAGAAATATTGTGAGAACGATTTTTATTATGAGGGTTAAATACCGTATGATAATGACCGATTTGCTTAATGCGAATCGTTGCAAGCAGCTCCTTATCCACGCGAGGCGGAACAGGAAGCGTCGGGATTTCTAAGGTTGACGTACCGCCGTTAAAAAAATAAGTATAAAATTTCTCCGCAAAATCTTTATGATATAGTTTGACACCCGCTTGCTCAGGAACAATTTGTCCGCTTTTATCAATGCGGGCATTTGTGGGCTCTCTATATGTTTTTTTATCCAATTCTTTTAGAAGAAGATTGTATCGATCATGATCAACCATGGGTACAGGAAGAAGAGGTACTGCCACTTTGTCTCGTTCAATCCGTTCAATTGGTTTACCGTCATGAGTAATAGATAGGTGGTCTTGTGTAGAAAGAGGTTGAATAAGCATTAAAAGTCCAACCATCCAAGTGAAATTCATATCATATACCTCGCTTTCACCTGTTAGTATGAATAAAATGAACCGTTTAATGTATAGGATTCACAAGCTCTTTTTTGTATTATTTTCCATGAGCTGAGCGTGTAAAAATTTCTATTTATAATTGTATGTGTACTTTCGCATATTACATAGAGAAACTACAAGGTAATGAGGGTAGACAATGATAAAATTAATGATTTTAGTCTTTATGCTTATTAGTTTTTTTTTGCATCCCCAAAAGATGAAAGCAGAAGAAAACCTTACGTACTTTCCGGTAAGCGACACAGGAAAAGTATTAAAATGGAAACGTGTAGAAACCTTACTGCCGAAGGGGAAAAAATTTAAAGTAATCGATGTAGAAACCGGTTTTTACTTTTATGTGCAGCGAAGAGCAGGCTCTCACCACGCAGATGTTCAGCCGCTTACACGTCAAGATACGAAAGTAATGAAGCACTTATATAATGGAAAATGGAGCTGGAACCGAAGAGCTGTTCTTATTCCATTTAAAGGCCAAATGCTTGCAGCTTCCATGAATGGAATGCCTCATGGAGCCGGTGCGCTTGACAATGGGTTCCCCGGTCATTTTTGCATTCATTTTGCAGGAAGTACGACTCACAAGTCTCAAAATGTGGATCCAGGTCATCAGTTAATGGTATTAAAAGCAGGAGGCAAGCTTGATGAATATGCATTAAAAGCTGAGCCGGCAGAAGTCGTCAATATGTTTTTAACAGGATTAAAGCAAGATGACGATGCCTTAATGCAGCCGGTTTTGCGCGTGAAGCAAGAGCATAAGCTATGGGCAAAGCTGCATAGTATCTCCACCATTTATTATAAAACGGACTTATTTCATGCAAAAAAGTATAAAACAAAAGAGAAAATCTCCGTAGATTGCCTTATTTATTACGAAAATAAAGGGGCTCACAAGACAACGATGGTTTTTACTTTAAAAAGAAATCCGTTAACAAACGGGTGGGAAATTTCTTCTCTTACACTGTAATGAACCATTATTTTTTAAAAACACATCTGACAGAAAACAGATGTGTTTTTAAGCATTTGTTTAGCTCTTTAGCCGTTTGCAATGTTATAGTGAAAAACATACTTACATACGATAGAAAAGAATTAAAAAGGGTATAAGTAATAATATTACTCTTTCTACAAAGAACTTTACAGCACGAAAGGAGAGGGTGTTTATTTTTTCATATTGGTTTAGCCGCTTAGTCGCTGCAGATCCTGGACGAAAAAGGTTCAAAACAGCTTCTAAAGCTACGATCAGTGTCATTACAGCTGTCGTTATTATGCTGATTGTATTAAAAGCAGCGGGAAGCTCTCAAATTACCGCTGCTATTTTATCGGGCGTAATCGGCCTGATGGGTATATTGGTTGTAAATGATGAAACAACAAAAGCAAAAAAAGTGACAACAGGATTAGTAGCAATTTCCAGCGCCGTTTCTCTTGGAATTGGCTCGTTTCTATCACGATATGGACAAGCAGAAAATGTTTTTCTCGTTCTATTGGTGTTTTTGTCTTTTTATTTACAGAAATTTGGTATTCGCTATTTCTCTCTGTCGATGGTAGCATTTATGTCGTTTTATTTTGCTTCTATTTTACACGTTACATTTTCTCAGCTGCCGTGGCTGTTAGCTGGCGTTGTAGTAGGAGCCTGCTGTGCATTTATCTATAATTTTGTTATTTTTAAAGACCGGCCTGCCAACGTACTGAGGTCTTCAATGAAATCATTTCATATTCAAGTAAATTTGGTGCTTGATTTAATTATTGAGTTAATTCAAAAGAAAAGGATTGAACCAGCTCAAATTAAACAATACAACCGCAATATTAAAAAACTAGCGGAGTATGCCCGTGTAGCATCAGAAGAGCTTGGAAATACAGATCCTCACGACATATGGCCTGGCGTAACAGCTGAGCAAATGCGCCTTTATGTATTTGATACAGTGATGCTGCTGCAGACATATTCTCCGGCGATTCGAAAGCTCAGTGAATTAAAGGCATTTAATCATTTTGATATTCAGCAGGTGCTGTTAAAGCTAGTGGAATCGATTCGCGAAGCAGAGGTATTAAATGAAAATCCTACTCATTCCTTAACAGATGCAGCTCAGCATCTGCAAGAGCTGCGCCAAAAATTAAGCGAACTCGAACCTCAAGACAAAAGGTATAAAGACTGGCTTTACTTAATACGCCGTATCGAAACGATATCAAATCATGTCATTGATGAAGCGTATGAGCTGCAGCAAGCAATTGTGAAGCAAGAAAAACAGCCTCAAAAAGAAGTGGAAGAACAAGAAGACGAAGAGGATAATGATGAAGAAAAGGGATTAAAACCATCTACAAAAAAGTCTATTCAAGCAGTCATCACTGCTGTTACGACCTTAATATTTGGTTCGTTTTTATCTCCATCGCACCAATATTGGGCGCTCTTAGCAGGCTATTTGGTGCTTCTCGGTACAGAAACGATAGGAAGTACGTTTGTAAAAGCCGTGCAGCGAAGCGTAGGCACGCTTTTAGGAGCAGCTGTGGGCTTTGTTGTCGCAAGCTTTGTTTCACCAGGAATACTTGAAGTAACGCTGCTTTTTATCTGTGTGTTTATGGCTTTTTATTTCTTTCCCATTACGTATTCGTTTATGAGCTTTTGGATTACGATGATGCTGGCCTTTATGTATGACATGCTTCTTGGCGGGGTTTCAGAGAGTTTATTACTGGCTCGCGTATTGGATACAGTCGTAGGAGTTGGAATTGGCTTAGCCGTATCTGCTCTTGTGTTTCCTAAAAGAACAAGAGATAAAATAACCGACACTTCAGTAGAATACGTAGCGGCTTTAAAAGAATTTGTTCACACCTATTTACATCGTTTTACGAAGCAGTACGCATTTGCCAATTTAGCTGATAAAGGAATGGAATTAGAAAAAAAGCTAAAACAGCTTCATGTCGATTCCGATCCTATTATCAAAGGTTTCGTTGGCCGTTCACGTCTTCAGCAATTTTTGACCGTTTTTACCGCCATTAATTATTACGCCAAGCATTTGGTAGCTTCTTCTACTAGAAACGAAGCTTTTTATAAGGAAGCAGAATTTCATGGCGTAGTAAAGGAAGTGGAAGAGAAAGTGGCAAGCAACTTCACTCAGCTTGAAAAAGCATTACGAGGAGAAAGAGGAACGTATGTATACACGCTTGAAGATGTAAGACAAAAGATTGAACAATCTTTAGATTATTTTGATACGTCCGTTCAATCAAGAAACTTACAGCATCTTCAGCTGCTCCACAACATCTATTACGTATGGAAAATCAATCAATCGGTTGTTCACCTAGCCAAAGATCTAGGAGCAGAAGAAATAAGTAGTGAAAGCTAAAAAACCAGCGAATACTTCGCTGGTTTTTTAGTCTGATGAGTAAGGAGACGTATCTTTTCTAATCGTTCTCCACGTTGTTTTAAGACCGGCATAGCTTCCAATTGCGGCGTATCCATAAAAATATCCCATAAATAATCCGGCAATAATATGATGAGGGTGACTGATAAATACTGAAAAAAGCACGCCGACAGCTAAAGCGATAGTCGGAACATACTGCTTTTTAGGATGAAAAAGCCATTTGATGAGCTGCGTCACGATTAATACGACAGGAACGCCAATGACTGCGTCCCAAAAGTTTGTATGAATTGTTGGGAAATCCATGTTTAAGCACCTCGTTAAATGTGTTGGATGTAAGATTATCTATGCTGTTTTACCTAAGAACACTTCAATTAGAGTTATGAGGGGCTCCAGGTGGATAATAATAAGGGGGAATTTTGAGCCATCCTTTTTGCTGCATTAGAATTTTTATTTTTGATCCTAATATGACCTTTTCAGTGTGGAATTTTAACCACATTAATCCAATATCGGTTCTAATAGATTGTCCCATATTCGTGCTGCACATGACGATATTAGAGGCAATTTTTATAGATATTAAGTTAGCGATTTCAGAATCCGTGGCTTTTGCTCCTAATGGAATACTGTTAGGGTCGGATTTCGGTTTGGTAGCCGGTATTTCAGGAAGGGGAATTCCTTCTTTAATCATTAATTTTTTTAGTGTATCAATCTGAGATTCAGCCAGGTTTTTTGAGTCTTGAGCAAGCTTAAGCAGTTCACTGTTGGTTGTTGTATTAAGACAAGTTTCTAAGGCAGGTATTTCTTCCGCTAAAGCAGTGAAATACAGCCAGCATCCCATAGTCTCACCGATATGTGGGCGAGGGGGCGGATCATCTGTAGAAGAGTTCTTTATATAATCAATTAGTGTCTCAATGACGTTAATCATAACTTTTCACCCTTTATATAGTTTATGCATCTTCATTATTGCCTTCAGCAGAAAAGGATAAACACAGCTAAGAAAGGTTGCATATAAAATTGATTATGATGGGTGGAAGAAAAAGCATCCTACTCAGTAATTTATAATGGTGATGGTACCAACATCTAAAGGTATAAAAATTGTTGAAATGCTTAATAAATAGGTTGGTGCTAGAAGATAAAGTCAATAGAAAAAAATCTCCTTGCTCATCAAGAAGATTTTTTATCTTGAGTATTATACAGTTTTTCTCCGGTACTCTCTCCATAAAGAAGTTAGCTCTTCTGACCAATATTTATAATCAAATACCGTTATATTTTTGCTAGGCATAAAAACATTTAACAGCCAATTAACTCTTAATTTATCTCTGACGCCTATCGTTTTATCATTTTTACAGCAGCCTTCATCACAAGGTTTATCGTGTATCTTGTAAGGAATATTTTTAACGACCAATCCGTCTTTTACACGCTTTGTGTACTCAATTCCTATAATCAACTATATCACTCCTCGCAGTAACTCTTATCTTCATAATCATATGTAGGGATGACTTCTTTAATGAAAGGGGAAAAGGGCAGAAGACAAAAATAAAAAAGCCCTGCTGTAGGGCTTTTAGATTAAGCAACTTTTGATGCAACCACGATTACTTTGCCGTGATCTAATTCTTCTTCATAGCGTTCAGCTTCAGGCTGTGATAATCCTAATGAACGCATTTTGGCGCGAAGCTCGTCTCCTCGAGAGCGAAACACATTCGCAATCGCATCAAAAACACCTTGTTCAGAAAGGCCGATATTGTTTGTATTTGTTGCAGCTGTTAAATCCTCGGAGCGATCTTGATGGTGTGCAAGTAAATAAACTTCGTCTTTTGTAAATCCTTCACGCAAAAATTGTTCGATTGTATCTTTTGCCTGTACGCCATTTTCAACTACTTTTACATTTACCATTTCAAAAAACCTCCTTGTATGATAGACAACTTTCTCGAATACGTTGAGTAATGAAGAGAAGTTTAAATAACTTATCTCCTTGCTTTGTGTATACACGTTATTGGAAGTGATAAAACCTATTTCCAGAAATTGAGTTAAAAAGTCTAACATAGAAAAAGAGGGAAAAGCGCTGTTATTTTAAAGGAGCACATAGGGAAGAGTCAGCAGGAAGATGTTTTAGCAAGCCTAGCATTTCGCTTGCATAATTATTTTTACTTGTACGCCAAATACTACTTTTTCGGTATGAAGTTTAAGCCACAGACGTACGCACATTTTTTGAAAAATCTCTTAATATAGGACAGGCACCCGTGCACATTCCTTTCTTTTTCATATACTGATAGGGACAAAGAAAGAAGGAGATGATAGCAAAATGGGATGTTGCAAAAAAAGATTCTACGATTGTGAGGACCGTGATCACGGCAGATGCTCTCGCAAAAAAAGATGCCACAAGCATGATGACTACGACTATGGACGCAGCAGATGCTCTTGCAAGAAAAAATGCCACAAGCATGACGACTACAAATGTTCCTGCAAGAAAAAATGCCATAAGCATGACGACTATGATCCATGTTATGAGAAAAAACATCATTGTGAAGACCGCTGCGACAATGATTACCGCTTAATTGTCTTTTAATATAAAAGTAAAAATGTAGGACAAATTCCAAAAAGCCTGTATCTTAAGTAAGGAATTAAGATACAGGCTTTTTTCATACATAAAAAATAAAAGCTTAAGATGAAAGACGTTCTTTTTGCTTTTCATACACGGAAGTGGATTCATTCCACGTATAACGACCGTCTTGCAATTGAATGGTCGCGCTGAATGGACAGTCTATTGACGTTTCTGCGTCATCTAAACTGCTTTCAAGCAAACTTTTTTTGAATCGAAGCAAATCTTCTTTCGATGCAATTCGAAAAACCATTTCTAACGTAAGATCATCATCCATTGCATTGTGTAACTGGCTGATGCTTTTGCGGAATTCTTTATTATATTGAAGCATAATTTTAATGTCTGCTACGCAAGCAACACCAAACACATCTTTCACAACAGACTCAACCGTTAACTGCGTTGTCGAAGCATACGTTGAAATATCACGCTGAGGATTTTCTAAATAATAAATCGTTTCTACAGGATGTCTCGTCATAAGCACCTCTTTCTTACTACTTATTATACAGGAAAAAAGGGCGAAACGGGGAAAAGAATTTTAGGAAGGGGTTACATAAGAAATAAAAAAAGCCCTCTTATTAAATAAGAGGGTAATAAATGTGATAGGAATTAATAAAAGTCTTTTTCGGAAAAACGGGACGAGACTTTTGCGACTGAGAGAGTGGCATTGATGGTAGTAATTGTACCGGCTGCAGCTGTAACTGTAGCTGTCACTGTTACCGTATCGCCTCTTCTTAGATAACGAAGGAATGATGCTGTAGCTGTACCAGCAGTAGGAGTAATAGTTTGAGTGAAGCCTCCAACGTTAATCGTATACGTAACAGTTGGGGGAACAGCAGCATTAGAAGTGAAGAATGATGTAAATGAAATAAAATACTCTCCGCGTTCTAAAACTTCTAGACCACCAGACACAACTCGTACGTTCTCACTTGGAGATAAAAGGTTAAGTGTTAGTGGAGTGGTTACAGCTGCTCCTGTTCCTACTACTGTGGTTGTACCTGTTACTGTGCCAAATGCAGGTCTATCATCAAAATCTGGTCTCTCACAATCATCGTCACAGTGTCTGTTGCAGTGATGTTTATGCCAATCATTATCACAGTGGTGTCTATATTCGTCGTCAGAACTACCTTTTAAATATTTTTTGTAATAATATGACATGCTTTCACCTCATTTTCAATTTGAAGGTTTTCACCTTCTAGTATAGTAAATGCAGGAGGTGAAGGTTTTGCAATGGACAAGTGTTTATGTAGAGGAAATTGTTCTAATTCTAAACTTTGAATAGTCCATTTTATTGTTTTTACCACTCTGAATTTTGTAATTCAGGATCCTAATTCTTTGAAAATTTATTTATATATACCATCACTAATATAGCGCCTAAGAGAATATTAAAGTTAAGGAAATAGTAAAAAACTCACTACTTTTTAACAACTATCAGTAGTGAGTTTTTTATTTCAGGTATTTATTGACGATTTAGTCGTTAGCTTCAATTTCACTAGCTGTTAAAGTGTAACTAGAGATATTATTAGGAGTAAGAGTAACTCCAGATTGAGCAAGTGGAACGAATGATACTACTCCAGCTGCTGTAGCTGTTGGGAATACAGTACCTGTTGGGAAAGGTCCAAGGTTAATGGTTGCAAAGTATTCATTTTCTCCTAAGTCAGGATCAGTATCTACAGCGTGAATAGTAGTAACAATAGGTTCAAATGGGATGCTAAGTAACGGAGTTGCAATCCCTAAGACCTGTATTGCTGCGAATGCACTAGAATCAGTCTTTTCGGAAATTAAAACAGTTCCTGATGAACTTTTTCTCCAGATTCTAAAAGTCGCTGGTACTGCTAAAGGAAGAGCGACACCTGCACCACCTAATAAAGTTCCGATTGCAGTTATAAGAGTAGCTACTAGAGTTGTTAAAGTAAAGGCAGTTGGTTGCCATTGTACCGTTAGGTCTAGGGCTACCCGGTCATCACGATCGTCAGCGCAAACTTCTACTTCAGCAAATGCGTTAGCTAAATTAGGAAGTCCAGTAAAGGAAAGTGGAACTGAAGGAGCTTGAGCTACATCAAATTCCGTTAGTAAACCGTTTTCTTCTTCTTCTTTCTCATAATGCTTGTGATATTCCATCTTGCAATCATCTTTGCACTCATGTTTCTTGTGCTCGCCTTTAATATACTTCTTGTCATAATATGACATAAACTTTCACCTCCGAGTTATTTAAGAGGTTTTTTAAGCCTCTTGATATATATAATGCTAAAGTTCAATAAGGTGGACTAGGTTACCGTCTAAAATTATAAAAAAGGGCGTTTGGCTAGTTTTAATATGATTATCATGTTAAAACTAGCCACAGCTAAAAAAGATAAGCTGTTTTTAAATTTTTAACACGATAAAAAATATATCTGAGATTTTATAAAAGTAGAGATAATCTTTGTTAACTGGGAAGCTAGAAATTAATCGTAAGTTAAAGCTGTACTTTAATAAAATTCACAGAAGAAAGAGCAATAAATACACTTCGATTTTCTCTTTCATAACCTATTACGGTTTCTTCTAATTCAATCAAACCATTTTCGAATTTTATTAACACTCCTTCAAAAAGCGCACTGTCAGTAGCGATCTCTAGAGTTAGTCCAATAGATTGAAGAAGCTGAGTTGCTAAGAATCCCGAAAAATTCATTGTAAATCACCACCTTCATTTAATGGAATTATTCCATTAATAGTAGCTAATGGAATATAAACAAAATTATTTTCTGACTGTTTTAATACAACGTAATCAAAAGGTATTTTAAAAAAAGCTCCGGTTTGTACAACTTCTCCTGTTATAGAGCCAAACGCGGTAATGATTTCTACGCTTGAATTTATGGCAGTGGTAAGTAACTCCCGAAATTGAGAAATTTCTTGTGCTGATAAAATATGTGCCATTCCAAATCATTCCTTTCATTTTTAATGATACATTTCAATATATTCAACAAGCCCTCTGTTGACAGGGACAAACTTCCTATATTTAAAAAAAGGGTGGGATTTTAAGCACATCATAAAAGATTCAAGATTACTTGTCTCACCTTTCAAAGTCCATTGCATATAAGTAATGTGAGGTGAAAATAAAATGTTATATGAACGGACTATAGGACTAGTGAGCGTAGTAGTAACCTGCCATAATATCTCATCTTTCATTAAAGAATGTTTAGATGGTTTATTAAAACAAACTTATAGTAATATAGAAGTTATTTTAGTGAATGATGCATCTTTGGATAATACAAGCAAGGTAATAAAAGAGTGGATAAAAGACAATAATCCTCCTTTTCCAGTTGAGCTTATTGATTTGCCGCGGAATGTTGGATTTTCAGGCGCTTTAACAACTGGCTATTTTTTAAGTAAAGGAGAGTATATTGCAGTGCATGATGGTGATGATATATCACATCCTGAACGATTAGAAAAGCAGGTAGCTTATTTACAGAAACATCCTGAAATTGAGGTGCTAGGGTCAAGCTATGCTTATTTTCACGATGGGAATTTTCAAGAATTCAGGAAAGAAAACTGGCTTCGGTACGGAAAAAACATTCGCGAATTATATGCAAAAGGTGGACACTGCGTGTGTCATGGCACGCTTCTGTTTCGAGGTGAAGTGTTTGACAAAATAGGAGGGCCAACACGCAGAATTAAAGGCGCTGAAGACTATGAATTTATTGCAAAATGCTTAAATGCCAAGCTGAATGTAGAAAACTTACACGACGTTTTATACTATTATCGTTTCCATTCAAAACAGCGTTCTCAAGAATTTTATAGAAAGGAAGCTACAAAAGATGAGTAATGAATCTCTGCGTATACTAATGGTTTTAGACAGCATTGAAGTAGGCGGCACGGAAACGCATGTATTCAGTTTAGCTAAAGAAATGCTTAAAAAAGGCATTCACATCGTCATTGCTGGAAACAAAGGAAGAATGATAGATAAATTTCATGAATTAGGATGTCCCGTTTATGAAGTTGCTTTTCCTTATACATTAAATATAGAAGAAGAAAAGAGAAATGAGTTAATCAGCCAAGTTGATCAAATTATGGAACAAGAAACTATTTCTCTTGTTCATGCTCATCAAACTCCTTCAGCATACCTTACCTTTTCAGTTGCAAAAGAAAGAAGAATCCCTACCATTTTCACAGTCCACGGCACGTATTACCCTAAAAGTGAATTACTCAAAGTAGTAGAGTTAGCTTCAGCCACCATATGCGTTAGTCCTCCAGTATACGAGTATGTTCAAGAAGAAACGTCTGTCGAGCCAATTTTAATTGCTAACGGAATTGACACAGAAGAATACAGCGAAAGGGATGTAACGGAGTTAAAAGCTCAATTGAACATCCCTAAAGAAGCATTTGTTTTGTTGTACAGCAGCCGGATCAATTGGACGAAGGCTAATATTTGCATGATGCTGCTTCGGGCGTGCAAAGATGTTAAGCTGTCAAAGGCTCCTCATCTTCACGTTGTGGTAGTAGGAGACGGTCCTCGCTTTAAAGATCTCCAAAGTTTAACCGACTTAATTCATCGAACGTGCAAAGATTCATTTATTCATCTTGTAGGTGAAAAACAAGATATGCAGCACTATTATCCCATAGCAGATTGTGTGGTAGGAACAGGTCGAGTAGCGCTTGAAGCAATGGCTTGTACTAAGCCTGTGCTAGCCGTTGGCAATCATGGCTATTTTGGATTGGTAGATGAAGGTGAGTATGACAATGCGTGGCACTATTATTTCGGAGATCATAACTCTCGCCACGCCTGCAGTCGATTTACGTTGGCTCGTGACTTAGGTACTATTATTGCTTCTTCTGAACAGCTTAAAAATATTGGACTTCAGTCAAGAGAATGGATTTTAAATAAATTTGATGTAACAAAAGTAACAGAGGAGTTAATAGAGTTATATGTTGATAAACTAAAGGATGAGACAACATGAAAAAAGTGCTGTATATAGGCTGGATTGGGTTTGGGAATTTAGGAGACGAACTGCTTTGGCATGTGTTTAAAGAGCTGAGTGAACAGTATTACAGCGAAGATGAAATTGAAATTACTCCGTCTTTTCTAGGTGTTGATTTTAAAAACGTAGAGCCTTACGATACGGTAGTTTTAGGAGGAGGCTCTCTATTACTTCCTGGTTATCTTCAAGTCTTGCAAAAAGCAGCTGATCTAGGAAAAGATATTCTAATTTGGGGAAGCGGAATGGACTGGGTTGAAAAAGAACAGCTAGATAAAATGCTGGCAGGAGAAAATATTTCTTTACGGAAGCTATTTACTGAAAAAGACGGCGAGCTAATGAAAGACGTTTTTAATCGCACATCTTTTGCAGGGATAAGAGGGCCGCTTGCTAAAAAAGCGTTAGAAGCAATAGGAGTCGATACTAAAAAAATACGCATTATTGGAGATCCTGGCTTACTGTTAAGTGCTAATAGTGTGAGTGATAAAAAAGAAAAAATCATTGGTGTCAACTGGGGAACTACGTATAACCGTTTATATGGAGGAAATGAGCTGGCAGTTGAAGATGCCCTAGCAAGCGCTTGTAAGAAACTAATTCAACAAGGATACAAAATAGCTATCTATCTTGTTTGGGGAAGCGATAAAGCTTCTTGTCAAAGACTGTTTGATAAAATTAACGATCCAGAACATGTAGTATTTGATGAAAAGCAGTATAAAGAACAAGAATTGATGTCTATCTTATCTTACTACACTATGACGATTAATTTTAAGCTTCATGCAAACATACTATCATTAGCAGCAGGGGTACCGTGTGTGGCACTTGGATATCGTTTTAAAGTATTCGATTTAGCCTCCTCATTAGAAATAGAAAAGTGCATTGTATCTACTGATTCAAATAGTTTAGAGCAAGATATTCTCACAAGAATTGCATATATTGACGAAAATGCTTCAAGTATTATAGGAAAGTATAAAAATAGTGAAGCTCTCTATCGTCCTATGTTGACGGAGCCTTTTATTCAAAAGTTAATATAAAAAGCAAAGCAAGTAATTTTTTACGTTACTTGCTTTGCTTTTAGTTAGTGCTAATAAAGTTTAGTATAAAATTATTCTTCAACTTTTACCACTGTTAATACCCCTGCCACTATACCAGTAATGGGCAAGATCGCTGTATTAGTGACATTTACATATATAATATCGCCTCTTCTCAAACATACTAGTTCTGAGTAATTAGCTGATCCAGTTCCAGTTAGTGCTGTGCCAGAAAAATCGGGAGAGAAGATTGAAAAAGTGAGAGTGGTTGCAGTATTTGGGAAAAATGCACTGAACGTGATAAAATATTCTCCGTCTTCTTCAATTGTAATTCCACCATTAGGAGCAACATTAACTTTAGTAGTATCCATTAGAAAAGTAGTGAAGGGGAGTCTGACTGTTGAATTTGCTGGAATGGTTGAAAGAGTTCCCGCTACTACTTTAGCTATAGGGTTATCTTTTTTCTTGTTTTTTAGGAAATTATTCCCACTTTTTCTTTTGACGAAATTGATTTCACTATGTTCTGACATATCATAATCACCTCCTAGTTAATTTAGAAAGAAGGGGAGTTCAATAAAGTCCTACTTATAAATAGGAATGACCGTAGGCTCAATCTTCAACTTTTGCTACGATTAATATTCCTGTAGCAAAGGTAACAGCAGCAGTAGATGATATTGTTACATACACGGTATCACCTGCTCGTAAACAGACTAATTCTGCTAGAGTAGCTATTCCAGCGCCAGTCAGAGCTGTTCCAGAGAAATTAGGTGTAAAAATGGAAAAAGTAACAACTGTTCCAGCAGCTGCTGCAAAAGTACTATCAAAAGAAATAAAATATTCACCGTCTTCTTGCACCGTTATTCCACCATCTTGGGGGATTTTGATACATGGAGTTTTAAATAACACTGTAGTAAGAGGTAATCTGATAGGAGGATTTGCTGTTCCGGCTCCGAGAACACCAGTAACTTTTCCTACTATAGGAGTTCCATCATTCTCTGTGTTTTCGATATAATAACTTTCTTTTTCGCAACATGCTTCATGGGTGTTTTTATTAGAAGGGTAAGTCATATACATCACCTCCTTGCATTCAATATAAAGTTGCCAGGTGTTGTTGATTGAAATAAAAAAGCCGATGGGTTCTCTAACAGAAAAACTGCACGGAGTATTTATTCAGGGATTTTAGCAACAGTTAATAAAGCCCCTACAAATGATAAAGTTGCGCTAGGAGTTACTATTACATATACCGTATCGCCTCTTCGTAAGTGAACTAAAGTTGAAAAGGTAACAGCTCCGGGGCCTAGAGGGCTAGTTGCAGTTCCTATTAATTCTGGAGCATAAATAGAAAAAATTACGGGTGCTGTGGAGGGTGTATATTGGGCATTAAATGAAATGAAATATTTTCCATATTCTAGCACTGTAACACCGCCATCTTGCGGAATTTCCACTCCTGGAGTTCGAAATAAAATGTTAGTAAGGGGTATCCGAGTAGCTATACCCGCCGGCACGCTAGCTGTCCCGAGTCCTAAATTTCCATTTAAATAAGCAATCACTGGTTCATGATCACAACACTCTTCTTCGACTACATGATCGCAGCAATCTTCACCACTATGTTTGTCATAATTAGAAGACATAATTAAATCACCTCCTGTTTTATAAAAATAGGTCGTTCTTATATATATAATGCACTAACGCCCTACTTTGAAAGGGACAACCGACTAGATAAGCAGCTCTCCTTCAAAAAACAGTAAAATAGTATCCCTAATAAAACAGATTATGGGTAGACAATTTTACTATAAATATTTTTGATATCACTGCTGTGTAGGCACCGTTACTTTGATAGGTATTCTAGCTAACGAATTCTGTGCAACTTCCCCCAAGATTTGATAAGATAAAACTCTACGTCTTAATTTCTTCTAATGAATCCCTCAACTACTATTTCTACTTATTTTAAAGGAGGACGCTATTTTGCAATTTGAACAAGCTTTAACACATTTACAGTCCTATTTTGGCTATGATTCATTTCGAAAGGGACAGGAAGAGTCGATTCGTTATGTTTTAGAAGGACACAATACCGCTTGTATTATGCCCACGGGAGGAGGAAAATCACTTTGTTATCAGATTCCTTCATTGCTTTTAGAAGGCACGACACTGGTTATTTCTCCGTTGATTTCTTTGATGAAAGACCAAGTGGACACGCTGAACGCAGCTGGTATTCCGGCTACGTATATCAACAGCTCGCTGACGCACACGGAGGTACAGCAGCGCTTAGAAGAAGTAGCGCTCGGGGAATATAAGCTACTTTATGTAGCGCCGGAACGACTGGAGTCTCCGCAGTTTTTAGAGCAGCTCCAAATGCTTCCTATTCCGCTTGTAGCGGTAGATGAAGCGCACTGTATTTCACAGTGGGGGCATGATTTTAGACCGAGTTACTTACGCATCAATGAACTAATCAGCAAGCTGTCTAATGCGCCGATTGTGATGGGACTGACGGCTACTGCAACGCCTCAAGTGCGTGAAGATATTTGCAGAGCTCTTCATATTAACGAAGAGTACACGGTGATGACGGGATTTGAACGTGAAAATTTATCGTTTGCGGTTGTGAAAGGTCAGGATCGAATCAGTTACATCAATCAATATATTCGTAAAAATGACCAAGAAGCAGGCATCATTTATGCCGCTACGCGTAAAGATGTTGAAGAGCTTCACGCTAGATTGCAAAAATCAGGAGTTAACGTATCAAAATACCATGCTGGTATGAACGCAAACAGCCGTGATGAAGAGCAAAATCGCTTTCTTCAAGATGATGTTCAGGTAATGATAGCCACGTCTGCGTTTGGAATGGGGATCGATAAATCCAATATTCGATTTGTTCTTCACTATCAGCTTCCGAAAAATATGGAAAGCTATTATCAAGAAGCAGGACGTGCTGGTCGTGACGGACTTCCAAGTGAGTGTATCGTGCTTTATTCACCTCAAGATATTCGCGTGCAGCGCTTTTTGATTGAACAGTCAACGTCGAATCCTAAAAAGCAGATTCAAGATCTTGAAAAGCTGCAAAGTATGGTGAACTACTGTCATACAGAAGGATGTTTGCAGGCGTATATTCTTCATTATTTTGGAGAAAGTGAAGCGCATGAGTGCGGCCGCTGCAGCAACTGTACGGATGATCGCGTGGAAATAGACGTAACGGTCGATACGCAAAAAGTGTTATCTTGTATGATTCGTATGGGCGAACGTTTCGGTAAAATGATGATTGCTCAAGTATTAACGGGTTCTCGAAATAAAAAAGTAGTTGATTTTGGTTTTGATAAACTGAAAACGTACGGCGTCATGAGCGACCGGTCGGCTAAAGAAGTGAGCGATTTTATTGAGTATTTGATTTCAGAGCAGTTTATTTTGGTAGGACAAGGGTCATTTCCTACTTTATCCGTAGCGGCCAAAGGAAAAGGCGTGCTTCTTGGTACGGAAAAAGTGATGAGAAAAGAACAAATGGAAGTGAAGCAAATTGTCCAAGATGACGAACTGTTTGCTCATTTGCGCTCCGTTCGAAAGCAGCTAGCAGACGAAGCCGGCGTGCCTCCTTTTGTCATTTTCTCAGACGACACTCTTCATGATATGTGTACAAAACTTCCGGTAACTCTTGAACAGTTCGCCACTGTAAAAGGAGTGGGAGAACAAAAACAAGAGCGATACGGAGAACGATTCACTTCTGAAATCAAACAGTTTTGTGAAGAACATCCAGACCGAAAGCGCGAAGTGTCAGCGCCTGCTCCGAAAAAAGCAAGAGCTTCATCAAAAGAAGGCTCTCACTTAATGACGTATGAGCTATTTCAGCAAGGAAAATCGTTAGATGAAATTGCTGCAGAACGTGAATTGAGCCGCATTACCATTGAAAACCATTTGTTTAAATGCGCAGAAGAAGAAAAAGAAATCGACTGGTCGCCTTTTCTTTCGGATGAAGACGAACAGCAAATTTTACAGGTCGCTTCGTCAGTAGGCGATGAAAAGTTAAAGCCAATCAAAGAAGAATTACCTGAAAACATCACTTATTTTATGATAAAAGTAGCTCTATTTAAACAAAAAATGAAGCAGCTATCGTAAACAAAAAGCTCCTATTAAAGGAGCTTTTTGTGTTGAGTAAGCGAGTTTACTGATAAAATAATAGGTGTAAATGTTAGAAAAATCAGATTACATAAAAAGGAGGACTGAATGGAGATGATTGAACGAGAGCTTGAAGCTATTTTGCATGCTTCTCACGACAATATCGTGATCACTGATGAAAAAGGGTGTATTTTACGAGCAAGTCAAAACTGCCGTGATATATATGGATACGATGTGTCAGAGTTGGTCGGGCAAACCGTCTACGAATTGCAAGACCGCGGGATATTTTCACCTTCCGTTACGATTGAAGTGCTAAAGAAAAAGAAAGAAGTACAGCTGATGCAACAAACAGAAACGGGTAAAGTTGTAATGGCAACCGGTATTCCCGTGTATGATGAACATCAGTGTATGAAAAGAGTCATTAGCTTTTCGCATGATTTAACAGAGCTTCAGCGCTTAAAAGAAGATTATCAGCAGCTCGAAGTGAAAATGAAAACATATCAGCTCGAAGTGGAAGAGCTTCGGGAACAGCAGTCAAATGATATGGTCATACGAAGTGAATCGATGAAAAAGGTATGGTCTATTATTAATCGCGTGGCAGACAGCGATGCAACGGTTGTGCTGCTAGGTGAATCGGGTGTTGGTAAAACGGCTTTTGCTCGTGCTTTACACTATGGAAGTGAACGAAAAGAAGAGCCGTTTATTGAAATCAACTGCGGAGCCATTCCAGCTAGTTTGTTTGAATCTGAAATGTTTGGCTACGAAGCAGGATCTTTTACAGGTGCAAGTACAAAAGGGAAAACAGGAAAGTTTGAATTAGCTCATAACGGCACGCTTTTTTTAGATGAAATAGGAGAGCTGCCTCTTGATATGCAAGTGAAGCTGTTAAAAGTGCTGCAAGAAAAAACAGTCACCAAAATTGGAAGTGAACGAGCCAAACACGTAAACTTCAGGCTAATTGTAGCAACCAATCAACCGCTTGAGGAAATGGTCAAAAAAGGAACGTTTCGCGAAGATTTATTTTATCGCTTGCACGTTATTCCGATTACTATTCCTCCGCTTCGCGAGCGAAAAGAAGACATCACAGCACTGCTTTATCACGTGTTACATAAACAAAATGAAAAATATAGCATGAAGAAATTTTTTCACGCAGAAGCATTAAATCTGCTTCTTGAACATCCGTGGCCCGGAAATGTGCGCGAACTTGAAAATACAATTGAACGCCTCGTGTTAACAACGGATGAAAACAGCATCTCGCCTCAAGATCTCCCGTTTTATTCAGAAAATAGCAGCAGTGAAAAAGATGAATGGGAGTCTCTTGACACGTTAACCTCTCAGGGAATGACGCTTCAGCAAGCACTTGCAGAAGTGGAGAAAAACTGGCTGATTCGCGCTTATCGTCAGTGTCAAACAACGTATGAAATGGCAAACACATTAGGAATCAGCCAGCCTACGGTCGTAAGACGTTTACGAAAGTACAATATAAAATAATGAGATTTTAATTCAAAATGAATTAACTGATTCAATACTGAATCAGTTTTTTTGTTTTGATTCTATTATGAATTAAAAATCCTCCATAATTGCACGGAATAAGGTAATAAAAATTGGCATGCATTTTGCATTAATAAAAAGTATCTAAATAAAAAGCGTCAGTATCCAACATGTTGATACGGTGCTAATGAATGAAACCCACTAGGAGGAATAAATTATGCCAAAATATCAGCCGAAAAATTCATTTGAATCTCCGCGTTTTTGCGGACCACGTACATTTATGAGACTTCCTTACGTAGAACAAGTAAATGCAGAGATGGATTTTATCATAACGGGCATTCCATTTGATTCAGGTCAATCTTTTCGAACAGGAGCACGTTTTGGACCGGAAGCTATTCGAGATTTCTCCATTTTGCTTCGCCCGTATAACCCAGAACAAAAGATTAATATTTTTGATTACATCTCAGGCGTGGACTACGGTGATTTGTCAGTTGTTCCCGGATATATTTTAGAAACATATAAAAAAATTGAAGAAGGGCTAGCACCGGTTGTGAATGAAGGAATTATTCCTATTTCACTGGGCGGTGATCATTCGATGACCCTTGGTGAACTTCGTGCCATCGCGAAAAAGCACGGACCGGTAGCGCTTATCCAGTTTGATGCTCATTCTGATACGTGGGATAGTTATTTTGAACAAAAATACAATCACGGTACGGTATTCAGACGAGCAATTGAAGAAGGGTTAATAGACGTGTCGCGCTCGATTCAAATCGGTATGCGAGGCGGTCTGTACGGCATTGAAGATTTAGAAGATGCAAAGAACTTAGGTTTAGCTCTGTATACGACAAATGAATATAAAAAAATGGGCGTTGATAGAATGCTAGACATTATTCATGAGCGTGTAGGGGAAGGACCCGTGTTTTTATCGTTTGACATTGATTTTTTAGATCCAGTTTACGCGCCGGGGACAGGAACGCCTGAGGTCTCAGGTGCAAGTATTGACGATGCGCTTCAATTCGTTCGAGGCTTAACAAATATTGATTTTGTCGGTTTTGATTTAGTAGAAGTACTGCCAGCTTATGATCATGGCCAAATTACAGCAGCGGCGGCCGCTAATATTGTCTATGAATTTATCACGCTTATTGCGTTAAGAAAAAAAGCAAAAGAAGAAGAAGCGCTGTTAGTGAAAGCACGCGACTGAATATAAGCAAGACGGTAAAAGTGGGAAGGTACTATTATCTTCCCACTTTTATATAAGAGTTCTCTATAAGGAGTGTTTGACTATGAACGGGCAAGCAAATGTAAAAATAGATAAGAAACAAACAAAACCATGTAAAAGAGAAATAATCAACCCAGCGACCAATAAGATTATAGCGGAAGTATTTGATTCGTCGCTTCAACAAGTAGAAGAAGCGGTAGGTAAAGCAAAACAGGCTTTTGAACAAAGTGAATGGAAGAAAAATAAATCACTGCGTGTAGAGGTGCTTACGAAACTAGCAGACTTATTAGAAAATGAAGCGAGTATATTCGCTGAAACAGAAACATTAAATACTGGCAAACCGATAAAAGAAGCGCAGTTAGATATTGAAGATACAATTAATTGTTTAAGATATTACGCACATTTAATAGAGGAAAATCAGCCGTGGACAAAGAACATGTTCGACGACACAAACAGTAAAATCATTCAAGAACCTATTGGGGTATGCGCGCTAATCGTTCCTTGGAATTTCCCTTTGCTGCTTGGCATGTGGAAGCTGGCTCCTGCATTAGCAGCTGGAAATACGGTGGTGTTTAAGCCGTCAGAATTAACGCCGCTTTCTTTTTTAAAGTTAGCTTCACTATGTAAAAAAGCTGGTATACCAGAAGGCGTGTTTAATTTACTTACAGGAGACGGTGAAGTGGGAAGTGCCCTTGTTGAACACAATGACGTAGCCAAAGTCTCTTTTACAGGAGGATCAGAAACAGGCAAACGTATTTATCAGCAGTGTGCAAAAGAAATGAAAAGAGTTTCGCTTGAACTGGGAGGGAAATCTCCGCTTCTTATTTTTGAAGATAGCGAAATTGATATTGCGGTAGACTGGACAATGTTTGGCTCGTTTTTTAATCAAGGACAAGTGTGTGTAGCTTCATCGCGTATACTCGTACACGAATCTATTTATAACTCGTTTCTTTCTGCTCTTACGGAGGCTGTTGCTGCTATAAAAATTGGTAATCCGTTAAGAGAAGAAACGGAGATGGGTCCGGTTATTAGCAAGGAGCATCTGAATAAAATACAGAGTTTTATTAAGCTAGGTCAAGAAGAAGGTGCGAATTTATTAACAGGAGGAACGTTAATTGACTGCGAAGGTGGAAACTATATAACGCCAGCGGTGCTCGTTGACGTGGAGCAGCATATGAAAATCGTCCAAGAAGAAATATTTGGTCCCGTCATTACCGTTCAATCTTTTTCAAGTGAAGAAGAAGCCATAGCACTTGCTAACGGTACGAGATTTGGTTTAGCTGCAGGGATTTTAACGAATGATGTAGAGAAAGCAGAGCGAGTTGCTGAACAGCTTCAAGCGGGAACGATTTGGATCAACGGCTACCATACGCCTCATATTGAAACGGCTTGGGGCGGTTTTAAAGAAAGCGGCATTGGCCGGGAGCTAGGTCCATCAGGATTAGCTGCTTTTACTGAAATAAAACATGTGAATACAAATTCCAAGTTAGCTCGAGCCAATTGGTATCAATAAAAGTGAAAGGTGGAAAAGGAATGACAACAAAAAGTGGTCTCGCCCATGATGATGTGCAGCCGATTGCAATGAATAAAAGAAGTATGGGCTTCTTCTCTACATTTTCCATGTGGATAGGAGCCAATGTGGTAGTAACGACCGTTTTTACGGGAATGCTGTTTGTACCCGATATGACATTTTTAAAGGCATTATTCATTATCGTGCTTGGCTCTTTAGTCGGTGCCATACCGCTCGTGCTGATGGGGAATATCGGAACTCGAACCGGTCTTCCAACCATGGTTTTGATGAGACCTGCTTTTGGACAAAGAGGAGCTATGCTTCCTGCTGCTGTTAATCTTATTACATTAATAGGATGGGCATGGATTCAAGCCTACATGGCAGGGCTAAGTTTAAATCATGCCGTCACCTTTTTGACTGGTTACAGCAACATCAATCTATTTACAATTCTTACTCAAGTACTAGTAGTAGCTATTTCTATATACGGACACAAAGGCATTGAAGCAACGGAAAAATTAGTAGCTACGCTTATGGTCATTTTAGCAACCGTTGTGTTTAGCTATTTGTTTATCGAATTTGATGCAGCAAAATTAATTCAAATGAAAGCAAGTGAAAATCCTGGTATTACAGGAATGTTAGCTTTTGATATTGTAGTAGCTACAGCTTTTACGTGGATTCCTATTGTTTGCGATTATAACCGAAACTGTAAATCTGAAAAAACGGGAATTGCGGGAACTTATTTAGGCTATAACGTTGCGACTTTGATTGCGATGGGATTAGGAGCAACGGTTTCCGGCTTTTCAATTCTCGGAAATATGACGCAAACGTATGACCCGGTAAATTTAATTGGCGCATATAGCCCGCTGTTGGGATTAGTAGCAGCCATCGTCATTTTTTTATCGGTGTTGTCAACCAACGTAATGGTACTGTATAGCGCAACAATGTCTTATTTGTCTATTTTTCCAAAGCAGCGCTTTTGGATACCGGCACTAACGATGGGAGTTGTCACAGTCCTAGGTTCTTTATTAAAAGAGTGGTTAATGACAAATTTTCAAAGCTTTTTGCTTATGATCGGCGTCTTATTTGTTCCTATTATTGCGATTGTTCTTGTTGATTACTATATCATTCGCCGAAAACACTATGACATTTCAGCTATTTTAGATAAGGAAAATAAAATATATTGGTATACAAAAGGATTTAACCTTCATGTGTATCTATCATACGTAGTGGGGGCTGTATTTGCCTACTATTTTACGTACGTTCACCCGCTAGCCACAGGAGCAACAATCTTAGCTTTTTTATTTACAGGTGTTTTACACGTATCGTTCACCAAGCTTTCGCAGCTCTCCATCACTTACTCAAAGGGAATCGACAAAAATGCTTGATAGATATTCAAAAAAGACTGAATTATCTAAAATATACCGAAAGCTCCTGTTTAAAGGAGCTTTTTATTTTGAAAATAGGTGAGAAATAAGCAAAAGCATGGGGAAGAGAAGTTCTTAATCTAGCTTCAAATAAAGTGGTAACAATGTATTTGATTCTATAAGGGGTCTTTTCTATAATAAATGTAGGAAAACTTTCCAAAGGAGAATTTTATGCTCGAATTAGAGGCTATTCAAAGCAGGGCCATTGAAAAAACTAAGCATACATTGCTACAGGATATAAAAAGCGTATTAGGTGAACAAGACGAATGTCCGGATTTAGAGACGTATTTAACAGACAGGCACTCTTTTATTAAAAAAGCCTGGGGGACTGCGTGGAGAAAAATAGCTGTTTCTTCTGTATCTAAGAAAAACAGAAGATCGTATTTAACAGAAAGAGGCTTTGAGATAAAAGGATATAAACCTCAAGCTATCGATAAGTTATTTGCTAAAGAAACGAGAAAAGGTATAGAATTTGATGCTTTTTCTTGGTTAGAAAAGCAGTACGGAAAGGGCAATAAAGCAGAGTGGCTATCTCTATACGGAGAAGCAAGAGCTGAATTTGCCAAAAAAGAAGAAGAAAGAAAAGAGAAAGAAAGACAGCAAAGTATTAATGATCGAAAAGCCAGATATCAATTACAGTTAAATTTAGAAGCAGCTCCTATTTTGGAAGTAAACAAAGAGCTGTATTACCTACATATAAGAGAACAGCTTTCACATCAGCTATCAAAAGACATTGAAACAAACTCAAAGTATATTGAAAACTATGCGCCGCATACTGAGCTTGAAGATGAATTAATAGAAAACGGTGATTTAACACGTCATGATTATGAAACGGTTCATGACTTTTTTCAAGAGCTCACCGGGAACGTAAGCTCAGAATTAGACAGGTATTCAACGATTATCTTGTTTGAAACGTATGAAGATGTATACGAGGTATTTATCACGGATAAGATTTATGAAATCATTCCAACTATGATTATGGATGACCTTCCTGCTTCATTTAAAGAAGAGTATAAATCTTATACAAATGATTCAGTAACACGAATGGATATTATAAAAGCACTCAGAAGTGATTTATCGGATTTGGTCTATGAATATAAAAGAATGCTTGTAGAAGAAAAGCTTTCCGATGTACTAGAAGTTTCAGATCACAACTTAACGATCGAAGAGCATAAAAAGCGATATGCACAGCAGCTGGAAGAAAGACGATTACAACAAGAACGTGAACGTGAAGAAAAGAACAAACTGATTGAAGAAGAACAGCGACAGTTAAATTATATTTTTGGTGCAGAATACGAAATGGATCCAAGAAAAGAAACGGAATACATTCTTCATCTCGGTGATACAAACACAGGAAAAACGTATACGGCATTAAAGTCATTAAAGAAAGCTGCTTCGGGTAGTTACTTAGCGCCGCTTCGCCTGTTAGCTTTAGAAGTCTTTGAAAAGCTGAACAAAGACGGAGTTGCTTGTTCGTTAAAAACAGGTGAAGAAGAAAAGATTGTTGAAGATGCTCAGCACATGGCCGGTACGGTAGAAATGTTTAGTGAATTAGAACATGGCGATGTAACCGTAATTGATGAAGCACAGATGATTCAAGACCGAGATCGGGGGTTTTCATGGTATAAAGCCATAACGAGAGCTAATGCCAAACAAGTTCATGTGATCGGAAGTTTAAGCATTCGAAGTATGTTAGAAGAGATGTTAGACGGTGTAATCTCAGAAATTTATGAGTATGAAAGAGATATACCTTTAAAAGTAGATCTTCGAAATTTCAAAATTGAACAAGTGAAACCCGCAGATGCTTTAATTGTTTTCTCACGTAAAAAAGTGCTTCAAACAGCGGCTAAGCTAGAAAAAGATGGTCACAAAGTGAGCGTGATTTATGGAAGTATGCCGCCTGAAACAAGAAGAAAACAAATTGAGCAGTTCATTAATAGAGAAACAACTGTCATTGTGTCTACAGATGCGATTGGAATGGGATTAAACCTGCCGATTAGACGAATTGTGCTTTTAGAAAACATGAAATTTGATGGGCAAAAACGGAGATTGCTGACTTCTCAAGAGTTAAAGCAAATTGCAGGTCGTGCTGGAAGGAAAGGCCTCTATAATGTTGGAGAAGTTGCGTTCGCTAAAGATGCCAAGCAAATGAGAGAACTGTTATTTTCAACAGATGAGCAAATCAGCAGATTTTCAATTGCGCCTACTTCGGATATGCTAAGAAGATTTAAAGAATATCATCATGACCTCGGAACGTTTTTTGACATGTGGGCTAAATTTAAAAATCCAAAAGGTACACAAAAATCAAATCTGGCACAAGAACGTGAGCTTTATGAGGAAGTGAAAGACACGCTGATTGAAGCGAAAATGCCCATTGTTGATTTATATGGTTACTTGCAGCTGCCGTTTTCAGCAAAAGAAAGCTCTTTGAAAAAGCAGTGGGTGGCTAGCATGAATGCAATTGTTAACAGAGAAGAATTACCTGAACCAAGGATAATAGAAGGTTCACTGGAAAAATTAGAGCTGTCTTATAAGGCGATTGGCCTGCATCTTTTATTTTTATATCGAATGGATAGAAGACCGGAAGCTATTTACTGGGAGCGTGTCCGAGAAGAGCTTACAAACAAAATACATGACGTATTAAGAAAAGATATGAAAAAATTTAAAAGAACGTGCAGTGCGTGTTCTAAAGACCTTCCTTGGAATCATGATCATGCGATATGCGATTCATGTTTTCATAAAAGATTTCGCAGAAGACACGGGGACGACGGTTTTAATTACTAAGATGTAGTGATAAAAAAAGAGGCTTGTATGAACGTATGTTAGTTAAAGGAAGATCCGAACGAGTTCGATTCTCGATTGAGAATCCAATTCGTTCGGCTTTTTTTATTGTGAAGATAGCTTTCATGTGTTTCGTTCCTTCTAGCAGTTGATTGGAGGGCAAGGCAAAGACTCCTGCGGGAGAAGCGGAACAGGTGAGACCCCGCAGGAGCGTAAGTGACGAGGAGGCTCAGCGGCCGCCCGCGGAAAGCGACGTCTTGCACGGAAATCAACTGCGGTGTAACAAGTACCCCATACCAAATCATTTATCCTATTTGTTCATCTTTAGATGAGATTGATTTAGTTAAGTCTCAACCTCACTTTTCGTATAAGCTTTTCATCTTTTTATTATAAATTTCTGCGTCAAAGCAGATTTTTGCAGAAAAAAGGCGGAAATGTATAAGCGCTCATCTTGTAAAAAGAGCAATAAATTATTATGATATAAGATGGAACTTATATTTTAAAGGATTCCGTGATTTTTTTGTTGGGCGGACGTGTATTGTCTTAGAGTAAGTTTGCTATCATTCATTATGTTAAAAGCAGCACTTTTAAATAGAGATACGGTTCGTAATAGAAGGGAAGAGGATGATGACAAGTCATAACAAAGAAAACAAAGCTGCAGTCGAGCAGTACAGTAAAGGGAAAATTTTGTGGCAATTAACCCGTCCTCATACGTTAACGGCATCGTTTGTACCCGTTTTGATTGGAACAGTTCTAGCTATGTTTTATGGCCATGTGAACGTTTGGATGTTCCTAGCGATGCTTTTTTCATGTTTGTGGATTCAAATTGCGACGAACTTATTTAACGAGTACTATGATTTTAAACGCGGGTTAGACACAGAAGACTCCGTAGGAATTGGAGGAGCCATCGTCAGACACGGAATGAAGCCGAAAACGGTATTAAATTTAGCACTGATTTCTTATGGAATTGCTCTTATTTTAGGCGTATATATATGTGCAAACAGCAGCTGGTGGCTTGCTTTAGTTGGATTAGTAGGTATGGCGATTGGTTATTTGTATACAGGCGGACCGCTTCCGATTGCGTATACGCCGTTTGGAGAATTATTTTCAGGTCTGTGCATGGGCGCGATGTTCGTGTTGATTTCATTTTTTATTCAAACGAATACCGTAACGTCTGAAAGCATCTTTGTATCACTTCCGATTGCGATTTTAGTAGGCGCGATTAATTTGTCTAACAACATTCGTGATATAGAAGAAGATACAAAAGGCGGACGACGTACGCTAGCTATTTTATTAGGTTCTAAAAATGCGATTAGATTTTTAGCTGCTTTGTTTGGCATTGCGTATATTTGGACCGTTGCATTAGTGGTATTCTTCGATATTAGTCCTTGGATTTTCTTAGTGTTTCTTAGTGCACCTAAGCCAATTCAAGCCGTACAAGCATTTGTACGCGGAGAGCTTATTGCGATGAAAGCAACTGCTCAAACCAATACGTTTTTTGGATTTACTTTATCAATTGGGTTATTAATTGGCTATTTAGTAAGCTGATTGTGTTGAAAAAGCCTGTCTTTTTAAAGACAGGCTTTTTGTTATGCTCCAGTTATTTTTTCTTTTACGGCGTTAATAAATGCGTTCATATTTTCAGAAGATGAAAAGCTGGCTTGAGCTTGTTTTGGTCCGCCGCCGCCTTTTCCATCGTAAAGCGGAAGCAGCTCTTTATAAAGCTCTCCGCATTTTACCTCACTGCCGCTGTGAGCCAGTAAGACTTTTTGATCACTTGAAAAAGTAAAAAGAAGCGTCGTATCAGGCGTTTGAAGCAGCTGCTTTGTCAAAGCTTGCACATCTTTTAATGTACGGTTTTCAAAGTGATGGTACAGAAATGATCCTTCTTTTTTTGCTTCTAATTCATTTGCTAAAAAAGCTGCATTTTCATTTTTTAATTCTTCTAGTTGTTTTTGCAGCTCTTTTTGTTCAGTCTCCAATTTTTTAATTCGTTCTACAACTAATTCACGGCTTGTGCTGAATTTATTGCTAAGTTCTGCTACGATTTCTTGAGACTGCTGATAATCAGCTAATGCACGCATACCGCATTTAAAAAAGAGGCGTGTATTGCCGCGCTGCTTTTCCGTTTTCGTAAGTTTAATAAGGCCAAGCTCTCCAATTTGGTTCATATGAGTACCGCAGCAGGCAGAAACATCAATGCCTTCAATTTCTACGATGCGTACCACTTCGTCTTCTAGCTCGGGCACTTTGCGAAGCGCAAGAGTATGTAAGTCTTCCTTTTTCACTTCGTACGTTTTAATGGGGCGGTTGCTGTAAATAGCATTGTTTACAACTTTTTCAATGTGTAATAGCTGCTCATGAGATAACTGAGGTACATTTAAATCGATAGAGACTGCTTCGCTTCCTAAGTGAAAGCTAACGGTGTGAATATCATATGTATCGATTAATAGAGCCGAAAGTAAGTGCTGTCCGCTATGCTGCTGCATATGATCAAAGCGGCGGTGCCAATCAATTTCACACGTGACGTTCGTTTGTGCAGGCAGTGTATCGACGAGATGATAGACTTCTCCATTTTCTTCGTAAACATCTTTTACGTCGATTCCGGCAATAGTACCGTAGTCAGAAGGCTGTCCGCCGCCTTCTGGATAAAAAGCGGTTTGTTTTAACGTTAATGCGTAGCCAGTTGAAAGAGCGCGCGTCTCTGTCACTTCTGTTTCCCACGTTTTTATGTAGGGATTGCTATAATAAAGTCTTTCTGTCATGTTCATCATCCTTTCTACTAAAACCATATCTAACTTTTTCTATAGTATCAGAAATATGTTTCTTCGAACATGGATAAGCTAACTTGTAATAATAAAACTGGGTGGGACATATGAAAAATACTGTTTATATTTATACGCGTGACTTAAAAAGGATTTTTACCAATTGGGCGATGATTATCATTGTGCTGACGCTTATGATTCTGCCGTCTTTTTACGCATGGTTTAATATAAAAGCATCTTGGGATCCATATGGGCGGACTGAAGGTATTGCCATTGCAGTAACGAGCGAAGACGAAGGTTCTACGATAAGAGGGCAGCACGTAAACGTGGGAAAAGATATTATTGCAACGTTAAAGAAAAATAAAACGCTTGGATGGACGTTTGTCTCCAAAGAAAAAGCTGATCACGGAGTAAAGCACGGAGACTATTATGCAAGTATTGTTATTCCAAAAGATTTTTCACAAAAGCTTGGTACCGTTCTTCAAGATCGTTTGGAAAAGCCGGTCATTATTTACAAAGTAAACGAAAAAATAAACGCCGTAGCGCCTAAAATTACAAGCAAAGGAGCCAGCAGCTTAACACAACAGATTAGTGAAAAATTCGTCAAAACAGCGAATGGAGCCATTTTTTCTGTTTTTAACGAACTCGGTATTACCCTGCAGCGGGATTTACCGACCATTCAACAAGTTGAACAACGGATTTTTGAGCTTGAAAATCGTCTTCCTGAAATTAAAAAAGTAATTAATGAAGCGAATGACACCACTCAAAAAGCTGGAGCTATTGTATCGAAAGCTCAGGCCGCTCTTCCTGAAGTAGAGAGATTAACAGCTGACGGCGCACAGATGACTCAGCAGCTAAACACTTTTTTAACCAAAAGCGATGAAGTGTTAAAAAACGCTGAGCCAACGATCAGCGAAACGCTGCACCGTGTTCAACAGCGAGCTCTCGGAGTTCAAGAATTGAAGAATCAGCTGATGGAAAAAGATATAGCCCCGGCTGAAGTCAGCGCAGCAGCGGAACAGCTAAAAGTGCAGTTAACAAAACAAGTTGCTGACACAGGAGAAATTCTTACGCTTCTTACGGATTTAAATGCGGTGTCTCAAGGGAACGTTCTTTCACCGGTTATTAATCAAATAAAAAGTGTACATACGCTTTTACAGCAGCAGCTGTCGGATGTAAGCGACTTGCAGCAGCAAACAAAAAATGGAGGTGCACCAGATCCAAGTGTGCTTGAGAAATTCAGTTCTCGCACCGACCAAGCTGTTTCTAAATTAAATACGTTAACGAATTCGTATTCTTCTACGATTGTGCCGGCTATTGAACAAGCTATCAAAGAAGCGAAAGATAAAACAGCAAGCGCAAACGCACTGCTTGATGAAGCCAATAAAAGTATGCCGGATGTTTCGAACGTGCTGTCTAAAACAGCGAGTGGCATTTTGCTCGGACAGCAGGAGCTTGCGAAAATAACAAAAGACTTTCCGCGAATTGAACAAAACGTGCACAATATAGCGGATAAAATACGTGAATTTCAGCGAAAAGAAAACATTGAAGATATTATTAATTTGTTAAAAAACGATGTGCAAAAAGAAAGTGATTTTTTTGCTAAGCCGGTTCTTTTAAAAGAAGAAAGACTTTATCCTATTCCGAACTACGGGTCGGCTATGTCACCGTTTTATACAACGCTTTGCTTGTGGGTCGGGGCTTTGCTGTTAGTTTCAATTTTAAGCGTAGAAGTAGCGGATGAAGAGCGGTTTAAAAGCTATGAAGTCTATCTTGGAAGACTTTTAACGTTTTTGTCTATTGCTCTTGTGCAAGCTTTTATTGTGACGCTAGGCGATTTATTTTTAATCAAAACGTACGTCGTAGACAAAGTGCCTTTTATCTTTTTAGGCTTGCTGTGCAGCTTCGTGTTTATGACGATTGTCTATACGCTTGTAGCGATATTTGGCAATGCAGGAAAAGCGATGGCGATTGTTTTGCTTGTGCTTCAGCTTTCTGCTGCAGGCGGTACATTTCCGATTCAAGTCGTGCCTGCTTTTTTCCAAGCACTCAATCCGTTTTTGCCATTTACCTACGCAATAAGCATGATGAGAGAAGTTGTAGGAGGCATGTTAGCAGATATTGTAAGAAAAGATGTTACCGTTCTTCTTTGCATTTGGCTTGGCGTGCTGCTCGTTGGCATTTTTCTTCATAAGCCTCTTAGTAAAACGAGTGCAAAATTAACAAAAAAAGCGCGTGAAAGTAAATTAATTCATTAAAAAAAGGTTTTGGGTTTCCAGACAGAACAAAATGCGGTAGTGTAGATAGAAAGGAGTGATAAGCATGGGTATATTAGATGGACTATTAGGAAATGCATCAGAAGCAGATATAAGAGGAACTGAAAAAGATTTACAAAACATTTTAATTGCCAACGAGCGAGTGGAACAAGCGTATAAAGTCATTCGCGATTTGATGGTGTTTACGACGAAACGTTTAATTATCGTTGATAAGCAAGGAGTGACGGGAAAGAAAACAGATTATCATTCCATTCCTTATAAGACGATTACCCATTTTAGTGTAGAAACGGCTGGAACGTTCGATTTAGATGCAGAATTAAATATTTGGGTATCAGGTTCTAGCGCGCCGATTTCAAAAGAATTTCGTAAAGATAAAAGCATTTACGACGTGCAAAAAGTATTAGCATCTTATGTATTGAATTAAAAAGTTGAGCCATGAAAAAATGGCTCGACTTTTTTTGTGTGTAAAACAAGAAAGCATAGCAGTCTTGCATACAGTCGTTTGAAAATACTCAGGCTGTTGTCCATTCCTATTGCCATTTTACTCATTACTGAAATGCATGAAAACGATTTACATAATGAATTATACAGAATAAAAAAACCGTGATATGCTTTTTTTAGAGAAAAAAGGAAGTGACCAACTGTGAGCTATACCGTAATTGGAACATCAGCTTTTCGCAAAACAAATGTTGCGCTTTTTGCAGCAGGCTTCAACACATTTTCAATTTTATATTGTACACAGGCCATTTTACCTGAATTTTCTAGAGAATTTGGGATATCTCCGGCTTTTGCGAGTTTATCTCTTTCGTTAACGACCATCACGCTTGCTGTTAGTATGCTTTTTTTAGGTTCTTTATCGGAAGTGTGGGGACGAAAGAAACTGATGGGCCTATCGTTAATTTTTGCGTCATTGCTATGCATCATGACAGCATTTAGCTCTACCTTTGAAACGCTGTTAGTTTTTCGCGTTATTCAAGGAATCGTGTTAGCAGGGTTGCCTTCTGTGGCCATGGCTTACTTAGGAGAAGAAATTGAACCCGGAAGTTTAGGAAAAGCGATGGGGATTTATATAAGCGGAAACGCCTTTGGAGGCGTAGCGGGAAGACTTATGACAGGAGTGCTCACGGAGTATTTTAACTGGTCTGTAGCTCTTGATGTTGTAAGCGCAATCAGCTTATTGGCCACATTTGTTTTTTTTATGAACTTGCCTGATTCACAGAACTTTACTTCTCGGTCATTTGAACTTCGTCAGCTTACTAGCTCTCTTCGCAGTCATCTTCAAGATAAAGGGATGCTTTGTCTTTTTGCTATTGGTTTTGCACTGCTTGGAAGTAATGTAGCTTTATACAATTATATTGGATACGCTTTATCTGCTCCTCCGTATTCTTGGAATCATACTCTTGTAAGTTTTATTTTTATCATTTTCTTTGTAGGAGTATTCAGCTCAGTCTGGATGGGGACGCTGGCGGATCGATACGGTCGGAAAAAGGTGCTGTTATGTACGATTGCTGTTACGCTTATAGGTTCAATCGTTACGCTGCATCCCGTTTTATGGATAAAAATTACCGGGCTTTTGCTGCTGACGTTTGGCTTTTTCGGAAGTCACTCCATCGCCAGCAGCTGGGTAGGAAGAAGAGCAACGCATGACAAAGCGCAGGCTTCGTCTTTATATTTATTTTTTTACTATGCAGGATCGAGCATTGGAGGGACTGCGGCTGGCTTATGCTGGAGCGCGTACGGCTGGAAAGGTGTGATTGCTCTAATTGGTGTGTTTCTTACAACAGCCTTTTTCTTAGCTGTTCGTTTATCAAAAATGCCGGCTCAGCAGACGCACGTTCACTAAGAAAATGTAAAGACATATAGCTATTGATTTAAAAAAAGAGGCCGGTACAAAAGGATTTTAGCCCAAGTGAAAAACGAACCATTGATCAACATGTTTGATTAGTGGTTCGTTTTTTTTGTTATGGTGAACATAGTTTCATCTGTTTCGTTCCTTCTAGCAGCTGATTGGAGGGCAAGACGGAGACGCCCGCGGAAAGCGAAGTCTTGCACGGAAATCAACTGCGGTGTCGCAAGTAATTTATACTAGCTACTTTAGTCTTTAGATTGAAGTAATTTAGTTATGTCTTAATTTCATTCCCTAGTTTAAAAGCTGAATAAAAAGCTCCGCTACTTTTTTATGAGCGCTGTTAGCAGGATAGATATAAGAAAAGCGGCGCTTAAAAGGAGCGGTGTTAACATTGAGAATCGATAGGTGCTTTTGTTCTACATCTTCTTTAATAGCACAAAGCGAGAGTACAGACATTCCTAAATCGTGAACAATCGCTTCTTTAATTCCTTGATTGCTGCTGATCGTTAGCATGCTTTTCATTTTTAAACCGTTGGACATTAGAACGTGATCTAAATATTCTCTTGTTCCAGAGCCTTTTTCACGCGCTACCCACCGCTGGTTTTGTAAATCATCAATTTCTACTTTTTTAAGCTGAGCTAAAGGGTGATCCACTGACGCAACGATGGCAAGCTCATCGTCCATAAAGGACTGAATATGTAAATCGGACTCTTCCGTGTGACCTTCAATAAGCCCTACATCCACTTTGAAATGACGAACAAGCTGAGCAATTTCTTTTGTATTACCGATCGTCACTTCTACATCAATATCAGGATATTGTTCACGAAGCTTTGCTAAAAAGGAAGGAAGAATATATTCGCCAATTGTAAAGCTGGCGCCAATCGTTAGCATTCCTTTGACACGGTGATGGTGTTCGTAAATATCTCGTTTCGTATGCTCATATATTTGAATCATTTGTTTAGCACGATCGTATAAAATTTCGCCGCTGGGTGTGATTTTTAACATTTTAGGTGAACGCAGGAACAGGGAAGTTTGAAATTCTTTTTCGAGATTTTTGATGTGTACGCTTACGCTTGGCTGTGAAATCATTAATTTTTCTGCAGCTTTTGTAAAGCTTTGCTCTTCTACAACAGAAACAAACGTCTTTAACGCATCATAGTACATAGAGTATGGCTCCTTTTATATTAAAAAAATTAATTATAAACATTATAAAACATTATTATGGTAATAACTAGGGGCACTTGGTTAAGAAAAGTAAAACAAGGTGCTGACTTAAAGGAGTATGTTAGCTTGCAACGAAGGCAACCTGCGCAATTTGTTTACAGTTATTTTTATTTCATCTATAAAGCTATTAAACACTTTTTTGTCATCTATTTGTAACAAAAGTAAAAAAAGTACTTGTTTTTTCCAGAAAACATACTATAATATTAACTGTAATGCGATAAGTAATACAGTTAATACACCTAGTACACACATCATGATTTTGGGTAGATGAAGGGAGGCAGACTATGTTCGATTTAGATATTCGTAGTCGTAAGCCGATATACGAGCAATTAGTAGATAAATTGAAAGAGCTTATTATTCATGAAGTCTTTAAGGCCGATCAAAAGCTTCCATCTGTTCGGCTGTTAGCAAAAGAATTAACGATTAATCCAAATACAATTCAAAAAGCGTATCGTGAACTAGAACATCAAAACTATATTTATTCAGTTCCAGGAAAAGGAAGTTTTGTAACGCCTCAAGTTGATACACTAAATAACGAGAAGGTGAAAAAGATGAAAGAAGAATTAGTAAAGCTGTTGGCAGAAGCTATGTATTTAGGAATGGACAAAGATGAAATTCTATCACTTATTTCACAGGCTGAAAAAGCAGTAAAAGGAGGAAGCGATAGTGATTGAACTGAAGGCGATAAAAAAAGAGTTTGAAGAAATGGAAGCTCTAAGAGACGTCACGCTTTCTATAAAAAAAGGATCTATTTACGGACTGCTTGGCTCCAACGGGGCAGGGAAAACAACGCTATTAAAAATCATTGCAGGTATTTACAAGCAGGATCACGGAAAGATTGCCATAGACGGCGAGGAAGTATTCGAAAACGTTGGTTTAAAAGAACGTATTATTTTTATGCCAGATTCTCTTTATTTTTTCCCTCAAACAACGATTAAGCAATTAGCGTCTTTTTATAGAAGCGTCTATCCGACTTGGAACGAAGAACGGTTCCAAAAATTAAAAGAAGCTTTCCCAATTCAATTACATAAAAAGGTACATAGAATGTCCAAGGGAATGCAGCGTCAAGTAGGATTTTGGTTAGCGCTGTCTGCTATGCCTGATGTACTTATCTTAGATGAGCCGCTCGACGGTTTAGATGCGGTAATGCGTCAAAAAATCAAAAACCTTCTTGTTCAAGACGTGGCAGAACGGGAAATGACGATTTTAATTTCGTCACATAACCTGCGAGAAGTGGAAGATCTGTGTGATCATGTAGGCATCTTGCATCACGGTCAATTATTAATTGAAAAAGAGCTGGATGATTTAAAGTCTGATGTGCACAAAATTCAAGTTGCATTCGAAGGAGATGTGCCGCTAGCGCTTTATGACACGCTAGACATTTTATATCAAGAAAAACGAGGAAGCGTCTTGCTTTGTATTGTTCGAGGAAAAGAAAATCACTTAGTCAACAAAGTCCGATCGTATAAGCCTTTAATTTTTGACATCTTGCCACTTACGCTGGAAGAAATCTTTATTTATGAAATGGGGGATGTGGGTTATGCAATCGAAAACATCATCGTTTAACCGCGGCATGTGGATTCAATCCATGAGAAACGTGGGATGGATTGGGCTTGTATACTTGCTAGTACTGCTGTTCGCTTTACCTTTACAACTGATTTTTACTTTCACAGGAAAGGTAGAGCCTTATATAGAAAAACCAGATACGCTATTTAACGTATTGGATGGGCTGGAATTTGTGTTTATGTTTGTTGTACCAGTGTTACTTGGTATTTTTCTATTTAGATATATCCAAACGAAGATTGCGGCTGACTATATTCATAGTTTACCAATTAAGCGTTCTACGCTGTTTCATCAAAATATGCTTCTGGGCGCGTTGGTTTTAGTTGTTCCTATTTTAATTACGGGAGTCGTTACTTTTGCCGTTAAAGGAGTTTTAACCGTTGAGGATGTTTATACAACAGGAGATGTTCTAAGCTGGGTCGGTTACAGTATTTTAATTAACTTATTTGTGCTGACTGGAACTGTTTTAGCGGGAATGTTCACCGGAATGTCTGTCCTCCAAGGAATCTTTTTATATGTTCTATTTCTTCTACCCGGCGGAATCTCTTATTTAGCTATATCTAATGTAAAGTTTTACTGGTACGGTTATGCGTATGACTATTACGTGAACAAAAATGTTGACAGCCTTGTTCCGTTTTCACACGTAGCGCAAATGGTAGCTCATAAAAGCTTTTCTACTAGTGCATTTGTTTATATTGGACTCATTGTCTTATTTTACATCATTGCTTTAATCACCTACCAAAAAAGAAAAGTAGAAGCTGCTACGCAAACCATTTCAGTTAGCTGGTTAAAACCGGTATTCGTATACGGAGTAACCGCTTGTTCACTCATGTTAGGCGGATTTTACTTTATTAGCATGAAAGGTGAATTTTCATGGATGGTCGTAGGCTATATTATTGGTTCATTAATAGGTTATATCGTTGCTCAAATTATCTTAAATAAAACGTGGCGGATCTTTACGAAATGGAAAGGGTATCTAGGCTTTGTTATAGCCGCAGCTATCGTTGGCTTTATCATTCATTTAGATGTATTTGGCTACTCTACTAAAGTACCGGCAGCTTCAGAGATTGAAAGTGTATATTTCGATGAAGATATATATCCATTGACTGATAAACCTGAAAACTATGCAAATGGAATGAATGGCTATTATGAAGCTCCATATTACTATACAAGTAAAGAAACGATTCAGAGTGTTCGTCAGCTGCAAAAACAAATTACAGCATCTAAAGATAAGAAGCTGGATCCTGATAAACAAAGTGAAATAGAAAGCAGAAACGGTAAAATGGCTGTATTTGCTTATAAATTAAAAAATGGAAAACAAATGGTCCGAGAATACTTTATTCCATTTTCAGACTATAAAGCTTTTTATAAAGAAATTGCAGAAACAAAAGAATACAAAGAAAATTTCCATCCGCTTTTACGAACAAAAAACACGGATAAAATTAAAAGCGTGAGTTTTTCTGTTCAAGGAAAGTCAAATTCAATCAACATTACAAATCCAGATAAAGTACAAGAACTTATACACGTAGTCAAACAGTCGATGATGAACGAAACGTTTGATGAAATGTACAGCACAAAAGAAAGCTGGGCTTCAATTGAGTTTATGGATGGAAAAGGACAGTACGTACAAACTGCATCTTGGGATAAGTCTTATAGCGAAGTAGAAGCATGGCTGAAAAAAGAGGGTTTATATGAACGTGCTCGTCTCATGCCAAAGGACGTAGAAAAAACCGAAGTGTTTAAAAATTCTTCTCATCTTAAAAACGATTATCGTCTTCAAGAAGAGTTTACATCTCTAATGAAGGATGAGAAAGCAATTAAAGTAAAAAACAATCAGCAGGTAGAAACACTTCTTCAACATGCGAACTTACGAGACACGGGAGATTATCTTGTTGCTTTTTATTACAAAGACCAAGTAGATACTCCTCAGATTTATATGTTGAATGAAAATGAATTGCCAGCAGAACTAAAAGAAAAACTAAAATAACAAGGGAGAACTTATTATGTGCGGCGAGGAATTACAAGATTATTTAAATCAGGTGCTGGCTTATTTATTAAAAAATGGTGTGAATAGACAAGACGCCGAAGATATTACGCAAGAAGTAGCATTAAAATATTTAGAAAAACAAGAAATGGTCGATCCTGAAAAAATAAAAGCTTGGATGTTTCGCGTCGCATTAAATAAACGCTGTGACTTAGGAAGGCGTAAAATAGTGAAAGACCGCTATACGTCTTCTTACAAAGAAGAACCCGTTATGTATACGCCTATTCAGCAGGTCCTCAGAAATGAAGAAGCGGCTGAATGTCAGGCGATTTTAAATCAATTGAATCCTAAGTATCGCAATTTGCTTCTGTTAAAATATGGATTAGGATTTAAATATGAAGAAATTGCCGAGTTATTAAATATGCAGATGACTACGTTAAAATCAGCTCTTTACCGCGCGCGCAAATACTTTGTGAAGGGATATAATGAAGTCATTTAATATAAATGAAACAGCAGCAGTTTGTGAAAAAGAACTTTTTTACACAAACTACTGCTGTTTTTTTCGTATTTTTCTTCTTTGGACGGCATAGATAATCAAACTGATCGCACAAAAAGCTAAAGTGATCTCAATCACATCAGTATAAGAAGATGTCGTATTAAAAAAGGAACCGAAAATAAATAAAGCCAGCGTCCAAATGAAACCAAAAGAAAATGAGACTTTAATGTAATGACGATGATTCATTCCGCTTGCCCCGAGAAAAAAAGGCATCACATGTCGCATTCCTGGTAAAAAGTAGCTTGCGATGATGGCGTGAGATCCATATTCTTGAATTGTTCGCTCAACTTTCATGACATTCTTTTCCCATCGCGGGCGTTTTAATAGCGCAAGCGCCTGAGCTGAAAAAAGACTGGCTATCAAAAACTTGAGGTATAAGCTAAGCATCATGCCGCTGTAGGTAAGTATAAAAGCTGGAATATACTGAACGGATGGAGACGTAGCCTGGCTGCCTGCAAGCATAATATATACTGGGTCAGGAATAGGAGTAAGGTTGGCTCCGACTAAAATGATAAAAAAGAAATATCCGTAGCCTAATTGGTTAATGGCTCCGATAAGCTGATCAATCACGTTTTCTTCCTCCTTTCTTCATTAGAATACGAGAGAGTGACACACAGTGTTCGCTCAAAATAAAAATAAAGTATAGGTACGCACAACTTAGGAAAAAAGAGTTATAATAAATAAGAATGTACGTTCTTCTTTCGGGGATTAATTATACAGAAAGAGGTGATAGTATGAAAATGATGTACCCTAAAAACGGCAAAGTTATTCTTCATATTGATGCTAATGCTTTTTATGCATCTGTTGAAACCGCACATGATCATACGCTCAAAGATAAGCCTCTTGCTATTGCTGGCAATCCAAAAGAACGAAGAGGAATTGTTGTAACCTGTAACTATATTGCTCGTAAACGCGGAGTGTATGCGCCTATGCCTCTTTGGGAAGCGAAAAGAAAATGCCCCGAGCTGGTTGTTATAAAGCCTAATTTTCCATTATATCGCCAAGTGTCCAAAAACATGTTTGATTATTTAGTAACCATTTCACCTCTTTTAGAGCCCGCTTCAATTGATGAAGGCTATTTGGATATTACAAACTGTGCTGAATTAGGCTCTCCTCTTGACATAGCAAAGTCCATTCAGCAGCATTTAATACAGACGCTGCAAATTCCTGTGTCAATTGGAATCGCACCGAATAAATTTTTAGCCAAAACGGCAAGTGATATGCAAAAACCTTTAGGAATTACCGTTCTTCGAAAAAGAGATGTCCAAACAGTTCTTTGGCCAAAAGCCGTAGAGGAAATGCACGGAATCGGTAAGAAGACAGCTGAAAAGCTAAATGCGATTAAGGTGGTGACGATCGGTGATCTAGCAAATGCCGCTCCCGGTCTTCTTAAACAAACTCTCGGAGTAAAAGGAGAAGTTATGAGAGACCGAGCGTGGGGCCAAGATGATCGACAGGTGAACCCTGATCGCCAATCACAGTTTAAATCAATTGGAAACTCTACGACGCTATCTCAAAATGCAGTAGATGAACATGAAGTTCTGCCTATTTTAAATAAACTATCGCACTCAGTGAGTTCTCGTATGAAAGCGAAAAAAGTTGTAAGCAAAACGATTCAGTTAACGATACGATATAGTGATTTTAAAACCATTACTCGAAGCCAAACTATTTCTAAAGCAATTAGCGAGCCAAACGATCTTTTTCATTACAGTGCGGTATTATTTCAAAAGCATTGGAACGGAGAACCGATTCGTTTATTGGGCGTAGCTGCTCTTCAAGTGAGTCACCAGCTTCAAGAAGAAGAACAGTTGGATTTGTTTACATACGGAGAACAAGCAAAAAAAGAGCCTTTATACAAAGCGGTCGAAAGTTTGCGTGAAAAATATGGAGATAACATTATTCAAAGCGGTTTAAAAAAACAAAGAGGAAAAGAAGAGAGGTAACTCTCTTTTTTTGTATAAAATAATAGGTTTACACTCATTATAGAAGGGGAAGTACATTACTATCACGGTAATCAAAGTGATTACAAAATGAATTTGATTGCGACTTTTTTAATTGTCTGCAATGAAATTACATAAATTAATCTATGAGGTGATCTTATGTCAGACGCACTATTTACATCTAAAGCAACAGCGGTTGGAGGCCGAGATGGTCGAGTTAAATCAGATGATGGTATTATTGATTTAACCCTTGTAAATCCTTCTCCAAATAACAAAAAAGAAGGAACAAATCCCGAGCAGCTGTTTGCAGCAGGATATTCTGCTTGTTTTGACGGCGCTTTAAATTTAATCGCTAAAAAACAAAAAAAAGACATTGATTCGTCTATTACTGCAGAAGTAAGTCTACTAAAAGACCACACTGATGATGGCTTCAAAATTGGCGTGGTGTTAAACGCTCATATTAAAGGCGTTTCACAAGAAGTAGCTGAGAAGCTAGTAGAAGATGCACATCAATTCTGCCCGTATTCTAAAGCAACGCGCGGAAATGTTAACGTAACGTTAAATACAACGGTTGAGTAAATAAAAAAACGCTTGGATTTTTCTGAAATCCAGGCGTTTTTTTTTATGTGCAATTTTATATGGTCTATTTTTGATTGTACGTATGCAGTGATTGCAGTAACTCCTGCAGCGTTTCTTTCAGCTTTTCTAATTCTCCCTGTGACTTATTTGTCATGCTAAAAACTTCTTCTGGAATATGACAAGCTTTATCACGTAATTTTTTTCCTTTTTCGGTTAAACTAATAAAAACAACGCGTTCATCTTCATGAGAACGCTCACGAATCACTAATTCTTGATCCTGCATTCTTTTTAGCATAGGAGTAAGGGTGCCTGAATCCAAATACAGAAGTTCGCCCATTTTTTTCACGCTGAGTGTTTCATGTTCCCATAAAACAAGAAGAGCTAAATACTGCGGATAGGTTACTCCTAATTTATCGAGCAGCGGCTTGTACACCTTTGTAATTTCTCGAGACGTCGCGTAAATTGAGAAACAAAGCTGATTTTCTAGCTGCAGCTGCTTATAAAGTTGTTCCATTCATGTTGCCTCCAGTCTATTGCTTTTTATTTAATTATACACAATTAAATAGTGGTGTCCAATAACGCTGGATGAAAAAGTGATCAAGCTGTAAATAAAAAATGGGAATTTTACATATACTAAGAAAAAAAGGGAGCTGTGCACATGTATTTTGCAAAAAAAGCCGTAGAAGAAGAAGTAGATCAAATGATGGATACGACTGTATATGCGTGTCAATCTGAATCATGTAATGGGTGGATGAGAGAAGATTTTGTTACGGTTGATTATAACTGTCCGATGTGCGGAACAGGAATGTCGCAGGAAGTACGCGAGCTGCCGAAAATTAAGTACGACCACCAATTTTATAATAAATAAAAAAGAAGCAGCTGCTTCTTTTTTATTTTTCACTAAAATTTCATTAAGCTGAGCTAGACTAAGAACCAACATATGATGAAGGTGAGGAATATCAGAATGAATCAAGGGAACTTTTTGAAAGGTTTATTTTGGGGAACCTTATTTAGTATTCCTATTTGGATTTCATTGTTTGGCTGGTTCCGCATTTTATCACATCTTGCATAGTTTCGTTTTATAAATCGTCATACGCGCCCTTATCTTTCTATTTCCGCTATAATAAGGGTGATAGAAAAAATAAGGAGCTGTTCTCTATGATTCAATACAAAACGGAGCAAATGACGGTTTTTGAAAGCGCGCTATTTCAAACAACATCTGCAGTGATTGAAACAAAAGACTGTGTGATTGTTGTTGATCCAACATGGCTTCCTCACGAAATTAATGAAATTAAACAGCATGTTCAAGAGATCTTAAATCATCGCAAGCTGTATGTATTTTTTACTCACGGAGATTTTGATCATGTCATTGGGTATGGCGCTTTCTTAGAATTAAATGCCACCTTTATCGGCAGCAAATTTTTAAAAAATCATCCGGACAAAGAAGAAAAGGTTCAAATGATTAAGCAGTTTGATCATGACTATTATATAAAAAGATCTCATGATATTATATTCCCGGAGCTGGATATTGTGGTAACCGAAAATGAACAGCACATTACCTTAGGTGAAACATCTATTACCTGTTATTTTGCAAAAGGTCATACAAACGATGGACTATTTATGATTGTCGATAATTCAACATGGATCGCAGGGGATTATTTATCGGACTTTGAATATCCGTACATATATGAAAGTGTAAACGATTACCGCGACACGCTTGCTACTGCGCGACACATTTTAGCTAAGCACCAAAATCTAACGCTAGTTCCCGGACACGGAAAAACGACACATCACCGAGCTGAAATTCAAAGACGAGTGGAGATGGCCAGCTCTTATTTAGATGAACTGCAAGCTGCAGTGAAAGAAGACAGTAAAGAAGCGCTCGATAAGCTAAACGATAAATTGGCGTTTCCCTCTGACTTCACCGCACAATGTCATCAGAAAAACGTTGAAATTATGAAAAGAGAATTGCTGTTATAGAAATCGAGTGTACAGTCATCCCGTTGATATTAAAAGTAAGAAACCGCATCTTCTGTTGGAGATGCGGTTTCTTACTTTCCTTTATTTATCAATTTAATGAAACTTTTTCCTTTTATATCCGTTTATATAAATAAGAAGTTATTTTATTTGTAAAGGAGTATGACAATGGGGAAAAACGGTTGTGTAAAATGCGGACATACAGAAGCAAAAACAAAAGAAATTGCTACAACGGGAACGGGGCTGTCTAGATACTTAGACGTTCAGCATAATCAATTTACTGTGGTATATTGCACGAGCTGCAGGTATTCAGAGCTATATAATAAATCATCTTCAAGAGGCAGCAATATTATTGACTTATTTTTTGGAGGATGAAAATGAGTATCGACCTTATTGAAATTGATAAAGACCGGCACGCTGCCTATTTAAACCTGCTATTAATAGGGGATGAAGACGAAAAAGTAGTGAAGTCGTATATAAATGAAGGTTCCTTATTTACCATTGTGTATGAAAAGAAGGAGATAGGAGTTGTGCAGTGCCTCACCGATGAAGAGGAGTCGGCAGTAGAAGTAAAGAATATCGGTTTAAAAGAAGCATACAGAGGAAAAGGAATCGGCAGCAAAGTCATTAAAAAGTTAGAAGTACTGTATGAACGTAACCAATATTCTAAAATGATTGTAGGAACAGCGGACTCCAGTCTTGAAAACATAGCATTTTATAAAAAGGCAGGCTTTTATCAAAGCGGTGTCAAAAAGAATTTCTTTTTGCACTACGTTCCACCGATTTACGAGAATGGCCTGCAAGCTATCAATATGATTATGTTTGAAAAGAAATTAAAAAGCAGAAGCGACTAACACGCTTCTGCTTTTAATGATTAATCTAAAATTTGAAGTTTTACCGTTTTGCGTCCCCAATTTAAAGCTGAGCTTTGAGATGCCATAAATAAATCAACGCGAGTACCTTTAATGGCACCGCCAGTATCTCCAGCAATTGCTTCTCCGTAACCTTCTACGTATACGCGAGAACCTAATGGAATCACGCGAGGATCAACTGCAATTACTTTTCGATTAGGATTTGACCTTAGGTCGATGCCTGTAGCAGTGATTCCGCTGCAGCCCGCACAGTAAGCAGTATAAGCTGTTGCTTCAACCGTAATCTCTTTCGAAACCGACTTACTTTCTTGCGCTGGAGCAGGTGCCGGCGTTGAAGTCGACGGTGCTGAAGTTGACGGTGTTGAAGGAGTAGCAGGTGATGGCGTTGATGGTTTCGCCTGAGCTGCAGCTTGTCCGCCTACTTGTAGCACTTGATTAATGTAAATCGTATTAGACGATAAGTTATTCCACTGTTTTAATTGAGAAATTGAAATGCCGTGTCGCTGTGCTACGCTCCACATTGTATCTCCAGGCTGAACTTTATAACTTTTACTGTTGCTAGGAGCCGGGGATGCCTGCGTTTCGTTTGTTTTTTCTTGTACAGGTGCTGAAGGTGATGATGAAACTGTTCCTGTTCCATTTATTTTTAATATTTGATTCACATAAATTAAATGACTAGATAAGTTATTCCACTCTTTTAGCTGCTGTACAGAAGTACCGTTGTTTTTAGCGATACGATAAAGCGTGTCACCTGATTTTACTGTATATGTATGATTTGAAGATGTTGTAGTTGGAGTTGAACTAGATGAAGAGTCAGTAGATGTAGATCCAATTTGTAATGTTTGGTTTGCATAAATTAGTGTGGAAGAAAGACCATTCCACTTTTTTAAGTCTTCAACTGTTACATTATGCTGCTGTGAGATGCTGAATAACGTTTCTCCAGCTTTTACTTTATGCGTGTCTGTGTCAGCCGATGCTGCGTCTGCAATTCCAATTGATACTAAAGCTGTGGCCCCTAATGTAAAAATGTGTTTTTTCATCTAATAATTCTCCTTTATTTCCAATAGTTGTCTCTTATTCTATCAGCAATATGTAACAAACTCATGACAAAATGGTAGGTTTTATATTACAAGTTTGTAACAATACGTCTAAAAATATAGAAAAAACGCAGTTTTTTTACGATTATGATGAAAAAAGTCTTAATTTGTCTGGAGAGATAGACTAGTAAAAAAGGTATTCTGCTTTTATAAAAATGAAGAAGAAAGAAGCTATGCTATATTCAAATGACATGATAGAATAGACAAGTTAGAAATGAACGGATAAAAAGGGAGTTAGACATCTATGGAAAAACGCTCTATCTCTTCATATTTAAAAGCATGGGTGCGCGCACTTTCAATTGAGATTAATTATATGAAGAAACACGGCGGAGAAAAGTATACGGTAGGAAAAGGAGAGTACTTAGGGCAGCAGGGAGATGCGTATCTTTACCGGTTTGAACGCACAGCCGATTTATACCTTTTTGATGGAGCTCAGGTACGCCTTGTCCACCAGCATAAAGAAAGTAAAGGAGAAGTTATCGGAACGGAAGGATTTGATTTGTACCTTAAAATAGATGCGTTTATTGGACAAGAAGTAGACGAACTCGATATATATAACGAACCATGGGAATTATTGCAGGCGCTCATTGATAGACTGACGGAAGCAAAAGACTACAAGCAAAAAATAGTAAGAATCAAACGTCTTATGAGAGGCGATAGTCCTGTTCGCCATAAAGAGTATACGTCTAAGAACGCTCTTCATGAAGTGTTGCTGCGAGCGCGTTATAACCGTACTACTTATATTTGGGGGCCTCCTGGAACAGGGAAAACATATACGCTGTCCAAAATCGCGGCAAGCTATTACCGGAAATCAAAGCGTGTCCTTTTATTATCTCACAGTAATGCAGCGGTGGACGGTTTGCTGCAAGAAACTGCACGTCAGTTAAAAAAGAAAGAAGCTTGGAAAAAAGGAAAACTCATTCGATACGGAGCAACAAAAAGCAGCGGCTTAGAAAATATAAAAGTAGAAGAAGTCATTGGAGAAGATGATCCGGATTTAGCTCAGGAGATGCGTGATTTGCAAGAAGAACGAGTTTACTTAAGCAGGTATCCCAATAGAGCTCACCAGCTTCAGCAAGTTAATAAAAAGCTAAACGCCCTTCGTAACAAGTGGATTGAAGCGGAGAAAAATGTTTTTGATCAAGCGTATATTGTAGGCACTACTTTATCAAAAGCGGCTATTGACCGATTACTTTATCAAAGTGAATTTGATATGGTTGTGGTAGACGAAATTAGCATGGCATATGCACCGCAAATTGCTTTTGCAGCTACGTTAGGAAAACGAATTGTCGTATGCGGCGATTTTAAACAGCTTCCCCCGGTATCTCAATCTTCTCATGCTGAAGTGAAGAAGTGGCTGCAGCGAGATTTATTTGAGCAGACGGGTCTTGTAGAACAAGTAGAAAGCGGTGAGATCCATCCGCATCTTTTTATGTTGAAAAAGCAAAGAAGAATGCATAAAGATATCTCAGCTTTTACAAATCGCTATATTTACAGCAATCGAGTGGGGGATCATCCATCTGTCACAACAAGTCGAGAAGTAGTAGCAAGCAGCCGGCCGTTTGCTCATGAAGCAGCGCTTATGCTTAACATTGGTCAGTTGCATTCTTCCGCTATGCGAGATGTCGCTTCCGGTTCACGCTATAATGTGATAACAGCTGTTTTGGCGGTAAGTTTGATACTGCGGGCACGCAAAGCTTCTTCGGCTACTATTGGCTATGTGACTCCTTATAAGTCTCAAGCTAAATTGATTAATGCATTTCTTCAAGATATTGAACCAGCCAGCGATATAATCGCAGCAACCGTACACAAATTTCAAGGCGCGGAACGAGATATCATGATTTTTGATACGGTCGATACAAAGCCGCAGTCAAAACCAGGTTTACTTTTAACAAATGAAAATAGCGACCGATTGGTAAATGTAGCGGTGACGCGTTCAAAAGGAAAATTTATGATGCTTTCAGACGAGTCGTTTGTCCAGCAGCGTGTACCAAAGGAGCGAGCGTTCTGGAAGTTGGTCAACCACTTTAACGAAAATCAAAAAGTATACCAACCTCAGCAATTTTTAAAAGAAGTCATTCAGCATCGGAAATTGATTTGGTACCATCCATCGAACAGCAGTCAGTTAAAAAAAGATTTATATCAAGCTCGGCAGCAGATTTTATTGTGTATTCCTTATGCTTCGCTTGTTCCTCAAGAAATACGGGAGATGTTACATTCATTTAAAGGTGAAGTGACCGTTCTTACTCGTGAACCAAAAGAAGTTCGAATTGACGGTGCTCATGTCATTTCATCTGCTGTTCCGATGTCACTGCTTATCATCGATGAATCCACTATATGGATCAATATGCCTTACGGCGGAAAAAATGAAGCGTTTATGGCAGCTAGAATTGAGTCAAAGCTAGGCGCTAAACAGCTTATTCGGTCAATTGATTTTACAGAAGATAAAACAAGAAATCAAGAAACAAAAATGCATATAGAAACAAATAAACCACAATATTCTTTGAGTAATTACCTTCGCAGCTGGGATCGCTGTGAATCCTGTCAGCATATGCGAGAAGTAGAGATAACAAAAAAAGGAAAAGTAAGGTTTATTTGCTATTATTGCGGGAAAACAAGTGGGGCAACACGTTTATTAGTGGAAAAATATTTAAACTACGTACATGCTGTATGTAGAGCATGCAAGCAGCCGATGAACGTAGAGTATGATGAAAATAAAGGCGTCTACGCATGTTGTCCATCGTGCAAAAAAGAAGTTTTGCCTAGAGATCTATTGTAACTTTAGGAAAAGGGCGTGATCTTATCGTTTACTCTCGTAGTGTAGCGGCTTTAGCTGATTGTTTGCTAGAAGGAGACGTTCAAAAAAGCTGGCTGCTCATTGCTATATATATAGAAGAAGGCCATTCTTCAACTGACGTATATACGTTTCTGACAGAAGCGATGTATGACATAGGGAAAAGGTGGCAAGAAAATAAAATTTCAGTCGCGGACGAGCATTTGGCTACTGCAACCTGTGACTATGTGTTAACTCGCTTTCAGCTATCACAGCATCAATTGCTTCAGCGTAATCGAGCACTTCTTTTTTGTATTGAAGGAGAAGAGCATTACTTAGGCATTAAAATGATTGCAGGACTTATGAGCGAACACGGATGGGAAGTTAAAAACTTAGGAGCAAACTTGCCGCTGCCGTTTGCTCTAAAAAGCATTGAAAGATGGGATCCTGATGTAGTATGTTTGTCCGTCTCACAAGTGCATTTGCTGCCTGATTTACAAAAATACATTGCTGAGATTGAAAGCATGCCGCAAAGTCCTCTTGTATTAGTAGGCAGCAGGCTTCTCAGCACGCATGATTTATCGGCTTCAGGATCTTCAAAAACTATATTCATTAATCATATTCAAGCTTTTAAAGACTGGCTTCTACTCAACAATAAAGAAAGTTCGACGCAAGATAAAATGTTAGCAATGGGGGAAGAAATATGATCAGTTTGCCGATTCAACACATTCCGGTTCCAATGTTTTTACTCAATAAAGACAACGAAATAATTGAATTTACACCAAGCGTCACGAAAAATTTCCCGCCTGTTCAGAACTTTTTAGATCTAGTTGATGAAGACAGCCAAGAAAAAGTAAAAAGAGCACTCCAGGGAAAGGAAGAAGTGCAAATCGAAGTAAATATGCGCACGTTTTCCAACCCGGTTGCTCTTTTTGATTTTCATTTTAAACCTGAAGCGTACCATTCGCTGCATGCTGTTTTCTGCTATCCTATTCATGAGCATATGACGAGTGTTCAATCAACCCTTCAACAGTTTCGCTCTATACTTATGCAAGACTCACCACAAGTGAACCAAGGTTTTTCGGTCAGAGAAACAGATGTAGAAACGGCGAAAAAAATGCAGCTAGTTGATCTTCAGCGTCATTTTCGAGAAATGAAAACAAATGTGCTAACCATTCAAGATCTCCTAAGTATTATCCGCTCCGACGTAATTGAAGCAGGAAAAGGAGAGTATATTGAATTGGTCTCTACACATTTGTTTGACATTCAAGATTTAATTAATCAGGAGCTTGACTGCTTAAGACAGAAGAACAAAGTACATTAAGAAAGCGGCAATCGGATTTCTACCGTTGTTCCTTTGCCTTCTTCACTATCATACGAAATGCTTCCTTTATGATTACTAATGATTTTATGACTCACCATCAATCCTAATCCTGTTCCTTTTTCTTTTGTTGTATAGAAAGGCTCGCCAATTCGTGTTAATCGATCTTTCGGCATGCCTTTTCCTTCATCTATCACTTGGACGACTACTTGATTTGTATCTGGATCAAATTTAGATACCACTAGAATAGACCCGGGGTCATCCATCGCTTCAATAGAATTTTTCACCATGTTGATAAATACTTGTTTCATATCTTTTTCAATACAATGAACAACAGGTAATTTTTCTTCAAAATCCGTTGAAATAGTAATGTTTTTAAGAATGGCCTGTGTATGCAGCAGTGTACATACGTCTTGAAGAATTAAATTTATCTGCTTATTTTCATATTTTACGACTTCGGGTTTGGCTAGAATGAGCAGTTCGCTAATAATCAGTTCTAAGCGGTTAAACTCGGACATCATGACGTCCATATATTCTTTTTTATACGTTTCTTCTTGCATCATAAGCTGTAAAAAGCCCTTTAATGATGTAAGAGGGTTTCGTATTTCATGAGCAATGCCGGCAGCCAGCTGTCCAAGTGCTGATAGCATCTCTGAATTTTTGAGCATCATTTCCGACTGTTTGCGCTGCGAAATGTCTTCGCTTAACCCAATGTAATGGATGATTTCATCCTGATCATTTTTAACAGGCATTAAGGCTAACTGTTCCCAAACGGTTTCTCCGTCTTCTTGGACGTAGGAAATTTCTCCGTTCCATTTTTCTCCTCTATATACTTCATTCCAAATCTTAGGGAATCTTTTAACGCCCAGCTTTTTTGTATATAAGTCATAGAGGTGCAGTCCAAATACTTCCTGCGGCGCATGCTTTTGCTCCATGAATTTTTGATTAATGTACTTAATTTTACCTTGATGATCGGTAATAAAAATGCCCGTAGGACTGTGAGCTACTGCAAATGATGTAATAGCCAATTCTTCATTTGATCGTTTAATTTCTGTAATATTAATAAACGTAATAACTACACCGTTAATTAAATTCTCGTTCGTACGATAAGGCATCATTTTCATGCTATACCATTGGTTATCGTAGCTTTGAATTTCTTTTTGAAGGGTGTTATTTGTTCTTAAAACGTGCATTGCGTCCTCAATTAGATGGTCATATCTAAAGTTATGCGAAATATGAAAGAAAGGTCTTCCGATATCTTGATGAAGAACGTTGATTACTGTTTTCGTTTCCGGCGTAAATAATTTAATATTCAGCTGCTCGTCTAAGAAGATGGTAGCAATAGTTGTACTGATTAATAAATTATCAATATCGTTGTTTAAGTCCGTTAATTCTTCAATCTTTCGCTCGTATTGGTTGTTAACACTAATTAACTCTTCATTAACAGACTGCAATTCCTCATTTGTGGACTGCAGCTCTTCGTTGGAAGCAATCAGTTCTTCGTTCGTGGACTTTAGCTCCTCATTTGCTGTTTCTAGCTCTTCAATCGTCGTTTGCAAATGCTGCTGTGTGTAATGAAGCTCTTGCTCTAAATCTACTACAAGCTCACTAATAGAGCTTGTTTGATTAAGAAACATGGGCTCTTCCTTATCAATAATGGCACTATCTGTCTGTTCGTCAAACATAAGTAAGTAAAGAGAGTGATTTGTTGGAAGGGCAGATATAGTAATATTAAAACGGCGCTGCACGTTGTTTATGACAAATTCAATGTGCTGACAGCATACGCTCATACCTTGCTCTTTTACGCGTTTAATAGCTGCTCCAATGGCTAAAGAGACGTGAACGGGAACCATTTTGAAAATGGTATAATTAATCTTCCCCACAGGAACGTTAATAAGCTGAGTCGCTTCTTTTGAACAAAATATCACTTCGTTGTATTCATTTAATACAAGACAAGGGCTCATAAAATGATCAATCATTGACTGATACATCTCATCCAATTTAAGCGAAGGAAGAGGCTTATAAAGTTGACTTGGCAGCGGTACGCTAGAAAAATCACCTTCATGCAAGCTGGATTTTGAAAGATTAAAAGCTCCTGTAATTTGTCGGCTGGGCTGCCCCGAACGTTTAAATATTTTCCACTTACTGTTGATAGGGCGGAACAAATCAGACAAATTTCCCGTTGTTTCACTAGGGCCTAAAAAAAGTACGCCTTCTTCTGTCAAAGAAAAATGAAAAAGAGACAGAATGCGCTGCTGCAGTTCAGCTTGGAAGTAAATCATCATATTTCGACAGCTGATTAAATCAACGTTTACAAAAGGCGAGTCTTTTCCTATATTATGCGGGGCAAAAACAATCATTTTACGGATTGTTTTTTTAACTTGATAACCACCGTGTTTTGTTTGCTCAAAATATTCATTAATCTGAGCTGCTGAGAAGGAATGAACTTCCGCTTCTTCATAAATGCCTTGACTGGCTCTTTTGATTGCATGACGATCGATGTCCGTAGCAAAGATTCGGACATCGAAATAACGGTTGATTGTTGATAAATAGTCATGAAGCAAAATAGCTAATGTATATGCTTCTTGACCAGTAGAACAACCTGCTACCCAGATGCGGATTTCATCTTCTTGGCTATGAATCTTTCTTTCAACTAATTGAGGGATGACTTGTTCTTCAATAATAGAGAATGCTTCTTTATCTCTAAGAAATTGCGTCACTCCAATCAGCAGGTCTCGCTGCAGTTCGACGATTTCTTCGGCTTCCTTACATAAATAGTCCCGGTACTCTTCCATCGTTTGAGAGGGCGGATCGAGTAAAGCCATTCTTTTTTCAAGTCGTCGCAGCACCGTGTTTTTTTTGTACATAGAGAAGTCGATGCCTGTTTTCTTCTTTATTAATGAATAAATGTATTGCAGCGTTTCTTCATTATATGTAAATTCAGTTTGGCTGACATGCGTTTGCACAAGGTCAGGCATATCAGCAGGAGAAAGAATATAATCAGCAAGGTGTGCATCAATAGCGCTTAGGGGCATATCTCTGTACTTTGCTGTGCTTTCATCTTGTACAAGTACAGTTCCGCCATACTCTCTTATCGTTTTTGCTCCTCCTGTTCCATCATTTCCTTTTCCCGATAAAATAATGGCTGTGCACCGGTGTTTTTTTGCAGCGGCCAGAGAATGAAAAAAGGCGTCAATCGGATACTTTACCTGATCATTTTCTTCATAAGGACGAAGGCGAAGAGTATGATCCACAACGGTCACATAATGATGGGGAGGATTTAAATAAATTGTGTCTTCTTGTAAAGTCATCCCGTCTTGTGTCAGTTTGATATTCATTCCTGTTTTTTTTGCTAAAAGTTCTGGCATAAAACTTTTATATTTAGAGGAAAGGTGCTGTACAATAATAAACGCCATTCCATTTGGTGAAGGCATATTAGCGAAAAACTGCTCAATAGCTTCTAACCCTCCGGCAGAAGCGCCAATTCCCACAACGTGTAAATCCTGTTTCTCTATTCCTTCTGAAGACGATGGAACTGTAGAAAACGAGTTGTTCTTCATAATAGAACCTCCAATAATGTTTCGACACTTCCTAGATTGTATGTCGTTTTGTTTATTTTAATGTCGACAGCACAGCGTGGTTTACATCAAAAGTAAATTTTTCAAAAAAAACCAAGATGCTGGTACATAGGTTCATTTTAGCAAACCTATTATATTGTTCAAATAACGTTTTCAAAATTCCTCTATTTTTCGCAAAAAAATTTTAAAGTCCAAACTATATAGTATGCCCCGATTTTCCTTATATAAACGTATTTTTATAAAAAAATTCGTTTTTTTTTGCAGAAAAAAATATTTAAAAAAGTTTTGTTTACGCTTACATACGCATAAGGTTATACGCTCAAGGAGGAAAAAAACGGTTAAATTCAACTTGACACTCTTTTTCAGCATGTTACTATAGGAACCGTTGAAAGAAACGAGAACAAAAATACGAACAAATGACAGGGGAGATTTGATGGATCAAAAACAAAAAGTTGCTTTTTTAGGTGCTGGATCAATGGCAGAAGCGATGATTTCTGGTATGGTCAATGCAAAGAAATTACCTGCTGAAAATATTATCGTAACAAATCGCAGCAATGATGCGCGACTGCACGAACTTGAAAATAGATATGGTATCAAAGCAGTAAAGCGCAGCGAGCTGAAAACAGATGACATTGACGTTTTTATTCTAGCGATGAAGCCAAAAGGCGCTGAAGAGGCATTAAACGAATTAAAGCCTCAAATCAACAAAGACCAGCTTGTCCTATCTGTTCTTGCAGGGATTTCATCTTCTTACATGGAAGAGTTATTGCATGATGAACAGCAGGTCATTCGAGTGATGCCGAATACATCAAGTATGATTCAGCAATCAGCAACGGCTATATCTCCAGGTCAATATGCTGCAATGGATGCTGTGCTAACAGCAAAAGAGCTGCTTTCTGCAATCGGAAAAGTGTACGTGATTGATGAGCCTCAAATGGACATTTTCACAGGAATTGCCGGAAGTGGACCCGCTTATTTTTATTTCCTTATGGAGCATATCGAAAAAGCAGCTAAAGAAGAAGGTCTCGATCCTGAGCTAGCACGTGAAATTGGCGCCCAAACCATTTACGGTGCAGCAAGAATGATGATGGAAAGAGATGAAACGCCGACGGAGCTTCGTGAAAATGTGACGTCTCCAAACGGTACAACAGCAGCTGGTTTAGACGCCTTAGCTAAACACGGCGGCGGAGAAGCAATGATGCAAGCAGTCAAAGGAGCATCAAAGCGTTCAAAAGAAATGAGTGCTCAACTACAAAAAGTGGCAAGTACTAATTAATTCGTCACTTATCTTCTTCGTGAATTCCTCACCACAAAAAAATAATCATAAACAAGAAAACATACAGAACACACTAGGAGTGATTTGATGAGTCCCGACAATAAGAAGCGGGTTGTAATTAAAATTGGAAGTAGTTCATTAACAAGTTCACACGGTGAAATCAGCAGACGGAAGCTCGAGCGCCTTGTGGATCAAGTCGTAGACTTAAAAGACAGCGGTCATGAAGTGCTATTGGTTTCATCAGGAGCTGTAGCTGCAGGATACCGCAAGCTTGGCTGCTTAGAGCGACCTAGCTCTTTACCTGAAAAACAAGCAGCTGCCTCAATTGGTCAAGGACTGTTAATGGAGGCTTATTCAGAACTGTTTCTATCACATGGATACGTTGCTTCTCAAATCTTAATTACGAGAGACGATTTTTCAGACGAAAATCGTTACAACAATGCACGAAATACAATTAATGTGCTGTTAGAACGTGGTATCGTACCAATTGTCAATGAAAACGACACGGTAACCATCAATCGATTAAAATTTGGCGACAATGATACACTTTCAGCTAAAGTTGCTGGACTAGTGGATTCCGACCTGCTTATTATTTTATCGGATATCGATGGCTTATACAGCGCAGACCCTCGTCAGGATCCAAATGCAAAATTAGTTCCTCATGTAGGGGAAATCACGCAAGACATCGAAGAATCTGCAGGAGATTCAGGAAGTTCAGTTGGAACAGGCGGTATGCGCTCGAAAATTGACGCGTTCAAAATCGCTATGGCGTCAGGAATTCCAGCATTTTTAGGAAGAGCTGGCGTGCCAAACATTTTAACACAAGCGGTTGACGGGGATGCAACAGGAACGTATTTTGAATCTGAAGATGATTCTGCGAACCTTAATCAGAAAAAGCAGTGGATTGCGTTTAACTCTGGTCCTGAAGGGGAAATAGTAGTCGAAGATGCCGCGAAACGTGCAATTATTGAAGATAAAGAGCCTTTACTTCGCGAGCATGTTAAATATATTAAAGGCCACTTTAGTGAACGAGCAGTTGTACGTATTCTAGATAAAGATGACAATGAGCTGGCTCTTGGCGTGACAAATTATTCATCTGATGAACTTGCACTGAATGAGCCAATTGATCAACCGATTGTTGACAGCGAAGGTCTAGTGTGTCACTTAGAAATTCCAGTACCGGTCGGTTTGTAAGCAAACATGCTGTAAAGAAAAGGAGCCCTTCCTTTTCTTTGCATGATTGCATTTACCTCTTATGCCTCACACTTTAAAATCAAACAAAACTAAAACGAATCCAGGAGTGATTTGGTGTTACAAACAAATGAAACGTATTCAGTAGAAGAACAAGCTATTTCAGCAAAAAAAGCAGCTAAGCAATTAAGTTTACTAACAACAAAGCAAAAGAACGATGCGCTGTTAACGATTGCTTCTACACTTGAAAGCAACACGGAGTATATTTTAAAAGCAAATGAAGTAGACTTAAAAAACGGGAAAGAAAAAGGTTTTGACGAAGCGCTTATGGACCGCCTTGCTCTTTCAGCGGAACGTGTAAAAGAATTTGCAAACGGCCTTCGTGAAGTTGCTGAGCTAGATGATCCAACAGGGGATATTTTATCAAGCTGGACATTGGATAACGGTCTAGATGTAAAGCAAGTACGCGTGCCTCTTGGCGTTATCGGAATGATTTATGAAGCACGTCCAAACGTAACGGTAGATGCAACAGGGCTAGCGTTGAAATCTGGAAATGCTATTGTGTTAAAAGGCGGCTCTTCAGCTATTTCATCTAACCAAGCTATCGTGGACATTATTCATAAAGCTCTTGATGAAACGCCAATTCCTAAAGAAGCGGTACAGTTTATTTCAAGTACAGATCGTGCGGCTACGCAAGAATTATTTACAATGAAAGAGCATATTGACGTGCTGATTCCGCGCGGAGGGGCTTCATTGATTCAAGCGGTCGTCAATAACGCAACCGTTCCCGTGTTAGAAACGGGAGTCGGAAACTGTCATATTTACATCGATGAAAAAGCTGACGTTAAGAAGGCCATTCCGATTTTAATTAATGCAAAAACAGATCGACCAGCGGTGTGTAACGCAGCAGAAACGGTTCTTGTACACAAAAACTGGCTCGATTCTCATAAAGATGAATTGATTCAAGCATTCAACGATCATAGTATTGAAGTATATGGTGACAAAGCGACAGTAGGTGAAATTCCTGGAGCAAAACCAGCGGCTGAAAAAGACTGGGCCGAAGAGTATTTACGCTTAGCAATTGCGATGAAAGTAGTAGAGAGTGTGGATGAAGCGATTGACCATATTGAAACATATGGAACAAAACACTCCGAAGCCATCATTTCAGAAGATGAACAAGCCGTTTCACGCTTTATGTCATTAGTTGATGCAGCCGCACTGTATCATAATGCATCTACGCGCTTTACTGACGGAGGAGCTTTAGGATTTGGAGCTGAAATTGGGATTTCAACTCAAAAGCTTCATGCACGTGGTCCAATGGGACTTCCTGCACTTACGACAATTAAATATATTATGAGTGGAAACGGACAAACTCGATAAGAAATCAAAAGCGAGCCTAATCATGTGCTCGCTTTTTTTTTTATGAAAAGCAAAACAAGTAAATGGAAGCTGATTTGTAAAAAATTATAAACTCTGTTATAATAGTAAAATATATAATTTTTGTGATCTTCATTTTTGTTCTTTTCAGACTATCCCGTTGTTTTAAGAAAAGCAACTGCTACCTGCTTTGTTATAACTTCATTTTTATTTTAGTCTTTCAAGACGCCGTATTATTCCTCAAAGATTGATTTACGGATGTATAGTATCACTTTATCTTGCACCATTTACCGCATTTACACGCTAAGTTAATCTTCATTTATTATCCACTTAAAAAGTACTGTTTAAAGGAGACGATGTGTATGTATAATCGTAAAAATTTAGAGCCGGCTGTTATTGAAGAAACAAAAGTTTGGGAATGTACATCAGATACGTGTAATTGTTGGGTTCGAGATAACTTTAAAAGCGGAGATCAGCCAACTTGTCCAATTTGCAAAAGCGAAATGAAGCAAGCTGTAAAAGAGCTGCAGGTTATTCATAATCCTAGAGTCATTGATTAATAACTTTTAGGAAGACGTTTTTTGAAAGGGGTTTGTGGATGTTTCTGGGAATTGATCATGTTCAGCTTCTTGGTCCAGAAGGATGCGAGCAAGAAGCAAGAAATTTTTATGAAAATCTTTTAGGAATGAAAACTGTTCTTAAGCCGGAAAATTTAAGGCACAGAGGCGGCATATGGTTTCAATGTGGGACTCAAGAAGTGCATATCAGTATTCAAGATGACTACATACCTGCTAAAAAAGCGCATCCAGCTTTTGTCGTGGAAGATATCAAGACGCTTAGACGTAAATTGGCACATTCGGGCTGCGTTCTTTCTGAAGAAGAGCCTATTGCAGGGAGAGAGCGTTTTTTTGTCCATGACCCGTTTGGAAATCGATTAGAATTTTTACAATATGACAAATAAAAGACCTCCAAGCGGAGGTCTTTTATTTTAGGGCTTTATCTAAATAGGTATATACCGTTTCTTTGCTAATTAATACTTCGTTCTCTCGGTCTTTATCTTTTTGCCATTTTTCTCGCGCTTTTGCTAATACTTCTTCGGCTTGCTCCTTGGGAATGACAATCACTCCACCGTCATCACCTGCAATAAAGTCTCCAGGACGGATTTTTACGCCCCCGCAGGAAATGATCTCGTTTACCTTTCCTTTTTCTTTTTTGCTGCTTGCTGCGATCGTAGAGCCCTTACAAAATACGGGGAAATCGAGCTTTTCGATGTCTTCTTGATCTCGTATAACCCCATCTAGTACAATACCGCTTATTCCAACAAGCTTCGCCATGGCTACTACGAAATCTCCTGCTAAGGCACGGTTACAGTAGCTTTTACCATCAATAACGAGCACACTTCCCGGCTCCGCTAGTCGAATCGCTTCAAGCACTGAGTAATTATTGCCAGCGGGCGTATCTACGGTAAGAGCCGGCCCGAATAGTTTGTAATGACGCTGCAAGGGCTTAATAGAAAAGTCTAAGTGGTTGGCACCTTCCATTGCATCTGATAAATTTGCTGTTGATAATGGGAGCTGTTCATTCAACATCATATCTCTCCTTTGTAACTTTAGTTTATCTATACATATTCATATAAGAGAAAGCTCTTATTTATGAAAGGGGGAGTAGATAACATTTGACTACGAATCGACTACAAACGTGCAATATTAAAACTTTTCGTATTCAATTTTTTATGCCATTTACTATATTTTTGAGACGCTGTTTCCTGTATGACATTCGTCATGTAAACTCATATCTCCTTTATTACCAATAGGAGCGAAGGGAGCGTATAAAGGTATTTTTAAAAGAGGGGACTTGCTACAGAACTCTGTGAAAGTAATATGCTGGGCGAAGTGTAAAATAAGGGTTAACGAAGATGAAGAGTCTTTGTTAGTTTTATAAATTTCACTGATGTGTACATAAAAGGGTCTTATATCCATATGAAACGCGTCTAAATGTTTAATCCTGTGAACATTTAATGGAGCTTGATACATTTTTATATAAAAAAGTGAAACCTTTTGGTATGATGAAACGTAGGAACATATATGGAAATCATATATGAAAAAACATATGTGACGTTAGTCATTTAGTGGAGGGAAAGCAATGGTAAAAAAATTATTGGCCGCATTTATCGCATTAGCGGTTGTGTTTTCACCAGTCGGTGGATCACTTATTCATGACGGTTCAAACGTAGCAAGTGCAAAAGGGTATAAATCAGGAAAGCGCTCTTTTGACAGCGGAAGCAATAACCAATCAAGCTTATTTAAAAACAATAACAGTAATTCGGTTAAGCAAAACAATACGTCTAAAAACTCATCATCTAAAAGTACAGCGGCTAGCTCAAAGCGCGGCGGCTTAATGAAAGGTCTTTTAATGGGAGGAATCGCGGGCTTATTATTTGGAAGCTTACTATCTAGCTTAGGACCATTAGGCCCAATTTTAGGCTTTATGGTAAATATGCTTGTGATTGTCGCTTTAATTCTTCTTGTAGTAAAGTTATTCCAAAGCGTACGTAGCAACAAGCGTAAAAATGAGGAAGTGAAATCTTGGAGACAATAAAAATTTCTGAACAAGATATTATCAATGCGATGTGTTTGTATATCGCAGAAAAAAAACAAGTTCAGCCTCAAGAAGTAGAGATTGAGCTAATGTATGATGATGACTACGGTTTTTCAGCAGAGTCATACGTGCATGATCGTAAACAGGTTCATATTACTTTGAACATTATCGAAGCGCTGCGCTATTGGCTGGATACGGAAATGAACGTAGACCCATACGCAGCAGGACTAGAACTGGAATTAGACGATGAAGAAGGCATTATCGCTTTTGCTAAATTAAGTCGATAAAGAAATCTTCAATGCAAAACCCGCTCACTTGAGCGGGTTTTTTTATCATGATTTTACCTGTTCGTTGGAACTGGACTTATCGCTTTTTTTAGTGAAAAACCACCAGTTGGCATCTCCAAGCAATTTCATAAGAGAAGGGACAAGAAGCATTCTGACAATCGTTGCATCGATAAATATAGCTAAAGCAATTCCTACACCCATTTGTTTAACAGGCGTTACGTCTGTAAAAGCAAAGGCTCCTGTAATGACAATCATGATTAAAGCAGCGCTCGTAATGATTTTACTAGTGGAAGCTAGGCCTTCGACCGTTGCTACATTGTTATCCTTCGTTTGATGATACACTTCGTGAATGCGTGAAATCAAAAAGACTTCGTAGTCCATGCTAAGCCCAAATACAAGGCCGAAAACAAAGACCGGCAGCACTAAAGCGATATTGGATTGGGTAAGACCTAAATGTCCATTTTGAAACAGCCATACAAGTAAACCAAACGTAGCTGTTAAGCTTAAAATATTCATAATGATAGCTTTTAAAGGAATCAAGACGGAACGAAAAGCAATCATTAAAATGACATACGTTGAAAATAAAACAAGAGCCAGGCCATAAGGCGCCTTTTCATAAATTTCATCAAATATTTCTTGTTCGAATTTTGGATAGCCGCCAATATGAACGGTGAAAGGTGAACGTTTCTCTTTCCATTTTCGAACAAAATCTTTTGCTTGATCTGAATTTTGGTCTGTATCTAGCGTAGCTTTTATGAGCATATAATGTTCGTTAATAAACGAATCTACAGCTGGCTTTGTCTGCGCGCTTATCTGCGGGTTGTTCAGCATAGCTTGAAGCTGATTACTGGATTTTACGTTTAAAGCGGTAGAAATAGAATCAACTTGCTTAACTAACGAATCTTCTTTTAATTGTTTTATAAAAGTAAAGGCATTTGTTAAAGGCTTTTCCTTCAGCATATCTTGCTTAGCTTCTAACACAAAATAAACGTCTGCCGTGTTTTTATTTATAAACGTATCGTTATACGTGTCAAAAGCTTGACGAGACTCGTATTTTGTTGGCAGCGCTTCTGAAGACGGTATTTCTAGATGCATGTCTCGAACGGGAATAAGTGCTACTAACAGAATAATAAGAGAAACAATCGTCATAGCTACAGGCTTTTTCATGACAAATGTAGCGAATGAACGCCACCTAGATTGACCGCCTTGTTCACTGATTTTTAAGATGCGTAAACGATTGATGCGTGTACCTAGTATAGCCAGTATGGAAGGAAGCAGCGTAAGAGCTGAAAACACAGCAATAAAAACAACAGCCATTCCTCCAAGAGCGACGTTTTGAAAAATATCAACTTGAATAAACAGCATTCCCGCTAATCCAATAAATACGCATAATCCTGAGAAGATGACCGAGCGTCCCGCTGTTTGAATGGTGATTTTGATTGCTTGTTCTACCGATTTCGTTTGAATTTCTTCTTTAAAGCGATTAATAAATAAAAGGGCAAAGTCAATACTAAGAGCTAATCCAATCATTGGAATCACGTTTAAAATGAAGATGGACAGCTCTGTGTACGGATGAAAGAAATAGACAACGCCCATGGTGGTAACGACGGTTACAATTCCTATCATAAGAGGAATTGCAGCGGCTACCACGCCGCCAAAAGCTAGAAGAAGCACAACTAAAGCAACAGGAATACCAATGGCTTCTGCTTTTGCTAGATCTGCTTGGCTTGCTGTATTCATATCTTTTTCAATAATAGGACCACCGGTTAATTTTACACTAACTTCTTTTTCTTCAGATGAAAGAGTTCTGATCTTTTCCACTCGTTTATCCATCGTTCCATCATCGTGATTAAAGTGGATAATTCCATATGCTGTGCTTCCTTTTATCATCTTGTTAGAAGCCGTTGGTATGTCAACTTTCGATGCGTCTGATTTTTCCTTTGCTTTTTGCATATACTGAGCGATTGTTTGCTGGAATTTCGAGTCAGAAACTCCCTCTTTTTTCTCAAACAAAACGATGACCTGAGCTTCGCTAACATCAAATTTATTAACTAAAAGCTGCTCAGTATCTTTATACATTCCTTTCATTTCAAATCCGTTTCCTCCAAGCACAGAAGGAAGCTTAGCCGCATAAAAGCCAAATCCGACAATTAGGATGATCCACAGTATTAATAAAATTTTTCTGCCCGCATATAATGCGTTCGCTACTTTATTCATATTAACCTCCAATTTTTTGTACAGTTACTAGACTATTTTATACTAACAGTTATTGTAATTAGAAGAAGTATTGTGTTTTTTTGTTTTTCTTGCCTGAAAAAGCTTTTCAGATAGATGCGCAGGGGTGTTTCCTTAGCAAAATCGTGTTTATGTTTCAGGCAATTTAGGGAACACTGTACATAAATGCACGAAGGGGGATTTAAAAAGATGCAAATGAAACAGCCAGCTAAAATGACGAATCGTTATGGGTGTAAAAATGAGTATGATACATTAAAACGTGTGGTCGTTTGTCCACCTACATATATGAAAATTGAAGAAATTATTAATGAAACACAAAAGCACTATGCGGACGAAAACATTGATGAGAGCTTAGCTTCAAAGCAGCACCGTCAATTTGTCGAATGCCTTCAAAAAGAAGGAGTGGAAGTCATCGGACTATCTGCACAAGAGCCATTTCCAGAACAAGTATTTACACGGGATATTGGCTATACGCTCGGAGATACCGTTATTGTCACGAAAATGGGCAGCGAAATTCGAAGCGGAGAAGAACAAGTGCTAGCAGACTGGCTGCAGCAGCAAGGTATTCCTTTCCATCAGGTACCGGACCATCCCATTGAAGGTGGAGATGTGCTGATTGATGGACAAGCTATTTTTATTGCACTCAGCGACCGTACAAGTAAAGAAGGCGTGGAGCATATCCAAGAGCTGCTTCCAGCGTATGAGGTTGTTCCGATTCCTATTGATCGGTCTTATCTTCATCTTGATTGTGTGTTAAATATTTTATCACCTACAGAAGCGCTTGTATTTTCACCCGCTTTACATGAGAAAGAATTAAATTTACTTCGCATGAAATATGACTTAATTGAAGTAACAAAAGAAGAGCAGTTTACGATGGGAACCAATGTATTATCCATCGGTAATCAACGGGTGATCAGCTTGCCAATAAATACAAAAGTGAATGAAGAGTTAAGGAAACGAGGCTATAAAGTGATTGAAGTTGATATATCTGAAATTATTAAGTCCGGCGGTTCTTTCCGTTGCTGCACAATGCCTCTTGAACGAGTGTAAAAAAGCCTAAAAAGAAAAAAAGATCTCGGCGATAGCCAGGGATCTTTTTTTTTGAAGGATGTTGTATAAAATTTCAAGTGAAAGGAACATTAACCTATATAAGCTGTTGAAGGAAAGGAGTGATAAACATGGCAAATCGTAATCCTATTTTAGTTCAAGGTGCTGAACAGCTTCTTGATCAGTTAAAAACGGAAATCGCGGGAAGACTTAACGTTCAGCTTGGCGCTGAACAATCGGCTCGCGCAAATGGTTCTGTTGGTGGAGAAATGACGAAGCATCTTGTTGAAATGGCGCAGCAGCAATTAAGCGGTGCACAAGGACACATTCGCTAGTCTGCTCTACATAAATACTTTGATGAAAAGTTCTGGCTCTTTTGAGCCGGAACTTTTTTTGTGTAGGAAACATCATTCTACTTTCTCATGGTCGCTTGATTTGAGATTTTGCTCGAAATTCTCCACTTTCAAGGTTGAAAAGTGCATAAAATGGGAAAAGAACAAAAAAAGAGAAAGTAGAGGTTTATCATGAAAAAGCTATTATCATTCGGAAAAAGTCTTGGTAAAGAAATTCAAGAAGACCAAGCAACGGGACTAGCGGCTGAGCAAGCCTATTATTATATGCTATCATTATTCCCTATGCTTATTTTACTGATATCGATTGTTCCGTATCTATCTATTAAACCGGCAGAGGCAATCGATCTTCTTCAAAGCGTTATGCCGGGAGAAACGGCTGCAATCTTTAAGGATAACGTAGCTCAATTTGTAAGCCAACCAAACGGCGGGTTACTGACTGTAGGGATTTTAGGAACCATTTGGTCCGCTTCAAACGGTATGAACGCCTTTATTCGTGCAATGAACCAAGCCTACGATGTGAAAGAACAGCGCTCGTTTATTAAAGTAAGAGGCTTGTCCATTCTTTTAACAATTGGATTAATTGTAACAATTGTTGTATCGCTTCTTTTACCAGTGTTCGGAGGGGTTTTGTTAAATTGGATAAGCGAATGGTTTTCTCTTCCTTCAGGTACAACAGTGGTTTTAAATATTCTGCGCTGGATTGTTGGTGTCGGCATTATGGTACTTGTTTTATCCGTATTATACAGATTAGCGCCAAATAAAACATTTCCTTTTGCTCACGTATGGCCCGGAGCACTCGCTGCTACGCTACTATGGCAGCTGACATCTTTAGGGTTCTCATTTTACGTAAGCAACTTTGGCAATTATTCTGCTACTTATGGAAGCTTAGGAGGCGTAATTGTTCTGATGCTTTGGCTATTTTTAACGGGGTTAATTCTCGTCATTGGAGGAGAGATTAATGCTATTTATCACCGAAACAAAACGGCTGCACCTCCTAAAGATACATCTCAGGCGATGTAATAAAAAAGGAAACCTTTATAAAGGTTTCCTTTTTTAACGTTTAAAGCTATTCACAAGCTGTTTAAATGAGTTGGCTGTATATTTGACCGAATCTTTTTTGTACTGTATATCCGTTTTAATCGCTGCTTGTGTTACTTTTAAATGGTTTGTTTTTTCTTTAATATGATCAGTTTCGTTTTGAAGATGTTGAGAAGTGGCATTTACAGAATTCACAGTTGGCTTGATTTTTTTATTAAATGATACGCCTGCGTAAATAAGATACGCAAGTGATGCCAAAACAACAGCTAAGCTTATATAAACAATAATCATCATTGTGCCTCCTTTGTACGTATTTATATTTATATAGGTGAGAATAAAATATATACGAATATCATCCTCTTTATTTAATTGTTATACCCATTTTTAATTAAAACAAACAAAAGCCTGCCGAGAAGACAATATATTGGATTTTTTCTGAAATTTCATTCATCATTACATATAGAGTTACCTTGAAAGGAGAGAGAAGAAGAATGCCGTTAGATCCGCATATTCAAATATTTCTAAATCAATATAACGAAATGCCCCGTCCTTCTTTAGAGGACGTTACACCCCTGCAGCTGAGGGAAATGGAAAAGATGTCTTTAACTCCTTCCAAAGAAGCAGTTAAAAAAGTATATAATGAAGAAATCCAATTAAATGAACGTACCCTCACTATACGAGTGTATGAGCCTGAAGGAACAGGGCCATTTCCCGCTCTTGTTTATTATCACGGAGGAGGCTGGGTATTAGGAAGCCTGGATACTCATGACTCCATATGCAGGTCGTATGCAAATGAAACAAACTGTATTGTAGTGTCTGTTGATTACCGCCTTGCTCCTGAGAGTAAATTTCCCGCTGCGGTGAACGATGCCTATGACGCCTTGGAGTGGATTTCAGCTCACGCGTCTCAATTAAATATCGATTCAAACAAAATTGCCGTTGGAGGAGATAGTGCCGGTGGCAACCTTGCTGCGGTTGTAAGCATTTTAGCAAAACAAGGACAAGGTCCATCCATTGTTCATCAGCTGCTTATTTATCCGTCTGTAGGATTTAAAAATCAGCATCCTGCCTCTATGAAAGAAAATGCCGAAGGATACCTTCTTTCAAAAGATCTTATGGATTGGTTTCGCCTTCAGTACTTAAATAATAAAGAAGAAGAGCAGCATCCCTATAATGCTCCGGTATTACTAGAAGATTTATCGAGTCTACCAAGCGCTACCATTATTACAGCACAGTACGACCCTCTAAGAGATAGCGGAAAAGACTACGCGGACGCATTAAAAAATCATGGTGTTCCCGTCACCTACGAAAATTATGAAACGATGATTCACGGATTTTTAGGGTTTCATGAATTTGTCCCACTTGCTCAGCAGGCGATCAATAAAAGCGCAGATCAACTGCGTCAAGTATTTGATTCTATTTAAGGATATATAGTGTCATAAATCATATAAACTCGAAAAGAACAGCACATTGATGTGCTGTTCTTTTCTGTATTTGGAGGGAGAAAAGGTTAAAAAGAGTTCCAAAAAAATAGCCTATTATCTCTTTTAAATTTATTTCAATGTTATAAATAAAGACAATGTTATAGAAGTTATTGAAAATGATGCTTCACAATAAAAGAAAAGATTTCATATCTTAATGAAGGTTTTTTACAAGTTGAAACAAAGTAGGTGATTAAATGTTCTATTCTAATTTTTATACTCCTTTTAACTATGCTTTCTACCCTTATTTCATGCCTTCTTTTGGACGTCCTACTGGATATGTACTGAATTCTAGTGGTGAAGTTGACAGTTGGTGGGGAAATTATCCGTTAGGGTATCCTGCGAAAGCTCCAAAATTTTTGGGTGGGGGGCAGACGCCTATTTCAGGACCTGCAATACCATTCAGTTTCAGGGGTTATTATTGAACTGATTACAAGGGTTACTGCCGTAAAAGGTAAGAAAGATACCTACAAAATTAAAGCAGTATTTAAAGCGACTGAAAGAGATGATATTTAATTCAGTCGAGAAAGTCAATCATAGGGTCGACTTTTTATTTTAGGTAATTAACAAGTTTGATTTGGTTAATGAAGAGAAAATAATAAGTAACTAAAAGGAGGTGGAGTTATGGATTATGAACAAAAAGATTATTATATCAGTGCAAAAGAAAATGAGTATTATAAAGTAATAAATGTAGTAGGTCATATGTTAGAGGAAGCACAAAGTAATAATAAATATCCAGTATGGGGCGAAAAACTAAGAACTGAGCTAAAAGAAAGTGCTGGTAATAACCTTACTCCATGGCATTTTAATATGATAATATCCACACTTTTAGATTATGTACCTGAAGAAGTAAAAAAATAAATCTAATGCTAAGTCACTCTGAAGAGTGGCTTTTTATTATATCTATAGTATGCAAATTAAAATATGTGCTAAATAATAAATGGTAAAAAAGGTGGCTAAACAACATGCCTAAGAAGCCATCTAAGATATGTAACACAGAGGAATGTCGTCAATTAGCTTATGATACATATTGTGACAAGTGCAAAAAAGATAATCATTAAGAGTACAAGGAACAGAGAGTAGATAAGGAAGGGAAAGCCTTTTAATCTAGTAACCCATGAATTAAATTATGCAATAGGAAGAAGAGATTAAATCCTTTAGATGAAGTCTGTCTTGAAGAAGGCAGGTGTACTCCTATTGAAATAGCCTATCACCTTATAGAAGTTAAAGAGGATTGGAGTAAAACTTATAGAGTGATCGTAAAGCACATCACCATAAGGTTCACTTTGGTGTAGATGGTAAGAAGTACACGAAGATTAAGAAGATAAGAGAACCTATTAGAGAATGCTTATTTACAGAAAAGCAAGTAAAAGAATTATTAAAAGCTATAGAAAGTATAATGATGGATTACATTAATTATAGGAAAGAAAATGCAGAGAATGAGAATGATTCAAAAAGAAAATTATCGAAAAACTGATAAGGGAAATAATTGAATATATAAAAAAATAACCTTTTTCGTGATATTATTTACTCGTTAAGGGGCTGTGTGTTGTGAATGAACAATTAAAACCTGAGGAAATTAGCATAGAAGTTAAACTTGAGCTTCTAAAGATATGTAATGACGTAATGAACAATATAGGGACCCCTAAAGAATTAATTAAGGACTTAGAAAAATTAGTTAGTCAAATCAATTTATCAGTTTAATGTAACACTCCATACAGAGAAAAGTTAAGGGGAGAATGCTGTGAAAAAGTTGTTAGTTGGTAGCATTTTGTTGTCTTTGAGTTTCACTATGGGAGCATGTGACCAAGGGGAAGAGAAGAACGCTGAGAATTCTAAGGAAGAAACTGCTGTAAAGCCAGAAAAAAAGACTAATGAAAGAGAATTAAATAAAAAATCTGAATCTCAACAAATTCAAGATGAACAGAAAGATTTACGTGCCTACGCTACAAAAGTTGAAGTAGAAAGAAAGGCTAAGGAATTAGCAGAACAAAAAGTAAAAGAAGAAGCGGAAGCTAAACGACAAGTAGAAATAGCCGAACAACAAAGACAACAAAAGATTGCCGAAGAACAACGTATAGCAGCTGAACAAGCAGAGCAAAAGAAGGAAGCGGAATCTCCAGTTAGTCAAGAAACAATCGATAATTATGAAGCAAATCAAGCTGAAACATGGGCTGAAGAGGCTGAGATTGAGGAGGAACTGAATAAGGAAGAAGAAGAAAGATTAGCTAAAGAACAGGCAGAACAAGAAGCATATGAAGCTCAAATCATTGCTGAACAAGATGCTAATTTCTCCGATGAAGCAAAGGAACAGATTCAAAAAGAAATTGATGAAGAAGGATATAGTCAAACATCATACTATTGCGATCAAGTTATGACTGCTGTACAAAGAGGGGATATGACTAAAGAAGAAGCTGGAGGTTGTTTGAAATAATTTAATTATAATTTCAAGAATTTCCTTTGGAATTATTTTCTTATTTCTATTGATAAAAAAACTACCTAAATGGTACAATAGACTTATAAAAACATAATGGAATGTTGTTTTCACAGAGTTCATTGACATTAAGTAAGGTGATTTTTTGAATGATAAAAAACAAGTAGGTCAGCTGATTCAAGATCTGCGAAAGATTGCGGAAATGACAACTGTCGAGTTATCAGAAGGAATTTGTACAGAAGAAGAGCTACATCGATTTGAACAAGGTGAAATTCATGCAAGCAGTGAAGTTCTCTATCATTTATCGAAACGCTTAGGGGTTCCGATGAATTATTTCTTTGAAGCAGGAGAGCTAACGCCCAACGATTATTCAAAAGAAATTAAATCGACCATTAGGCATTATATACGAAAACGCGATTATGCAACCGTGTTACATATGGTGGACAAAGAAAAAGATAATCCTATGTTTCAAGATCCTTTTCACGCACAATTTTTCCTATGGCACGAAGCCATATGTGATTATTATATCGGAAATAAATTTGAACAAGCGCTTCGTAAATTGGAAAAAGCCATTGCGTTCACGCGTACGAGCGAACAGTTTTATTCAGAGAAAGAGATTGCTATTTTAAATAGTATTGCCATTATTTACGAAGAAGAAGGTCATTTAAAAAAAGCGTTCAGTACGTTTATGGAAGGATTGCAGCATATTGCTTTGCTTCCTAAGTTAAAAGATCCTCTTGTCAAAATTCGAATTTTATATGGATTATCACATGCGCTTTTGCAAATGGAACGTTATGAAAAGTCGGTTAAATATGCACAAGCAGGACTAGAGCTGTGTATTCAGCATGAGACGCTTTATTTATTAGGAGAACTGCACTATCAAATTGGAGAAGCACTCTGTCAGCTTGGTGAGCTTAAAGAAGGAATAGCTTACCTAGAAAAAGCTATTACTGTTTTTGAAATTGAGCAAAATGAAGCGTTTGTGACCATTATTAAAGAAGAGATGTCTAAATATCAAGAAACAAAAAAGAAGAGCTGACAGCTCTTCTTTTTTTATCTCCAATACACTGGGTGTGGGTAAAACGGACGAGGACGAGGGTAAAAGTAAGGGGGGTGGTAATAAATAGGACGTGGGTAAGGGTAAGGATAAAATGGACGTGGGCGAGGATATGGATAATAACCATAAGGGAATCTTTCTTCAGTTTCCTGGGGATTGGAATAATAATCATAGGCATATTGATACTCTTCTAAAGGTTGTTCCGGGTAATATGGGTAATTCACTCTTTTCACCGCCTAAGTTTTTATGCTTTTTACTGTATTCATTATAGAAAGAATTGGAGTATGTACCCATCAAATTTTCACTTTAAAAATTCGACGGGAGATAAGGAATATTTTAATAATAAAAAGAAATTAGTTGTCCTTTTTATTTTTTTGTAAGGTATCTGCTGTGTGAGGCAAAGTAGGCAGTTCGAAGCTTTTAATAAAGGAAGCGTAAGCAATCGTATCTTTAATAGGATTTACATAAGATAATGGTTGACCTCGGTAGCTGAAATTAAACGTAATCCAAGCAAAATCTTTATTATTGTTGGAAATCAGTTTTGCATTATGTATAAAAGCAGATGCGGCAATCATCGCATCTGGGCCTTTAATTTTTTTATTGGATTCTATTTTAGCTTTTCTGCGAATTTGAGCTGCTAGCTGTGCAATTTCACTTGTAACGTCTACAATCTTATCGGTCATATCGTAAATATAATGATTTTTTACTGCTTTGACTTGAGGATTTGTTTCTACTTCCCAATGCGACAGAAGTTCCATTTCTACAACGGTAGGCATTAAAAATTCCGCATTATTTGAAATAAGTTCATTAATGTATTCCACAACTTCTGGATAATTAAGCGCATGTGAAGCCCAAATGTTTGTATCAATGATTACTTTTTCATCCAACACAAATCGTTCACTCCTCTCTACTAGCCATTCGTACGAGCTCTTCTAACCCAAAAGGTGAGTAAAGAGCCGCGGATTCTGAAAGCTGATTGCTTAATAGAAGCTTTTCATATTTGGTTAATCTAGTTTTGGCAGATTTTACGAGCCTTTCTTGTGTGCCGGTTACCACTTGATCTTTTTTATCATACGTGCGCAGAACCTTATTTTGAGGTTTGTATTTAAGATTTTTCTTCTGCATAGGGGGTGAGGAAGGTGATGGCGGCGAGGGTTGTGTATAAATTTTCCCATTTATTTTTAGGTTAAAGTGCTTCTGAACTTCCTTGCTGTATGTTGCTTTTTTGTCATCTACCAAGCGCTGTGCTTTCATGATATCCCTGCCTTTTATATAAATTTATATAGTATATGTGATGAAGTTTTTTCTTACTATTCCTTTTATATAAAAAGATTAAAAAAGTTAGCTGCCGGGAGTTATTGAATTAATTGATGTTTGCCTATTGGGTGATGATCTCACCGAATACCGGACAAAGGTTTAAAAACATGATATCGTGTAAGAGAAATAAATTAGTATAGGTTAGAGAAGGAACTAGGCAACAGTACGGTGTTTTATTACCGATTTGGTCCGTCCTCATTTATGAGATTTTGCTAAAATGTAAAAACCTACATATTTCCTTCCGAGATCATCCATACTTTATTGACAAAGGAAAATTAATCATGGTATATTATCTTTAATTAAAGATATTTAAATTAAAGATAAATAACGAATGATAAACTAGACGATTTATCCGGAGGAATGTAGAATGAACCACTTAAAAGGAATACACCACGTAACGGCTATTACGAGCAGCGCAGAAAAGAATTATGAATTTTTCACCTATGTGTTAGGCATGCGCTTAGTAAAAAAAACGGTCAATCAAGATGATATTCAAACGTACCATTTGTTTTTCGCAGATGATAAAGGCAGTGCCGGAACGGACATGACTTTTTTTGATTTTCCAGGAATTCCAAAAGGTTCTCACGGAACAAATGAAATTTCAAAAACATCTTTCCGCGTTCCAAATGATGAGGCTTTAGACTATTGGGTAAAGCGCTTTGATCGCTTAGAAGTAAAGCATACGGGGATTCAAGAGCTATTTGGGAAAAAGACGCTTTCGTTTGTTGATTTTGATGATCAGCAGTATCAGTTAATTTCCGATGAAGGAAATCAAGGAGTTGAATCAGGCACTCCTTGGCAAAAAGGTCCTGTACCTCTTCAATACGCTATTACGGGACTCGGTCCTATCTTTATTCGTATCGCCGAGTTTAATTACTTTAAAGAAATGATGGAAAAAGTCCTTTTATTTAAAGAGATTGCTCAAGAAGGAAATCTCCACCTATTTGAAGTAGGAGAAGGAGGAAACGGTGCGCAAGTAGTAGTCGAACACAACGAAAAACTTCCGCAGGCTCAGCAAGGTTTTGGAACGGTTCATCACGTTGCTTTTCGCGTAGAAAATCGACAGGCTCTTGAAGAATGGATTAACCGTATGCCAAGCTTCGGTTTCCATACGTCTGGTTATGTGAATCGTCACTTCTTTGAATCGTTGTATGCAAGAGTGGCTCCGCAAATTTTATTTGAATTTGCGACAGATGGACCAGGATTTATGGGAGATGAACCTTACGAAACGCTCGGAGAAAAATTATCACTTCCTCCATTTTTAGAGCCAAAACGTGCAGAAATTGAGAAGCTCGTGCGTCCGATTGATACAGTAAGAAGTACAAAAGAGTTTGTGAAAGAATAGTACACAAAAAACACTCAAATAGCTATTTGAGTGTTTTTTGATGTTTTCTACTTTAACAATGCCAATGTTCTACAAGGAAGGAGTAGGAGTGGGTTGTGCATAGCCTTCCTTATATTTTTCATCGATGTCTTTGCGAATATCTCTTATTGATTTGCCTCGGTTATAGTCGAGCATAGCTTTAGCTGCAATCTCTATACACAATCCGCATTTTGTTCCATGATCATCCCAGACAACTGCTCCATTTCTTTTGTTTTTAAAAATAAAGCAGTCATAGCTATTTTTGTGATTCGCTTCCATGCCACATCCACAGTAGCAAGGGATTTTTTCAAGTAGTTCACGATTTTTAGCAACGGATAGATAAACTAGCTTCATGTCTTTAGGCTGGTTCTTCAAAAACTGTGGTAAAACATCTGCTCCTGGAGTCTCTTCGCGAATATCAGCAACTGCAGCTTTATGATGTTCATGACCTGAATGTGCAGAAGAGTTTGTAGCAGAAGAAGTTGTTGTATTGTTTGAGCAAGCTGATAATCCAATACTTGTAGCGAGAAGCCCCAACAAAATAATTGATTTTTTCAATACAATTAACATCCTTTCATGTAAAAATAAATGATAGTTGCATCATACATGGCAGTTTATCTATGTAGATAATCAAATACCTGCTTGTTTATATCTAATTCTCTATAAGTATGCAGAGCGGTTATCGTGTATGATAGAGATGGACGAGGAAAAAACATGAAGCATGAATTTCTCATAAGGTGCGTTTTGTAAGTGAGGACAGAAAGAGAAAGTGAACGGAGGTTAAACAGTAGTGAGTGAACAAAATCAACGTCTTTTTGAATATATTTTAGAGAATTCAGCCTCTATCAGTGAAGAATGGCTGCGCCAAAGAAGTAACATTAAAGGGTCGATTTACTCAAAGGACGCAGACGCATCAGTTGAGAAAAAGCTGCGCGAGCAGCATCGTTATACGATCGAAACAATTGCGAGCGGCTTTCTTGACGATCAAGAGATTTTTAAACAACGTATGATGAAATGGACGACGGAAGTAGTAAACAGCAGAATTAAATTTGATACGCCGATTTACGAAGTAGTAGAAGCGCTAAGCAAAACAAGAAAAATTATTTGGACATATGTCAAAACATATAGCCTGATACATTCATCTATTACAAAAGAAGATATACTGTCTTGGAGTGAAGTTTATCATACAACATTTGATAAACTCATTAATGAATTTTCCGAACAGTATTATAAAATCACAAGGCAAAAAATAAGTCTTCAGCAAGAGCTAATCGACGAAACGAGTTTTCCTGTTATTCCAATTGTAGACCACATCGCGGTCTTGCCTTTGGTAGGGCTTATTGATGAAATCAAAGGTGATTCTATTATCGAGGTTGTTCCAAAAAGGTGTGCAGAAAAACATATAAGGCATTTAGTCATTGACTTATCGGGTGTAAATTATGTAGATACGTATGTCGCTCACAAATTTTTTGATTTGATTAACATTTTGCAGCTGCTAGGCATCCATGCGATTATGTCAGGAGTGAGTCCTGACATGGCTCAGACGGCTGTTAATGTAGGAATCAGTTTTAATAAAATTGAAACGTTCGGACATTTAAAACAAGCGCTCTCTTCGCTTGGTGTAAAGAAAAAAGAAGAAGAATAAAGTATAGAAATGCTAGATCGAAACGGAACTGTTTGAGACCTTTACTTTCAGTTCCGTTTTTTTGTTTGTCTATATTCTGTATATGAAAATATGAAATAATATTCTGCTGCATTCAAAATTTTGTAAGCATGTCTTACAAACTCCTTTTCATATGGGGACAAATGGAAGATACTAAGGAGCAAACAAACGGCGGTTTTCTATGACAAACGTCTCGTTTAGCTCAAGAATGGAGGTGTAAAGAGAAGAATAAGAGAAGTACATAATGAGATAGTTAAAGCCTTAGATAAGTACTGATAAGCCGTGTGATTAAGGAGGAGTTCTATGAAAATAATTTATCTTCTTTGCCTGCTTCCGTTTGTAGGAATATTAGGTTTATTGCCTTTTGTTAACAAAGTGACGCCGTTTATTTTAGGGATGCCTTTTTTTCTTTTTTGGATTGTTATGTGGGTAATCCTTACATCTTTTATTATGGGTATTGTGTACAAGCTCGATCCTGCTGTTAAAGGAGGAGATAAACAATGAATACCGCACTGATTATTATTTTCGGTTTTTTACTTTTAGCTATTTATCTTGGAATTCGAGCTACGCGGGGCAAAAAAATGGATTTAGAACAGTGGAGCGTAGGGGGCAGAGGTTTTGGAACTATTTTTGTCTTCTTTTTGATGGCGGGTGAAATCTATACTACTTTTACGTTTCTAGGTGGAAGCGCTTGGGCATATGGGAAAGGAGGGCCGGCGTTTTATATTTTAGCCTATATTTCTTTAGCGTACGTTTTAGGGTATTGGATTGGTCCGCAAATATGGCGATATGCGAAGCAGCATAAGCTCATGTCTCAGCCGGATTTTTTTGTTTCAAAATACAAAAGTCCGTTTCTTGGTATCGTTGTTTCATGTGCAGGGGTGCTGGCAATTGTTCCTTATATTATTTTACAATTCAAAGGCCTAGGTATTATTGTATCTGAAGCTTCTTATGGCTCTATCTCTTCAACTGCAGCCATTTGGATTGGAGCCATATCATTAACGGTTTACTTAATGATATCAGGCATACATGGTTCCGCTTGGACGGCTATTGTGAAAGATATTATGATTTTTATTGTTGTCTTATTTTTAGGAATATATATGCCGTTTCATTACTACGGAGGCTTACAGCCAATGTTTGAGGCTGTGCATCAAGCAAATCCAACGTTTCTTACTCTTCCCAAGACAGGTCTAAGTATTTCGTGGTTTATTTCTACAGTCATGCTGACTGTATTAGGATTTTACATGTGGCCGCATACGTTTAATGCAACGTATTCAGCTGAAAACGAGAATGTATTTAGAAAGAATTCTATTATAAGTCCTATTTATACGTTAATGCTGCTTTTTGTCTTTTTTGTAGGGTTTACTGCTCTTATGCAGGTACCTGGACTACAAGGCGCAGAAGCGGACTTGTCACTGCTTCGTCTTTCCATTCAAACATTTGACCCGTGGATTGTCGGCTTTATTGGCGCAGCTGGTTTATTAACAGCGCTTGTGCCTGGATCGATGCTCTTGATGGCAGCTTCTACGTCACTATCTAAGAACGTTTACGGCGTGCTTGTTCCCTCAGCGACGGGCAAACAAATTTCGATACTGGCTAAATGCTTCGTACCAGTCATTGCGCTTGTTTCAGTCTATTTTACACTTCATGGAGGGAATACAATTGTAACGCTTTTACTAATGGGCTACAGCATTGTGACGCAGCTGTTTCCTGCTTTTATTTTTAGTTTAATGAAAAACAATATCGTGACTAAATACGGGGCGTGTGCAGGTATTGTTGCCGGCATTGCGTCTGTGATGTATATAACGATTACTGAAACAACGCTTGGCACGTTGTTTCCTGCGTTGCCACAAATCATTAAAGATACAAATGTCGGCGTCATTTCTTTATTTATTAATTTAGTTGTATTAATGGTGGTTAGTTTAGCAACAAAAAAAATCGCCTCACAGCCGCATTTTGAAAGCGGGGCAGTAGATGGCAAACAGATTTTATGAAAATCTTTTTCCAATTGCGTTTTAAGAACATCATGAAGGGTATAAAAGTAGTGCATCACCAAAATGTTCAATATGGCTGAAAGACGTAAGCAGCCTTCTCGATAAAATGTAACGATTGCGTTGTTTTTAAACATAGGTAACGAGTGTGAAAAGCAACAAGACGTATGCCACAAGCGGTGTACGTCTTTTCTATGAAAGATATTCACCTAAAAAAGGAGATGATAACATGACATCTGAAAAAGCATTTGAGCAAAAGAAAGATCTTTTAATGAATCAAATTATTGAATCGGGTTACTTTAAAGCAGAAGACGGGAGACATTTGTACGAATTGAATTTAAGTGAACTAGAACAAACGCATCACGACCTTCAAAGCCAAAAAGTAAGAGAAGTATAATTTGAATCTTCTAGATTATTAGCAATTCAGCTGATTTCGTATATGTCTGTAAACACCAGCTGTTCAGTTTGTTCCTCCGCGATTTTTTGGTTTGAAAGCAGGCACTTTTCTTTTTCTTCCGGTGCGTTTACAACCTCGCTGTTTACAACCATATTCCTCAAACATATAACTCAACACTTAAGAAATAGGCAAATAAAAACAAAAAAAGCGCAGAAGCTGCGCTTTTTTTATTAAGTTAAAAACGAGTGGAAGCCGCTGTTTTTTTAGGTTTGCTCATTGCTTTTTTTAATACTTCAGAAAAATAGGGCTCTCCGCTAGGGTTTTGCTGTCTTAGCAAGTCAATGGTTCCTTTCACGTCATCCATAGCTCTGTGAGCGTTCTCTCTCTCAATCTTATGATGGTCAAGAAGTGTTGTTAGTTTTTTATTAGGAAAGCCGTACTCTTTCCATTTGACAGCACGCATAGAGCAGTGCCATTTTTGGTTAAATAAAGATGGATACCGTTTTAAAAGAAAACTGCGATCGAAAGAAGCATTATGAGCGATGATAGCCGAAACGCTAGTTAACAATGATTCCACTTTTTTATCATCTAATGTTTTATGTTTGACCATCTCATTTGTAATTCCCGTTAAGTTTGTAATGTACGGGAAAATGGGAGTTGAAGGCATATTAAATTCTTCATATTCTTCTACAATGTCGATTATTTCTCCGGTAGAAGAATCATAAGAAACAACAGCAATTGCCAGTTCGATAATATCGCATGTTTGAGCACTTAATCCCGTTGTTTCAACATCTAAAACGGCTGCTAATTTCACTTGTTCAGTTGACAACTCGTCGCCCTCCCTTTCTATTTATCATTCTATTAGCTTATCATTTTTTAACAGAAAACGTTAGTAAAAAAGATGAGCAAGCATGTACACGGGTTTATTTTATACGCCCACGTGGAAAAGGAATTTACTTTTTTAAAGGAGATGACGATAGCAAAGGAGAATAGTAATATTTACTCATCTAAATTAAGTCTTCATTGAAAATAATGAAATGAAGGAAGAAGGGGATCGTTATCATGCAATTGCTGTATATGGTACTTTTTCTTGTCTTAATTTTTTGGGGAATTACATCTTTTATTCATTACAGGAATCAAACTATTAAAGTTCGTTTGAACAAACATTATACGAATGCAGTAGAATGGATTGAAGCTGTTAAACAAGAGCTGGAAAAGCAAGGGAAATCCGTGAGTTATGAAGGGGATTTCTTGTTTAAAATTGATGAAAAACCTTATGAAATCGCAGCGCGCAATATGTCTATTTGGAGCACGTCGCTCTATCATATCTTGCTGCATCGTCAAAAAGAACATTCTTAAATTTACTTGCATACAAAGGTTATCACTTCTCGTCTATCGAGAAGTGATTTTTTTATCTTTCTGTATCCATAATGGGGAATTTTTTGTTTTTATATAATAGTAATACGGAAAAGGTGGTTCTAATTCCCTAAAAAAATACGCTTCATACAGTTTTAGTTGTGGTTATCGATTTGGCATGGAATTTGCATACGCAAGAAGGGTTTATCAGACATTTTAATTGTCAGGCAAAGAAAACTAGTTACATACTATAAAACTATTTTACATTATCTACTAGAATCAAAAAATTTTAATAATATAGTAAAATGTAGTTGACCTTCCTAGTTTTAGAATATAAAATAAATCTTGCTAATAGTTTGAAAATTCTAAAATGGAGGGGTTTACTTGAAAAGCTGGAAAAAGATTTTGGGGACATCTTTTCTTGCCACAACTGTTACATTAAGCGGAGTGGGACCAGTACTTATGAATGGAAGTACTGCTTCAGCTAAAACCGCACAATCGGAGGAACTTCCGAGTTCACCAATTGATATGAATACAGTACCGGAAGAAAGATTGGCTAACGCACTGAAAAACCAAGGAGTTATTTCTCAAAGTGCAACACCGCAAGAAGTGAAGAAAGCCGTTACTTCTTACATAAACAAAAAAGATGCACATAAAGAGAGCATGAAAGGACATAAAGCTAGCAAAATTGATTTGAAAGCGAAAGAAATGCAAACAAAACAAAAAGAAAAGTTTCAACGAGGCGAATTTGCTAACATTAAGTCTCAAGGAAACAATTCGGGGAACGGGGTAAACGTTAAACCTGCAGCTCAGGCAAAATATAACGGACAAGTGAGAAAAGATAAAGTTCTTGTACTTTTAGTCGAATACGCAGACTTCAAGCACAATAATGTCGTTCAAGAACCTGGTTACATGTATGCAAAAGACTTTAACCGAAATCACTATCAGCAATTAATGTTTGGAAAGAAAGACTTTACGCTATTCAACGGAAAGAAAATTAAAACGTTTAAACAATATTATGAAGAACAGTCTGGAGGTAGTTACACAGTAGATGGAACGGTTTCTGACTGGTTAACCGTACCTGGAAACGCAAAAGAATACGGAGCAGACAATCCAGCGGGAGGAAACGATAATGCGCCTGGATCTAAAGGGCCTCGTAACCTTGTAAAAGAAGCGCTTGCTGCAGCAGCAAAAAGCGGCATTAACCTTTCAGATTATGATCAGTTCGATCAATATGATATCGATGGAGATGGCAACCGCAATGAGCCTGACGGCATAGTGGATCACTTAATGGTCATTCATGCTGGAACTGGGCAAGAAGCAGGTGGAGGTAAACTAGGAAACGATGCTATCTGGTCTCACCGCTCTACTTTGGGACAAGTATATAAAGTTCCTGGAACAAACATGGCTGCTTATGATTATACAATCGAACCAGAAGACGGAGCAGTTGGGGTTTTTGCTCATGAATTTGGCCATGATTTAGGTTTGCCGGATGAGTATGATACACAGTATACGGGTCAAGGTGAGCCGGTAGGCGTTTGGTCAATTATGAGCGGAGGGAGCTGGGCTGGTGAAGTAGCTGGAACAGAACCGACAAGTTTCTCCCCGCAAAATAAAGAGTTTTTCCAAGCAAATATGGGTGGAAACTGGGCAAATATTCAACAAATTGACAGCAAAAACATTACAAAATCGGGCTCTGTGAGCGTGGTTGATCAAAGTGTCACAAAATCTAAACGACCAGGTATTGTAAAGATTAATTTACCTAAAAAAGCTGTTCAAGGGATTAAGCCTGAGTTTGGAAGCAACTATTATTACAGTAAACGCGGAGACGATCTGCATACGACGATGACAACGCCAGAGTTTGATTTAACAACGGCCAACACAGCTAAATTCAATTACAAAGCGTTCTATGAAGTAGAGGCAGAATACGATTACTTATATGTAAATGCGATTCTTCCTGACGGTTCAAAAGTTCTGTTAGATACAATTGGTGATAAAGCGAATAATGCAGATGGTTCTGCTGAAACATCTAACGGAAAATGGGAAGATAAAAGTTATGACTTAACGCAGTTTAAAGGTAAAAAAATCAAGCTTCAATTTGAATACGTCACGGACGGCGGACTTGCTCTTCAAGGATTCGCTCTTGATAATGCTAGTTTAGTAGTAGATGGAAAAACGGTATTCACGGACGATGCTGAAGGAGCTCCAAAAGTAACGTTAGATGGATTTGAAAAGACAAACGGCATCAGCTATAAAGATAACTATTATTACCTTGAGTGGAGAAACTATGCAGGCAGTGATAAAGCACTTCAATTCGCGCGCGGTGCAAAATATAATACAGGCATGCTGCTTTGGTACGCAGATGAAAGCTATCTTGATAACTGGGTAGGACAACATCCGGGTGAAGGATTCCTTGGTGTAGTTGATTCACATGCTCATAAAGTTCTTTACTTTAATGTGAATGGTATTAGCACTACAGCAAATTCAAGCCGATATCAAATTGCAGACGCCGCGTTCTCATTTGATAAATCACCTGCTTGGTCATATTCTCATAAAACGTGGGGAACGATTTCATCTAAAGAATCAAATGGTGTTACAAGCTTTAACGATAAAAAATCGTATTTAGATGAAAGAATTAAAGATGCAGGCCGCTTGCTTCCTCAAAACGGATTAAAATTAGACGTAATTGGTGAAGCAAAAGACAATTCAGCTGGTGCTGTATGGATTCATAAGTAAAATTGGACTTATTAAAAAGATCTGAAGAGCGTATTCTTCGGATCTTTTTTTGTAACATAAAATCAAAATAAACTATGAGCTAAATAATCAAATAAGTTAAGCCCGTTTAAAAAATAGAAAAAAGGGAATTTTCAACAGTGAATAATTGTTATTATGTCATGAAATTCATCCATATAATCAATACTAATAGGTAAAGAAAATATTGAAAAGGAGTTCTAACTATGAGCTATCGTATCGAAAGAGATTCAATTGGAGAAATCAAAGTGGCAGAAGATAAACTATGGGGAGCGCAAACGCAAAGAAGTAAAGAAAACTTTCCAATAGGGATTGAAAAAATGCCGATTGAAGTAATACGCGCTTTTGCGGTTCTGAAGAAAAGTGCGGCTATTAGCAATCATAAACTAGGCAAACTATCAGCAGGGAAATCGGAAGCCATCGTGCAAGCTGCTAACGAAATTATTGAAGGGAAATGGAATGAACATTTTCCTTTAGTAGTATGGCAGACAGGAAGCGGAACGCAATCAAACATGAATGTAAATGAAGTGATTTCCCACCGCGGAAACCAGCTAATAAACGGCGACGAAACGCTCCATCCAAATGATGATGTTAATATGTCACAAAGCTCTAACGATACTTTCCCTACAGCTCTTCATATTGCAGCTGTACTAGAAGTCGAAGATCAATTATTGCCTGCTTTAAAAACATTAAAAGAAACGTTTGCTGTGAAGCAAGAGCAGTTTAAAGATATTATTAAAATAGGAAGAACCCATTTACAAGATGCTACACCGCTAACACTAGGACAAGAAATTAGCGGATGGCATCATATGCTCGAAAAAAATGAAGAAATGATTAAACAAAGCGTAGAGTATATGAAGGAGCTAGCTATTGGCGGTACAGCTGTTGGGACGGGGATAAATGCACATCCTGACTTCGGCGATGAAGTAGCGAAAGAAATCAGCAGCACGCTTGGAAAAACATTTATCTCAGCACCTAATAAATTTCATGCATTAACAAGTCACGATCAAGTGGTTTATGCCCATGGTGCACTCAAAGCCTTAGCAGCTGACTTAATGAAAATCGCCAATGACGTACGCTGGCTGGCAAGCGGTCCTCGGAGCGGATTAGGTGAAATCACGATTCCTGCTAACGAACCAGGAAGTTCTATTATGCCTGGAAAAGTAAATCCAACTCAAAGTGAAGCTCTAACAATGGTTTCTGCACAAGTGTTAGGGAATGACGTGACGATTGGCATTGCGGCTAGTCAAGGAAACTTTGAATTAAATGTATTTAAGCCGGTTATTATTTATAATTTTTTACAATCAGTCAGACTGCTGACAGATTCCATGCAGGCTTTTAACGATAAATGCGCAGTAGGAATTGAACCCAACAAAGAGAAAATCCAGCATAATCTAGAAAATTCTCTTATGCTTGTAACAGCGTTAAATCCGCACATAGGGTATGAAAATGCGGCTAAAATCGCCAAGCTGGCTCATCAAGAAGGAACGACATTAAAAGAAGCAGCGGTAAAAACAGGCCTTCTGACAGAAGAACAATTTGAGCAATGGGTAAATCCAGCTAATATGATTCATCCATCAAAATAAAACAAGAAGCCAAGCAGCTTAGAATGCTTGGCTTCTTGTTTTATAATAAAATGAACATTGTTCTAAATAAACATATAAAAAGAGAAAGCGGATTAAAAGAAATTTTACACTACCTTGTACTAGATTCAAGTACATACGATTAGGGTATTTACATCTTTATAAAGGAGGGATTCAAGTGACGTACGAAGTGAAGTTTTATTTTGGAAATGAAAAATCAATCAGTACATTGGTTGAATCAGAAAATGTAAAAGAGCTTGAGGAATCTATTATTCATACGCAAGGATGGTATCGTTATTATGACAAAAAACACGAAGCTTATTTAGCTATTCAAATGAGCAACGTTTTACACATCGTTATAAAAGAATATCAAGATCCGGAAAAACAGGGGTTTTAAAATATTCGTCGTATACATAAGGAAGCTAGCAAAAGAGGTGAAAACTATGCAAAGTCGACATTCAAATAATCCTATTATTCTCGATGTTTCTCATCATCAAGGAATCATTAATTGGAAAGAAATAAAAAACACCTCAGTGAAAGGGGTGTATATAAAGTTAACAGAAGGCGGAACTTTTGTAGACCCTAGATCTTATGAAAATTATATAGGTGCTAAAAATGCGGGCTTGAGAGTAGGATTTTATCATTATGCTCACTGTACAAATAGCCCGGAGAAAGAAGCTGCTTTTTTTATTGCTCAGCTTGGACAAATGAAACTAGACCTTCCGCCGTGTTTGGATCTAGAAGAAGATAAGAAAAAATCCAAAGAATTTGTTTCTCGCTTTGCCGTAAGCTGGCTCGAGCATGTTCACAAAACAACAGGGATTAAGCCTATCGTATATACTAATTATCATTTTGCTAAAACTTTTTTTACAACTGAAATAAGTAAGTATCCTTTGTGGGTAGCAAGATATAGTGCAAACAACAGACAAGGCGGTATGCAGCACCCTGGTGAGCTAAGTCAATGGCAGCGGTGGGCAATGTTTCAGTATACGGATTCTGGCAGAGTAAAAGGAATTTCTACAAATGTGGATATAAATGAAATGGACTGCTCATTTTTTAAAGAAGTCACAACAAATCTCTCTATGACGAATAATACAAAAGGACCATTTGTCTATTCCAAAGGTGATAGAGGGTTAGGAGTCAAACAAATTCAGCAAAACTTACTTACGCTAGGTTTTTCTCTTCCGAAGTTTGGAGCAGACGGTTTCTATGGAGATGAATTAATCGCTGCAGTGAAAAAATTCCAGAATCAGTATGGCCTTTTTTCAGATGGAATAGCAGGAGCGGACACGCTGCAGCGTCTTATTAAAGAAGTGAATAATCTGAATAATCGGGTTTGAGAGAGTACCTGAGAGGGAAAAGTTATTGTAAGATTCAAAAAGGTACAAGGAAGGAGTTATTATGAGAAAACGAAAACAAAAAGCATTGATATCAGGTATTACGCTATCAACGGTAGGAGTCGGCATTACGTCTTATCTATTAAGCGATGCTGCGAAACGCCGAAAAGTAAAAGGACTTGTTCGAAGTGCCAAAGTAAAACTTTCAAGTTTATCTAAAAAACAGCAGGTAAATGCTAGCCTAAATAAAGATGCGCATTCAGATCCTACGTACGTTTCTGAAAGCAATATGATTTCAGAAGGACCTATGTATCAAGATCAGCATAGATAATAAAAAAACTAGTCTTGCCTCGGGCGAGACTAGTTTTTTTTATCAATTTTATAAATAGCAGCGCTTATTCATGTTACACTCTCTATATAAGGGAATTATTTCACGCATATTTACAAGTAAAGGAGGAATAGAAGGAGTGATTAGTAGCGGATTATTTGTTAACTTATGTATTTTTTCGTTTTTTGTCAGTATTATGATTGCGATACGAATATTTTTGCTGCAGCGTCTAGCCCATAAATACAAATGGATGAGTGGTATTTATGCAAGTATTGTTTCTGCTATTCTTATGATATATAGCGTTACGTATCAACAGATTACATATGATTTACGTTTTCTTCCTCTTATTTTGACCGTTCTATACTTTGGTTATAGAGCCGGTGCAGTTGCAGGTATCACTATGGCTGTGTGCAGTATCTATTTAGAAAGTCATTGGTTACTGACTATCTTAATTTTAATCTTTACCTTTTTATTTTCCCTTCCTCTTATTCGATATAGAAAGCAGTTTTCTTTATTAAAACAATCTCTTCTTTGTTTTTTTATTCATTTTATCGTTCATGTCTTACTGACGAATTACTTTTGGAATACACCTATTCAGTCGCCGTTTTATAGCGAAATAGAATATTTAGTGTTCGGAATTCTCGGACTGGGAGTAGCTGTAGCGACGATAGAATTTTATCGTAAATTTTACGCTGTAGCAGAAGAAGCTGCTTATGCTGGATCAGATTCATGTAAGGATGAAGAAGATTCTTTTTTTGTCAGAATAATGAAAAAAGAACTGGAATATACGAAAGAACAGCTGGAGTCTTTTATTAATCATCACATGGATGCGGTGATCATAACTGATTTAGAAGGGCGGATCTTGCGAGTTAATGAAGCCTACGAAAAAGTATATGGCTGGAAAGCCCACGAAGTAGTTGGGAAAACATATTACGAAATAGCAGGGGCTTTTAGTGAGGACGTACATGAGAATATAAAAAAGACGGTTGCTGAAAAAGAGGCAATCAATCGAGTAGAAGTTGTAAGAGCTCGTAAAGACGGAAGTTTAGTAGATCTTCGCATCACTATTTCGCCAATTTTTAATGGGAAAGATGAGTTAATAGGTTTGTCTGGAGTATGTGTGGATATATCTGAGGCTAAAAAAGCGAGAAAAGAGCTTGACTTGCTGCATCGTAAGCTTAAGGAAAGTGAGTTGAAATATCGAACGTTATTTGAATATGCAAACGACGCAATTTATTTACTTGAAATAGGTTCTAATCATTTTCCTTCTCGTTTTATCGAAGTAAATGAAGCTGGATGTAAGCGCTTTGGATATACGAGAGAAGAGCTTTTATCCATGCCATGCCAAGATATTATACCTAGAGATTCTGACATTGTTCGAAAAACGGTTGAAGAAATTCGCCAAGGAAATCTTTCTTTCACGCTGCAATCACAGTTTACATTTAAGTCTGGAGAAGTAAAAAAACTAGAATATAGTGGGAAATTGTTCAATATAGAAAACAAAAAAGTGCTTCTTATTGTTTCAAGAGACAGGACAGAATACCTAGAAACAGAAGAGCTGTTGCAGAAATCTGAGAAATTAGCAGCGGTCGGTCAGCTTGCTACAGCTATTGCTCATGAAATTAGAAATCCTTTAACGGCCATCAAAGGGTTTATGCAGCTATTAACTGAAAAAGCGAGTAAAGAAGAGTTAACCTATATGAACATTATATCCTCTGAAATTGAGCGTATTGAAATGATTACAGATGAATTCATGTCTGTGGCAAAACCACAGGCTGTAACATTTCAGTCGATTGATTTGCAGCTGTTAATTCAACAAGTGATTTTATTGCTGCAGCCTCAAGCAACCATGAAAAACATTTTTATTGAACTTCACTCATATGGAGAATTGCCTCTTGTATATTGTGAAAGCAATCAAATGAAACAGGTGTTTATAAATATTCTTAAAAATGCGATTGAAGCAATGCCTTCCGGAGGCGAAATTAAAGTTGAGCTGAGACAAAAAGACAACAATCACCTTCATATTCAGATTATTGATGAAGGTGTAGGAATTTCAAAAGATCGCATTAAACATTTAGGTGAACCATTTTACAGTATTAAAGAAGACGGTATTGGGTTAGGGTTAATGATCTGCTTTAATATTATCCAGCAGCATAAAGGAACTCTTAGTATTGAAAGTGAAGTAAACAAAGGGACGAATGTGGAAATTTGTTTACCGTTAAAATAAAAGGTAATCAGTTAAAGGCAGAAGAAATTTTGCAACAAGTTGTTTAGTAAAGTTATAATATTCTATGTTGGAGTAAAATAAGCAAAGGAGTGGTTACGATTAAACAGAAAAAGTGGATTAACATATTTCGTATTCTGTATATTATTTTTGCTATTATTGCAATTGGAGCATCTTTTGGAGACTATTCTTTCGGGCTTAATAATCCCCGCATAGTCAGTTTAACGGCTCTCGTTTTGGCGGTTATTTGTATTGTTCCGTATTACATACTTCGCTTTAAAGAACAAGCTTCTAAAAGTAAATAAGTTAATATTTGTTATCTTAAAAGAGGCTGTGACAAAAGCAGTTTAGTTGAAGGGAAATCCGAACGATGAATCGTTCGGATTTTTTCATTGGTAGGGTGAACGTAGGTTTCATCTATTTAGTTGCTTCTAGCTATTGATTGGAGTGATTTCGTTATGTCTCAATTTCTTTTTTATTGTTATAAAAGGGCGATAAATGGGCGAGCATTTTTTCTAGCCTGTACATATGCTATAGAGTAAACAGGCTACGGAGGTGAAGTGAAATGGGATTTTACAACTGGGGTTACGGCGGTGGTTATGGCTACGGCGGCTACGGTAGTTACGGTGGCGGTTTTGCATTAATCGTTGTACTATTTGTTTTATTAGTTATCGTTGGTTGTGTATGCTTGAAATAAACAGAAAAAGCACGGATTTACAAAGATTTTAGTAGATTCGTGCTTTTTTACGTTCATAAGAAGTACAGTACTATAATAAAATAATGTTGTGCACGTACATAAAAAACATATAAAAAATTTAATTAATAGATTAAAAAAATAAAAAAATGAAGAGAAAGAGTATATCTAAGCCGAAAAAATGGTCTGAAATTTATAATTTTCCTTATAAGTAATTTTTGTAAAATGCTTCATAGAACTGACAGTAAGAACGAATAACGCTACCTATCCTACTAGTTTTTATCAGCTGGCTAGAAGAATTATTTTACTTGTATGAAAATCAACATAAATGATTTTCATATAGTTTAAATAGGTAAAAAAGACTTATTGCAGAGGACCTATTTTTAGTTTTCATAATAATAGGAATATTGAAATAATATATAGACGTAGTAATCTTTAGTTGCTATAATGTTGCTAATTATCGCAATTAACAGAAAAATTGAGGTAATTAAATTTACTAGGGATAGGGAGAAAAAAACTATGAAAAAGAAAAAACAGGCTTTAAAGGTATTATTATCAGTTGGTATTCTTTCTTCATCATTTGCTTTTGCACATACGAGCAGTGCTGCGCCAAACAATGTACTTTCAACTGAAAAGTATAACAAAGAAATTAAATCTCCTGAGTTTATTTCCGGAAAGCTCTCGGGCCCGTCATCGCAGAAGGCTCAAGACGTCGTATTTCACTATATGAATACAAATAAAGACAAATATAAATTAGGAAACGAAAATGCTCAAAACTCATTTAAAGTGACAGAAGTGGTGAAAGATCCTATTGAACAAGCAACCGTGGTACGCTTGCAGCAAGTATATAATAATATTCCCGTTTGGGGATCTACTCAATTAGCACACGTAGCGAAAGATGGAACCTTAAAAGTTGTATCAGGTACAGTAGCTCCTGATTTAGATAAAAAGGAAAAGCTAAAAGGCCAAAAGCAACTTGATAGCAAAAAGGCGATTCAAGTAGCTGAAAAAGACTTAGGCTTTAAGCCGACGTATGAAAAATCTCCTTCATCTGAACTGTATATTTATCAAAATGGTTCAGACACTACATATGCTTATGTAGTAAATTTAAATTTCTTAAATCCTGAGCCAGGCAACTATTATTACTTTGTTGATGCTACTAGCGGTAAAGTACTAGATAAGTACAATACAATTGATTCCGTAGCTGGTCCAAAAGCCGACGTGAAGCAAGCGGCAAAGCCGGCAGCGAAACCTGTAACAGGCACAAATGCTATTGGCTCAGGTAAAGGAGTTCTTGGAGATACTAAATCCTTAAAGACAACGTTATCTAGTTCTACTTACTACTTACAAGATAATACAAGAGGCGCTACAATCTATACGTACGATGCAAAAAATCGTACATCTCTTCCGGGTACGCTATGGGCCGATACCGATAATACGTACAATGCAACTCGCGATGCAGCTGCAGTAGATGCTCACTATTATGCAGGCGTGACATATGATTATTATAAAAACAAATTTAACCGCAACTCCTATGACAATGCAGGAGCTCCGCTAAAATCGACTGTTCATTATAGCAGCGGCTACAACAATGCGTTTTGGAATGGCTCTCAAATGGTATATGGAGATGGAGATGGAACTACTTTTGTTCCGCTATCAGGAGGATTAGATGTTATCGGACATGAATTGACGCACGCGGTGACAGAAAGAAGTTCTAATTTAATCTATCAATATGAATCAGGTGCATTAAACGAAGCGATTTCCGATATTTTCGGAACGTTGGTAGAATACTATGACAACCGAAATCCAGATTGGGAAATTGGAGAGGATATTTATACGCCTGGAACAAGCGGCGATGCACTTCGTTCAATGAGCAACCCAGCGAAATACGGAGATCCGGATCATTATTCAAAGCGCTATACAGGTTCTAGTGACAACGGCGGGGTTCATACAAATAGCGGTATTATCAACAAAGCTGCCTACTTGCTAGCTAACGGAGGAACTCATTACGGAGTTACTGTAACAGGCATCGGCGGAGATAAGCTAGGAAAAATTTATTACCGTGCCAATACGCTATACTTCACTCAGTCTACAACGTTCAGCCAAGCGCGTGCAGGTTTAGTACAAGCTGCTGCTGATCTATACGGTTCAGGCTCTCAAGAAGTAATTTCAGTAGGTAAGTCATTTGACGCAGTTGGTGTTCAATAAGCTATAAACCAAAAGTCGCAAGATAAATGAGGTATCTGGCGACTCTCTATACTACCTAACTACCAATAAAGGAGTACTCGTATAAATATATTACAGTACTCCTTTATTTTATGTTAATAAATAAGGAAGATAGATTTCTTCCCAATCCATAAAAATCCACTTCTTATTCCTCCCTTTTATATCCATTCGAATTATGCCGTTGTTTGTTAAATGAAGAGGACCCGTTTTAGTAAACGGTCTTATCATAAAATGTTATAATAAAGAAAAGGCTTGAATACATACATATGAAAAAGGAGTGGAGGAATCAATGGACAAAATTGCTGTTATTTCAGATATCCACGGAAATCTCCCTGCATTAGAAGCAGTTTTAGCTGACATACAACAACGAGATATCCATCGCATCATTTGTCTAGGTGATTTAGTAGGAAAAGGACCGGATTCAAGTAAAGCAATTGATATCATAAAAGAAAAGTGCGAAGTAACAGTAATGGGGAACTGGGATGACTTCATTACAAAGCCTGCGGAATTTGAAGCGTTAAAATGGCATCAAGAGAAGTTAAGTTCAAACCAAGAAGCATACTTAAAGGAACTTCCTTTTTCTGTTGAGTTTATGATGAGCGGGAAATTAATTAGAATGTTTCATGCTTCACCTAGAAGTCTTTATGACCGAATTCAACCCTGGGATTCACTTGAAAAGCGCCTTAGTCTATTTGCTAATACGGAATATACGGAAAATATAAAAGGATCAAGAGAACCGGATGTCATCTGTTACGGAGATGTACATAATGCATTTATTCAACATATTAAAGGGAAAACGCTGTGTAATGTAGGAAGTGTAGGAAACCCGCTTGATTTACCACAAGCTTCCTATCTTATCTTAGAAGGAAAGGATCAAGACGAAAGTCCTTCAGCATTTTCTATTCAATTTGTGCGTATTCCATACGATATTGAAAAAGCAATCGAATTGGCGAGAGCTGTAGAGATGCCGGACTTTGAACCCTACGTTCAAGAATTAAAAACAGCTCGCTATAGAGGACTAAAAAATTAAGAGTAGAATGTATCTTAACCTTCAGCATAAATGCTGGAGGTTTTTTAGTTGAGTAGATGAGAGGTTTTTCAACATCATTAGTATGATACATACAAATAGAAGTTATTCAGATGAGTTTAAAGAAGGAAAAACTTGGAGAAAAACATACAGCATTTGAAAGGAAATAAATTTTATTTTATGAAGACAATATGAAGAGGGCAATTCCATTTGAACATAAAGTTATGCAAAAATGCCCCTGAAAAGCTGTTTTTAACATAACGAGTGGAGGAATACATGATGAAATTTTTTATTGATACAGCTAACCTGGAAGATATTAAAAAAGCATATAAAATCGGGGTATTATCAGGTGTTACCACAAACCCTTCGCTAGTAGCTAAAGAAGGCGTAAAGTTTGAAGATCGCATCGAAGAAATTTTAAAAACCGTCCCGGAAGTAGAATCCGTTTCAGCAGAAGTCACCCCCGACACAGTAACAGCAGAAGACATGATTGCGCAAGCAGAAAAGCTTATAAAAATTAACGGAGGAGACAAAAATATAACAATTAAACTTCCTATGACCATTGCTGGATTGGAAGCAACCCGTTATCTAGCTAAAAAAGGCGTGAAAACAAACGTAACGTTAATTTTTACAGTGAATCAAGCGCTTCTAGCAGCCCGTGCTGGTGCGACATACGTATCGCCATTTTTAGGACGCTTAGATGATATTTCAGAAGACGGTGTGTATCTGGTATCTCGAATTGCCGAGCTATTTCGAATTCAACATATTGACTCACAAATTATAGCAGCGTCAGTCAGACACCCAGATCACGTCACACGAGTAGCTCTTGCTGGGGCTCATATTGCGACCATTCCGTATGCTGTAATTGAACAATTAGTAAAACACCCGTTAACAGAACAAGGAATTGAAAAGTTTGCATCAGACTGGGAAAAAGCTGTGAAAAGTTAAATTCACTTAAGGAGAAGACATCATTTGAGTGTCTTCTCTATTTAAAGGGTATACGAAGATTCTTTTTTTCTATTTTGCAGCAAACAACTTATCATTAATAGGCGAACATCCTATACATATATACAGAGATGACATACGTTAATAGAAACGAAAGAGGTGGTAAAATGGGATGTATTATTAACATTGAGAATATCGTGACTAACGGGTTAAAAGACAATTCAAATGTAAGCGTAGGCTGTGTTGTACAAAATAGTCACACGGCCAATACAAAATCGGTAGGAGCTTGTTTTTCGTTTGGAAATAGCTCTCCTGCTATTGCCTCTATGACAAACAGTAATATCGACTTTTGCAAAGATGAAGAAAATAAAGAGCAACAATCTTAAAAACAATTCCAGAAAGAGTATTTCTGGAATTGTTTTTTGGTAAGTGATAGAGTTTTGTTAACGAGATATTTTATGCTCCAAAAGGAAAATATTCATAAAGAAGGGGAGCTGTGCTATGAGCATTATTTCTATGATTCCTTATACATACGTTGAAAGAAAAATAAAACGAACAAAAAAAGTGACGATTCAGCATTCAAAAGACATGTGCTTATATACGGATAATATTGAAACAGAGAATGAGTCCTTTCACATTAACAGCGTATTTGACATCTCTTACAAATGCGTTTCAAAAGAAAGCGGCTTTTTATACTTACATACAAATCAAGGAATGTTCGCTTATACCATACACACCGATCCTGGTGATTTTATAGCAGCATATAAAGATATAAAAAAGAAGAGGTGAGCAACGTCACCTCTTCTTTTTTTGGTTTATTATTTGATCCACTGTACAACTTGATCCATACTTCTTCTTGTTTTTTCGCGTTTAGGTTCGTGAATACGGTAGCCGAACGCAACCATAACAGAAACATCAAACTTGCCGTCTTCTAGTAATCCTTCTTCTTTTAGAATTTCATGTACTTGGTCATAGTTAAACCCTTCAATTGGGCAAGAATCAATGCCAATTTGAGCAGCTGATGTCATCATATTAGCTAGTGCAATATAAGATTGTTTGCTGGCCCAATCAAATAGCGCTCGCTTGCTTTCGAACAAGTGAAAATCATTTTCTTGGAAATCTTTGTAACGAGGCATTAATGTCTCTAATACATCCTCCGGCATTTCTTTTACGTTTTTCTGAAGATTTAACACATATTCAGAGTCATATCTTGCGTCTGTACGAGAAAGAATAATAACAAAATGACTTGCTGTAGGAATTTGGCCTTGTGCTCCCCAAGAAACAGCTTTTAATTTTTCTTTTAAATCTTCATTTTCAACGACTAAAAATTTCCACGGCTCGTAACCTACTGAGCTTGGAGATAAGCGCCCCGTTTCTAAAATGAATTGGAAATCTTCATCGGAAATTTTCTTCGCTGGATCAAACTCTTTTGTAGCATGACGAAAGTTAAATGCGTCTAAAATTTCTTGTTTCTTATCTGTATTGTTCATGTGTAAACAACCTTTCTGTAAAAATATTTAATGATGAACTGTTCAGAGTAATCTATACCCTGTATAGCTTACAACTAACAGTCAGTTAACATACAATTTGTCGTAAAATCCGTTTGCAGATTTATCATAAATCATATAATTCATCCTAACAAGTACGCACATTTTTGTTGTATAGTATACTTTTTTATACTATTGATACAGTTTTATAAGAAGCAGAAAGAAGTAAACGATCTGGGGAGTGTATGTAGGAAAGCAGTTAAGAGGGGGAGAAAGGAGAAGAGGAACCTTCTCCTTTTTAGTTAAATTTTTGTATTTGATTTTTTCGCTTTGTTTTCAAGTTCACTTTTCGGTTCTGTTGAAAATTCAACATCTTTTCCGTGCCCTTGAGGGTTAACACCAGGAGCTACTTGACCTCGGTTAGCAGATTTTTTTGTACCCATTTTCGTCACCTCCGTTCGGTTAGTATGTGCAAAAAAGTGAAACAAAAATCAGGAAATAAAGAGTGCAAGTATAAGTCGAGTTTGAACACGACTATCTTTAAGCATTTTCATCACATAAACAAGATACCCATTCAAGAGTCCATAAAAAAACACCCCTAAAAGGGTGCTTTTCTGTTTAAGAATCTGAACTTGTCGCTCTGTCTGCATATGGATAGATAGGATCTTTTAATTGAAATTCGTAAGTCATGCCATCTACAAGTCCTACCGTTTTATTGCTATCATAAAGGTCCAGCATAAAAGCAGCCATTTCTTTTGACGTATGAAACTTATGTACTCGTCCTTCGTATTCAAAATCACTCATATCCATCGAACGCTGTGCAAATTCTGTTTCAGTAGCCGCTGGAGCTAGAACTTTAGCCTGCATTTTTGATCCTCTTCCTTTCAATTCTTGAGAAAGACCTTCTGTAAATGCACTTACATAGAATTTTGTTGCGCAATAAGTGACTGCATCAGCAACAATGGTGTAGCCGCCTCCAGAAGAGACATTAATAAGCTGTGTACCTTCAACATTTTCATAATCTCTTACAAATAGAGAAGAAAGAATGGTTAAGGCTTCGATATTTAAGTGAAGCATTGTTTCAATTTTAGTTAATTTTTGTTCACCGACAGAAGCAAAGTTTCCAAATCCAGCATTGTTAATCCATGTTTCTAACTCATATTCTTTAAGCGACTCATAAAACGTGTGAGCATTTTCTGCCACGGATAAATCAACCGACTGGATAATAACATTTACATCTTGGTTCAGTTTTTCAATCTTTTCTTTTAACTCATCCAGCTTGTCCTCTCTACGTGCAGCTAATATAAGGTTTTTTCCGCGCGCTGCGAAAGCTAAAGCTGTTTCATATCCAATTCCCGAACTTGCGCCAGTGATTACTGTATATTTCATGTTAATTCCTCCATTTGCGATGTTTTCGAATTGATTATAATTGTTAAAGTATACTTTAAGTCAAGCGTTTATTCGATTTATTTTTCCCTTTATCAGTCTGATTATAAACATTTGAAGTTTGGTGCTAAACTTCCTTTTTTTTATGCTAAACTTAAAACAAAAGACGGTATTTTATTTCATTATTAATTCCTTAAAAGGAGGAATGTATGCGTTCTCTTTACGTGAATAGAAGACTTAGCATACTTGCCCAAATTACATTACTCATCACTGTAGTTATTCTTGTTAGTACCGTCCTTGTATGCATCTTATTTTCTGCAATGGTAGATGAAATTGTCGAAAAATATGTAGGTAATCAAGCTATGACAGTAGCAAAATTAGCTTCTGAAGATAAAATGATTGTAAAAGCTTTTAAGCAGAAAAATCCTTCTGAGCACATCCAACCTGTTGCTGAAAAAATAAGAAAAACCACAGGGGCAGATTATGTCACCATCGCCAATGATAAAGGAATACGCTATTCTCATCCCAATAGTAGTTACATTGGAAAACATACCAAAACAAGCAATGAAGCTTCTTTAAAGAAGCATCAATCCATTATTTATAAAGGAAAAGGAATTTCAGGATTTGCAATTAAAGCCAAAACCCCCATATGGGATAGCCAAGGAAACGTTATAGGTGTTTCTTCGGTAGGGTTTCTTGTAAGCAATATAGAAAAACAGATTAATGATTATAGAATAAAAATTATTAAATTGTCCTGTATTCCTTTTCTTATTGGAGCATTTGGGGCTTTCTTTATTGCAAGGCGGGTAAAAAGACTAATATTTGGACTGGAACCAGAGGAAATTTCCTTTCTTTTTAAAGAAAAAGAGGCTACCCTTGAATCTATTCGAGATGCTACTGTTACTGTAAATGTCGAAAAATATGTAACGTCGATGAATAGAAGGGCTAGAGAGCTCTTTGATAACCTTCATTTAGCAATAGGAGGAGAGATAAAGAACACCCGTTTAGGACAGCTAATTGATCAAGCAATAGAAGAGCAATGCGTGTATTCTAACCAATCCCTTCTACTAGATGGTCAGCAGTATATTTTAGATTTATCTCCTATTGTAAGAAAAAAAGAAGTGCAAGGTATCGTTCTTACCATAAGAACTTTATCACAAATTGAAGAATTGACTGAAGAGATTTCTAAAATTAAAATGTTCTCTGATAATTTACGCGCTCAAAATCACGAATTTTTAAATAAGCTGAACGTGATTTACGGGTTATTAAGGTTAAAGAAATATGAGCATGTCATGCAAATGATTTCATCAGAGGTAAAGGAACGCCAAGATATTCTTTCTTTTTTAATGTCTTCTGTGAAGGATCCTTTGATTGCTGCCTGCTTACTTGGGAAAATCAATCGTTCGAAAGAATTAGACGTCACTTTAGAAATTGATCAAGATAGTAACTTAACAAGTACTTTAGATATCGAAGAGGCAAAAAACGTTGTTTCCATCTTGGGGAATTTAATTGATAATGCGCTCGAGGCTGTGCGAGAACATAAAGGGAACGTGCTAGTATCTTTTACAGATGTAGGAAACGACCTGATTTTTGAAGTTGAAGACAATGGACAAGGGATATCAAAAGAAGTAGAAAATATGATTTTTATAGATGGTTACACAACGAAAAAAGGTGAAAATCACGGGATTGGATTGACCATTGTTAAAAGATCTGTAGAGTTGCTTAAAGGTGAACTATACATAAGCAAAAGTATGTTACAGGGAGCAAGATTCACATTAGTTATCCCAAAGCTATTAAATAATGAAAAGGAAGAATCGATATGACTGAAAATCAAATTAATGTCATGATTATAGAAGATGATTCTACAGCTGCACAAATTTATGAACAATTTACTAAGAAACTAGAGCATTTCACTGTTGTTGCGACAGCAGGATCTGGAGAACAGGCTTTAGAATTACTGACAATATTTACACCGCAATTAATTTTATTAGATGTCTTTTTGCCAGATATCAATGGAGTAGAACTGCTATGGGAAATTAGAAAGAAGTATCGAGGAATCGACATTATTTTAATAACGGCAGCCAATGATGTTGAAACAGTAGGAGAAGCAATAAGAGGCGGAGCGTTTGGTTATTTGGTGAAACCTGTAATTATTGATAAATTTTTATCTACTTTAAAACATTATCAGTCTACGAGAATAGAATTAACTGAAAATAAAATGATTAATCAAGACAAAATAGACCATTTATTTAGAACACATCATAGTCGCCGCAATCAATCAGCGGCTGCAGTAACAGCATTTCCTAAAGGTATTGATAAACATACTCTTCGTTTGGTAAGAGATAAAGTTTGCAAAGTTCAGGAAAGCTTGAATGTAGATGAGTTTGCTCAATTAGTCGGTATCAGTTATTCAACAATGAGAAGGTATTTAGAGTATTTAGTATCGTGTAAGGAAATGCAGGTTGAAATAGTGTATGGAAGTGTAGGGAGGCCCGAACGGAAATATCGAGTAACTAATCTTACATAAAAACGAGATAGTGGGTTTTTATCCGCTATCTCGTTTTTATGTAGAAATGATGCATGAAAAAAATGAAAAAAATTACTTTTATAAAAGATATTAAACTTATGTTGGTTATCTATGAACCAGCTTCAACAAGTGATACCTTTTTAGTAACGTGTAGCAAATAAAAATGAAAACGTTATCAAAAAAGGAGGAAAAATATCTGTGCTTTCTTTATTAGGATTTTTAATGGTTGCAGTCTTCATGTATTTAATTATGTCAAAACGACTTACCCCAATGGTTGCTCTTATCATTATCCCCATCATATTTGGTCTAATAGGCGGTTTTGCTAGTGGAATGGGACCTATGATGCTCGAGGGTGTAAAAGACATTGCGCCTACAGCTATTATGATTTTATTTGCTATTTTATATTTTGGGTTGATGATTGATTCAGGATTGTTTGACCCTCTTGTTTCATTCATTTTAAAGGTTGTAAAAGGAGATCCTCTAAAAATCGTTGTAGGAACTGCTGTGCTTTCAATGATGGTTGCTTTAGATGGGGATGGAACTACTACATATATGATAACGGTTTCTTCTTTGCTTCCGCTATATAAACGCTTAGAAATGAATCCACTTATCCTTGCAGGAGTAGCGATGCTATCTATGGGAGTTATGAATATGACTCCGTGGGGAGGTGCTTCTGCTATGGCTATGAGTTCATTAAATTTGGATTCATCTCAGTTGTTTTTGCCTTTGATACCTGTAATGGGTTTTGGGCTTCTATGGGTGCTGTTTGTTTCTGTTGTACTTGGAAGAAGGGAAAGAAAAAGATTAGGAGTTATCAATATTAAACATTCTGCAAATGAAATTGCACACGCACATGAAGTAGAGGGAACAGTGCAATATTCAGACTATCGACGTCCTAAGTTAGTATGGTTTAATTTTCTGCTTACCGTTAGTCTTATGGTGTGCTTAATTATGGACTTCATGTCGCTGATGCTTTTGTTCATGGTAGCATTCGCTATTGCATTACTAATAAATTATCCAAACATCAAAGATCAACAGCAGCGAATTTCATCTCATGCAAATAATGCGGTAGCCGTCGTTTCAATTGTTATTGCAGCAGGTATTTTTACAGGAATTATGTCTGGAACAAAGATGATTGATGCTATGGCAAATACACTTGTAGGAATAATTCCAGATGCAATGGGCCCTTTTTTGCCAGTTGTAGTAGCATTTTTAAGTGCTCCTTTTACATTTTTTATGTCTAATAATGCTTTTTATTTTGGCGTATTGCCGATTATTGCTCAAGCTGCCGAAAGTTATGGCATTAGCGCAGCTGAAATTGGAAGAGCTGCTATCTTAGGACAACCTGTTCACGTGATAAGTCCCTTGGTAGCAGCAGCTCACTTATTAATTGGAATGGTAGGAATTGAATTTAGTGATTTGCAACGATTTTTAATTAAGTGGGCGCTAGGAACTACGGCGGTGATGACACTAGCTGCATTAATCTTAGGTGTTATTTCTATTTAATAAAAAAAGACCCCGAGGGGTCTTTTTTTATATTCTTAATCTTAAGTTGAACTAGACTGTTCGCTGCAGCTGCTCTTTTTAAAATAGAACTTATAAATTAAAAATCCGCATACAGCCACTACCGCTGCAATTAGAATATAAGTTTGTGCATCTGAGATAAAAGACTGAATGGACTTAAAGTTTCCGATTTGTCCTAGCCAAAGCATGGCAATATTCAAAGGAAAGATACCAAGAAATGTGAGCAGAGCAAACGGCATAGGTTTTACTTTAGATAGCCCTGAAAGGTAAGAAATGTAGTTGCCGAGCCCTAAAGGACGAGCAATCGCAATACTCCATAATCCGCATTTTTTAAACCATTTTTGCGATTTCTCAAATGCTTTTTTCTTTTTTGATAATTTTTTCTTTACCTTATCTTCTAATTTATAGCCTATCCCATACGGTATAAAGCTAAAAGCTGTATAAACGGCGCTTCCTGCAAGAGCGATTAATAATAATTTCACTATGTGCATGTTTAATAAGTATCCGTAGGTAAGGGTGAGAAGAGAACCAGGAAACGGCAGGGAGGAAGCCTCAATGGCCAGTCCGCTTAAAAGTCCCCAAATTCCAAATTGTTTCAGTAAGTCTGTTATGAAGTGTAGCATAAGATCGCCTCTTTTTCTGTGTCATAACATTCAAATACCCATCTATATGTTCGGAAAAACTTATAAGAGAAAAGAAAATAAAGGAAGAGCGCGGGATATAACAGAAAAAAACTTAGCTTGTACAAGGAAAAAAGAAGGAAGTATATTTTATAGCTTCTACTCAAAGTGAAATTATAGGAAAAAAATAATTGAGTGTGAATTTTTAAATAAACTACGACTTTTATTCATAGTTTTGATTCCTTTTATTCATTTTACTTATAAAACTAACGGGTGTAAACTTGTTGTGTTGTGAAATAATCCATTATGTATATGTATTAAAAGGAAAGGAGGTTACCGTGTGGTTATTATTGTAGGATTGTTATTGTTGATGTTTTTTGCTTATCTAGGATGGTCTATTATCTGGGTGGCACCTGTTGTCGCTACGTTTGTTGCTTATTTTAGCGGTTTAAAAGTACTGCCTACTTATACAGATGTGTATATGGGAGGGTTTGTAGATTTCGCTGCAAAATGGTTCCCCATCTTTTTATTAGGAGCCGTCTTTGGAAAGCTAATGGAAGATACAGGCGCAGCTAAGTCGCTAGCGCAGCGCATTGCTAAATTGTTTGGAAGTAAAAGAGCCATTTTAGGGGTGCTGATTGCTTCAGCCATTTTGACATACGGCGGAGTCAGTTTATTCGTTGTTGTCTTTGCGATTTATCCTTTAGCAATCGCATTATTTCGAGAAGCTAACGTATCGCGAAATTTACTGCCAGCAACCATTGCACTCGGAGCATTTACATTTACAATGACAGCGATTCCAGGTACGCCTCAAATTCAAAATCTGATTCCGACTGCTACATTTAAAACCAATGCAATGTCCGGTTCAATTATTGGAATTGTCTCAGGTCTTATTATGGCAGTGGGAGGCTATTTATGGTTGGCTTATCGCGATAAAAAATTAAAAGCTAAAAATCAAGGGTTTACTGAGCCTAATGAATCATCGGTTGCCGCAAGTGAAGAGCAGGACTCGATGAATGTAATGTTAGCTATTTTACCGCTGATTATCGTTGTCGTGACATTAAACGTTTTAAAATGGGAGCCTATCGTATCATTATTAATTGGTATTTTTTCTATTTTACTTATTAATTTCAAACACTATAAGACGTTTATTTCTTCTATAAATGAAGGAGCAAAAGGATCCGTAATGGCTGTTATTAACACGAGTGCAGCAGTAGGCTTTGGCTCGGTTATTACAGCAGTTCCAGAGTTTAAAGATGTCACGCACGTACTACTAAACATTTCGAGTAATCCGCTCGTTTCAGAAGCGTTAAGCGTTCAAGTGCTAGCGATGATCACGGGTTCAGCATCCGGTGGTATGGGTATTGCGCTTCAAGCATTAGGAGATACGTGGTATCACTTGTCTCAAACGACGAATTTAAGCGCCGATGCGCTTCACCGTATTGCAAGCGTTGCGTCAGGTGCATCTATTTTACCGCATAACGGTGCGTTGTTAACGCTATTAGCTGTAACTGGTCTTCGGCATAAAGAAACGTATAAAGACGTATTTGTTGTTGCATTTATCATCCCGACAATCGCTTTATTTGCAGGAGTCGCATTAGCGGCAGCCGGTATTATTTAAAAACAGGAGGAGAATACACATGGTTGAAAATCAAGTAATTGTAATCACAGGAGCAGCAAGAGGAATTGGATTTGAAATAGGTAAACGATTCGCTGAAAACGGCGGGAAAATTGTGTTATCTGATATTGATCAAACTGCCGTAGAAGCTGCAGCACAAAATCTTCGTGAAGCTGGATTCGAAGCACTTGGTGTCAAAGCGGATGTAACAAAAGAAGAAGAAATCAAACATTTAATTGAAACAGCAAACGCACATTTTGGAGCGGTTCATACGTTCATTAACAACGCTGGTTTGCAGCATGTTTCTCCAATCGAAGAGTTTCCAACTGAAAAGTATGAGTTAATGATTAAAATTATGCTAACAGCTCCATTTATGGCGATTAAGCACGCGTTTCCGATTATGAAAAAACAAGGGTTCGGACGTATTATTAACGTTTCTTCTATCAACGGTTTAATCGGTTTTGCAGGCAAAGCAGCTTATAACAGTGCCAAACACGGTGTAATTGGGCTAACAAAAGTAGCTGCTCTTGAAGGTGCAGCACACGGTATTACGGTTAATGCACTTTGTCCAGGTTATGTGGATACACCACTAGTGAGAGGTCAGTTAGATGGTTTAGCTAAAACAAGAAACGTACCATTAGAAAGCGTTCTTGAAGAAGTTATTTATCCTTTAGTCCCTCAAAAAAGATTACTAGACGTGAGCGAAATTGCTGACTACGCTATCTTCTTAGCGAGTGATAAAGCAAAAGGTGTAACTGGTCAAGCGGTAGTAATGGACGGCGGATATACAGCTCAATAAAAATAGAACAAATCATTAAAAGCATAAATGAGTCCAACGGGCTCATTTATGCTTTTTTAGGTTATATCTATTCTATTGAGTTAATCAACGTTAAAATATAACTAGGCGATACATAAAAAAAGCCTCATATGCTATTTCTACTGTCAAGATAAATAGTAGGATAAAAAAGCGTACAGATTAGAAAGGATGATACATATGGTGCAAACAGTAAATGAATTAATTAAACATCCGGTTTTCTATTTCTTTAACGAAATCTCAGCTATTCCTAGAGAATCTGGAAATGAAAAAGAAATTAGTAACTATTTAGTTTCTTTTGCAAAAGAAAGAAGCCTTGAGGTTATCCAAGACAAAGCTTTAAATGTAATCATTAAAAAGCCGGCAACTAAAGGATATGAACATGCTCCAGCTATCATTTTGCAAGGACATATGGACATGGTATGCGAGTTAAATAAAGGAACTGTCCATGACTTTGAAAAAGATCCGCTTCAACTGCGAATTGTTGAAGATATGCTTTATGCAAATGGTACTACGCTAGGAGCTGATAACGGGATTGCCGTTGCATATGCACTGGCTTTACTAGATGCTCAAAATATAGCGCACCCCTCTCTTGAAGTAGTCATTACCACTGAAGAAGAAACGACTATGGGCGGAGCCATTGCTGTAAATCCAGCTTATTTTGAAGGGGAAATCTTTATTAACCTTGATACAGAAGAGGACGGAAAGCTCCTTGTCAGCAGCGCAGGCGGGGTAAAAGGCGTGCTTCGTATTCCTATAAACTGGGAGTCGTCTTCCAATAACTCAGAAACATATAGCTTAAGCATCGGAGGACTGCGCGGCGGACATTCCGGAATGGAAATTGACAAAGAAAGAGGAAATGCGAATAAACTGCTAGGGAGAGTTTTATATGATTTACAACAAGAACTTCCCTATTCTTTAAGCAGCATTAGCGGAGGATTAAAATCAAATGCAATTCCCCGTGAATCAGAAGCAATTCTATCAGTTGAGCCTTCTGAGGTAGGAAAGCTAGAAAATAAGATTCGTGAGTGGAACGAAATAGTAAAAAATGAATTACAAGCGGCTGATCCGAGCGTATATGTAAAAATAAACAAATTTTCTTCCGTTGAGAAATGTTTTACAAGAGAAACGACAGAACGAATTGTACAAGCTATTATGCTAACACCAAACGGCGTTCAAAGCATGAGTATGAATATTGAAGGATTAGTAGAATCTTCTACCAACTTAGGTGTGATCACGACGACAGAATCTGAGGTTGTTTTTCAAAATGAAATTCGCAGCTCAGTAAAAAGCTTAAAAGAAAAAATAGTAAGTCAAGTGCGCATACTTGCTCAGGTAGTCGGGGGAAGAGTTGAAACAAAAGGTAATTATCCTGAATGGGCGTACAATGGAGATTCAAAAATTCGCGAATTATGTAAAAAGGTTTACAAAGAAAAGTATGGTGAAGAGGCGGAGATCATTGCCATCCATGCTGGAATTGAATGCGGTATTTTCTTAAAAAAAATCCCTGGATTAGATGCCATTTCGCTCGGACCCGATATGTACGACGTTCATACACCTGATGAACACCTGAGCATTCCGTCTACTCTTAAGACATGGGAATACTTATTAGCAGTATTAAAAGAGGCAAATAAGATATAAAGTTATCAGCATCCCTATAATCTTAAAAAGAGAGCTTCTGTAAAGGAGCTCTTTTTCATTCGTCATTTATCAGATAATAAATAAGGTTCCATCAACGCGTCAGGCAATTGAGAACATTTATGTAAGCGTTTTACAAATAAAGGTTTTAAAACGGTCCTAAAAGAGGTAAACAATTATTAAAACGATAGACAAATGAATTCAAAACAAGCTCTGCAACTAATAAATTAGTAGGGAGAGAATGTATATGAATGATAATAGTCTTATCAAAGATCCTTTTTTAGAAAAAGGAGAAATTGAATTTTTAGAATTAAAGAAAGACGAAATACGTTATCTAAAGTTCGATCGATTTTTAAAAGTCATTAAAGCACTTAATCAACGCAGTGATAAAGGCTACCAGAGTCTTATGCTTTCCGTTGATGGCTTTAAAGGTACTTCAAGAGAATTATATGAGATAGAGGAGTTTCGCAGGTATGTAAATTTGTTAATTAATCAAGTTCCTCAAATGTTATTTTATATTCATGATAAAAACAAAATGACTAATCAAATTTTGAAGAGTTTATCAAATAATAGCAGCCAGCCGGCCTCTATAGATCCTAAAAGAGCACGTTTAATGATTGATGCCATACAAGAGCAAGTAACGAAAACAGAAGATAAAGAGATAAAGGAGAATCTTTCTGAATTCGTATGTAAAATCCAGAGCTTTGTGAATCAGTATTAACAGTTCCCAAGAGAAAAGCAGAATCCATATTATAAAAAAGTACGAGAACTTAAAGCTTCTCGTGCTTTTTTTGTTGGGAAAACTGTAGAAAAAGAAAAGGATTATCAACATATATTGATAAATAATAAAAGTAAAACTTCATATTTGGCAGTGAAATAATCAGGAGGGATGAACATTGAATCATATTGAAATAAGAAGACCAAAAATAGAGGACAGTGCAGAACTCCACGAGCTTTTTAATGAAGTGATCACAGATACCTTCCATAGAGAGGGTCTATCTGACATGATGAACGATATACAAATAGAAATTGAAAGTAAAGAACAATATTTAAAAAGTGACCTTGATAGCGATGGGAAATGTCGATTCTTTTGGCTCGGAATAGATACGTGCACCAATAAGATTATTGGCTGCATTGAATATGGCCCTGTTAGTGAATTAATTATGGCGTGTACAAAAGGGGAGCTGCAAGGATGGATTGAAATCGGCACAGTTTTTGTTCATCCAAAGTACCAAAGAAAAGGGGTAGGAACACTGCTTATACATATTATGCTGCTTACGCTTCAAAGCAGAGAAATTAAAAAAATTTGTTTGGATAGCGGATACAAGAATGCTCAGAAAGTATGGAAAAACATATTTGGAATTCCCGATTACTTAGTAAAAGATTACTGGAGCAAAGGATATCATCACATGATTTGGAAAATAGAAACAGAACGTACACCGATAGTATTTAAGTTCAGTCATAACGGATAATAAGATGTCTTCTAGAAAATAGCCGGTAGAAAGGTACCGGCTATTTTTTACGGATTGAGCTACGATTATTTAAAGATAAAAAAGACCTCTCTGAAGGTCTTTTTTATGGACATATAACAATTCTTTTTAAGAGCGAGCAGGATAGTTTATTAGAGAGCTAGAACACATTCATAATACGAACGATTACGGCAACAAGCTGAATATGAGAAAAACATATTCGTATCTTTGAATAATAAAGCTTTTATAACTTATGTGGAGGAGTATGGAAATGTCTATATATGAAATTTGGAATGAAGTGGATCTTTATATGAATGATAAGCTCATACAACCTGACCCTATTCTTGATGAGGTATTGAAGGCAAATCAAGAGGCTGGATTACCTGCCATCGACGTATCGCCTAGTCAAGGAAAGTTTCTGCATTTGTTAGCTTCATTAAAAGGGGCTAAACGCATTTTGGAAATTGGTACTCTTGGAGGGTACAGCACGATTTGGCTAGCCAGAGCTCTTCCGAAAGACGGACAGCTGATTACGCTCGAATTAAGCGCTCAGCATGCAGAAGTAGCACGAGCTAATTTAAAAAGAGCGGGAGTAAGCCACTTAGTAGAAGTCATTGTCGGCCCCGGGCTTGATACATTAGCTGTATTAAAGGATAAGGGAACAGAGCCGTTTGATCTTATCTTTATTGATGCTGACAAGCCGAATAACCCAAATTACTTAAAGTGGGCTCTAGAATTATCGAAACGAGGAAGTACGATTATTTGTGATAATGTTGTTCGTCAAGGGCATGTGGTGAACTCAGAAAGTGAAGATGAAAATGTAAAGGGAATTCGACAATTTATGGATGCTCTGGCTCAAGAAAAACGAATCAGCGCCACGGCTATACAAACCGTTGGAAGCAAAGGCTATGATGGATTCATTGTAGGGATTGTTGAATGATAGAACTCGTGTTACATATAAAGAGGCTGGGACAAAAGTAGTTTTGTTGAAGGGAAATCCGACCGATGAATTCAAATTCTTGATGGAGAATCTCGATTCCTCGGTCGGATTTTTTCATGGTGATAGTGAACGTAAATTTCATGTGTGTAGGTGTAGGTGCTTCTAGCTGTGGATTGATTTCGTTATCTCCCAGCCTCTATTTAATTTGCGTCCAACTTATTTGTTATTTGTTTTGCTGTCAGAAAATTAATCAACTCTCTTACAGCGAATGAACTGTAGCGTTCTTTTAACAGAATAATTCCAAGTTCCCACATCATTTCAGGATTTGCAATAGGTACCGTAATAATATTGGAATCTTTCACTTTGGCATAAAGCGATTCGGGTAAAATAGCAATACCTAGTTCTGCTGCTGTTAATTCAATAATTAAATCCCATTGAGAACTTTTATATGCGATAGAAGGCACAAATCCTGATTTTAAAGCATCTTGAATTAACCGGTCGTGCAGCGTAAATTCTTCACTGAACATAATGAATTTTTCATGCTCCAATTCTTTCATCCAGACGGAAGAACGTTTCGCTAAAGGATGGTTTTTATGGGCGTATAAAAGGAATCTCTCCTTAACGAACGGGTATACGTGAAAATGCTCATCATGACCGCTTGTGAGAGGAAGCATAACAATCCCCATATCTACACCAGCCTCTTCCACAAGGGCTTCAATTTTTTTTGCTCCAAATTCAATAAGCTCTAGAGATACTTTAGGGTATTGTTCATTAAATGCTTTTGCAATCTTCGGGAAAAACAAGGTCCCGATGAGCGGAGGGATTCCCATCTTGATTTGCCCTGTTTGCAAGTTCATTAAATCGCCCAACAAGTGAGGCATGTCTTTTAACACCGACAGCGCTTTAGTTGCCTGATGATACACGACTTCTCCTGCATCGGTTAGCTTTAATTCTCTTGTTGAACGGTCAAGAAGCTCAAATCCTAGTTCATTTTCTACTTTTTTGACGGCTTTACTTAAAGCCGTTTGTGACAAATGAACTTGCAGCGCTGCCTTTGTAAAATTTTTATGATTCGCTACCTCTATAAAGTATTCTAAGTCTCTGATTTCCATGTGAAACTCCATTTCTGCAAACTGCTTATCCTTTTTTTTTACTCTTTATTTTAACCATTAAATTATTTACTGTAAATGCGCTGATTAAAAAAGGGAGCTATCCAATGAATAAAAACGAGGAAAGGAAATGAACTAAAGTTTCTGTCGAAATTGATTTATAAAACCAATAATCTTTTTATAGAGAAACATAGATTTTGCTACTAGCTGATGAGGAATATAAAGATTTTTGCCTGTACGTTCGGGCAAAAATGCAAAACTTATCAAAATAACTGAAAGCCCAAAGGCTGCAGCTGTAATCTCTATCCAAGAAAACACCATATCATTCCTCCTTTTACAAACCTATTAATAGAATATGTAAAAGTTTGAAAGGAGGTTGTACGATAGACCTATAAAGAGCGTCGTCATTAAGCTCTCTCAAAATAAAATGACGTCAAAGAACGCAGGGCCTGTGCCAAACGTTCTTTGACGTCATTTTATTTTCGCTCTTCAGCTTGATGCTCTTGTTTGTTTTGCTCAGTGAGACGTTTTTGATGAGCTTTTGTTTCTGCACTTACGTGATTCGCATCATTCGGTTGATTCTTCTTTGAACCTCCTGCAGCGTTACTCATTAGACGACACCTCCAGTCCGGTTATGAAACATACCTATAGAATGTGCGTATTTACAAACTTTATACACGGCTATCGATATTACTGCACACGAAAAAAGCAAAGGGAGAGTCACTAAGACTGTTCCCTTTGCTTTTTTACTAGGCGACTTTATCGGTGGTGATAATTTTGTTAATCCAGTCTTTTCCTTCTGTAAACCTTGTAACAAGCATCGCTGTTACTGTATTTCCCGTACTGTTTAAGAGCGTAGCAGGGGCGTCAATAATTGTGGAAATGACCGCAATGATGGGCAGAACTTCTGGCGAAAATCCGTAAATTGTAATGATTAACATTTCGCCAATCATACCGCCTCCAGGAATTGCTCCCATTACGGCTCCAACTAAAAAGGCTACGCCTAATATGCTCAAAATACTCGTAGCAGACGTCATATCTTTGCCGAACAAACTGAATAAGAAAACAATTTTTAGAATACCACCGATAACAGAACCATCTTTATGGGTGTTTGCTCCTAATGGAATCACTGTTTCAGCAATATCCAGAGGCACACCCATTTTCTTTGTTGCGTCTAAATTGACTGGAATAGATGCCGCGGAAGAACAGGTAGCAATAGCAGTGATAGAAGGAGCAGCTGCATTTTTCCAAAACAGCTTAATTCCTGCTTTACCGCCAGCAATCCATGCGTATAGCGTAAAGAAGCCAAAATAGTAAACGATTGCAATTAATAAATAAAGAATAAATGCTCTGGCATACCCTTGCAAGATCTTTGGTCCAAGTTCTCCTACTACAGTAGCAAAATAGCACCCTAAACCAATTGGAGCATAGTACATGACAATTTTAACGACTTTCATCGATACTTCTTGACCCGAAGTCAGAAATTTCGCCATAGGCTGTCCTTTTTCACCAGCCATCGTGGTAGCAATACCGAAGATAACGGCAAAGACAATTAATTGTAAAATATGCTCTTTCGAAAATAACTGAACAAAATCAGGTACAGTAAATGTACTAACAAGCTGATTTAAAAGCGTCATTTTTTCAGCTGTATTTTCACTGTCACCCATTAATTCTTTAATGGCAGAAGTATCTACGTTGTGCAGCGGATTGTAAAGTGATGCGCCTAAAAAGCCTAGAACGGCTGAAACAGCAGCAGTGGCGACAAACACAACGGCGATACCTAGCATAATTTTACCAAGACGTTTCATTTCGTTCATGTTTGCGATCGCCGAAGCCACACTAAAAAAGACAAGGGGAACGATAATCATGAACATTAAATTAAGAAACAAATCACCAAAGGGCTTTACGACTGCCACATCGGGCCCGATAGCATATCCTGCTATCCCGCCAATTAAAATAGCGAGAAGCAGAATAAGCGATGATCTGTACGTTTTAAATACACTTAAAACCATATAGATTTCCTCCAAACAACAATAGCTTCTTTACTACGCAAGAACAGCTATCATTTGCTCATTGCATACGTAGTAACGACTGGCTTTACATCTTTACGCACCAAATCTTCGTATGTTTCTCGCTCTACAGCAAGACGAGCTTCTCCATTTTTCACAAATACAACAGCAGGGCGCGGAATACGGTTGTAATTGCTAGCCATTGAATAGTTGTAGGCACCTGTAGAGGATACTGCTAGTAAATCTCCTTGATTAACGCGCGGTAAATCGATATCCCAAATAAGCATATCTCCTGATTCACAGCATTTCCCCGCAATTGATACTGTTTCATCTTTTTTATCCGTCACTCTATTAGCCAAGACAGCTTCATGTTTTGCATCGTAAAGAGCAGGACGGATATTATCGGTCATACCGCCATCAATTCCTACGTATTTGCGTACACCTGGAATCTCCTTCGTTGAGCCGATTGTATAAAGCGTTGTACCTGCTTCTCCTACGATGCTTCTTCCAGGCTCAATCCAGACTTCCGGAAGGGTATAATTCTGTTCAGTTAACGTGCGGCTTAGCTTTTCTGTCAGTGCATCTACATAATACTCAACTGGAAGTGGAGAGTCGCTTTCGGTATAACGAATACCAAAACCACCACCTACGTTTAAAACTTTTACTTCAAATTCCATTTTATCACGAATACTGAATAAGAAATCAGTTAAAATATCAATGGCGCGAGAAAAACCATCTACTTCAAAAATTTGCGAACCAATATGACAATGAATGCCTAAAAGATCGTAGTAAGGCTTTTCTAATGCAGAACTTACCGCTTTCATAGCCTGGTCATTGGAAAGACCAAATCCAAACTTGGAGTCTTCCTGTCCGGTCATAATATATTCATGTGTGTGGGCTTCAATCCCTGGAGTAACACGCAGAAGAATAGATGCTTTCTGTTTGCGCTCAGCTGCTAAGGCATGTAAAACTTCAAGTTCGGTAAAGTTATCCACAACAAAACAGCCAATATTCGCATCAAGAGCCATTTCAATTTCTTCAATCGTTTTGTTATTTCCGTGAAAATGAATGCGTTCAGCTGGATATCCCGCTTCAAGAGCTGTAAATAATTCGCCTCCTGAGACCACATCTAATGACATATCAAGCTTCGTTAAAAGGCTAGCCATTTCCATACAAAGAAACGCTTTCCCTGCATAGGCGATTTGATATGAAAATCCGCTTCTTTGAAAGGCTGAATGGAAGGCCTTGCATTTCGTCTCAATTAATTCTTGATCGTAGATGTATAGGGGAGTGCCGTATTGTTTTTTCAGTTCGACCGTATCGCACTGCCCAATTTCTAAATGATTGCTGCTGTTAATTTTACTCGTTCCATGTAAGTACATAATCCGTATCCCTCCATTTAAATCATTCAACTATAACTTTGATGGTCAGTAGAAAAACACAAAAAAGACCCGTGAAGTGATGTTCACGCGTCTTGGTTTCATAATAATAAAGTATTATTACATTCTAGGCATCAACATCTCTTCAATAGCTCTCCACAAACCAAGTGGTTTGTGACAGCTCAGCATTTATTCAATACTGAACCAGTATATGAACACAATGGATGTTTATATACTTCGGCACGAAATCCCTTTTACTTATCTTCACAGACTCCATTAGTCTCCAATAAGTGACTCTTGATTTCATGCACCTCTATTCTCAGAGAGGAAAATTATATTTAAATGTAACTCCTATTATATTTCCTTTTCCTCTGTCTAGTCAATGAAAAGTTAAGGCATAGGAATATCAAAGAAGATAAATAAAAAAGCTATGAAGCTTCCAGATAGAATCCAAGCAGCCAGCGCTGTCTTCTGATGAATGATTAAAAGTGAGAACGTGACAATATTGAAGAGAAAAGAACATAGCAGCGACCATCCATAATGATGAGTGATACTGTGATTAACATAAGCAATGAACTCAATCACAGTAAATAAAAGCGCCCATAAAAGAATCCACCACAGCCGGCCGCTTACATGCAGCGGCAGCCTTCCTAAAAAAACCGGTATAACAAACGGATAAATAATTAAGGTTATTCCAAGAGAAACCATTAGGTGATCGGGTAGAAAAAGATGATCAATACCAACAGGGTGAAATACCCATACGCGGTGATGAAACAGCAGCACTTCATAAAGCAAATTCCCCGTGACCCAAAACAGCAAAGTAGGGTAGTATTCTTGATACCTTCGCCACTTGCCAAATAGTAAACCAAGAATGATAAAAAATAATACAAATGAAGATTGCATACGCTCTCCTTAAAATAATGGTTATTTCTTTTTATTTACATATTATAGTGGTTTTATTCTTTCATTTTTTTATTCAGCACCTATAATAGAAAAGCCGTAAGCCACAGCGTTAAAGACGTACTACCACTATTTATGGCTTTCTTCACCCTGTTATAATCTTGGTAAAAGAACTTCTACCGCTTTTGTTTACGAGACGAAAGGAGCTATATGTCAAAGTCAGCAAGGCTTAAAAATAAGCTTAAAATAGCTTCGCCTAGTATGTGACTTCTTTTTTTGCTATGCTAAAATTGCATACATATAGCATGAGAATACTAGAAGAAAGAAAAGGGTGTTTTGGTATGAAAACATACATCGTAGTTGGAGCTGGGGTACTTGGAGCTTCTACGGCATATCATTTAGCAAAAGCAGGAGCAGATGTGACATTGATAGATCGCAAGGATGCTGGTCAAGCTACTGATGCAGCAGCAGGAATTGTTTGTCCGTGGCTTTCGCAGCGTCGAAATAAAGCATGGTACCGATTAGCAAAAGGCGGCGCCAAGTACTATCAAACATTAATTCAGCAATTAGAAGAAGATGGAGAAACGGATACGGGATATAAGCGAGTAGGAGCAATCAGTTTACACACTGATGAACAAAAGCTTAAAAAAATGGAAGAACGAGCATATAAGCGTCGGGAAGAAGCCCCCGAAATAGGCGAGATTACACGTTTATCCACTAAAGAAACACAGGCTTTGTTTCCGGCTCTTTCGGAAGAATACAGTTCAGTTCATATTAGTGGAGCCGCTCGCGTTAACGGAAGAGCTCTTCGAAACGCACTTGTGAATGCAGCGAAGAAAAACGGTGCAAAAATAATAGAAGGAAACGCAGAACTACTTTATGAAAATAATCAAGTAACGGGCGTTGCCGTAAATGGACAAACCCTTCTAGCAAGTACAACAATCGTGACAGCAGGAGCGTGGGCAAATCAATTACTAGAGCCTCTTGGAGTGAAATTTTTAGCAAGCTTTCAAAAAGCGCAAATTGTCCACTTGCATCTTCCTGATTTAGATACAAAAGACTGGCCCGTTGTAATGCCTCCAAGCGACCAATATATTCTTTCGTTTGAACAAGGTCAAATTGTCATAGGAGCAACACATGAAAACGACACGGGTTATGACTTGAGAGTAACGGCTGGGGGGCTTCATGAAATTTTTTCAAAGGCCTTATCAATTGCTCCTGGCTTAACAGAAAGCACAGTCTTAGAAACAAGGGTAGGGTTTCGACCATTTACTCCAGGCTTCTTGCCAGTCATTGGGGCTCTTCCAGCTTACGAAGGAATACTAGTAGCGAATGGTCTCGGAGCTTCAGGCTTAACTTCGGGCCCTTATCTTGGTTCAGAGCTGGCTAAATTAGCACTTGAAATGGAAATGGAAATTGATCTTAGCGACTATGATGTAAGAGGAGCTATTGAGTCCTAAGCAAATAGAATGAATGAAAACAAATAGAAGTTCGCAAACTATAACTACTATATGATGAAAGGAAGTAGATTGTTTGCGAAAGATTATGATAAGTGCAGCAGCAGCTTTTTTATTTATGAGCGCGACACCTGTATTAGCGGAAAACAATCCTCAGCCAGAAACAAAAGACGTGCAGCTGACGTCTCAGCAAAAGCAGGAATTATCCGTTCTGTACAAAGAAATGTTCGAAAAAAAGAAAGAAATACTTTCAAAATATGTGGAGTACGGCGTGCTAAGCAAAACGGAGAGTCAAAACATTTCTTCACATATGGAAAATCGCTATCAGCATATGGAGCAAAATGGTTTTGTCCCGAAGCGTCACTGTCATAAAATGCATCATTCAAAGTAATTCCTATTCACATAAAAAAGCGCCTATACAGGCGCTTTTTTATGTGAATGAATGGAAAATATCCGCTTCTTTATCTAGTAAATTTTAAACACCTCATGTAAAATTAAGAGAATGAGAACGAGTAGGAAAGATGCTAGTGAGGGGTAGGTAAATATGAACGATGAACGAAAATAAAAAAATAGTCCGATTACATGCAGAAAATCATTCAGCTGAGGATCTAGGAATCATATTTGCTTACAAACAAAAAGGTGACCATCTTGTTTACAGTATGTATCAAGGAGAAAGCGTTTCTGAGCAAAAAATACCTCTAGAAGAATGGGTCTCGTATGAGCATTTTTTTGAAGCGCTAAATAAAAAGAAAAAGCTTATGTACGAGCTTCAAATAAATGATAAACGCTATGTAGTAAACTTAACCCCTTTATCTTACACAGAAAAACCTGAAATTATGGGACATTGCGTGAATATAACTAGTTATCAGGAGAAAAAAGAACAGATTCAGCCTTTTATTTATCATAACGCAGATGCTGTTGCTATCGTTGACTTAGAGGGTAAAACGCTTCAAGTGAACCCTGCGTTTGAGAATACATTTGGCTGGACGTTTGAAGAAATTCATCAAAAGCCTCTTCCGATTATACCTTCGTTTTTAAAGGAGCCCGTGTGCGAACTTCATAAGACTATTCAATCAGGGGAATCGAAAACGGAATTTGAGACGGTCAGACAGCATAAAGACGGGCATTTAATTAATGTAAGCGTCACACTATTTCGCGTTGAAAATATGAATGATTGGCCGTTATGCATTGCGTTTGTCTATCGAGATATAACATCACGCAAGCAGGATGAGACGGCTTTAAAAGAAAGCGAACAGCGCTACCGAAGTTTGATTGAGTTATCCCCGGAAGCAATTATCGTTCATAGTGAAGGTAAAATTGATTATATCAACCCTGCAGGAGCTAAAGCACTAGGATACAAGAATCCTCAAGATGTATTAGGAGCTTGTGTTTATCAGTTTGTTCACCCTGATTACTATGATGTTGTAAAACAGCGAATTTATCGAATGAAAACAGAAAATAAATCTGTGGATCTGCAGGAAGAAAAGTTTATTCATAAAGACGGTCATACGATTGATGCCGAAACCATTGCCTTTCCTATTCCGTATATGGGAAAGCAGGCCATTCAAGTTTTGTTTCGTGATATTACAGAACGTAAAAAAACTGAAAAATTGCTGCGTGAATCCGCTCAGCTTTCCTTAGTCGGACAGTTAGCAGCGGGTATCGCTCACGAAATCAGAAACCCTCTAACAGCGGTAAAAGGATTTATGCAGTTATTAGAAGAAACGAGCGGTCAGCCTTACTATGTAGAAATGATAAATCATGAGTTAGATAGAATCGAATTGATTGCCGACGAGTTCTTGAGTCTTGCAAAGCCTCAGGCGAAAACCTACAAAGACAAACACGTCCAAGATATCTTAGAGAACACGTTAAAGCTAGCTGAGGTGCAGGGGATTACAGAGAAAATTCACGTAAAAAAAGAGATTGATCTTCATCTTCCTCTCGTATTATGCGAAGAAAACCAGTTAAAACAGGTCTTTAGCAATATATTTAAAAATGCCGTCGAATCCATGCCAAGTGGAGGAACTGTAACGATTCAACTAAAAAGATTTAATCAGGAGAACCTTGTTGTCCGGTTTAGCGACGAGGGGCCAGGCATCACGCAGGAACGAATGCAGCATTTAGGAAAACCTTTTTATAGTACGAAAGAGAAAGGAACGGGGCTTGGACTGATGGTGTGCTATAAGATCATTCGAGAACATAGAGGAGAAATTAACTTTGTAAGTGAACTTGGAAAAGGAACTACCGTAGACATTCTTTTGCCTTTTAAAAAGTAGATTCTACTTTTATAAGCATGAAACCTTTTCTAAAGGGGAATACATGTTAGTGAACGAATAATGAGGTTAAAATAGGAGGGAATACGATGGAACGTATTGAAACGGGAGAGATTTTTACAATTTTAGATGAAAATGATCAAGAGCAAGATATTGAAGTGCTTGGAAAAATGACGATTGAAGGCCACGATTATATTGCCGTTGCGTTTGTGGAAGAAGTTTTAATTGAAACAGAAGAAGAAATTGATGTTTTCTTTTTAAAAATTGAAGATGATGGTGAATGGTCTTCAATTGAAGATGATGATGAGTTTGAAAAAGTATCAGCCGTATTTGAGGAAATGACATCCGCGTAAAAAGAGAGGTTACAACCTCTCTTTTTTTTATTTCTAAATAATATAATATTTAGAATTTTTCTAAAAATATCTTGCTGAATTATTTCCCTTCATTTATGATAAATATGTAACATACCAACCGGTTAGTAAGTAAATGAAAGCGAGGGACTACCGTGTATTTTTCTTACTCTGACAAAGTAGTGAAGCTGCAAAAAGAATTGAGCTCTTTTATGGAAGAGCATATTTATCCAAATGAACGGCTATACGAACAACAGCTGAATGAACAGCCATCTAGATGGTCAGCTGTTCCTCCAATCATGGAAGAGTTAAAAGAAAAAGCAAAGCGAGCTGGGCTATGGAACTTATTTTTGCCAGAAAGCGAATACGGAGCAGGTCTAACAAATGTAGAATACGCTCCTCTTTGCGAAATTATGGGCCGTTCTATTATTGGACCAGAAGCTTTTAACTGCGGAGCTCCTGACACTGGCAATATGGAAGTGCTGGTTCGATACGGAACGCCTGAACAGAAAGAAAAATGGCTAAAGCCTCTGTTAAATGGAGACATTCGCTCCTGCTTTTCTATGACAGAACCGGATGTAGGTTCTTCTGATGCCACAAACATTCAGTGCAGTATTGTAAGAGAAGGCGATGAATATGTAATAAATGGAAGAAAATGGTGGTCTTCAGGTGCGGGAGATCCTCGCTGCAAAATTGCTATTGTCATGGGAAAAAGCGATTTTAACGCATCTAAATATGAACAGCAGTCTATGATTCTAGTTCCATTAAATACTCCGGGAGTTAAAATTGAACGAATGCTTCCAGTCTTTGGATACGATCACGCTCCTCATGGACATGCTGAAATTCATTATGACAATGTGCGTGTGCCAGCATCCAATATGCTTTTAGGCGAAGGAAAAGGGTTTGCTATTGCTCAAGGTAGATTAGGGCCTGGACGTATTCATCACTGCATGCGTCTAATAGGAGCAGCTGAAAGAGCGCTCGAAGAATTATGTAAGCGTATTCAAAGTCGTTCTACATTTAATAAGGTACTTTCTCAGCAAGGGGTTATTCAAGAATGGGTGGCAGAATCGCGTATTGAAATTGAGCAAGCTCGCTTATTAACATTAAAAGCTGCTTATATGATGGACACAGTTGGAAATAAAAAAGCGCGGAAAGAAATTGCCATGATTAAAGTAATAGCTCCTGCTATGGCTTTAAAAGTCATTGATCGTGCCATTCAAGCATTTGGAGCAGCAGGTGTTTCAGAAGACACGCCGCTTGCGGCACTTTGGGCAAATGCCCGCACTTTGCGCCTTGCCGATGGTCCAGACGAAGTGCACAAAGCACAGCTTGCAAGACTTGAGCTAAAATCCTATCAAGAACAGGAGGCAACCTATGCACATAAAGGATCTATTTGATTTAACTGGAAAAACAGCTATTATTACCGGAGGAGGCAGAGGATTAGGAGAGCAAATGGCAGAAGGGCTTGCAGAGGCAGGGGCAAATATTGTTCTATGCTCAAGAAAAAAAGAAGCATGTCAGCAAGTGGCTGATCGATTGGCCACCATGGGCGTAAAAACCCTCGCTTTAGCATGCGACATCAGTCAGCCTGAAGATATTAAAAATGTCGTGCATCAAACGATTGAAACATTTGGACGCATCGATATTTTAATTAACAACAGCGGAGCTACGTGGGGAGCTTCGGCTGAAGAAATGCCTCTTGAAGCATGGCAAAAAGTGATGAATATTAATGTGACGGGCACGTTTTTAATGTCACAAGAAGCTGGAAAAGAAATGATTAAACAAAAAGCTGGTAAGATTATTAACATTGCTTCAATTGCGGGTCTTGGAGGAACGGACCCTCAGTATATGGATACAATCGGGTACAACACGAGTAAAGGAGCGGTCATTACGTTCACGAAAGATTTAGCTGTCAAATGGGGACAGCATAATATTCAAGTTAATGCAATTGCGCCGGGATTTTTTCCTACTAAAATGTCAGGTGCGATTATGGAACAAGGAAAAGATTATTTTCTAAGTCAAACCCCTTTAAAACGCTTTGGCTCCGAAGCTGATTTAAAAGGAGCGGCTGTTTTTCTTGCTTCTGCAGCGTCTAATTATATTACGGGCGATATTCTGACAGTAGACGGTGGAGTTCATGCTATGTGAATAAGAAAGGAGTTACTCAATGGAAGACGTTAAAAAATGGTTTACACCTTATCCAGAAGCCTACACTCATGACATTCACATCGAAGATATTTCACTATTTGATATGCTGAAAGAAACAGCCGAACGTTATCCTGCTCACACAGCCACGCGCATGTATCAGCATACGTTAACGTACCAGGAGCTGTACCACTCAGTCCGCGTATTTGCAGGAGCACTGCAGAAAAAAGGGATTAAAAAAGGAGATCGTGTAGCAATTATGCTGCCAAATTGTCCGCAATATATAATAAGCTATTTTGGCATTGTAGCAGCGGGCGGCATTGTCACTCAGGTCAACCCCATGCTTGTCGAACAAGAACTAGAGCATATTTTACACGATTCCGGCGCAAAAAAAATAATTCTACTCGATGATTTTTATACGAGACTTCAAGAGATAAGGAATCGTATTGAGATAGAAGAAGCGATAACCGTCAGCTTGCAAAAACCTTTTGTTCCTACATCACCAGACCTTTCCTTCTTAGATTTTCTAACCATTAAGCATGAATTTAATCAGCCGGTCATCCATCCAGCACACGATATTGCTGTTCTTCAGTATACGGGAGGAACGACCGGACCATCTAAAGGTGCGATGCTTACACATACAAACATTTACACAAACGCAGTTCAATCATACGAAATATTTAAGCATGATATTGAATTGGGAAAAGAAAAATGCTTAACCGTTATTCCATTGTTTCACGTATTTGGCATGACTTCCTGTATGCATTTATCAATTCTTTGCGGAAATGAAATATTGCTATTGCCGCGTTTTGATTTAGAAGAAGTACTAAATACAATCAAAAAAGAGCAGCCTAGTATTTTTCCTGGAGTGCCAACTATGTATGTCGCGATTACCAATCATCCGCGGGCAGAAGAATACAATATCGAAAGTATTCGCATCTGCAACAGCGGCAGTGCGCCAATGCCTGTTGAGCTGATGAAAGAGTTCGAACGAAAAACGGGTGCTAAAGTGTTAGAAGGGTACGGCTTATCAGAAGCGTCCCCCGTTACCCATTGCAACCTGCCGTTTTGTGAACGAAAGCCAGGCACAGTCGGACTTGGCGTTCCGCAAACTGCTTATAAAATTGTAGACGTGGCTACAGGAACAAAAGAACTGCCAAGAGGAGAGCTTGGAGAAATAGTCATTAAAGGCCCTCAAGTTATGAAGGGCTATTGGAATCAGCCTGAAGAAACAGCTCACGCGCTTAGAAACGGCTGGCTGTACACAGGAGATATTGGACAGATAGACGAAGATGGGTATTTATCCATTGTTGATCGCAAAAAAGATATGATTATTGCGAGTGGTTTTAATGTGTATCCTCGAGATATTGAAGAAGTTTTATATGAGCACAGCCACATTAAAGAAGCCGTTGTCATTGGCGTTCCGCATCCTTACAGAGGAGAAACAATTAAAGCGATTTTGGTAGTGAAAGAAGGAAAATCTCTTTCTGAAGAAGAGCTTACTTCTTATTGTCGACATCATCTTGCAGCTTACAAAATTCCGCGAATCTTTGAGTTTCGCGCTGAGCTTCCTAAGACCAATGTAGGAAAAATTTTACGAAGAGCACTGCGAGAAGAAGTGGTGAAAGAAACGATGTAAAGAAGCTGAACATAAACAAACTTTTTCAAAAGCTCCCTCTAAGCCATGGTATAATTTGTGAAAATGAGAAAAGACAGAGAGGGTTTGACGATGAAAGATTTGATGATGGAACGAAGCATTCAGCTTTTTGCTCAAAAAGGTTTCAAAGAAACGTCTATTCAAGATATTGTAAATGAATTAAATGTCACAAAAGGAACGTTTTATTATTATTTTAAAAGCAAGCAAGAGCTTTTAATGGATATTCACCTTCAATATATTGAAAGATTAATAGAAAACCAAGAGACGATTCTTGCAGATAAGACAATATCTTATCCTGAAAAGCTGCACAGCATTATTTTTAAACTTGTTCATGATATTGAGAAAGAAGGTCTTCGAGCTAAAGTGTTTTTTCGAGAGATGCGTCATTTGAGTGAAGAACACTTACAGCAAATCATTCCAAAGCGCGATCGTTTTAAAGAAAACGTACAGGAAATTATTGAAAAAGGAATGGAAGCAGGGCAGTTCCGTTCAGATTTGCCTTCAGATATCGTGACGCTAGGCATATTAGGAATGACAAATTGGAGCTATTTTTGGTTTCAGCCGGATGGTGAAAAGTCAGATCGAGAAGTTGCGGCTATTTTTTATAAGATGTTAATGAAAGGTATTCAGTCACAGTAGCTGCTAGGCTGGACAGTGCTCGTAAAAGGTGGGAAAGTATAAGCTCTTTCTCTCCTTTTATATTAAAAGGAGGCTATAACATGAATAGTAAAGATATACAGCGTATTGCTGTCATTGGCGCAGGACAAATGGGACATCAAATTGGTATGCTTTGTGCACTTGGAGGATATGAAACAATTATCCAAGATATGAATGAACAATCACTCATAGAGGCGAAAAATAAGCTGGAAGCAATTATAGACAAGTGGGTTCACAAAGGCAAAATTTCCTCTGATGCTAAAGAAGCCGCATTTCAAAGGTTGTCTTTTACAAGCACATTAAAGGAAGCGGTTTCAAGTGCTGATTTTGTGATTGAAGCTGTTGTAGAAAAGTTAGATGTAAAACAAAGCGTCTTTAAAGAAATAGATGAGTACGCACCAAGTCACGCCATTTTAGCATCGAATAGTTCAACAATTGTTAACTCGCTTATTGCAAGTGCAACAAACCGTCCAGAGCAAATCGTTAACATGCATTTCTTTTTTCCTCCTCTTGTAATGGACTGCGTAGAAGTTGTGATGAGTGAAAAGACAAGTGAACAAACAGCTCAAACGACAATGGAAGTTTGCAAGCAAATTAATCGCACAGCAGTCCTTCTGAAAAAAGAAATCTCAGGTTTTATTGCCAATCGAATTTTAGGAGCGCTGCAAAAAGAAGCCGTTTTCCTTTACGAAAATGGATACGCAGATTTTGAAGACATTGATACGATTTGCAAAAAAGCGCTCAATCACCCGATCGGTCCTTTTGAATTGATGGATCTCTCAGGAATTGACGTCGGATATTTTGTGATGCAGCAGCGCTATAGCGAAACAGGGGACCCTGAGGACAAGCCAGCTGCGTGCATAGAAGAAAAAGTTCAAAAAGGCGAGCTTGGACGCAAAACAGGAAAAGGTTTTTACACATACCACACACAGGGAGTGAAGCAATGATGAAAAAATTTGTACGTATTGAAAAAGAAGAGAAAACAGCTATTGTAACCATTGATAATCCGCCTTTAAATGTAATGAGCCAGGCTGTTGTGCAGCAGCTTGAAGAAACGTATGAAGAGCTTAGTAAAGATCCTGATGTCATTACAATCATTTTAACGGGAGCGGGCGACCGGGCGTTTATGGCTGGAGCTGATATTAAAGAATTTCCACAGCTAATGGGACAAAGCGGTATTAAAGAAGAGTTTATGAAAACCCATCGTGTTTTGCAAAAACTTGAAAACATTGAAAAACCAACAATTGTCGTGTTAAACGGTTTAACGTTTGGGGGAGGGTGCGAACTTTCACTAACCGCTGATATACGCATTGCCGAAGAACATGCTCAAATCGGTCTTCCGGAAGTGAAGCTCGGATTGTTTCCCGGAGGCGGCGGAACTCAGCGTCTTCCGCGCGTAATCGGCGCATCTAAAGCTAAAGAATGGATGTTTGCCGGCAGTCCTGTTTCGGCGGAAGAAGCACTTCATGCAGGCTTTGCCAATCATGTAACGCCTAAAGGAAAAGGGCTGGAAAAAGCAAAAGAGCTGGCTAAGAAATTTAACCGTCACTCTCTTCCGTCACTTTCTCGAATTAAGGCAGCGGTAAACGAAGGAATGAATCGTACACTATCTGAAGGTCTTGAACTTGAGGCAGAGCTGTTTGAAGAAGTCTTTCAAACAGAAGATATTAAAGAAGGAGTATCAGCATTTATTGAAAAGCGTCCCGCTGTTTTTTCACATAAGTAAAGGAGGAGAAAACCATGTATGAAACACAGGTCAAAGTGCGTTTTTGCGAAACAGACGCACTCGGTCACATTAACAATACGAGCTATTTCATTTATTTAGAAGAGGCACGCATTGCTTTTTTTGAAGAAATGGGAGCATCCATGCATACAAAAAAGTGGGAGTATATTTTAGCGTCTACTAAATGTGATTTTGTTGCGCAAGGATATTTTAATCAAGTGTTAACGATTAAAACCTTTGTATCTAATGTCGGCAATAAAAGCTTTACAATTGGCCATGAAATTACCGACAGCAAGACGGGATCGCTGATTGCTAAAGGAGAAGCTGTCATCGTGTACTTTGATTTTGATGCACAAAAAAGCATTTCTATTCCAGCGGACATTAAGCAGTTTTTGATGAATTATAAAGTAGCTGTTTAACTATAAAAAAGCAGGTGGTAAAAGAATGTCACAAATCATTCCTGTACGAAAAGGAGAGGAATTAAACACGGAAAAACTGCATCAGTTTCTCCGTGTTTCGATTCCTGATTTACCTAAAGAGCCTCTTTTAATCAAGCAATTTGGATCGGGTGCGTCCAATTTAACCTACGCTCTTTCAGTCGGAGAGTGGGAGGCGGTGTTGAGACGCCCGCCATTTGGGCCAGTTGCGCCAAAAGCGCATGACATGGAAAGAGAATACAAGATTTTATCTGTTTTATCGAAATCTTTCCCTCTCGCTCCTAGGCCTAATGTGTTTTGTGAAGATGAAACGGTGGTCGGGAAACCCTTTTTTTTAATGGAGCGAAAGCACGGTGTTCTCATCGACACAGCGTTTCCAGAAGACGTGAAAGGAACTAGCGAACTTTGCCGTCGTATTTCAGAACAAATGGTAGATGTCCTTGTTCAGCTTCATGACGTTCCTTATAAAGGTACGCTCCTTGAAGAAATCAGCAAGCCTGAAGGTTTTTTAGAACGTCAAGTACACGGCTGGATTCATCGTTATGAAAAATCAAAAACAAGTGACATACCGGAAGTAGAAGCACTAAAGAAATGGTTGACCACACACATCCCCACTTCACAGCATTCAACCATTATTCACTATGATTATAAGCTTAACAATACGTTATTTTCACCGGATGGAAATAAAATTGTAGGATTATTTGACTGGGAAATGACAACCGTTGGAGACCCGCTTGCTGATTTGGGAGTGGCGATGAGCTATTGGATGGAAGACAGCGACCCTGAACTTTTAAAAAGAGGATTGGGGAACCCACCTGTTACTGTGCAAAAAAGCTTTTATTCCCGTCGAGATTTTGTGGAAGCGTATGCTAAAAAAAGCGGACGAGATGTGTCACACATTGACTTTTACCTGAAGTTTGCGTACTTCAAACTTGCTGTCATTTGTCAGCAAATTTATTACCGTTATAAAAAAGGCCAAACAAATGACAAACGGTTTTCACAATTTGGAGAGTATGTAAAAACGCTGATTATTCATGCTCTGCATACAGAACGCGGGCATATATGAAAAGAAAAGTTCACGTAATACTCAAAAAAGAAGAGCTTCTTGCCAAAAAGCTAGAAGGAAAAACGGTCGTTATATTTGACGTCTTATTGGCTACTTCAACAATTGCGGCTGCTTTACAACAAGGAGCAATAGAGGTTATTCCCGTAAAAAACGAAGAAGAAGCGCGCAATAAAGCAAAAACGTATAAGCCTGACGAAATTGCGCTTGTAGGCGAATATAGAGGGAAAACGATTGAAGGCTTTTTTGATCCAAGCCCCAGCACGATAAAGCAGCATGTTCAAGATAAAACGGTTATTTTATCCACCACTAATGGAACGGTGGCCATTCATAACGCTGAAAAAGCAAAACATGTCTATGCAGCTTCACTGTTAAACGGAGAAGCGGTTGCCAGTGCTGTTTGTCAACCAAGTCAAGATGAAACTGTTTTATTGGTTTGTTCAGGTTCATCCGATCGCTTCTGTCTAGAAGATTTATATGGAGCGGGGTACTTTATAAGCTGTCTTCTGCAACTAAAAACATTTTATTTAACGGATGCTGCAAAAGCCGCACTGCTTTTGTATAAGGCTTATGAGCATTCATCTGTTGAAATATTGAAACACTCAGCCGTAGGAGAAATGCTCACTCAGTATGGCTTTCTAGATGAAATTGGCTTTGTAAGCCGGAAAAACGTCTATTCTGTAGTTCCTAAGGTAATGAAGAAAAAGCTAGTAAACGGGGAGGAAATGATATGTCTGAAATGAAAACCGAAGCAAAAGGCGGATCATTTTTACTTAAAAAAACATCTGCGCAGCACGTCTATACACCTGAAGACTTAACGGATGAGCATCGTATGATCGCTCAGACAGCAAAGCAGTTTATTGAAAAAGAAGTCGACCCTTACCACAGTGACATTGAGCAGCAAGATTTTGATAAAGTAGTAGAATTGATGCACAAAGCAGGCAAACTCGGACTTCTTGCTCACAGTATTCCAGAAGCATATGGAGGACTAGGTCTTGATAAAGTAAGCAAAGGACTCGTCGGTGAAATCATCGGCCGGACAAGCGGATATGGAGTCGCTCATTCTAATCATACATGCATTGCGACACTTCCTATTACGTATTTTGGTACCAAAAAGCAAAAAGAAAAATACTTGCCCAAATTGGCAAGCGGTGAATATATTGGCGCCTACTGTTTGACAGAGCCAGAAGCTGGTTCTGATGCTCTTGCAGCCCAAACAAAAGCCGTATTAAATCCTGAAAAAACGCATTATGTATTAAATGGAACGAAGCAGTACATTACCAATGCTGCCTTTTCAGATACGTTCATCACATATGCAAAAGTAGACGGAGAACATTTTACCGCTTTTATTGTAGAAAAAGATTTTGAAGGACTGTCTCTCGGGGCAGAAGAAAAGAAAATGGGGATTAAAGGGTCGTCTACTCGCCCGGTTATTTATGAAGATTGTTTAGTACCCGTAGAAAACGTACTTGGACAAGTAGGAAGAGGTCACTTAATTGCGCTGAACGTCTTAAACCTTGGACGTTTTAACTTAGGTTCTGCATGTATGGGCGCAGCGAAATATGCGTTTGAACTTGCTTTAGGTTATACAAAAGAACGCAAGCAGTTTAAAACAGCTATTGCGGAATTTAACGCTTCAAAAGAAAAAATAGCAAAAATGGCGGCTCGTATTTTTGCATCTGAATCTATCCAGTACCGTACAGCTGGTTTACTAGAAGAGGCGCTTGGTGGACTATATGAAAGTGAAAATCATAAGTTAGTAGCTAAACAGCTGGCTGAATTTGCAATGGAATGTTCAGTGTGTAAAGTGTATGGATCGGAAACTCTTGATTTAATTGCCGATGAATCGCTGCAGCTTCATGGCGGAGCAGGATTTATTCAAGAATATAAAATTGAACAAGTATACCGTGACTCACGCATCAATCGTATTTTTGAAGGTACAAATGAAATCAACCGCCTTTTGCTTCCAACTCAGCTTCTAAAAAAAGCAGGCAAAGGAGAAATAGAGCTGAACAAACGAGTAGAACATGCCGTTAGTGAATTGATGAGCGGTCAGTGGGAAATATCTTCAAATGAACTTCTAGCACGAGAAAAGCAGGCTGTTATTACAACAAGGCATTTATTTCTTGCATTGCTAGGAACAGCATTCCAAACGTTTCAGACAAATCTAGCGCAAGAACAAGAAACGCTGATGAAATTAGCAGAAATTGCTATTGGGCTATTCGCTATGGAGTCATCTGTGCTGCGCGTGGAAAAAGCTGTAACCAGAAATGGAGAAGAAAAAGAAACGTTAAAAAGCAAGCTCACAGCAACAGTTGTTAGTGAAACGCTCTTTGAAATTGAAAAGCAGGCTCGACAATTAATAAACGGGATGTTAACGGATGAAAAACACCGACAGTACCGCACAATTCTTGGAAAATGGATGAATGATTTGCAAAGTGAAGGAGAGTTCATGCGCAATCGAGACATCGCCCGTGAATTTATCGACAGCGGACGATATGTTGTATAAGGAGGGGTATTATGATGCGTTTTGAAGGGCAAATAGCTGTTATTACAGGAGCTGGAAGCGGCATTGGAGAAGCGACCGCTCAAAGAATGGCGAAAGAAGGCGCTCGCGTCATTCTTGTCGGGCGAACGAAAGAAAAACTAATACAGGCTGCATCCGCTATTGACACACGGTGTGAACGAAAATGTACAGATATTTTCCCAGCTGATGTAACGAAAGAAGAAGACGTCAAAGAGCTTGCTGAGTTTATAAAAGAAAAGTACGGACAAATTCATTTATTAATTAATAACGCAGGCGGATCTGTTAATTCCACAATCAAAGAAACAACGCTTGAACAGTGGAAACAGGTGCAGGACGTCAATTTAACAAGCGTATTTCTTGTAACAAAACATTTGATTCCTTTTTTAACTGAAGAAATAGCAGAAAATCGCTCTATTGTTAACATCGCTTCTCTTTCAGGACATAAAGCAGGTGCGCAAATTCCCCACTATAGCGCTGCTAAAGCTGCTTTAATCAACTTTACAAAAGCAATGGCATTTGAATTAGCACCTCACGGAATCAGAGTAAACTCTGTGTCTCCTGGATTCGTAAAAACACCTTTAACACAGCCTGGACTTGAAAATGAGCGCTTCACTAAGGCAATCGAAAAAAATACGGCTTTAAAACGTGTAGGTAAACCAGATGAAATTGCAAATGTTATTGCTTTTGCAGCGTCTAAAGAGGCATCGTATATGACGGGAAGTGATTTATTAGTAGACGGTGGGTGGCTTATCGTTTAATGCAAAGCAAAGAGGAGGAAGTCGAAATTATGAGTGATTTAGTAGTAGAAAAGCAGGGGACTATTTTATCTTTAACATTAAATCGACCGGATCGTTTAAATGCATTCAGTGAGGAAATGATTGAAAAGTTAACAGCTGAAATAAAACAGGCACAAAGCGATGAGTCTATTAAAGTGGTTATATTAAATGGAGCGGGGCGCTCGTTTTCTGCCGGAGGCGATGTAAAAACGATGGGTCAAGCATCGGGAGCTGATGTTTATGAACATATCGGCCGTTTAAATGAATGTATTTTAGCGATGCAAAATCTAGAGAAGCCAATTATTTCAGCAGTTCATGGGTTTGCAGCAGGAGCTGCTTTTAATTTAGCTCTCGCTTCTGACTTTATCATCGCATCACAAGAAAGCCGATTTGTATTAAGCTTTTCTCAAGTGGGATTGATTTCAGATGGAGGAGGTCTTTACTTTCTCACAAAGGTCGTTGGCCCCCACAAAGCTAAAGAACTGCTATTTTTAGCAGAGCCTCTGGATGCCGATACGGCTTACAAAGCCGGTTTTTTGAACCGTGTAGTGCCGTTAGATCAGTTGAAAGATGAGGTTACGTCTTTTGCAAGCCGTTTATCACAAGGGCCAACGAAAGCGTACGGAAAAATGAAAAAAATCGTCAACGATTCATTCCATTTAACGCTAGAACAAGTGCTTGAACAAGAAAGGCTAACGCAAGTTCTTATGGTAGAAACGAGGGATCATCAAGAAGGAATATCTGCATTTAAAGAAAAAAGAAAGCCACTATTTCAAGGGAAATAAGAGGGGGATATAAAAGATGAAAGCTATTCAATTCACGCAGTATGGAGGGCCTGATGTTCTGCAAGTTATCGATATTGCACGCCCTGTACCTAAAAAGAAAGATGTGCTCATTAAAGTTGCGGCAATTGGCGTTAATTATGCCGACGCTGCGCGGCGCGAAGGAGCATATGTAGTCGAAACGCCGCTGCCTTTTATTCCAGGCTCTGAAGTAGCAGGCGAAGTGGTTGAAGTAGGCGAGGATGTACAAGGGATAAAAGTAGGTACAAAAGTCGTGACACTGCTGGGATCTAATCGAGCAACAGGATACGCTGAGTACACGCTGGCAGATTCAAGAGGCCTTATTCCGTTGCCGGAGAATGTGGATTTAACACAGGCCGTTGCTTTGCCTCTTCAAGGACTAACGGCTTATCATATTTTAAAAACAATGGGTCGCCTTGAAAAAGGAGAAACCGTCATCGTTCATGCAGCAGCAGGCGGCGTCGGAACCTTAGCTGTTCAGCTTGCGAAAATTTTTGGAGCTGGAAAAGTTATTGCTACAGCGAGCTCTAAAGAAAAGCTTGAGCTTGCAAAAAATCTTGGTGCCGACGAAGTGATTAACTATACAGAAACAGGCTGGGAAAAACGGATTTTAGAAGTAACAGAAGGAAAAGGAGCCGATATTATTTTAGAAATGGTAGGAGGGCATATATTCTATGAATCTCTTCAATGTCTTGCACCATTTGGGCGCCTCGTTTTTTACGGAATGGCTAGCGGAAAATCTGTAAAGTTTAACCCTGCTCGCCTGATGGAAAAAAATCAGTCGGTTCTCGGCTTTTTCTTACCTCAAATGATGGCAAAACCAGCACTTTATCAGCAAAGCCTGCATGAGCTATTAAACTACGTGAATTCCGGTCAGTTAAAATTAATGCTGGGCGGTACATTTTCACTTGAAGAAGCAGCACATGTACATCGTCTGCTTCAAGGAAGAAAAACGACCGGAAAATTAGTGTTAGTTCCTTAACAAAACAGCTTCCGTCTCTAATAGGGATGGAAGCTGTTTTAGTTTAAAAAATTGGCTTTCGCCTGCCAAATTTTTAAAAACTGCTTAATAATTTGGCATAAAAATCAGTGTTTTTTACTAATTTCTTCTATATTTTAACACTGGCATGGAAGTTGCATAATAAGTGTTTGAACATATAAAGGAGGAATTGAATATGGTGAGAAATGGAACGGACCGCGTGAAGCGGGGAATGGCAGAAATGCAAAAAGGCGGCGTTATCATGGACGTGATCAATGCAGAACAGGCAAAAATTGCAGAGGCAGCAGGCGCTGTTGCTGTTATGGCATTGGAGCGTGTTCCAGCTGATATTCGTGCAGCAGGCGGCGTGTCTCGTATGGCAGACCCAACAATTGTTGAAGAAGTGATGAACGCTGTATCCATTCCAGTTATGGCAAAAGCCCGAATCGGCCATATTGTTGAAGCACGCGTGCTAGAAGCAATGGGTGTAGACTACATTGATGAAAGTGAAGTGCTGACTCCAGCTGATGAGGAATATCACCTTAACAAAAGTACATTTACGGTTCCATTTGTATGCGGATGCCGTGATTTAGGGGAAGCAGCAAGACGAATTGGTGAAGGTGCTTCGATGCTTCGTACAAAAGGCGAACCAGGAACAGGAAATATCGTGGAAGCAGTGCGTCATATGCGCCAAGTCAACGCTCAAGTACGTAAAGTGGTAGGCATGGATGAAGACGAGTTAATGACAGAAGCCAAACTATTAGGTGCCCCTTATGAGCTATTACTGCAAATTAAACGTGAAGGCCGCTTACCGGTTGTAAACTTTGCAGCAGGCGGCGTAGCAACACCCGCGGACGCAGCGTTAATGATGCAGCTTGGAGCAGACGGCGTGTTCGTTGGTTCAGGAATCTTTAAATCCGACAACCCTGAAAAATTTGCTCGAGCAATCGTTGAGGCAACAACGCATTATCAAGATTATGAACTGATTGCAAGCTTGTCAAAAGGGCTAGGAAGTGCAATGAAAGGAATTGAAATTTCATCATTATTACCAGAAAATCGTATGCAAGAACGCGGCTGGTAATAAGTAATAACTTTTAAACTTAGTTAGGAGAATGATCATGGGGAAATATACAATAGTCGATAAAGAAACGTGTATTGCGTGCGGCGCATGCGGAGCTGCGGCACCTGATATTTATGATTATGATGATGAAGGAATTGCGTTCGTTATCCTTGATGATAATCAAGGCACTGTTGAAGTGCCCCAAGAGTTAGAAGACGATTTAATAGATGCGTTTGAAGGCTGTCCAACAGAGTCCATCCGTATAGCAGATGAAAAGTTTGATGGAGATTCGAATAAATTTCAATAAAGCCGAATAAATAAAAAAATAGAAAGTTTTTTTAAAAGAAAAGAAGGATTTTGTCTAGAAAAGGCGAAATATTAGTTGTGTAAGAACATATCTTTTTAAAAATGAAAGCACTTACATAACTAAAATCATATGAGTTAGTCTCATTTGACCTTTCAGAATTATTAGTGTAAATGTGCGGAGTAATTAAATAGTTTTTAAAAGGAGATTAAGGGGCATGCAAATACTGAATACAGTCATTGTGACAGGATATGCAAAAGCTCCACAGGGAACTTCCATGTATGAAATGTATAAGCATGCGGGAATTGTACTAGAAGTGGATCTGACAGAGCATAAAATTGTAAATGCTGAGTTTACGTTTATTACGGAGCTGACGCAAAATTTTTTCCGGAAGCTGCTTATTGGTTACTGCCTTGCAGATGGAATTGAACCTCTTATTGAACGTATTCAAAATTATTATTTTGCTCCATCTCAACAGGCGATTATCGTAGCGCTTCAGGCTGCAATCCAACGTTACTGGGATAATGTGAATCAAAAAATTACATAGCGTTTGGTTAGAATAAAGTGAGAAGATAACCTCTTTTCATGGTCTTATTAAAACCAAGCAGACACACACGCTTTACAAAGAATGGGGGACGTCCCTGTTTCTTTGGGGAGTCATTGTGTCCTGCTTGGTTTTTTTCGTGTAAAGCGCTGTGAAATATAAAAAGAAAAGGAGGAAACAAAATGAACAAAATCATCACGCGCGAAGAAGCAGTAGGAAAAATAACTGATGGCGCACGCATTATGGTAGGTGGATTTGGTCTTGTAGGAAGCCCGCTTAGTCTAATTGAGGCGATTGCCAAATCAAATCTTAAAGATTTAGAGATTATTAGTAATAACCTCGGTGAACCTGGAAAAGGATTGGGTATATTGGTTCAAAGAAAACAAGTAAAAAAAGCTATAGGTTCGTATTTTACTTCCAATCCTGAAGTTGTACATGCCTATCAACAACAAGAACTTCAAGTGGAGCTTATCCCGCAAGGAACAATGTCCGAGGCTATTAGAGCAGGAGGTGCGGGCATTGGAGGATTTTACACACCTGTGAGCGTAGGGACTCAGCTCGCTGAAGGAAAAGAAGAACGAGTATTAAAAGGAAAGAAATATGTTTTGCAAGAATCGCTGCACGCAGATGTAGCGCTTATAAAAGCTAAAAAAGCAGACCGACTCGGAAATCTTATTTACAGCAAATCAGCAAGAAACTTTAATCCAATGATGGCAACGGCCGCTGATATCGTGATTGCTGAAGTAGAAGAAGTGGTTGAAGTTGGACAAATTTCTCCTGAAGAAATTATCACTCCTCATTTATACGTTACTTATATCGTAGTGAAAGGAGAAAAATAAGATGAACGTCAAACAATATATTGCTGGGCGCGCTGCAAAAGAGCTTTGTCACGGAGATGTAGTGAACTTAGGGATAGGGATTCCTACTTTGGTTGCTAATTATATTTCACCCGATGTTCACGTGTTTTTACATTCAGAAAACGGAATTCTCGGCGTTGGCCCTACTCCTGAAGAAACCTATATAGATCCAGAGCTTGTGAATGCTGGGAAGCTTCCCGTCACGGTCTTGGAAGGTGCCTCATTTTTTAACAGCGCCGATTCTTTTGCGATGATACGCGGAGGTCATGTGAATGTATCCATTCTTGGAGTGCTTCAAGTAGATGAAGCAGGGCGAATTGCGAACTGGGCTGTCCCTGGGAAAAGTGTTCTTGGCGTAGGAGGAGCAATGGATTTATTAGAAGGATCGAAAAAAGTGATTGTGACGACTCTTCATACGAATAGTCAAGGAGAGTCAAAACTAGTTAGGAATTTAAGCTATCCGCTTACTTCAGAGCGACGAGTCGATATGATTATTACGGAATTAGCTGTCTTTTCGGTAACCGATCTTGGTCTTGAACTTCTTGAAACAGCTCCGGGTGTTTCTTTAGAGGAAGTAAAACAAAAAACAGAGGCTTCTTTTCATGTTTCTACATTGTTTAGCAAAGACAATGAGGTGACGGCATAATGGCAGTGATTGTAAATGCATTTCGAACTCCTATTGGAAAGTTTGGCGGTTCGCTTGCAGATACGCTTCCAGAAGAACTAGTCTCTCTTGTGATGAAAAACAATTTGTCTTCAGCCGGATATACATCAGAGATTGTTGAGGAAATTATTGTCGGACAAACGAAACAAAGCGCTCATGCTCCTAATATAGCGAGAGTAGCCGGGCTTAAAGCTCAATTCTCTGAACGTATTCCTGCTTATACCGTGCACCGCCAGTGCGGCTCAGGCATGCAGGCTGTGATGAATGGCGCTATGTCCATTTTATCAGGTCAAGCCGAAGCGGTATTAGCTGGAGGAGTGGAAAGCATGTCTCAAGCACCGCACTATACGGTAGGCACTCGTTTTGGTTTTCACGTTGGTGATTTAACACTCTATGACTCTAACACAGAAAGTCAGCCAAAATCACAGCCTGAAACGCTATACGGAACGTTTACAATGGGACAGACGGCGGAGTGGCTTGCTGAAAAGTATAGCATTAGCCGTACGGAGCAGGACGAGTTTGCTTTTTATAGTCAGGAAAAAGCTAGGCGGGCTATAGAACTTGATTTGTTCGAAGAAGAAATTATACCGGTTCCTGTAAAAGAAGGAATGAGGCATTTTGCAACAGATGAATTTCCTCGTCTTACTAGCAAAGAAAAGCTTGGTACGCTTAAGCCCGTTTTTCAAAGAAATGGAACGGTGACAGCTGGAAATTCATCCGGAAGAAACGATGGCGCTTCGATGCTGCTGATGATGTCGGAAGAAAAAGCTGAGCACCTCGGATTAACACCTATGGCAAAGATTGTGTCGTTTGCCGCAGCCGGCGTCTCTCCAAAGGAAATGGGAATTGGCCCCGTTTCTGCTTCGCAAATTGCTTTAACTAAAGCCGGTTTAAGCTTAAATGATATGGACTTAATTGAACTAAACGAAGCATTTGCCGCCCAAAGTATTGCTTGCTTAAGAGAATGGGACATCACATCAGAGAAAGTGAATGTAAACGGAGGAGCAATTGCGCTTGGACATCCTTTAGGCTGCTCCGGGGCAAGAATCATCACAACTCTGTGTCATGAGCTCCACAAGCAAAAAAGACGATACGGCCTTGCTACTATTTGCGTTGCAGGAGGATTAGGAATGGCGATGGTGGTGGAAAGATGGACGAAATAAAAAGAGATTATGTTTTTCATAGAGATTTAACAAAAAAGTACCCTATGATTACGCACGGTCAAGGAAGCTACTTAATAGATGAACAAGGAAAAAAGTATTTAGACGGCTGCTCCGGGGCCGTAGCGGCAAACTTAGGGCACGGCATTGTAAAAATAGCCGAGGCGATGGCTGATCAGGCTAAAAAAGCGGCGTTTGTTCATACATTACGTTTTGAAACAGATGTTTTGCATAAACTTGCAGGAAAAATCGGTAAAATGGCTCCACTCCATTTAAACAAAGTCTATTTTACATCAGGAGGATCAGAAGCCAATGAAAGTGCATTAAAATTAGCAAGGCAATATCACAGAGATGCCGGAAAGACGCAAAAACACATCGTAATCGGAAGGTGGCAGTCCTATCACGGAAATACGATAGGGGCACTATCAGCTGGAGGAGATGTAAAAAGACGATATCCTTACACACCTAATCTTTTACATTTTGCGCACGTGTATTCTCCTTATTGTCATCGCTGTCCGTATAATCGCAATCAAGAAGACTGCGTGGCAAATCAAAACTGGAGCTGCATCACCGATATTGAACGCACCATTTTAGAGCTTGGTCCAGAAAATATTTCAGCTTTTATCGCAGAGCCGATTGTAGGAAGTCAGCAAGGAGCTGTCGTGCCTCCGCTTGACTATTTCAAAAAAGTACGTGAGCTCTGCAGCCGCTATGACATTCTTTTGATTGTTGATGAAGTGATGACAGGCTTTGGGAGAACAGGAACTGATTTTGCAGTGGAACAATTCGGAATCGAACCGGATATTCTAACGTTTGGTAAAGGAGTTTCAGCAGGGTACGCTCCTTTAGGAGGAATGGTTGTCCATGACCGTCTGATTCAAGGACTGTTAGAAAATAGCGGCGGAAAATTCCTTCACGGCTATACGTACAGTGGACATCCTGTTTCGATAGCGGCAGGACTTGCTGCTTTGGACATGTATGAAGAAGTAAATATCCTTCAAAATGTAGAAACTCAAGGTGCGTATTTAATGGAATGTTTAGTAGCGCTGCAGCGCAAGCATCCGTATATTTCAGATATTCGCGGCCGCGGACTTTTAATTGGATTAGAACTAATGAAAGACGCCAATCAACAGATATTTTTCGAGCCAGGCGAAGCAGCCAGCGAAAAGCTCAATGAAATTTGTATGGAGCTTGGAGGCGTATTTTATCCAGGGTCCGGATCTATAGATGGACATAAAGGAGAACATATCATTATTAGTCCTCCTTTAAATATAACGAAATCAGAAGTTGATGAAATAGTGAGATTGCTAGATCATGCGTTTTCTATTTTTCATCAGCACATAAGAAAGGATGAGTCATATGAAAGTGCAAAATAAAACAGAAGAGCTTCAAATCAAAGGCAAAAAACATTTATCACCCGTGATGACAAGAGTAACAGAGCTTGTTATTGAAAAAGCGCACGGTGCGAAATTTTGGACAGCTGATGGCACGGAATATATTGATTTTGTATCAGGAGTAGCTGTCAATGCAGTAGGTCATACACATGAAAAGATGGTAGAAGCGATTAAAAAACAAGCAGATCAGTTGCTTCACCTCGGTTTAAATTACGGATACTATGAAACAGCTGTGAATTTGGCAGAAAAACTTGCGCAAATTACGCCAGGAAACTTAGATACGGTTTTCTTTTCAAACTCAGGCGCAGAAGCTATTGATGGAGCGCTTAAGTTAGCAAAAGCGGCCACTGGCAGACCAGCGATTATTGCTTTTGAAGGTTCTTTTCATGGCCGTACATTAGGAGCTACAGCTATTACGGCTTCAAGCTCCAAGTACCGAAGCTACTACGAGCCGATTTTGGGAGAAGTGTATCACGCGCCTTATCCGTATCCAAGTCAGCTTCCTAATATTGACGAGGAAGAAGCGGAAGCATATTGCTTAAATCAACTGCAAAAGCTGTTTGAACTGCGAGTGGATCCTTCACGCGTAGCGGCGATTGTTATTGAGCCAGTCATGGGCGAAGGAGGCTATTACCCTGCTCCTTCTAGCTTTTTACGCGCACTGAGAGACATAGCGAATGATTATGGCATTCTGCTTATCTTTGATGAAGTGCAAACGGGATTCGGGCGCACTGGAAAAATGTTTGCCGCAGAACATGCTGGAGTCACACCAGATATTTTAGTTTTAGCAAAAGCTCTTTCCGGTGGTATGCCACTAGGAGCGATTGTAGCAAGCCGAGAACTGCATGAGAAATGGCCAACAGCCGGACATGGTTCTACTTTTGGTGGAAATCCAGTATCGTGCGCAGCTGCTTTAGCTAACATTTCAATCATTGAAGAAGAAAAGCTTGTAGAGCGCAGTGAAAAAGTAGGTGCCGATATTGTGAAACGTCTTCAGCATTCTATCGGACATTTACCGGCTATTAAAGAGGTTAGAGGAATTGGCATGATGATTGGCATTGAATTTCATGTTGAAACAGCAGCTGCTTATGTTCCTGCCATTAAATCAAAAGCGCTGGAAAGAAGACTGCTTATCATGAACTGTGGAGTCAAAGGGCAAACCATTCGCTTAATGCTGCCGCTGAATATTGATAAAGACGTGCTGAATCAAGGGCTGTCTTTATTAGAAGAAGTCATCACAGAAGCAGTTTCAATTAACTAGCTTTTTAAATGAAAAGGAGGGTAACGATATGAGTCAAACTAAAACCGAACTGCTGCAAGGAGATTTATATATTAACGGCGAGTGGGTAAGTGAAGAGGAGCAAACCTATTTTAAAAGTATAAACCCTGCAACACAAGAGCTCGTCGGAATGTGCGCAGCCGCTACGGCTAGTCAAGTCGATGCTGCCGTAAACGCGGCTAGTAAAGCCTACAGCCACTGGAAAAATATATCTATTCCTGAACGTGCAGCATTTTTAACAAAAGCAGCTGGGCTTTTTGAAAACAGAAAAGAAGAGCTAGCCCAAGTAATGACAAAAGAGATGGGAAAGCCGCTATCAGAATCCATAGGGGAAGTTGGTGTCGTCATTGCAACAGCTCAGTATATGGCGGGAGAAGGAAGACGTTTGTTTGGCGAAATAGTGCCCGCTGGCTTTCCTGACCGAGATATAAAAATGGTTCGCGAACCGCTTGGAGTTGTGGCATGTATTACACCTTGGAACTTTCCTGTTTCTCTCGCTTCTTATAAAATGTTTGCCGCTTTAATTGCTGGCAATACCGTTGTCTGGAAGCCGGCTTCAGAAGTGGCGCTCTCAGCGAAGATTTTTATGGAAGTATTGCACGCTGCGGGGCTTCCAAAAGGAACGATTAACTTGCTTACAGGATCGGGCAGAATCGTTGGACAAAAGCTTGCTACGCACTCTGAAGTGAAAATCATCTCATTTACAGGTTCTACGGAAGTTGGTCAGCAATTAGCAGAAATGAGCAGCAAAACCTTAAAGCGTATTTCTTTAGAGCTAGGAGGAAAAAACGCGGTTATCGTATTAAAAGATGCCAATCTGGATAAAGCAGCAGAGGGAATCGTTAAATCAGCATTCACGACAACGGGTCAGCGCTGTACCGCAGCTAGCAGAGTCATCGTGGAGCGTTCAGTAAAAGAAGAGCTGTTGAAAAAAGTAATAGCTCTTACAGAAGAAATGAAGATTGGAAATGGTCTTGATGAAGGGGTTGCAATAGGACCGCTTGTTAATGAACAGCAGTGCCGTTTAGTAGAAGATTACGTACAAAAAGGGGTAGAAGAAGGCGGGAATATTGCGCTCGGAGGTCGTGCTTTATCAGAGTTAGGAACTTGTTATTACATGCCTACAATCATCGATAACGTCCATTCAAATCACACAATTGCTCAAGAAGAGATTTTTGGTCCCGTGCTTGCTTTTATTGAAGTAGATGGCTACGAAGAAGCAATGAGCGTCAATAATGGAACGGTGTACGGACTTTCCACTTCTATTTATACAAGCAGCTTGCACTATGCCAGCCGAGCTGCCAAAGACGCTGTTAGCGGATTAGTCTATATCAATAACGGAACATCTAATGCTGAAATGGGGGTAGCATTCGGTGGAATGAAAATGTCTGGCAACGGCCACAGGGAAGTTTCTCATCATGCATTTGATGTGATGACAGAATGGAAGTCTGTCTACACCAACTATTAATCTCGCACCTTAGCGAAAAGGAGGAGCACATGTCTTCATATCGCATTGGCATTGCCTTTTTTTATCATGAATCTCACAGCTTTAGTCCATTAAAAACAGAAATAGAACAGTTTGTACAAGAAGGATATTTTGTTGGAACGGAAATATATAAAGCATACTCAGGAACCAAAACAGAAGTAGGGGGATTTTTGGATGTATTAAAGCAAGAGAAGCAAGTAGAAATCGTTCCCCTTGTTTGTGCAGCTGCAATTCCGTCTGGGGTTGTATCTTCGGCAGCTTATTACACAATTGAAAAGCAAATGCTGCATATGCTTACTCACGCCGGCCCGCTAGATGGCTTATTAATCGCCTTGCACGGCGCAATGGTAGCAGAGCATCTTTTCGATCCGGAAGCTCATTTGTTAGGTCAAATAAGAAGCTGTATAGGAAGCGATGTTCCCATTGCTACTACGCTCGATATGCACGCAAATATCAGTGAAGATATGCTTACGTACACGCCGCTACATTTCGGTTTTAAAACATATCCTCATATTGATATGTATGAACAAGGAGTGAACGCAGCGCGAGCGCTTTTAACACAGGTAAAAGAAAGCGCTATCTATTATGCGTCTTTAAAAAAACTGCCCATGCTTTTGCCGTCGATTAATATGCGAACAGCAGAAGGACCTATGAAAAAAATGATTGATCTTGCTAACCAAGCCGAGCAAGAAGAAGACGTATACAATGTTTCCATTTTTGGAGGCTTTCCGTATTCTGATATTCCAATTGCGGGAGCAAGCGTGCTCGTAACAGCTTTGAATCCGGAAACAGCAGAAAAAACAGCAAATAGACTAGCTTCTCAGTTTTGGAGTATAAAAGAAGATTTTATCATGGATTTGCCTACCGTTGAAGAAGGTCTGCAAACAGCGTTAAAACGATCAAACGAACAGCCAATTGTGCTCGCTGATATAGCGGACAATCCTTTAAGCTGCGGAAGCGGTGATACAACAGAGCTTTTAGAATACATGCTGAAGCTAAATATGCCGGGGACACTGTTTGGAGGTCTTTATGACCCTGAATCTATTAAACAATGCGTGCAAGCAGGAGTTGGAAGCTACGTCTCTCTTTCCTTAGGAGGAAAAGTTTCTCCTGAGTTTGGAAAGCCCGTTGAAGTTGAAGCAAAGGTCATTGGCTTATCAGAAGGTGAGTTTTACAATTCGGGACCGTTTAATCAGCATTTAAAAGTAAATGTAAAAGGCGCAGCTCATATTCGAGTAGGAGAATTGGATATTTTGTTGATTGGAAGGCCGGTATCAGCAAACGATCCTGAACTTTTCCGCCATATCGGTATCGAGCCAGCAAGGAAAAAAATAATTGGTTTAAAAGCTAAAAATCATTTCAGAGCCGCTTTTGAACCGCTTGTAGGGTCTATCATCTATGTGGATGCTCCAGGCGTAGCGTCAAATCGCTTAACGACCTTTAATTATCAGCACCTTCCAAGTCCAATATGGCCGCTGCAAGATGCAAAATATGAAAGTGAAAAAAGGAGGAAAGAAAAATGGATGCATTAAAAGAGCAGTATTATATCGAAGTCCCAGAGTCGTTAAGTCCCGCGCAGCAAAAAATGATGATTGAACTTGAAAAAGATGCGTTTCCGGGCATGGGAGCCGTTGATGAACAGACGCTTGTACCTTTAGCGCGCTACGGAAAGCTCATTCAATATTTCCAGGAAAATGACGCAAGGCCAATTGCCATTTGCGAGCTGCTTAGAGATTACAAAGATGTCACAAAAGCTTATATCTTTGGGTTCTACGTCCGCTCTGATAAACAAGGAAGCGGAGTTGGACAGCTGTTCTTAGAAGAAATATTTTCTATTCTACAAAAAGATAGTTTTGAAAGTGTTTGTTTGACTGTGAATGTAAAAAATGAAGGCGCTGTTAAGCTGTATAAAAAAATGGGCTTTACGATTAAAGAAACGCGAGCAGGAGAGTTTGGCGAAGGAGAAGACCGCTATTACATGGTGCGGTCAATTTCTTAGTAGAACATCTATTCAAAAAATAAACTTTGGAGGGAATATAAAATGAAAAATACATTATATAAAGCAAGCAGACACTGGAAAGAAATCGAGCTTTGGAAAGATGTAACGGACGAGCAGTGGAACGACTGGGTATGGCAGCTGACAAACACGATTAAAACATTGGAAGATTTAAAGAAAGTGATCAATTTAACACCTCAAGAAGAAGAAGGCGTTAAAATTGCAACCAAAACGATTCCGTTAAACATCACTCCTTATTACGCATGGTTAATGGATGAGAACGATCCGAAATGTCCAATCAGAATGCAGTCCGTTCCTATTTCAGAAGAACTGCATAAGACAAGGTATGATTTAGAAGATCCGCTTCATGAAGATGAAGATTCACCGGTTCCTGGCTTAACGCACCGCTATCCAGACCGCGTGCTGTTTTTAGTTACAAATCAGTGCTCTATGTACTGCCGCTATTGTACAAGAAGACGTTTTTCAGGACAAATTGGCATGGGCGTTCCAAAAAAACAGCTGGATACAGCTATTAATTACATTGCTGCCAACCCTCAAATCCGTGATGTATTAATTTCCGGAGGAGACGGCCTATTAATCAATGATAATATTTTAGAATATATTTTGAAAAATTTGCGCGATATTCCCCACGTAGAAATTATTCGTATCGGTACAAGAGCACCTGTGGTGTTCCCGCAGCGCATTACAGAAAATCTTTGCAACATCTTAAAGAAATATCATCCGGTTTGGCTGAATACGCACTTTAACACATCAATTGAAATTACAGAAGAATCAAAGCGTGCTTGTGAAATGCTTTCCAACGCAGGAGTTCCAGTTGGAAACCAAGCGGTTATTTTAGCCGGAATTAACGACAGCGTGCCAATCATGAAGCAGCTTATGCATGATTTAGTAAAAATTCGCGTGAGACCTTACTACATTTATCAATGTGATTTATCAGAAGGAATCGGCCATTTCCGTGCGCCAATCAGTAAAGGACTAGAAATTATGGAAGGACTTCGCGGCCATACGTCGGGCTATGCAGTTCCTACGTTTATCGTGGATGCTCCTGGAGGAGGCGGTAAAATTCCGCTGCAGCCAAACTATATTATTTCTCAAAGCTCCAATAAAGTTGTGCTTCGAAACTTTGAAGGTGTTATTACGTCTTATCCAGAGCCGCAAAATTACCAAAGTGGAAGCGCAGAAGAATTTTATAAAAAAGTATATCCTGAAGTGTTTGAAAAGTTTGAAAGCAACGGTGTTCTTTCAATTATTGATGATACAAAGTTCAACTTAACGCCGGAAGGTCTAAACCGTCTTGACCGCCGGAAAACGTATGATCAAAATCCAGAGCATAGCTCTTTAAAAGACAAGCGTGAAAAGCGCGATCAATTAAAAGAGAAAAAATTTGAAACGCAAATGAAAAAATACGAAACGGCGGGAGCGAAGGAGGAATGATATTGAAGTGCCAATGGTGCGAATCATATGAAGCCAAGGAGACGGATGCAACGGTTTATTGGGAGCTTCCTGACGGTACAAAAGCTATAGAAATTAAAGAGACGCCTTCCATTACATGTTCAGAATGTGGAATTACGTATCAAACAGACGAAACAGTTGGACACATTGAAGATCAACTGTTTTTAATTAACACCTCTGCCTTAGAAAAAAGTGTAACGTACGAACAGCTTATGAGCCTGCCTCGTCTATTAAAACGAAACTACTTTGATTTTTCAAAGTGAGCAATAAAGGATCCATCTCCTACTTTTTATAGGAGATGGATATTCTTATACGCTTTACGTTAAACATGTTCGCATAGTTCTTTTATGAAGGTGGGATAAGTATGGAAGCGGTCGATATAAATCGTAATGAAGAAGAAAAGAAGCAGGACGATAAGCATATAAAACGCCATTTAAAAGCTCGTCATATGACCATGATTGCCATTGGAGGTTCAATAGGAACTGGCTTATTTCTAGCTACCGGATCATCCATCCAAACTGCTGGACCTGGAGGAGCGCTGATTGCTTACGGGGCTATTGGAATTATGGTTTACTTTCTCATGACTAGCCTTGGAGAAATGGCCACGTTTATGCCGGTATCAGGTTCTTTTTCAACGTACGCCAGTCATTATGTAGACCCAGCTCTCGGCTTTGCGCTCGGCTGGAACTACTGGTTTAACTGGGCTGTTACGCTCGCTGTAGAAATAGCTGCTTCTGCTATTATCATGAAGTTTTGGTTCCCTGATGTGCCAAGTATTATCTGGAGCGCTTTGTTTTTAGGCTTAATTTTTTTACTTAATTTCCTATCTGTAAAAAGCTATGGAGAATCTGAATATTGGTTTGCTCTCGTAAAGGTAGTAACCATCATTGTATTTATCGGAGTGGGCCTTCTGACGATCTTTGGCATCTTCGGCGGTGAATATATCGGCTTTAAAAACTTTACATTAGAAGAAGCGCCGGTCAACGGCGGATTTCTGTCCGTACTAAGCATTTTCTTTATCGCGGGATTTTCTTTTCAAGGTACAGAGCTAGTCGGTATTGCGGCAGGGGAAAGTGAAAACCCTCAAAAAAATATACCAAAAGCCATTCGCCAAGTCTTTTGGCGCATCCTTCTATTTTATATTGCAGCCATTGCTGTAATCGGGCTTATCATTCCTTACACCAGTCCATCTCTTCTAGGAGGAGATGTGGATAACATTGCGGTTAGTCCATTTACGCTTGTTTTTGAAAAAGCAGGAATTGCTGCAGCTGCTTCGGTGATGAATGCTGTTATTCTTACATCCGTTTTATCAGCCGGAACATCTGGTTTATATGCTTCTACGCGAATGTTATGGTCAATGGCCAATGAAGGGCAAGCGCCTAAAGCGCTTCGGAAAATTAATCGTCGAGGAATTCCAGTAAATGCGCTTGTTTTAACCACTATTATTGGCGGTCTTGCGTTTTTAACATCCGTTTTTGGTGATCAAATGTATATGTGGCTTTTAAACGCTTCAGGTATGAGCGGATTTATTGCGTGGATTGGTATTGCCGTCAGCCACTATCGTTTCCGAAAAGCATATGTTGCTTCAGGACAGGATCTAAATGATCTAGCCTATAAAGCAAAATGGTTCCCTCTAGGTCCTGTTCTTGCATTTGGAATGTGCCTCATTGTTATTTTAGGACAAAACTATCAAGCGGTACTTTCCGACAAAATTGATTGGTACGGCTTAACGGTCTCCTACATTGGCCTGCCTCTCTTTTTAGCGACGTGGTGGGGATATAAAATAGCAAAGAAAACCAAGGTTGTACCTTTGCATGAGTGCATTCAAAAAGAGGATAAGAAATAAAAAAGCCATAGTGGCTAACGACAAAGAAAAAAGGTGAACCCCGGACAGTGGGGTTCACCTTTTCATTTATAAAAATCGATTATTTTACACTTTATTATACAAATATCATATCATAAAAAGTGATTTTTTTCCAGTCTGGTTTTTATTTTGTTTATTGATAAAATTCAAGAATACCACTGCATGCTAAGCAATTGTGGAGGTTGAAAATCTTTGTACTTTAATAAGAAAAGGGGTTCGTAATGAGAATTTCTGCAGGTGTTGAGATGCTACAGTTGACTGCCAGAGCTTTTGACCAAGATATAATATTAAATCCTACGTTAGTTTGGAATAACGATGAAGCTATTCTAATTGATACAGGAATGCCTGGGCAAACCGATCAACTGAAAGAGATCTTGGGTGAATTGAATATATCTATTGAACAGCTAAAAGTAATTCTTCTAACGCATCAAGATCTAGATCATATAGGGTGTGCGACTGATATACGAAAAAAATCAAATGAAAATATCATCGTATATGCTCATGAATTTGATAAGCCGTATATTGAAGGGAAACTTCCGCTTATTAAAACGAATGCGAGCCGAATGAGTAACGAAGAACTAGCAGCTATACCTGATGAAATAAAATATTTATATAAAAATCCTCCAAAAGTTGAGGTAGATACAGTATTAAAAGAAGATCAACTGCTTCCATATTGCGGAGGCATTGAAGCTATTTTCACTCCCGGACACACGCATGGGCACGTTAGTTTTTATTTGAAAAAATCAAAAACGCTGGTTGCGGGAGATGCTTTAGTATTGGTGAATGGACAGCTAATGGGACCTGTTAAACAAACGACTTTAAATATGGACCAAGCAGTTCACTCACTGGAAAAATTCTTACACTACGACATTGAGCATGTTATTTGCTATCACGGAGGCTATTTTCAAGGCTGTCCGAAAGAAGCGATTTTAAGGATAAAAGAACACGTTGCAGAGAGACAAAGTTAAGATAAATAGAAACCAAAGGGGATGGATAAAATGTTTACACCAACTATTAGCGTTCAAAAAATAAATGATAGCCTCATTATAAAATGGCAGCTTGCACACTTTACGATTCCGTTAGAAGACATTCTTGAAGTAACGGAAGATGACACGTACGGAGGCAAAGAAGCAAACGCCATTCGAATCGGCCCTCCGTATGGAACGACTGACCGCATCTTTATAAAAACGACCAATAAAAACTATCTGTTATTTACCTCAAACACACCGGCTATATTAAACGAAATAAATTCATAACGACCACTACTAAATACGAGATATATAGGAGAGAAAAAATTGAAGATTAGCCGTACTTTCGATGCTGATACAATTGCCAAGCTTAATCAGTCTGTTCATCAACTGCATGTAGAATTATCCCCCGAGCGCTTTCAAACATATGATTTTCAGAAGATACATGAATTTTTTAAGAAAGTGATGGAAAACGATAGGTTTATCTTTCTTTTAGCAGAAGATGAAGGACAGCATGTAGGATTCGCTTGGGTTGAAATAAAGCAGTATTCAGAAACAGTGTTTAAAAAAGCTTACAAGTCAATTTATGTTCATCAAATAAGTATCGCAGAACTCCACAAAAACAAAGGGTTTGGTTCAAGTTTGATGAAAGAAATTTATAGCATTGCCCGTACTCAAGACATAAATACAATTGAGTTGGATTACTGGAGTGACAATACGGTTGCGGAGAGTTTTTACGAAAAAGAAGGCTTTGTTACGTATAGAAAAATGGTTTATAAAGAGCTTTAAAGAGAGCATTTACTTGCTCTCTTTTTTATGTCTAGGAAGCCATTTTCTTCATTTTAATCACTCAATAAAACAAAGTACGCGATTTGAGAACTTAACTCTTGAAAAATTTTTGTTTTACATTTATACTTACATTCTTGTTCGCGTAATGCGACAACTTACTTTATATTCAACTAGGAGGTATACAGATAGTATGGAAAATTTCATTTATCATAATCCCACAAAATTAATCTTCGGAAAAGATCAGCTTCAAGCATTATCAGAAGAACTCCCGAAATACGGAAAAAATATTTTGCTTGTATATGGTGGAGGAAGCATTAAGAAAAACGGTTTATATGATCAAGTTCTTGCGCTGTTAAAAGAGCTAAACGTAAACATACACGAGTTAGCGGGCGTAGAGCCAAACCCTCGATTATCTACGGTACGAAAAGGAATTGAAATTTGCCGAAATGAAAACATTGACTTCATGCTAGCAGTCGGCGGAGGAAGCGTTATTGACTGTACAAAAGCAATCGCTGCCGGAGCTGAGTATGAAGGAGACGTCTGGGATATTATTAACAAAAAAGTCACGGCTACAAAAGCACTGCCGTTTGGAACGGTATTAACATTGGCAGCAACAGGTTCTGAAATGAATCCTGATTCGGTTATTACGAATTGGGAAACAAATGAAAAATACGTTTGGGGAAGCGCCGTTACGCATCCTGTATTTTCTATACTAGATCCTGTGAACACGATGTCTGTTCCTAGAGATCAAACTATCTACGGCATGGTAGACATGATGAGTCATGTGTTCGAACAATATTTCCATAACGTGAAAAACACGCCTTTACAAGATCGTATGTGCTATTCCGTATTACAAACAGTAATTGAAACAGCACCGAAATTGCTAGAAGATCTGCAAAGCTACGAACATCGCGAAACGATTTTATATTCCGGAACAATCGCATTAAACGGAACACTTCAAATGGGATACTTTGGAGATTGGGCTTCACATACAATTGAACACGCGGTATCAGCAGTATATGACATTCCTCATGCGGGCGGTTTAGCAATCTTATTCCCAAATTGGATGCGACACGTTGTAGATCAAGATGTAACTCGTATGAAACGCGTCATGACAAGCATGTTTGATATTGAAACTGCAGGTAAAAGTGACAAAGAAATTGCGTTAGAAGGAATCGATAAGCTAAGCGCTTTTTGGTCAAGCCTTGGTGCACCTTCTCGCTTAGCAGATTACGATATCGGAGAAGAGCGACTAGACGAAATTGCTGGAATTGCTGCTCGTGAAATGGAGCACGGAGGTTTCGGTAACTTTAAGAAACTAAATAAAGATGATATTTTAGCTATTTTAAAAGCATCACTGTAAAGTGAAAAATAAAAAAGAAGGAGACACCTGTCTTCTTCTTTTTGTTTTATCTTATAAATGACTGGAAATTAAGTAGAGTAGGAAGAATGGTTTTTTTCTCAAATTTCAGTTAACAACTAAAGGAAAAGCTTTATAATTAAGTACAGAAAGAAAGTTTTAGAGAATTTAAGGGAGTGGGGAGATGAAAAAGTTTGCGCTAGCTTCATATGCGCTTTATTTGTTGGGCGGATTAGTCATTACAGCCGTAGGATCCGTCTTACCGCAATTGTTAACACATTATCATGTGTCCTATACAGTTGGCGGACAGCTTGTATTAGTAGGTTCTTTAGGATTTTTGATAGGAGTTCCGCTTTCTTCTTTTCTATTAGGACGCTTCAGCGAAATGAATTTACTTACAATTGCCGCACTAATGATAGCGTTATCACAAATAGGTATGCTTTTATTGCCTCCATTTGAGTGGATTATTGCATTCAATTTTTTAAACGGTATTGGTGTAGCCGCATTGGAAGTAGTTGTAGCTACTTTAATGATGGAAGTATTTATCGGTAGAAGAGCTATTGTTATGAGTTATTTAGAGGTATCATTTGGTCTAGGTGCGCTGTTGATGCCGTTAGTAGCTAGCTTATTGATTTCACAGAACAGCTGGAGGTTTTCATTTTTTATAACAAGTGTACTAGCTTTACTAATGGTTGTGGTTTGTAAAATAATTCCTTTTAAAAAAGAGACTGTTTCAACTTCAGAAAGCGATGCTTCAGATGCCAGCTCAGAACCTGCGCCTGTGCTTACTAAAAATCAAAGGTGGAAAATACTTACTCTTTTTAGTGTGATGATTTTTATGTATGCCGGAGTAGAAAGCAGTATGAATAATTTTCTTTCGTCTATTTTTATCACATATCTAGACGTAATTCCCTCACAGGCTACTTTAAGCATAAGCGTTTTTTGGGTAGCTATGCTCATAGGACGAGTGGCTACTGGATGGATTATTCGAATTGTTACATACGAACGTTATCTTTTTGGTAGCATTGGAGGGACAATTGTGAGTTTAGTGCTGTTTATTGTGTTAAAAGAAGCAGTAGCAGGCTATATTTTATTAGGGTTTTTAGGGCTTGCAATGTCAGGTATCTATTCGATAACGATGGTATATGCTAACCATACGTTTACCGGATCTGCCCGTATTGTAACAAGTTTAATTACTGGTTTTTCAGGGCTTGGAGGTGCTGTTTTCCCTGCGCTTATTGGCTTTACTATGGACGCAAGCGGCATTACCTCAGCGCTTTGGTACATAACAGCTTTTGCATGTTTATATCTTCTAGCGTTTTGTATCATTTTTTTCGTTCAGCGGGGTGCAAAACAGAAATCTAATAACCATTTGCAGCCTATGAAATAAATGCTACGTCAAAAAAAGAAGTGAATTATAAGTTCACTTCTTTTTCTTTTTATTTTCTCTTTCGTTATAGTAATCAAAAAGGGTTCACATAAATTCAAACTAAAAAGTAAAAGATGGATATCTCTATAAAAAAGGAGCGCTATATGAAAGAAGTGAAGTTTAACTCAAATGACGTTTTGAGTCAAAAACAAGAAAATATTCAAATTATAAAAGCAGTAAACGTGCAGCCTCAACAAGCACGTGAAACGTTGGATAAACATTTGCTTCTTCTTCACCGTACCGCTAAGCCTGTTGCAATTCAAGAAACAGTAGCAGATAGCTTTCATGGAGGAGTAGCGTTTAAAAATGATATTAACTTTATTCCTGCTGGAGCTGACAGCACTTGCGAGTGGAAAGAACCGATATCTTTTTTGCGTGTTGAGTTAAATCCTCAAATCGTTAAAGAAATAGCTGATAAAGAAAATGTATCTTCTAGGCTTGATTTAAGCTATTACCTTAGAAATCAAGATCATAAAATGCAGCAGCTGCTTTTGTGGCTTAGTGAAGAGGTCGAACATGGGAATCCTCAAGGAAAACTGTACATTGACTCAGTTACAAATTTAATTATTTATCACATTTTAAAACAGCATAACGATAGTCAATCCAATTTTCTTAGTAAAACGCCGGGACTTGAACATTTAAAAATAGCGATGGAATACATGCAAGACCACTATGCTGAATCCATTACATTAGATGAGTTAACTCGTATATCTAATTTAAGTCCCTCTCATTTCATTAACAGCTTTAAACAAACGCTAGGCGTAACGCCCCATCAATACTTGCTTAAGATTCGAATTGAAAGAGCAAAAGAAAAATTACAAAGCTCTAGTTTGCCGCTTAGTGAAATTGCTTATGAATTAGGCTTTACAGATCAAAGCCACTTCTCAAAGCACTTTAAGAAAATAACCGGAATCTCCCCGCTTAAGTGGAAACAAAATTTTGTACAAAAATAACCGAATTTTGTACAAGAAAACAACTTAAATATCTCCTAAAATAAACGTGTAAAGGAATTTAAGAGGAGATGTTTAAGTGAAAATCATCTCCGTACTATAAAATTCATACACAGTATAGGAGAGATCATAATGAAAGTATTAGTAAATATATTTCACCCTAATCTAGCAGAATCTAATGTTAATAAAGCGTGGATGAAGCGATTAGAAAAGGAAAATGTCACAGTTAATAATATCTATGAGCGCTATCCGAATTGGGAAATTGATGTAGAAAAAGAACAAGAGATGTTATTACAGCATGACCGCATCGTTTTTCAATTTCCTTTTTACTGGTATAGTACGCCTCCGCTAATGAAGAAATGGTTGGACGATGTATTAACTTTCGGCTGGGCATACGGCACGAATGGCACCAAACTGCATGGAAAAGAATTTGTATTGGCAATTTCAGTAGGAGGTCCGCAAAAGTCATATAGAGCAGGAGGTTATAACAACTATACGATTAGTGAGTTAACAAAACCGCTGCAACAAACGGCTAACTTAACGGGCATGAAGTTTCTTACTCACTTTGTTCAATACAATTCGGTTGTTGCTACGGAAAAAGAAATCAGTGAAAGTGCGGAAGGCTTAGTTCAGCATATAACAGATCCTGGATTAAACCCGGACGTCGCTTTAAAAAGAATACTAAATGAGATGGCTGAAAAAGATGTAACTTTATAAATGGTTACTATCTATTTTAATAAAAAACATAAAAAAGAAAGGTTGAATCTATGTCAACCTTTCTTTTTTTTATAAAAATTCTCATTAATTTTTTTCTAACAATATCTTTATAATCAAATAGCAAAATTCCTGCTTTTAATTTCGCCTTAGTACTAACCCTATAAACCATTCTTTTCTTTACCTTTTACCAATATATTAAATATTCTATATATTCCTAATATTATATAAAATTAAATTGACAAATATATGAAGCGGTCATTAGAATTTAGTCATCGAACAGTGAAGAGCTGTTTAAAAGTAGGGGGGAAGTACATGCCGTTACAAAATAAGCATCTAGCAGTTGTGTTACAAAATACATATTTACCGTTTATTTTTGAAGAAGCAGAAGCTCTCGGAATTAAAGTGACGTTTTTTTATAACCAAGAAGAAGTAGAACCTAAGCACCTTAAAAACGTACAAAGATTCATACCCATTGATTTATTTCACATTCCGGACAAAGCCCTTGAGATTATTAGAGCAGAGCATCACAAAAATCCTTTTGACGGCATTATGACATTATATGAGCCTGCGTTAGAGTTTGTAGCTCAGCTGACAGAAGAATTAAACTTACCGGGCTTATCACCGTTTGTGATTAGTAACTGTCGCAACAAACAGAAAATGAGAGAGGTTTTAAAAGATAATGATCTTAACACTCCGTATTTTAAAGAGGTTGAAAATAAAGAGGAATTAAAGAATCTTTCACTGCCTTATCCTGTCGTAGTAAAACCTTCTAACGGATTTTCCAGTCAAGGTGTATCACGAGCGAATAATAAAAAAGAACTGATTGACAGCATAGAAAAAGTGAGACGCGTAAATGAAGAAGACCTAAGTAAATTCACAAAAAATAAAACGGGCATGGTAATTGAACAATTTGTAGACGGACCAGAGTTTGCTATTGAGACGTTTTCTGTACGAGGAGAGGTTTGTGTACTCTCTATAGGCTACAAAGGAAATTCCAAAGGACCTTTCTTTGAAGAAGGTGTTTATATAGCTCCAGCTCAGCTAGAAGAAAACGTTTGGCAATCTATTGCACAAGAAGCAGCTAGAGCAGCAAATGCTTTAGGGATTGAGGATGGCCCGGCTCATATTGAATTACGCCTGGATCCAGCGGGAAAACCTTATGTAATTGAAATAGGAGCGCGCATTGGAGGATCTGGGATTTCTCACTACATCGTAAAGGAAAGTACAGGTATTAACTATATGGAGCTAGTTTTTTACTATGTATTAGGATTAAAACCTCCTGTATTAAAAAATGAAAGAAAACGAAAGAAAGTGGTGGGCAACTACATTATCCCTGTGCAAGGCTATGGGATTTTTAAAGAAATTCGAGGCTTAGAAGATGTGCGTAGAGATACTGAAGTAAAAAGGGTTATTCAATTTATAACTAAAGGGACAGACATTTTACCATATCCGCACTTTTCAGGTTACCCTGGATTTATTTTAACCACTCATGACTCTTATTCCGACTGTGAGCAGTATTACAGCTATTTAGATAACAAAGTAAAAATCGTTTATCAAAATAAAGTAAACGCATAGGGGGTATCAAAGGCTATGATAGTTGCAGAGTCGTCTAGTAAGAAAAATAAGCAGCTTCAAAAAATTAGCATTATCCATACCTTAGGGCCTGAAGGAACAAATTGTGAAAAAGCAGGCTATCTGTGGTTCGAACGCCAAAGCATACAAGGTCAGGTCTTTTTACACCAAACGTTGGAAGAAGCTTTAGTTCATGTGAAAGAAACAGAGAGTTCTGCTCTTCTAGGCTGCGCGGTATATCCTTACTTACATGATATTGTGTTCAAAAATTTAACTAGTTTAGAGCTAGTAGATAGCTTTATTATGCCAACGTATAACATGGTTCTTGCCTCAAAAGAAGAGGTGATAACAAACAATAACCTGTTAATTGCTTCACACCCTGCCCCTGTTGATTTAGCTCATTCCATCAGTCCCAATGTTCAGTTAGTAAATAGTAATGCTCAAGCGGCGATTGATTGCTTAGAAGGAAAAGTAGACGCATGTATTACAACAAGTAAAGCTGCTAACGAGCAGGGGTTAACAGTTGTAAAAGATTTTGGAGAAGTGCCGATGTGTTTTACGCTTCACGGAAGAAAATAGGCTCAACTTTAAAAAAGAAATAAGGTGAAACAGTGATTTCTAAATTAACCCGTATTCATGTACATCTTTTGTTTTGTCTATTAGCCGTCATCGGGGGAACGACATGGGCTTTTCAAAAGACGGGATTAAAGGATAGCTTGCCTCTATGGTCAGCAGGTATGAGGTTTTTAATTGCTAGTTTAATAATTGCCCTCTACCTCTTACTCACAAAAAAAATGGCCGTTTCAAAAGAAGTAGTAATCATTTCAGCATTAAACGGAATTTTGTACTTTGCTCTACCGTTTGGTTCTGTTTATTGGGCATCCGTCTATTTGCCAAGCGGGCTTGTTTCCGTTTTAGCTGCCAGCATTTCAGTGTTTGCTCTTTTATTTAATCGCTTATTTAAAGGAACACCAGCTACAAAAGGACAAAAGATAGGTGTAGTCATGTGCTTAATTGGTATGAGCGTTGTATTTGGAAATCAGCTGTTTATACAGGGAAATGTTATCCAAATAGTAGCCATGATCGTCATTTTAATGGCTATGCTAGGTTCTGCTTTTATAACTGTTCAAGTTCAATCTCGCATAAAATCCTTGCCTATTATGACCTTTAATTCTTTTTCGATGCTAAGTGGAGGCGCTTGTTTACTGATTGTTAGTTTATTTACAGAGAATGGAAACCGCACTTTCTCTGGGGTTAGTCTTATCTCATTATTATACTTGGCTATTATAGGATCGGTCTTAGGGTTTTCTATTAATATTTATTTATTAAAAAAATGGCATATATCAAAAGCAACGGCGCATCTATTTATTTCACCGGTTATCGCCTTATATGTAGGATTTGTCTTTTTAGGTGAAACATTAAACAAACAGGTCTATATAGGTACAGCGTTTGTAATAGCGGGGGTTATATTTATTAACTTAAAAAAGCAAATAGAGAAAAACACACATAACTCTACTCTTACATCATCTAAAGATATTTCTGCTAAGTAGCTGTTCTAAAAAAAGGAGGGTTTTAATCATGTTAACAAAAAATCACACTCAAAGTTTAGTGGAGTTATTAAACGGTAAAATAGTACCTGCTCTATATGAGATAAGAAAATATCAGGGCCCAAATGGAGAGGTCAAAAGAAATTACGAAAAAGCTAGAGAGCTCTTATTAAAAGTAGTTGCTGAAACTGAAACAATATATAACTCTTTAAATTTACCTGAAGTGTGGCATGCATTAAAAAATGACGTATGTGATTGGATTGAAAGAGGACTCGATCAGTCTCCTTACTTTGATCAAACGTTAATTGCCTATAGCCCGCCTACAAACAGGGAAGCGACGTTCTTTTTAGGACCGATTGTAACGCCTAATGGCCCTACAAAAAGAGGATTTTATTTAGAAGCCTTTATCGCTGTTCGCGATGAACCTGAAATCATGAAATCCATCGAAGCAGACCTTCCTCATCCTAAAAATGGATGTGAATCTTTAAAGCTGTTGGCTGGTACTCAAGGATTTATGGAAGAAAAGTGTATTGTATTTTTCCCTGAGAATGTAAAAACAAAAGAAAAGGTAACAAGTCAAAACTTCGCGATATTTTTCTTTAATAAATTTCACAGCATATACAATGAGGATACATTAAAAAGAGCGTCTTCTATCTTTCCTGATTTTAACTTTAAATCTCATACTATGAATAGAGAAGACACTTATCAGGCAAGGGTAATCTGGGGATATCTGCATGATTATTACCATCACTGCGGAAATAAACCTTTTGACCAACATATACAGGCGAAAATGAATTTTTTTGCAGGCATACTAGAAGAAGTTAAAGTAGATTGCCAGACGGTGCTGACTCTTCATAAAAGAAAATATCCTTTTTGGGAAGAGATAACGGAATTTGTTCTCTTTGAACGCCTTTTAAGGTATCCTAGTCAGCATAATGCACCTCGAAACTTTGATTCTGGAACAGGTTTTTTTCTTTTTAGCTGGCTAGTTACAAATGGGCGTTCAATTTCCCGAAAAGAAGACCATGCTTATTTAGATTTAGACATGTGTTTGAAGGAACTAGACCTTTTAGTAAAAGAAATTGAACAACTTGAAACAATTCAAAGTGACTCTGGCTATAAAGAAAAAGCTGAACATTATGTTCGAAAATACTTATTACCTAGTGAGAACGATGATAAATTTATTATCCCGGACAATTACTTTATTAATCAGCAAAATAAAAAGATTGAAGTTCCATACTTACTATTCGATGACCATAATCTTTAAGGAGAAGGTGCACTAGTGACTGCTTTGCATTTGAGTAAAATAGGAAACAAAATGACTAATAAAGTAGGCGTTCGCGCGATTATGCATGACATCCAAGAAGTGCTCAATTCCGATCTCAATCAATATGTAAATTTAAGTGCTGGCAACCCCGCCATCCTCCCTCAAGTTTATGAAATGTGGGAAGAAGCTTTAAGAGATATTGTGAACGACAAACAATTAAAAAATTTGATTAGCCAATATGGTTCTAGCTACGGTACGCATGAATTAATTGATTGCATAAGAGAATATTTCTTTACGAATTATCGTATTAAACTGGACAGAGAACAAGTCTTGATCACGTCGGGAAGTCAAAATCTCTTTTTTTTAGCTTTAAATTCGTTTTGCGGTACAAGTAAAGAAGGAAGAGTAAAAAAAGCATTAATACCTATGCTGCCAGATTACGCTGGGTATAGTGGAGTCGCACTCGAGGAAGGTGTAATAGAAGGAATTCCTCCTATCCTTTCAAAGCTTGATCATCATACGTTTCGTTATGAATTTAACAAACAGGCATTCAAAGATAAAATAGCACAGGACCCAGATATCGGAGCTGTCGTATTATCAAGACCTAATAATCCAAGCGGCAACATCCTTTCCGAAGAAGCCGTACAGTTTATATCCCAAGTTTGCAAGGACTATCACATTCCTTTGCTAATTGATTCAGCGTACGCACCTCCTTTTCCGGCTATGAACTTTGTTGAAATGAATCCAATTATACATGGCAACATCATTCACTGCATGAGTCTTTCTAAAGCCGGCTTGCCTGGAGAGAGGATAGGGATTGCTATAGGGAAAAGTGACTTTATAAAAGTAATGGAAGCTTTTCAATCAAATATCTTGATTCACTCTTCTAGGCTAGGTCAACGAATGGTGGTTAACACCTTGAAGAGCGGAAAGTTAGCTAGAATTTCAGCTAACTATATAAGAACTCATTATAAACAAAAACATGACTATTTAAAAAACCTTTTAACTACACATATGCCGGATGATATTCCTTGGTATTTGCACAAAGCGGAAGGTTCGTTATTTGGTTGGCTTTGGTTGGAAGGTTTGCCTTTCAGTGATAACGATCTATACAATAAATTAAAAGCAGAAAACTTGATTGTAGTACCAGGCGGATCATTCTTTCACGGCAGCCAATCTTCTCCTCACAACCGGGAGTGCATTCGTATAAGTCTTACCGCTACAGATGAGGAGTTAAAAAAAGGAATCCACATTCTTTCATCAGTAGTTAAGAAAATATACAGTTCAGATCTTATATGTGAAACAGAAAAAATCTAATTTCTTAAAGGTTTAGAGGTAAAAAAAGCCGTCCCGGTTGCTAGGGGCGGCTTTTTTGTTTAGATTAAGCAATAGACACATTAGAGAAAACAAACAGACATTTTTAATGATGTTTCTCTTTTAGTTGGTTACCTTTATAAGACCATGGTTTCACTGTTGTGAATTAAAGTTTTTTAGATACTTTGATGACCATTTCTTTTTGTTTTGAGATACCTTTAACAGTACCTTCTGTTCGCTGGAAACCTTCTCCGCAAAAAGCATGACTTGTTTTTTGGACAAAAAGTTGATCTGTCTTTAAAGAGTTAATAAGCTCTTGTGCATCATCAGGTTTCATATCTTTATACCAAATACCGTCTGGGTAGGAAATGACGACGCATTTATCATGGCATCTTCCGTTACATCGAGTACGAGTGGTGTGTATGTATTCGTCCAGTTCTTGATTAGCTATCTCGCTTCGAATCGCTTGTGTAACTTCTTCGGCACCAGCTCGATTGCAGCTGCTTCCATTGCAAATGAGAACGTGATGTTTCGTTTTATCTAAGTTCCATGTAGCCATGTTAATCCCTCCTATTAAAAGTAACGATTACGATTTATAACGTATACTAATTCCTTTTTTAGCAAAGAGGGCTTTTTACCTCATTAGAATTTTACCAGCTTGATTTTTTTACTCCAGGAAGCTGTCCCTTGTGAGCGAGTTCTCTAAATGCAATGCGCGAAAGCTTAAATTTACGTAAATATCCACGAGGTCTTCCCGTTACTTCACAGCGATTATGCAAGCGAGTAGAAGAAGAGTCTCTAGGAAGCTTTCGTAGTTCATTATAATTTCCTTCTTCCTTTAACTGTTTTCTTAACTTAGCATATTTTTCGACAAGTGCTTGTCGTTGCTTTTCTTTTGCTATTTTTGATTTTTTAGCCAAATAATCAATCCTTTATTAAATATTAAAGTCCTTCTTACAAATCGTAATCATTACTATTTATATTGTTATATCATAAATGACTAAAGAATGAAATGCAACCCATATTTAATGAGTAAAGTTATATTTTTATATGCTGAAAAATAGTTAAAAAAATACGAGAACATCCAATTTCTTTTGGAACTGGATAATTTTTTGCAATGAAAGACTCCTATATTTCTGCTAGCATATGAACCACGTCAAGAAATAGCAAGGAGGCTTTTATTTTTATGATGAAAAAACTAGTAATTGCTATCGCAATGCTTATCCCGAGTTTTGGTGCAGGTTACTCAGCATTTGCTGCAGCACCCGCTCATGAACAGCACATTCAAGTAAATAAAAATGATAAAGAACTATTAGCTCGTCTTGTATCAGCTGAAGCCAAAGGAGAGCCGTACGCAGGCAAAGTAGCCGTGGCAACAGTTGTATTAAATAGAGTCGACAGCAGCAAATTCCCTGACACTGTAAAAGGCGTTATTTATCAAAAAGGTCAGTACAGCCCAGTCAGCAACGGTCAAATTAATAAACCTGCAGACAAAGGTTCTAAAAAAGCTGTAGAAGAAGCAATTAACTTCCAAGGTCAAGGAAAAGGTTCATTATTCTTCTTTAATCCTGATAAAACAGGAGATCAATGGCTGCGCCAAAAACAAGAAACAATTAAAATAGGGAATCATGTATTTGCAAAATAATAAAAAAGCTAATGGCTAGCTACGTGCTGTCATTAGCTTTTTTAGTTATGTACATAGCATAAACAGTAGAACAACCTTCGAAATTAGAATTTTATGGTAAAATAAAAGAAGTCATTCGTAATTAAAAATATGAGGTGATAACTTGAAAGAGAATATGATGTTTGCTTGGATAGCTTCATGGTTAGCTCTTGTTGGTCAGCTCATTTTTTTATGGGAGTAGCGCTTGTTACAGGGGATTGGCGCTACATGATGTGGAGTTTTATGATAAGCATAATTGTAGGTATACCTAGTATAATGGGTACTTATAAACGAAATCAGCAGCTAAAAGCATACAAAAAATAAGGAATATCGTATTGAAACGCGTTATGAAAGACTTAGAGAAATCCTCTAAGTCTTTTTTTGTTTGGGTATAAAAAGACATGAACCGTACTCCGTTCTTCTAAAAAAAGTACTTTTTACATAGTTTATCAATACAGAACATTTGATAAACACGCGGAGGAGTAAACATGAAGGAGCAGCCTAATTTTTTGTTGATTATGGTGGACGAAGAACGATTTCCACCCGTATATGAAAGTAAAGAAGTAAAAAAGTGGCAAAAAAAACATTTAAAAGCACATGAATTTTTAAAACAGCATGGAATGGGGTTTACTCGTCACTACGTCGGTTCTACAGCCTGTTCACCGAGTCGAGCTACATTGTTTACAGGGCAGTACCCTTCCTTGCACGGAGTGACCCAAACGCAAGGTATCGCAAAGAAGTCACAAGATCCTGATATGTTTTGGCTGCAGCCTAATACCGTCCCAACGATGGGAGATTATTTTAAGCAGGCTGGGTATCAAACCTTTTATAAAGGAAAATGGCATATTTCTGATGAGAACATCTTAATTCCAGGAACACATAACGTTTTTTCTAGCTACCAGATGCAAACAGGAATACCGGATCCAGAAAAAGAGCGCCTCTATCAACGGGCTAATAAGCTTGAAAAGTTTGGTTTTTCAGGGTGGATTGGTCCAGAGCCGGAAGGGAGAAACCCGCACAATTCTGGTTCATCTGCGGCCATTGGAGTGAGTGGACGAGACGAAATATATGCAGAGGAAATCATGGAGCTTATTCAACGATTAGAATATCAAAAGACTGCGCAGCCTTGGCTCATGGTAGCTTCGTTTGTGAACCCGCATGACATTGCGCTGTTCGGAGCGATCACCAAACACCTTGCTATGTTTCAGTTTTCTATTGATGAGACAATTCCGAACATCGAGCCGCCACCTACTATTAGAGAATCTTTACAAACGAAGCCTAGCGCTCAAAGCAGCTATAAATACATCTACCCAAAAGCGCTGCAGCCGACGCCAAATTCTAGTTTCTACCGGCGCTTATATTATCAGCTTCAAAAAAATGTTGACAAACAAATTTTGAAAGTCCTTCAGACTATAGAACAATCTTCGTTCTATGACAATACCATTATTATTTTCACGTCGGATCACGGTGATTTGCTGGGGGCTCACGGAGGACTACATCAAAAATGGTACAACATGTATGAAGAGTCGATTCACGTGCCGCTTCTCATTCATAACAAGCATTTGTTTCCTAGTTATCAACGTACAGACGTACTGACTAGTCACGTTGACTTGATCCCGACAATGCTTAGCTTGGCTAATATCGATGCTTCCGCTGTTCAAAAGCAATTGCAAAAAAGTCATACGGAAGTACATCCATTTGTTGGGCGAGACCTCTCAGGAACGTTGCGAGGAGAAACATCGCTCTATCAAGAAAAAGCACCGATTTTCTTTATGACGGATGATGACCCGACAAAAGGACTTCACCAAACAAATTTTTTAGGAGAAAGCTATCCGTCAGTCGTTCAGCCTAATCACATTCAAGCGGTCATTGTCGAGTTTCAATCAGCCGCAGGAAAGGAAATCTGGAAATACGCTCGATACCATGATAATCCGCAATTTCGGTCAGCACCTAACGAAAAAGATGAAGTCATCCACCGAGAGCAATATGAAAGTTACCCGGTGGATCTTACTAACCTTAAAGAAACATCGGTTCCGGATCAAATTGAAATGTACAATTTGACCAAGGATCCGTTAGAAACAGTAAATTTGGCTTACCCGTATTTTTCAACAAATGAAACAAGAAAAATTCAGCGGCAGCTTGATGTTATTCTTAAAGAACAACTCAGGAAAAAACGGATTTTCCCGCAAAGTGGAAGCATGTACCAGGAGCTTCCGTCTAAAGATAGATAAAAAATAGTTTCGACGAGTTCAAGCCTAATATTGGTGTAAGTAGAAAAAGGTATATTTAATATTTTAGTATATAAATAAAAAAACTGATGATACTTGTGCTATGTTACTTATTCTGATTTGAGCAGTACTGGATTTTAATTCGTTAATAATACTTAGATAAAGCAAATAAGTGCTTGTAATATCTTTCTTTTTTGCCTTTATTTTTACACAATAAAGGCAAAAACAAAATAAAATGCAGGTGTTAATATTATAATAAAAAACTTTTTAAGCCCATATATTCTTAAGTAACTTTTCGGGAATTTAAGCATAAATTAATTCTATAATATTAAAAAATAAAAATTATTTCTTGACTTCTGTAAAATTTATACACTATAATCACTTTTAACAACTAACAAACATTATTTGGCAACGAAAAGGACATGAATTAGGTGCCGTTTTCTTCGCAGAGAATAGGGTCAGCGGCTGGGAGCCCTTAAGAAATCATCTAATTTACCACCTTAGAGCTATTGCAGGGAATGTGCATAACTGAAACTGCAATCGGTAAAACCGTTATCTTTTTTGAGCGTAAAATGCATACAGGTATTTTACGGAATTAGGGTGGTACCACGACCGCATTCGTCCCTTCACTAGGGATGAGTGCGGTTTTTTATGTAGAAAAAATGAATATACAAGCATTGAAAAGGACATGAATCATTTTTGGATTTTCTTTACAGAGAGTAGGGTCACTGGCTGAGAACCCTTAGAAAACGAAATGAATTTACCACCTTGGAGCTGCGGCGGGGAATGTGTATACACTGAAACTGCAACCGGTAAAACCGTTATCTTTTTAAGCGTAAAATGCATACAGGTATTTTACGGAATTAGGGTGGTACCACGGCCGCATTCGTCCCTTTACTAGGGATGAGTGCGGTTTTTTTGTTGAATAAAAACATATTGGAGGAATGAACATGTCAAAACAAATGGAAGCAGAAAAACGAAATCATCAAAAATTAGGTCAAGAACTGGAGCTGTTTATGTCGATGGAAGAAGCTCCTGGTATGCCGTTTTTCTTACCTAACGGAATGATTGTTCGAAATGAGTTAGAAAACTACTGGAAACAAAAGCATTACAAAGCAGGCTATCAAGAGATAAAAACTCCCATCATGATGAAACAGGAGCTATGGGAACAATCAGGGCATTGGGAACACTATCATGAAAATATGTATTTTTCAAATGTTGACAAACAAAACTATGCGATTAAACCGATGAATTGTCCGGGAGCCATTTTATTGTTTAACAGCAAGCGAAGAAGCTATCGAGAACTTCCGATTCGATACGCAGAACTTGGATTGGTTCACCGTCACGAGCTTTCGGGCTCTTTAAACGGACTGCTAAGAGTCCGGTCATTCACACAGGACGATGCGCATTTATTCGTAGAACTTAATCAGATTGAAGCTGAGATTAGCCGCATTCTAGCGTTTATCCATGACTTTTATTCACATTTTGGCTTTGATTACAAAGTGGAACTATCCACACGTCCTGAAAAATTTATGGGAGATATTGAAACATGGAATCAAGCGGAAAAGTCGCTTCAATCTATGCTAAATGAAAAAGGATTAGACTACCAGGTGAATGAAGGAGACGGGGCTTTTTACGGGCCGAAAATCGATTTTCATATTTTAGACTCCTTAGGCCGCAGCTGGCAGTGCGGAACAGTTCAGCTTGATTTCTTAATGCCAGAGAAGTTTGACTGTATGTATATTGGAGAAGACAATAAACCGCATCGTCCTGTAATGATTCACCGCGCTATATACGGTTCCGTTGAACGTTTTATGGCCATCTTGATTGAACATTATGAAGGTCAATTTCCTCTTTGGTTAGCTCCAGTTCAATTTAAGCTTTTGCCTATTGCACCGCCGCATGTGGAATATGCGTACAAGGTGAAACACGAGCTGGAGTCACAAGGGTATCGTGTTGAAGTGGATGATCGTATTGAAAAAATAGGTCTGAAAATTAGAGAAGCCGAAATGCTCAAAGTTCCTTATATGGCCGTAATAGGAGATAAAGAAGTAGAAAATAAATCGCTTGCTATGCGAAAGCATGGGAAGAAAAACATTGGAACAGTAAGTGTTGAAGAGGCAGCTGTACACTTGAATAAAGAAATGGATTCAAACAGAGTTTATTGAAGCCATTTACCTTGCTAAATAGAAAAATCCGATTTTTTAAGTCGGATAGTGATTCCCTTCATCTTGTCTTACATCAAAATGAAGGGAATATTGAACTAGAAGGGTATAAGATAATATATATCAGCAGTATAACTTTTGCCTTAGACAAACGCCGGTATTTTATAAAAAAAATTATCTTGTTCCATTCGAATCGTTTGTACGGGGGGAAGCTGAATCTTCATTTGACAATTTGTTCATAGGTTGCTGACCTCGCTTCTTTTTAGAAGGAGAATAAAAAAGAAATTTAAACATAAAGTACACTCCTAATGCTAGTAAAATACAGCCAATAAGTAAGTTAAGCATCTCTCTCCGCCCTTCATACGCTTCAGTTTTCATCATTATAACACCCGTTAAGGTAAAACATTCATCGTTCTGTAAATAATCCCTATGTCAGGAATTTATATTTGAAGATAGGTAGCGAAAAAAACTATCTGGAAATAAATCGATTTATTTTTTAGAATATTAATTTTATTCAAACTTATTATACATAATCACAACGATGATTTCTTTATTTAGTTGATAAAGCCAAAATAGAGAGAGATTAAGAAATCGCTTACAAAAACTCTTGAAATATATATAATGATATTAGTATACTAATAGACAAGTTAGTAATTATTTCTATATAATTACTTCTGTATCTGAAGTAAAAACGCGTAGTCAAATAGGAAAAGACGTCATTTTTAAGTTTTTTAATGGATGAGTGGCAACAGAGAGGAGAGAGTGCAATGGGAAAACTATTTAAAAAGAAGTCAATCGAGCAATTATTAGAACAAAGTCAAAACAAATCTCTAGTCAAAACATTAGGGGCATTCGATTTGACTCTTCTTGGTATTGGAGCCGTAATAGGAACGGGGGTTTTAGTGTTAACAGGCTTAGTAGCTGCTAACGATGCGGGGCCAGCCGTTATTTTTTCTTTTATACTGGCTTCTATTGTATGCGGTTTTGCAGCGCTGTGCTATGCGGAATTTGCTTCAACTATACCTGTATCTGGGAGCGTTTACACCTATACATATGCAACCATCGGCGAAGTGGTAGCACACTTAATGGGATGGACATTGCTTTCCGTCTATTTATTAACGATGTCAGCAGTAGCAAATGGATGGTCTTCTTATTTTAATAATTTTTTAGAAGGCTTTGGTTTTTCACTCCCAAAAGAATTGATTACGATCCCTGCAAATGGAGGCCTGGTGAACCTTCCTGCTATTTGTATTACCCTTCTTATTACATGGCTGCTTTCAAGGGGAACTAAAGAAAGTAAAAAAGTGAATAATTTTATGGTGCTTGTTAAATTATTTATTATCCTTCTCTTTATTATTGTAGGGGCTTTTTATGTGAAGCCGTCTAATTGGACTCCTTTTATGCCTTATGGAATTGAAGGGGTTGTGACAGGGGGAGCGGCCGTATTTTTTGCTTTCTTAGGTTTTGATGCTTTATCTACATCAGCAGAAGAAGTAAAGAACCCGCAGCGCAATTTGCCAATTGGAATTATTAGTTCACTCGTGATCTGCACGATTATTTATGTAGCGGTATGCCTTGTTATGACAGGGGTTGTTTCTTACAAGGAACTGAATGTTCCAGAAGCAATGGCCTATGTTCTTCATTCAGTAGGACAAAATGCAGTGGCAGGAGTTATTGCTGCAGGAGCTGTCATTGGGATTATGGCTGTTATTTTCGCCTACATTTATGCAGCAACACGAATTTTATTCTCAATGAGCCGCGACGGCTTGCTACCAAAAGCATTTGCTAAAACAAATGAGAAAACGGGAGTTCCGACTCTCTCCACTTGGCTAGTAGGAATTATCGGAGCGTTAATTTCAGGATTTATCGATTTAAAAGAACTTGCGAATTTAGCAAATATCGGAGCCCTTTTAACTTTCGGTATGGTGGGCGTCAGCATTATCATCTTACGCAAAACGCACCCAACTTTAAAACGTGGATTTACAATGCCGTTTGTCCCGGTTTTACCAATTTTATCTGTATTATCTTGTTTATTTTTAATGATTAATCTTCCTAAAACAACATGGTTATATTTTAGCATATGGATTGTGCTTGGTATATTTGTGTATATAGGTTATTCTCGTAAACACAGTCGATTAACAAGTAAAGAAATGAAAAAAGCGAGTTAGAAGCAGAAAAAGAGCCTTTCATCCAAGAAAGGCTCTTTTTTTGCTTTTTGTTCAGTTGTTAGACAGTTAGGACGATTGTTCACTATGTTTTTTGCGTGTTTCCACAATAAACAGACAAGTGCTAATAACAAAAGCCGTTCCTACAAAAATGGCGCCAACCCAAGGAAGTGAAGTAAGTCCCATATGGTTAATAATTACGCCTCCGAAAAAGGCGCCAAAAGCATTTCCTAAGTTAGCAAATGAGTGATTCGAAGTAGAAGCTAAAGCAGGTGCTTCCTGTGCTAAGTTCATAATTTTCACTTGAATACCAGGCATTACAGCAAATGCTGCTGCTCCCCAGAAAAACAGCGTGATAATCGCTGCTGCTGGGCTTTTGACAGTAAACGTAAAAATAGTCAGCACAATACAAAGAAAAGCAAAGATACCTACAACCGAAGGAATTAACTTCCAATCTGCAAGCTTTCCTCCAACAACATTTCCAAGCGTAACGCCGCATCCGTACAATACAAGTATCCACGTAACGCTGTGTTCACTTACTCCCGTAACGTCTTCAAGAAGCGGTGTAATGTACGTAAATACAGTAAATAAGCTACCGCACCCTATTGCACTTAAAAGAAGCATCACAAGAAGTTTTGGTTGGCTAAAAGCAGCAAACTGCTGTTTTAGACCCGTTAATTTTTCTTGACCAAGCTTTGGGATAAACAGAATAATACCGATAAATGCAATGATTCCCATAATGGTAATAGCCCCAAACGAAGCTCTCCAACCTAAGTGTTGGCCAATAAATGTTCCTACAGGAACGCCGATGATATTTGCAATGGTTAAACCTGCCATCATCGTTGCAACAGCACTTGCTCGCTTATGCGGTTGTACGAGCCGTGAAGCAATAACAGCGCCTACTCCAAAGAAAGTACCGTGACATAACGCCGTAACTAAACGAGCTCCCATCAAAATTCCATAGTTAGGTGCAATAATAGCAATCGCATTTCCGAGAATAAATAAAAGCATGAGTAAACAAAGCAGAAGCTTTTGAGGAAGTCGATGAGTAAAAATGGTTAAAATTGGCGCGCCAATCGCTACTCCTAAAGCATAGCCCGTAATTAGCTGACCAGCAGTCGAAATGCTAACATGAAGGTCTTCTGCAACGTTAGGCAGTATCCCCATAATAACGAATTCCGTCATTCCAATAGCAAAAGCTCCAAGAGTCAACGAGATAAGAGCAATTGGAAAGGAATCTTTCTTACTGACCTGCTCATTAGCATGCATTGTATTCATGTGTGATCACCCTTTCTGTGTATAAAATTTATATCTCCTTGAAAAGAAGTCAATTACTAATAATACTTAAGTGATTGAGCTTTGACAACCAAAAAAGCTGATGTAAGCGGTATCTTTTGGGATTCCGTTTATCTTTATCATATATGAAGACAGTCAGACATAAATTTATTGACAGAATAAAGTTTAGTCCTATAAACTATTTTTAAAGTTGAATAGTTTATACCTATAAACTAAATGAGCAAAGGAGGGAAAGAAGTGACGAAAAGCAAGTTATATCAAGCTGTAGAACTTTTTGAAGAAGTGCTGTTTGTAGGAACAGAAGTCATTCACAGAGAGCTGAGCCATAACCTCTTCGAACATGTCTCAAGGCAGCAGTTTGATTTGTTAAATAGTTTAATGATTAAAGGTCCATCTTCACCTGGCAGTCTCGCTGTCTTGCAAGGTGTTCATAAAAGTGCCATTTCGAATCGAATTAAAAAACTGCTCGAAAAAGGGCTTGTGGAGTGGGACACTAATGAACTAGAGAGCGATAAACGTTCTAAGCTTATTAAGATTACGGCTGAAGGAGAAAAGGTAATACATGACGGAAATGCCGCGTGTTTTAGTATCATTGAGAATTTGTTTGATGATGTAGAAGAAGAAAAAATAGATACATTTATTGAAATTCTTACAATGGCAAAAGAAAAGTTAACTATAAAAGGGGAAAGCAAAAAATGAAATTTATTGTGAAATTTAAATGGGTGATTGCGGCCTTTATTTTAGCTTTAACGGTCATATTGATGCTAACGGCACCCAATTTAACAAAGCTCGCAAGTGAAAAAGGGCAGTCTCAGCTTCCTGATGATGCCGTTTCATCTAGGGCCAGCCAAATTCTCAAAAATGCCGGGGAAGACAGTAACACCATCAGCATGGTGATCAAGCTAGATAACGCATTAGATAAAGATAGTGAGAAACAGATACAGAAAATCATTGATAAGACAGAGAAAATTAAAGGTGTAAAAGATGTTACAACGCCTTTAACAGATGATCAAGATGTTCGTAACCAATTAATGTCTAAAGACAAAAAAACCGTTTTAGTTCCGGTTACTGTCAGTGGATCGGATGAAAAAGTTGAAAAAATAGCGAATCAGATTTATGACAGCGTGCCAAAAGACGTTACGGCATATGTAACAGGTGCATCTCTTATTAATCAGGATTTTGCACACAGTTCAGAAGAAGGGTTAAAGAAAACCGAGTTTATTACTATCTTCTTGATTTTAGGTTTGCTTCTACTCGTTTTCCGTTCAGTCGTGACGCCGTTTATTCCTATTTTAATTGTGGGAATCACATACTTAATCAGTCAATCGTTACTAGGTATTTTAGTTAAAAATGTCGATTTTCCAATCTCAACGTTCACGCAAACGTTCTTAGTAGCTATTTTGTTTGGAATAGGTACGGATTACTGCATTCTTTTACTTAACCGTTTCCGTGAAGAATTGGCTAACGGACATGATAAAGTAGAAGCCACGATCACGGCTTACCGTACAGCAGGAAGAACGTTATTCATTAGCGGAATTGCCGTATTTATTGGTTTTGCAGCCATCGGATTTGCCAAGTTTGCTATTTTCCAATCGGCCGTTGGCGTAGCAGTGGGAGTTGGTGTGCTGCTAGTGATTTTATTTACCTTGCTGCCACTTTTTATGGTTACGCTTGGAGAAAAATTATTTTGGCCGTCTAAAAAAGTGGCTTCTCATAGCGATAATAAGCTGTGGGGGTTTTTAGGAAGAAAGGCAGTAGCGCGACCGTTCGTATTTTTAGTCATTACAGCGATTATTACCGTGCCTTTTATTGTAACGTATGACTCAAAAGTATCGTTTGATTCTACTGCTGAAATAAGCAGTGATTATAAATCTATAAAAGGACTAAATGCTATCAGTGACGCACTGGGAGAAGGAAAAGCATTTCCTGTCAATGTTATTATTAAAGGAGATAAAGAGTTAACAAAGGCGGATGTTATTCCGTATTTAGGAAATATAAGCAAAGCAATTGAAAAAGTGGATCACGTGGATTCTGTTATGACGATCACACAGCCTACGGGAGAAAAGATTGATGATTTATATGTTAATTCACAGCTGGGCTCTGTATCAGACGGAATCAAAGATGCTGTTAAAGGAATCGGAGATGTACAAAAAGGATTAAGTGATATTGAAAAAGGGCTAAATCAAATAGCCGACCAAACGGGTTCTGCTTCTAAAGAATCTGGCGGGTCACTTGCACCTGCCGCAGACGGATTAGCTCAAGTTAATCAACAGCTGCAGCTTGTCAGCACTCAGCTCTCTACAACAGGAAATGTGCAGCAAGCGGTTCCTCAGCTTGCAGCAATCAGCAAACAGCTTACTACCATTCAAACCGGTCTTCAACAAGCAAATGAGAATCTTTCAGCTCAGCAAGGCCAAGTCGGAACCCTATCAGACAGTATCAATCAATTAGCAGAAGGTGTTGACAGTGCAAATGATGGGCTAACGAAAATCTCAGATGGCTTAACAAAAGCAACAGGTATGCTTGATAACATGAGTGACAGCTCAACAGTTAGAGATACGGGTATTTATCTTCCAGTAGAAGTGATGAAAGATAAAGGGTTTAAACAATCCATCGACAACTATTCTTTTGCAGATGGAAAAGGAGTTAAGCTCAGCGTAGTGCTCGATCAAAATCCATATTCTGAGGAAGCCATTTCAACCGTAAAAAATATTGAAAAAGCGGTGGCAAGCGAAGTCGTTGATACGCCGTTTGAGCATACAGAAATTGTGTATGGAGGGGTATCGAGCTCAAATGCGGATTTAAAAGATTTATCTACAACGGATCTTTCACGCACAATGGTCATTATGATGATTGGATTGTTTATTGTTTTGACCATTTTATTCCGTTCAATGATCATGCCTGTATACATGATTGCTTCACTGTTGCTTACGTATTATACAGCAATGGGAATCTCAGAGCTTCTATTCGTGGATATAATGGGGAATGACGGAATCAGCTGGGCCGTGCCATTCTTTAGTTTTGTTATTTTAGTTGCTCTTGGAATTGACTATTCTATTTTCTTGTTAGACCGTTTTAACGAAGAAGTGAAAAGCGGCGTAGCAGAAGGCATGGTTACGTCTATGAGTAAGATGGGGTCGGTTATTATTACTGCCGCTATTATCCTAGCCGGAACGTTTGGGGCTATGATGCCATCAGGTGTATTAACGCTTGTTCATGTAGCAACGGTTGTTATCATCGGTCTTTTACTTTATGGCCTTGTTATTCTTCCACTTCTTATGCCAGCGATTGTCGTGACGCTTGGAGAAGGAAACTGGTGGCCGTTTCTTCGAAAAAAAGAAAAATACAAAGTAGAAGAATAACTTATATATGCTGGATTTTATCAACAATCAGATATAACGTTAAGCATTAGATAGGATAAAAATGAAGGATAGATGAGCGTCATGAGACTGCTTTATCTATCCTTTTTTGTGCTATTGGAAAACTTGAGCATGATTAAAAGTAAACTTAAGCAGGCGCTGTGATAAATATACCGGGTCGAATAAAAGGCTTCCTACTAGGAAAACCTATAGTCAAAAACATGCGGAGGTCTTTTTAATGAAATTTGTAAATCTTTTAGCTAATCAGCGAGAAAAACGACGCGAACAAATGCGTGAAGCAGGCACATGTCCAGACTGCTTAGGAAAACGTTTTCACCATGTTGGGCTTTATTTTGTGCACGTTTATGAATGTCCGAGCTGTCAGGGGAATGAGGAAAACTAAATAATTCAGCCGAAAAGCTTCTTCATAAAATAGAAGCTTTTTTTATTTCACCACTATTACAAGCTCAGTAGGTTGAAAAGAATTGTTCCTTTAGAGCTAATAATGATAAGATTAAAAAAAGCAGCATCCAAGGTAATTCATACTCACTTTTACGTAAAAACCACTATAGTATAGAGATTATATAAAAAGGAGATTCCGGCATGGGTGAAAAAAAGAATATTGATATAGGTGGTCTTAGTTTTGCTTGGGATTTAGAAAAAGGAAAATTTAGCTTTGAAGGAGAAGATGCGATTCTTTTTTGGATTTCTTCGGCGATGAAAACATTGTTTGACACAATCGAAGAAATATCTGGAGAAGAGGCAGCTTCGGTAGTACTGGAAACCACTGGTTTTCGACAAGGATTAGTAGTAGGAGAGTACTTTCAAAATATGAAAGGCGTAACGGTTTTTGAAGCGGCTGAGTTAATTACAAATACATACGCTTCGGCTGGATGGGGGAAAACAACTATCAAATATTTAAATCCTGAAAGTAAAACTCTATCTGCTGAATTAAAAGACAGTTGGGAACATAAAATTAACGTGGCCCAAAAGAAAACAAAAGGAGGAAATTTTCTTCCGGCCCATTACGCAGGGATTTTCACAGGACTATTCGGGACAAATATTTGGTACAAGGTGATTCAACATCAAATAGAAGGGCATGAATGCACCACAGTAGAATACTTCCCTTCCAACATTGATATTACTCAAAATATTCATCAATTAGCGAGAAGAAAAGAAGCGCAGAAAATAGAACATTTGCAAAGCATTGTAGCAGAAAAAACGGCAGAGTTAAAAGATCTTATTAAAAAGCTTTCTTCTCCTATTATTCCGGTTTTGGAAGGCATAGTCGTCGTTCCTTTGATTGGCAAGTACGACGAGGATCGAACGGAAGATTTGATTGTCAATACATTAAATAACCTCCCAAAACATCAGGCTAATTATCTTGTGCTGGATTTAACCGGATTGGATAAAGAACTTACTGAATATACGGCAAGTCTTATTGAAAAATTAGGTGCAGCAGCGTCCCTGATTGGTACGAAAACAATTTTAGTAGGAATTTCTGCTGACTTAGGCTTAGTTATATCAAAGACTCATATTGATTTATCAAAATATGATTGTTTTCAAACATTGCAGCACGGTATTCACTATGCATTGGCACAAAGCGGACGAAGCATCGTTTAAAAGATATATTTGAAATATAACAAAATGCACTCATTCAACATTATAACAAATTTCTTTATCAAAGAACGGAGATGTATTGAAGGATTTCATTTTTCGAAAGAAGAATTGACATGAAACCAAAAGGTGTTATATTATTTTTATATAAAACCTTTTGGTGTTATTTTTGGAAAAGGAGAATGAAGACAACGATGAATGATAAAAGTGTAGTAGAAGATGTAAAACAGACGATAATATTTAACGCGCCGATTCAAAAAGTTTGGGATAAAGTAGCAACCGCAGAAGGGCTCCAACAATGGTTCATGCCTAATGATTTTCAGCCTCTGGTAGGATATGAATTTCATTTGCAATCGCCTTTTGGACCATCTCCGTGTAAAGTATTAGAAATAGATGCACCAAACTATCTTTCTTTCTCTTGGGATACGGATGGATGGGTCGTTTCGTTTACCTTAAAAGAAATGGGTAATCAAACTGAATTTACGCTTATTCATAGCGGCTGGAAAGAAGCTGAAACACTTCTTGAAAAAGCAAACGAAAAGAGTTCAGTGGTACGAGATAGAATGAGCTACGGGTGGACTAGTCTCGTGAATGAAAAACTTCGAAAGGTTGTTGAAAACTAAATGACTTCATCAGCTGCCAAGCATGATATCTTTCAAGCCATTGCTGATCCTACTCGAAGAAAAGTACTTGAGCTGCTTTCTGAAAAAGAATTGCCTATTTCAGAAATAACGTCCCATTTTTCAATAAGCCGTACCGCTGTTGTCAAGCATCTTCATATACTTTCAGAAGCAGACCTAGTCCATGGACAAAAAAAAGGCAGAGAAAAAGTGTATCATCTTCAGCCGGAGCCTTTGAAAGAAATAAAAGATTGGCTTTCTTACTACGAACAATTTTGGACAAACAAATTATCTATTCTTCAGCATATTGTTGAAAGAGACGAAGAAAGAAATCAATAGAAAAAGCATAAAAACGTTTTTTATAAGGAATATAGCAAAGCCGGTCGTTAAAAAGACTGGCTGTTTTACATAAAAGCTGGTTTTATTTTAGAAGGACAAATAAAAGAAAGATGCAGAACACCATAGGGCATTTCTTAAAATGAAAAGATAGACCTTTAGAAGAAAAAAAGGAGGAAACAGAGCAATGAACAAGCTTTTATTTTATGGGACGAGCGATGCTCAAGGAGTGCCTCGATTATTATGTGACTGTAAAGTATGCGCGCAAAAAGATCCATTAAATCAGCGCACAAGACCTAGTGCACAGTTCACACTGGACGGTAATGTGTGTTTGATTGATGTATCACCTGATTTTAAACATCAATTTCATTTATACAATAACAAAAAAATCCCTTCTACCGTGTTTATTACTCATCCTCACAATGATCATGTTGCTGGTTTAGGGGATTTAGCCGACTTATGCTACTGGAATAATGTAAGTACAGAAGTCGTAGGAGCGCCTGAAGTCATCAATGAGTTAATCAAAAGATTTCCTTATCTCGCAAAAAGAAAAGGGCTTACCTTTAATGGCACGTTAAAGTGGGAAAGCGGAGAAACGGCCATTACGTTTCATAAAGTAAATCACGGATTTAACGGTTATTCCTACGGCATTGTAGTTCATCAAAAACAAGGCGAACGCTGGGCGTATGTATCCGATTCTTTTAATGTGACAAATGAACAGTGGAAGCCCTTTTACCACTTAGATTTACTGATATTCGGTACATCTTTTTGGAAAGAATATCTTCAAAAAGAAAAAAGATCCGTATATGATGTGACAGAGGCAATGGAGATTAAAGCGAAGCTGCAGGCAAAAAACATGGTGTTCACTCATTTATCACATGATATTGATATCCCAAAGCACGCTGAGATGCTTTTAGATGAAAACGTAAGCTTTGCCTATGACGGACGCGAGATTTTATTACCTTATTTGTGTTGAGGTTAACTAATATCTTATAGAATAATAATTTCAAAATAGGGAGATAAAAGAGGTTAATACGCAGGGATAGCTTGAAGTAGGAACAAACACGACACTAAATTGGAGTTGAAGAAGGGGATAGTGTTATGGATGCTATTATAGAAAAAGCAAATAACCTCGGTGAATTATCTCAATTTCTATCAGAAACAAATAGTCAGAAAACATCACATATTGGTTATTGTGGTGAAAAAGAAGAAGAAATCTACCAGACATTAAAAGAATATTTTATTAGTGACCAGGGTGATATAAAATTTTTAATCGCTAGAAATAGGACAGGAGAAATTTTAGCGGCTATTGGATTTGATATCGAAGAAACGGTAGCAGAAGTGTGGGGACCTTTTAATAAAACATCTTCTATTGATTTGCAATCTCAATTATGGAAACAGTTAGTTAATGAAAATCCTTTGATCCAAGAATTTCATTTTTTTATTAATAACAAGAATATGCAGCAACAAGTATTTATGAATGATATAAAAGCAAAAAAGACTGGTGAACACTTGATCTTAGAAATTAAAGAACAAAATTTTGATAAAGTTATTGAAATGAAAAGCGAGCCATTTAAACATAGTGATTTTCAAGCATTTGAAATGCTGCATAACGCAATGTTTCAAAATACTTATTATGATGGAAAAACAATTATTGAGAGACTTAACGATAGAAATATGTTAAAAATACTTAAAAATATGTCTAATGAGTTGCAAGGCTATGCGTACTTTGAAGTCGATACTGAAATGCGAGAGGCTTCATTGGAGTATATTGGTGTTTCAAAGAATGCTCAGAGTCAAGGTCTAGGAACGAGGTTGTTAAAGGAAGTTTTAACAGAGATGTTTTCATTTCCACAAATTAATGAAATTAAACTAACCGTTGATAGAGCAAATAGTCAAGCAAATCGAGTATATATGAAAGTTGGTTTTGAACCAAAAGATATTCTTATAAGTTATCGCCTCAAACTGTAAAAGAGTTAAGTTCAATGAGGGCGGAGAACATTAAGTGTAAAAGCGCTCGGATTTTTTTCGAGCGCTTTTACTTACCATTTATATTGCTGATTTGTAGTTCTAACTTATGCTTCTTTCTATCAACCGAATCCGTTAGAAACAAGGCAATTCTTTTTTTGTTGTAAATTAGATACGCTCGATAAAATCACTCACAACTTTGTTAAACCGATCGCTTTCTTCGAGAAAAGGGCAGTGGCAGCTGTTCTCAAAAACTTCAAGTACAGAACCTGAAACCAGCTTTTGAATATGCCTTCCAGCCGCTACAGGAATGAGTTTTTCTTCTTTTCCAAAGCACAGTAAAGTAGGAATTGTAATAAACGGGAGGAATTCTCGATAGTCCACAATGGATTGATCAAACAAAATAGCACTAGCTATCGACTCGGGCATTTTCGTTACTTCTTTCATAATCCAATGTTTATCTTTTTCAGTTAATTCATCCTTAAACATAAGCGGAATAAACCTTTCTAATGTACTTGTTCGATCAAGCTGAATACCTTGCATAAGCGAAATAAGGGCAGGTAAATCAAATGCACCGATTGGAAAGTCTGACCATTTAAAGTCTGAAGCCATTTCATCTACAATAATATTCCCTTTTACATTTTCTTCACCAAATTGTTTCAAATATTCCCACACAACAAAAGCACCCATCGACCAGCCTACTAATATGACGTCTTTTAATCGTTTATTCTTTATAAACTCATGCACATCGCGAGCATAAGTGGAAATTGTGTGACCATATGGAGTATGACTTGAATTTCCATGTCCTCTTAAATCCAAAAGAATAGTTTGATACTGTTTCGAAAAAAAAGAAAGCTGGTTGTGAAAAAAACGACTGCTCATCCAAACTCCGTGAATGAAAATAATAGGTGTTCCTTCCCCTTGTTGTTCATAGTATAAAGTTGCACCGTCTTTTAATGTATAAAAAGGCATCATTTCCGCCTCCAATCTCAAAGGTTCATATCTCACCATGTATGCGCAGAAAAGCTCAGGTAGAACGTATCTCCGCAAGAAAATGTTCATAAAAAAACAAATCCTAGAAGTGTTCGCCTTGATATGTTATACTATTACAGGCTTAAATACTGTATGTTTTTGAAACAATCATTCACTGTAATACTTTTTAGATAGAAGCATCCTCATAAAAAGGATGTTGTTTTTGTCGTAATGTACCTTTAAGTAATGAATTGTTACCATCAATTCGGTTCACAATAACCGACCTACATGCATTATATCTTGCAAATATAAACAGATAGGTGGAAGAAGCAACATGACTGAAAGAAAACCATATCAAGTACTACTATATTATTTGTACACTCCAATTGAAAATCCTGAAGAGTTCACAGCTCAGCACTTGGCATTTTGTAAAGAGCTTGAACTAAAAGGACGCATTTTAATTGCGGCTGAAGGGATCAATGGAACAGTATCAGGAACAGTTGAACAAACAGATAAATACATGGAAACGATGAAAAATGATCCTCGTTTTGAAGGTATTGTATTTAAAATAGACGAAGCAGATGAACATGCGTTCAAAAAAATGCACGTGCGTCACCGCAAAGAATTAGTAACTCTTCGATTAGAAGAAGATGTGAATCCTCTTCGCGTAACGGGTAATTACTTAAGTCCAAAAGAATTTTATCAAGCGATGCAAGATGAAAATACGGTCGTAATCGATGCACGAAACGATTATGAATACGATCTAGGCCACTTCCGAGGAGCTGTTCGTCCGGATATTCAAAACTTCCGTGAGCTTCCTGAATGGATTCGCGACAACAAAGATCAGTTTGAAGATAAAAAAATCTTAACGTACTGCACAGGCGGTATTCGCTGTGAAAAATTCTCTGGATGGCTTCTTGAAGAAGGTTTTGAAGATGTAAGCCAGCTTCACGGAGGTATTGTAACATACGGAAAAGATCCGGAAGTACAAGGTGAACTATGGGATGGTCAGTGCTATGTATTTGATGAGCGCATCAGCGTACCAGTTAACCAAAAAGAGCATGTGATTGTCGGGAAGGATCACTTTACCGGCGAGCCTTGCGAACGTTATGTTAACTGCTCAAACCCAGAATGCAATAAGAAAATCTTAGCTTCTGAAGAAAACGAACACAAATATTTACGCGCTTGTTCACATGAATGCCGAGTAAGTCCCCGTAACCGCTATGTAAAAGAACGTGGTTTAACAGAAGAAGAATTTGCAGCACGTGTTAAAGAGTTAGAAAACGAACACGTAACTTTATAAAAAAAAAAACAGCACGCTATATACAGCGTGCTGTTTTTTTATGAAAAGATTCTCTTGTAACCTAGTGTTTAGAGAATAACCTAGTGTTTAGAGAAGGTTATGCAACGGGTATTTATAAAAAGGAAACATATTCCTGTTTTTTGTTTTGCATACTTAAAGGAATATTTTTTAGAAAGCGATTAAAAAACGGTTGTACATAAAAACAACAAAGGAGCTTGAAAATGGAAGCGAAAATTGAAAAAAAGTACGATGGACGTTTACTGGAAGGACCCCTATGGGATGAAGAAAATCAAAGATTAGTGCTAGTAGACATTTTAGATAAAAAACTTCTTACGTACGATCCAAAAACGACAACATTAGAAGATATGGATCTTCCTTCAGTTGTTACAAGCGTTTCTACAACCAATCATTCAAAATTGGTCGTCTCCACTCGTAATCAGCTGCTTTTAGTGGATAAAAACAAAAAGAATCATGAAGAGTATATCCGTTTAGATACTCTTGAAAAAAACATGCGTTTTAATGACGGGAAATGTGATCCATATAATCGCTTTTGGATTGGCACGATGAGTGAAGAAGATGAAGAAGGAAAAGCCCAGCTGTACGTAGTAGATGAAAAAGGTGTAATTAAGAGTGCTAAAGAAGGATTAAGCGTGTCAAACGGGCTAGCTTGGAATCGAACAGGAGACAAATTCTTTCTAGTTGATTCCCCGAAAAATAAAATTATGTCTTATTCATTTTCTAAAGAAACAACAAGGCTCGAAGATGAAAAAGTGGTGATTGACCTTTCAGATATAGACGGGTTTCCTGATGGAATGACAATTGATGAGCACGACCGACTGTGGGTAGCGCTTTGGGGAGGTTCGAAAGTTATTTGTGTAGATCCAGAGAAAGGAGAAATTATAGAATCTATTCATCTTCCTGTTTCCAATGTAACCTGCTGTACATTTGGAGGAGACGATTTACAAACTTTATTTATCACCACAGCTAAGGAAGAAGAAAAATACGAAGAAGCTGCCGGCTCTCTTTTTTCATGCCGAGTAGGAGTAAAAGGCGTACCGGCTTATACTTACGTATATTAGACCAGCACTTATCAAAATGTAATGATTCAGACCAGTAACGATAGATATTAAATGCAGTTTCTACAACTCCTTTGCACTGCGTTCATTCCCTTTACATTTTATTCATTATGAGGAAGAGGAATAAAACATGACGATAACGAATTCCCATAAAGAAGCCTTTCAAAGAATATGAATACTCGTATTGGGTAATAATGGTTAAAGGTACAAAAGGAGGAATTGTTTTGGAACAAACATTGTATGAAAAAGTGGGCGGACAAGAAGCGATTGAAAAAGTAGTAGACTATTTTTATTCTGAGCTTGTTTTAAAAGACGAAACAGTTAGTCACTTTTTCGAGCACACGGATATGGATAAACAACGTCGACATCAAGCCAAGTTTATAAGCTTTGCCTTAGGTGGACCGAATCAATATTCAGGAAAGTCGATGGCCAAAGCGCATGCAAATATGAATATTCAGCCCGAACATTTTAATGCAATTGCTAAGCATCTTCACGATGCACTTGCTCACTTTAATGTTGAAGAGCCTGATATTGACCAAGCATTAAGTAAAGTTGAATCCCTAAGAAATGATATTCAATATAAATAAATCATAAAAAAAGAAGGTTATTGTGACCTTCTTTTTTTATGCGCAAAGCTGTGGTGTATGAAGGAAACATGGAAAAGACATCGTAATATGATAAAAATGCAATAGGTGAAAATATTTATTGAAAGTCTGGGAGTGGGAGTATGTCAGCAATTAATGGGAAGCAATACGTAGAGAGAATCAATCAATTAAAAGCAAATGTATGGGTTGATGGCAAGCTCGTAACAGGCAATATATCAGAACATCCGGCTTTTAAAGGAGCCATTAACAGTCAAGCTAAACTTTATGATCTTCAGCATGATAAAAAAATTAAAGATATCATGACATACCAATCTCCGGATTCCGAGGATTTTTTTGGTACATCTTACTTACAGCCTACAACAAAAGAAGAGTTAAAAAAGAGACGAGAGATGACTCAGCAGTGGGCTCGCTTAACTCACGGTATGATGGGGAGAAGTCCAGATTATATGAATACCGTATTGATGGCTTTTGCATCCTCTGCAGAACTCCTGAGAGGAGAAGAAAATTGCTTTCCTGAAAACATCATTTCTTATTATGAATATGTGAGAGAGCACGATTTATCGCTCACTCATACATTCATCGATCCTCAAGTCAATCGAATCCAATTTTATTACGAGCAAAACGATGAACCGATAGCAGCAAAAATAGTTGATAAAAACAATGAGGGAATCGTTATCCAAGGTGCGAAACTGCTTGCTACACAGGGTGGCATGACGGATGAGCTGCTCGTACTGTCTTCAGCAGGCATTCAAGGAAAAGAAAAAGGGTTTGCTTTTTCAATTCCAAGCAATACAGAAGGAGTTAAATTTATTTGTAGAGAATCGTTTGCAGGAACAGATTCAACGTTTGATTATCCATTGAGCTCTAGGTTTGAAGAAATGGATACCATTGTTGTCTTTGAACGTGTATTAGTACCGTGGGACCGCGTGTTTTTTTATGAAAATGTAGATGTGTCCAATGCATTCCTTGCTTCTAGTTCCTTCTCGGCCTTTGCTCTGCATCAAGTAACTTCAAGGAGAATTGTCAAAACAGAGTTTGTATTAGGGATTGTACAATCTCTGATTGAAACCATTAACATTGCGGACTATCCGCATGTGCGAGAAAAAGCAACGGAGCTTATTATTGCGCTAGAAACGATGAAAGCTCTCGTGATGAAAGCAGAAGAAGAAGCGGAGATTGATCCATGGGGATACATGCGTCCGAATGAAACTACACTTCGTATTGCCGCAAATATATTTTCAAAAACATATCCTACCTTTACAGAGATTATTCAGCTTTTAGGTGCAAGCGGACTAATGGCAATACCAACGGAAAATACGTGCCGCTCATTGGTTAAAGAAGATATTACACGTTATTTGCAAGCTAAATCTAGAGGTGCAGAAGATCGAATTAAGCTTTTTCGACTAGCGTGGGACTTAACTATGAGTCCGTTTGGCACAAGGGAAACACTGTATGAACGTTTTTTCTTTGGGGAGCCTGTACAGTTAACCAGTTATCTGTACTTATCTTACGATAAAGAGCGCTATGTGCAGACAGTAACCGATTTTTTGAAAAGTTAACGGAGAAAACAAATCTCCGCTGGATATGATAGTTTGGTTACAAAAACAGCGGAGATGCTTATTGAATAAATTTGAAAAATCTGCAATAATTTTCAGGGAATCATTTCCGTGAACACACTAAAGAATACTATAAAGATAGGATGTTACAATGAAGCAATTAATCTATTTTGGTTTAGAACAAGCAAAATCCTGCGTTTTTCCTGTTATTATTTTTCTGACATTGGCTATGACAAAAATAATTGAAGTACCGTTTATTTCTAGATATGACCTTATTTTATTAGCCTGTCTAGGAACTCAAGTTTTAATGGTGGCGTTTAAACGGGAAACGCTTGATGAAGTAAAAGTCATTGCAGTATTTCATTTAATTGGACTAACGTTAGAACTCTATAAAGTTCATATGGGCTCATGGAGCTATCCGGAAAAAGCTTTCACTAAAGTCTGGGGAGTTCCGCTGTACAGCGGATTTATGTATGCTAGTGTAGCCAGCTACATGTGCCAAGTGTGGAGAAGGCTTGAATTAAAGCTTACGAATTGGCCTTCTACGTGGATTGTCAGTATACTAAGTATGGCTATTTACCTTAATTTTTTCACGCATCATTTTATTTACGACTTCCGCTGGTTTTTAAAACTTTTTACTTTACTTATTTTTTATCGAACTTTTGTATATTTTACGGTTAACAAACGTACATATCGCATGCCTTTAGTATTGTCTTTTGTACTGATTGGCTTTTTCATTTGGATCGCTGAAAATATCGCAACATTTTTCGGAGCATGGCAGTATCCAGATCAACAGCAGCAGTGGACAATGGTTCATATAAGTAAAATTAGCTCTTGGCTTCTTCTTGTGATTGTTAGTTTCTTGATTGTTGCTTTACTAAAGCATTTAAAAGAAAATCAAAATCAATTTAAACAAAGTAAGAAATCAAAAGAAACAAACGAACTATATGAAAGATAGAAACATAACTATGTACATGCTGTTAATATAAGGTACAGAATCTTTGGAGGCCTATATGCAAGAATATATTTTTTATCTTCCCTATTTTAAGTCAGCGGGAAAGACCGTAGCAGTTACAAATGAAAATGGAGAAAATGTCGGACAGCTTAAGAGAGTGCATAAAAACATGTGGACTAAAAGTATTGATTTTTTAACTCGTGATGGACTTCCAGTGTTAGATTCTATTTCTTGGTTTCCTATCTTTTCCTGCGGCTTAAAGGTACATGTACAAGTTCAATGGGAAGGAAGAACGGTGTTTATTGATCACGTAAAAAAACACCGGTGGGTGATAAAAGAAAATGGAAAAATAATAGGGGATCTATTAGGTAAAGGAATAATTAAAAGCGAAGGAGCACAAGAAATTAGATGGGGAAATAACGTCTACATGTTAAGCAGTCATGAAGCCGTAGAGGAAGCGTGTATTTTTAATCAAAAAAGAGAAAAAGTCGCGGAGTTTAAATCAGATCTTTTTCATTTTAAACAAGGCAAACACTCAATAAGAGTAACAGAAGAACTGCCCGTACCCATTTTTATCGCTTCTTACTATATAACTACTTTTATTATGCCATACATATAATCAGGCGCAGAATGATTCTGCGCCTGATTTTTATATCATAATTTTACAAATATCATTTGTGAATTCAACGGGATCACTAATAGATAAGCCTTCAATTAAAAGAGCTTGGTTATATAATAAATTTGTATAAAGGTCTAATTTCTCTTTGTCATTTTCAAATGCATCTTTTAAAGAAGCGAATACATCATGATTTACGTTAATTTCTAACACTTTTTCTGCTTTTACATGCTGATTGTCAGGCATAGCACTTAAAATTTTCTCCATTTCAATCGTTACTTCACCATCAGCTGATAAGCAAACGGGGTGTGTTTTTAAACGTTTAGACGCGCGCACATCTCCTACTTTTCCCGACAAAGCTTTTTTCATATAGTCAAATAGCTCTTTATTTTCTTTTTCCTCAGACTCATTGAGCTGTTCTTCTTCTGCTTCAATCCCTAAGTCACTGCTTGAAACAGATTTAAATTCTTTTTCTTCGTACGTCATTAACATTTTAATCGCAAATTCATCGATATCTTCTGTAAAATACAGAATTTCGTATCCTTTATCTGCAACCAATTCTGCTTGAGGAAGCTTTTCAATTCGGTCGTATGATTCGCCTGATGCATAATAGATATACTTTTGATCCTCAGGCATGCGCGATACATACTCGTTTAGTGTTACGAGCTTTTTCTCTGTAGAAGAATAGAATAAAAGCAGGTCTTTTAATACATCTTTGTTGCTGCCAAAGTCACTGTAAACGCCGTATTTTAGCTGGCGGCCAAATGATTCATAAAACTTCTCGTACTTTTCACGTTCGTTTTTAAGCAAGCTTTTTAACTCATTTTTGATTTTCTTGCCGATGTTTTTGGCAATCAGCTGAAGCTGGCGATCTTGCTGTAAGATTTCACGCGAAATATTAAGAGATAAATCTTCAGAATCTACCATACCTTTCACGAAGCTAAAGTAGTCTGGAAGAAGATCTGCGCATTTATTCATAATTAATACGCCGTTTGAATACAGTTCAAGTCCTTTTTCAAATTCTTTTGAGTAGTAATCAAACGGACTATTTTCTGGAATAAATAAAATAGCATTGTAGCGAATCGTTCCATCCACATTAATGTGAAGGTGAGTGAGCGGTTTATCAAACCCGTAGCGCTTTTCTGAATAAAATTGCTCATAGTCTTCTGAAGTCAATTCATTTTTATTTTTCTTCCAGATCGGTACCATACTGTTGATAACTTGTTCTTCTGTATAATCTTCTAGCTCGTTATCAGAACCTTCTTTAGGCCGTTTTTCCGTTATGTCCATTTTAATCGGGTAGCGGATAAAGTCTGAATACTTTTTAATGATCTCTTTTAAACGATACTCTTCTAGATACTCGTCATACGTTTCATCTTCTGTATTTTCTTTAATTTTTAAAATGATTTGAGTCCCAACCGTTTCTTTGTCGCAAGGTTCGATTGTATAACCATCAGCACCAGTAGATTCCCATTTATAGGCTTCATCGCTGCCTAACGCTTTACTAATCACCGTTACGACATCTGCCACCATAAACGCTGCGTAAAACCCAACGCCGAATTGGCCGATAATCGTGTGCCCATCCTTTGTTTCATTTTCGTTTTTAAATGCAAGGGAACCGCTTCGCGCAATTGTGCCCAAGCTGCTTTCAAGCTCTTCTTGCGTCATACCAATTCCAGTATCTGTAATAGTTAAGGTACGGTTAGTTTTATCGGGTGTTACTTTTATGTAATAGCTTTCTTTGTTAAAACGCAAGGAGTCATCTGTTAAAGCTTTGTAATAAATTTTATCGATTGCATCGCTTGAATTTGATAGAAGTTCTCTCAAAAATACTTCTTTTTGAGAATAGATGGAATTAATCATCATCTCTAATAATCGCTTTGATTCGGCTTTAAATTCTTTTTTTGACATAAGAAGTTCTCCTTTCCAAATAGGGCTTACAAAATAATTAGCACTTGAATAGATAGAGTGCTAATCACTCTTTTTATTTAACATGTATTAGGGTATTTGTCAATATATTAGGAGATTCACCAAAGAGATTAAAAATTAGACTGAAAAAAGCAAACTTTTAAAAAAAGGTTGAACGTTCTGAAAGAGTTTGCTAGAATATACTTAATTTCAAAGACTATATGTGACTGGCGAAACGCGGATAACCGTGAGGAAGCATATAGTGACGTAGCCGTTCGCCTGGGCAGAGGTAAGGGATTAATACATATCTCTTACCTCTTTCTGTTTAGGGGGAGAGGATATAGAAGTTGACATGTAGGCTAAAAAACCAGACTTTTAAAAAAATTAAAAATGAAGTTCCTTTATCCAAAGGTAAAAACATGTAAAACTACGATGATAATCAGAGGAGAGTACAAAATGAGCACATTAACATTAGAAAAAGTACAAACAATCAAAACATTAAACAACATCGCACAAAAAGGCCTAAATGTTTTTAATCAAGAAGGTTATCAAATTGACAACGACAGCGAAAATCCAGATGCGATTGTCGTGCGTAGCTTTAACATGCACAGCATGGCATTTGACCAAAATTTAAAAGCTATTGCACGAGCTGGAGCAGGGGTTAACAATATACCGGTGGACGCTTGCACAGAGCAAGGTATCGTTGTATTTAATACGCCAGGAGCTAATGCAAACGCAGTAAAAGAAATGGTTTTAACTACAATTATGGCTTCTTCTCGTAACTTATTTGCTGGAGTTGAATGGACAAAAGGATTAGACGGCCAAGGTGATCAAATTCCTAAGTTAGTTGAAGCAGGTAAAAAACAGTTTGTTGGAAAAGAAATCAAAGGTAAAACATTAGGCGTTATTGGTTTAGGTGCAATTGGTGCTCTTGTAGCAAACGACGCGCTTGATTTAGATATGGACGTAATTGGTTTTGATCCATTCATTTCTGTTAATACAGCTTGGAATTTGTCTCGCAACGTACAGCGTGCAATGTCTCTAGAAGAACTATTTGCAGCATCTGACTATATTACGGTTCACGTTCCATTAACGGACGATACAAAAGGTGTTTTCAATAAAGAGACGTTTAGCATCATGAAACCAGATGTTCATATTTTGAACTTCTCACGCGGTGAGCTTGTAAACGAAGAAGATATGAAAGCTGCTCTTGAAAGTGGAAAAGTTGGTCGATATATTACAGATTTCCCAAATCAAAATGTCTTGAACATGAAAAATGTTGTGCCAATTCCTCATTTAGGGGCATCAACTCAAGAATCAGAAGAAAACTGTGCGGTAATGGCAGCACGTCAAGTGAAAAATTTCTTAGAAACAGGAAACGTTAAAAATTCAGTGAACTTCCCGAATGCATCTCTTCCTTACACTGGGAAAAAACGCGTAGCTGCTTTCCATCACAACGTACCGAATATGGTAGGACAACTTACGCAAGTATTCTCAAACTACAATTTAAACATCGCAGATATGGTGAACAGAAGCCGCGGTGAATATGCGTATACAATGATCGATATTGACAATCAAGTAAGTGACGAGATTGTGCCTGAGCTAGAAGAAAAAATTGGTCAAATTGAAGGAATTATTACAAGTCGTATTATCTAATTTGGTTATCATCCTATTTTAGTGTTTCAGCCCTAACTTTTCTAAGTTAGGGCTGTTTTTACATGGTGCTTATCCTCATATCATTTCCTTCATTCCCATAGCATATAGAAATACCTTTAAAGAGGTGAACGTTTTGTCAGGAGAAATGATAGGAATTTTGATAGGGTCGCTCATCGCGCTGGCAGGAACTTTCATTACGTCTGTCGTAGCTATAGCGATGTCGAAAGAGCAATACAAGCAAGAGCTTCGCAAAGCATTTATCCAAAAGAAAGTTGATGCCTATACCCATGTGTGTCAGGTTATTTTAGCTATAAAAAATGATTTACTGACAATAACCGTTTCTTCAGCCGGCTTAAACTGGACGGCTCAATCTATTAACAAACTAGCAGATGTATGTATTACGGAAGGACTGTGGATCGATGAAGAAGACAGCAAAAAGCTGGAGGTTCTGCAAAAGCAGCTTTCAAAGTTTGTATTGGATGAAATAGAACTGTCTAGACATGATATCCTCACAACCTGTTATGAAATTATTGAGTATTGTGAAAAAAAGGTAAGGATTCTTCATTTTATGACTACAAAAGAATAGGTGATTACTACTTTAAGAAGGGATAGTAGACGGATAAAAAAAGCATCGGAATATAAAGTCAAAAAACAATCCGTTTATACACCAGCAGTCGACGAGGGCATTAGTAAGGAAAGAGCCAAGAGGAAATTTTTTGTAAAAACGATAGAAAAAGATAGGCTCAGTACCGGGTCTATCTTTTTGCGTTTATATAAAGATTAAATATATTTATATATGCATGTGTCCAAGCATTTACAGAAAAAACTCCTAAAATATAGTCCAGAAAGGAGACGATTGTATGTCAAATTACGAGTCGAACAAACCGTATATTAAAGCGGTGAATATACCTAATCCTTTATATCAATCGTTAAAAGGAGACTATTTTGTTGGACAAACTGAGCCTATTCGTTTCGGTGGAAATAGAAATGCTTGGGGCGGGTTAGTTAACCCTTCCGGCTCTGGAGTAGATTTATTTGTGAATGCTTTTACTATCACTAACTATTCCAACGAACCTTTTACTGCTGAAATTTGGTTTAACTCTATCCCGCCTGGAAAAGGAACAACTTCAGATAATGTGAGTCCAGCAAATACTACACTACGTTCAAAACCAAAAGGGAAAATTAAATTTGCAGAAATGGTAAAAGGCTTTCCTACTAAAGGGGTAAACGTATTTAACCGTGTTGTTCCGCCGAAAAGTACATTAGTAAGTGATGAAGACGGCAAATTTATCTTTCCAAACAACGGTTCATACGTTATTTTCTTAGTTTCTCCAGGAAATAAAGAAATTGAAGCTGAAATTGCATATGGATGGTTTGAGAAAAAACGTAAGAAGGACTGTTAACTGAATAGGTCTTAGCGATTGTATGAGAAGTGTATGAGCTATTTCATATTTAATACAGTTCTTAACAAACGGTAAGTGTTTATGAAAAGAACTTTGCAGCAGCATCCAAAGTTCTTTTTTATAGCTTGCGTTTTTTCGTTTGATTGTGGATATAACTAAAGAAAAACAAGCAAAGGTATAATTCCGATTACGCAAGCGATTTGAACGGTATTTAAAGAAGTTGAGGACTCAAGAAGCAAAGCGATAATACATAAGTAGAATGAAGTAACTTTTTTGTCCAGGATATAAGCATGCTCAACATCTTAAGATAATGTCTACATTCACATTATCTTACGTTTCAATTCATACTGGCTTCATATAAATGAATCATACTGAATGTATTAATGAAAGATACGAGGTGAAACAATGTTAAACAAGCTTTTTAGACTATTTACACAAGAAACCGAGATATCTAAAGATAAAGAAGGAGATCTCCAAGAAGAGAACGATTTTAAAGAAGTTTGTGATGATCATTTTATTATAGATGAGTATTAGAAACCCTATAAAACGCTGCAAAATTTAAAGAATTGATTGAGTATATCTGTATAAACAGTAATTGTATAAGGGTCGTAAAGGTATACTTTTACGATCGATTAATATTGATAAATTGCTTTTTACATGAAACAATGCGAAAAAGATGGGCACCCTAAAAGCAAAAGGAGGGGATAAAATGGGCAAAGAACCAAACGATGAAACAAGTGAAGGGCTGAATCAGCTTTTTGAAATCATCAATGCAAAAGGCGACGAGGGCGAACTTAGAGAAATTGTCAGCAGGAGCAGTGAAAAGAATAATCATAAAAATCATGGGGATCAATCGTAAAAAGAAAATAAAAAACCTCTTCATGGAAATCATGAAGAGGTCAGATGAAATAGCATTGCATCCATCCCATCCGGCAGAGTTTTAAAGTATTTTAAACTCTTGATACGACTGGTTTTATGGAACTGATGGGATTCGAACCCACGACCCCTTGTCTGCCAGACAAGTATTCTCCCACTGAACTACAGTCCCGCTTATGTAGAGTCTTTATTGCCTGTTGACTCTACTATATTTTAATACGTATGACGCACGTTCGCAATAGTTATTTTCAGTGTTTTCTAATTTCTTCATATGAATATTAACTTCTAAAAAAATCATTTACTTCTTGTTTGTACGTATTAAAAAAACTTGGAATTTGGCTTGGTTCCAATCCTTTTTCAGCGTATTTGCTGATGGACTCGTAGTACCATTTCTGTTTTTCGAATCCTCTTTTAAAACTATTCCAAATTGTATCTCCTTGCTGATCGTAGCTTTCTTTTAAAGACCGTAAATTGTCTAATTTATCTGCTACAATTAAAGATTTCACTTCAAGAGAACCAGTTTTCACAATTTGAATTGTATGCTGTTTACGTTCTTCCCAGCTTTTGGATTTGTCTTCTGTATGAGCTTCAACAATCTCCGCTACCTCTAAGCCAAATCTTTGTACAATTTCTTCGAGTGTTACACTTGTATCTTCTACAGCATCATGCAGATAAGCTGCTGCTATTACTTTTTCACTAAAACCTGCTTTTTCTAAAATATTACCTACGTTAATAGGATGAACGATATAAGGTTTATCAGACAGCTTACGCACTTGGCCGGTATGAGCATGTTCTGCATACCTACGTGCTTCTTTTATTAAAGACATCATATTCCTCCATTTTTTATACAGTATATATTCATATTATTAGTATAAACGAATATAGCTCTCCTAACGTTATGAAATTGCACAAATTCATTTCTTATAATTCTTATAATAAGGTAAGGCTACCAAAAGCCCTTCTTATTGTACGGTTTTTTATAAAGCCTAATATCTATTTAATAGGCCTGTATCAGTTGCCATTTCCTTTTTTATTCATAGTTTGTATGAAGGAGTGATAGCAATGCAAAACCGTAATAATCAAAATATTAAGGTCATTGATGTTTCTCATCACAACGGAACAATTGATTGGGCAAAAGTGGCGTCGGATGGGGTAAAAGGCGCGTATATTAAATTAACAGAAGGCACAACCTTCTTAGATAAAAAATCATATGATAATTATATAGGAGCAAAAAATGCAGGTCTACGTGTAGGCTTTTATCACTTTGCTCATGCTGATAATGATCCTATTGCAGAAGTTAATTTCTTTTTAAATAAATTAGGCAGCATGAAGGTTGATTTGCCTCATTGCTTAGATTTGGAAGAAAATAAAGGGAAAACAAAAGCGCAGGTCACAGCCTTTGCAGTTAGATGGATGGAATATATTGAAAGGAAAACAAGCATTACGCCTATTCTTTACACCGGGTATAGTTTTATTAAATCCAATTTTACAAGCGCCGTGGCAAGATATCCGCTATGGATAGCTCGTTACAGTGGAAGTAACCGTTCCAAGGGGTTTACTAATCCAGGTGATACGGCCATTTGGGATAGATGGTCTATGTTTCAATATACAGATCAAGGAAAAGTAAACGGGATTAAAGGCAATGTTGATATCAATGAAATGGATCTGGATTTCTTTAATAGTATTAACACAGGGGTGACGGTGGTGGAAAATAATCAGCCATCAGCACAATTGCAGCAAGGTGATAGCGGACTAGCTGTAAAAGAACTGCAGCAAAACTTAATTAAATTAGGATTTGAGCTTTCCCAGCAAGGAACCGATGGCCAATATGGCAGTGAAACTGTTGCAGCTGTTAAAGCTTTTCAAGAAAAGTATGGATTAACGTCAACTGGAAAAGCTGATGAGAAAACATTAGCTAAAATGATGGAATTGCTTAAGGGTGTAAGTAATCCTATAGAAGAATCATTACCAAAGGTTACTTCACTCGGAGATAAATATTCTTTTCAAGTAAAAGCGAAGAAGGATATTGGAGTCTACAAATATGCGAATGTAACAGAGAATTTCAGAACTATAAAAAAAGATACGGTATTTAGCGTATATGGCTATACGAGTGCAGCATGGGCTGTTCCAGGCGGATTCGTGCAAATGAAAGACGTAGAACCTATCCCAGTTACAATTAAAACAGGCGGATTAAGTAAAGACATGGAAACAGAGTTTCGTACTTTCTTAAAAAATGAAGGAATTGACAGTGAATTAAACGTACATGCAATAGGTAATCCGTCAGCTGAACTCACAGCAGCTGGACTGGATTTTGTAAAAGTTAAGCAGTTTTTAGATAAAAAAGGCTGGTACTACAAGCAATAAAACCCCGCTCTGAAGAGTAGGGTTTTATTTTGAGGTTTTATAAAAAAGAAGAGCAGACATCAATTAAGTAATTAAAATATGTTCTAAATAACAAATTAGGTGGCAACAAAAAAGTTTTTATGTATAGTCGACCTCTAACAGTCATATTTTTAGTCAACGACTCATGGAGGGTGAATGAATATGAAAAATACGCAGATTCGAATTGAAACACTATCCTATCACTATGAAAGCATTATGGTGAATGATGAAGTAGAGCGTGCGATAAAAAGTATTGAAGTGACGTATCGAGCATATAAACATAACCACGTTTTAAACGGACACGTAGTACTTTCAGGAGAAGAGATTTACGATCTTCAGCAGCTGACTCACGCAGTGGCTGGGAAAATAAAAGCAGAATTAGAAACTACATAAAAAAGCGCCTTTCTTTAAATTTCAAACATTAAAGAAAGGCGCTTTTTTATATTAATTATTAATTAAACTGCAAAAAGAAGAAATTAAAGTATGTTCTAAATAAAATATATAAATAAAAAACATAGCATCTAAGAGAATTCCCTAAGCCATACGCATTACCTTTGCATTGTGAACTTTGTCTCTTTTATCACTACTTTTCTTTTACTATGTGTAAGCAACACGCCGCATAACGTAATGATGCTTCCAGCAATGGAAGCTGCACTCGGGATATCTTTTAAAAGCAGCCACGCTAAGAAAAAGGACAGCGCAGGAGTTAAGTAAAGAGAGATGGCAGCCTCAGCAGAACCTATACGCGATGTCAGATAAGCGAGTACCATATAGGGAATAACGGTTGGAAATAATCCTAAATATATCACGCTTATTGCTGATCTGACAGAGATATACGCAAGTTCCGTTTCTAACCCAGGTAAAAAAACAAGCATAGAAATTGTAGCTCCCCAAATACTGTACGTCACAAAAGAAAGGAAACCATATTTTTTTAATAAATTTTTTTGACATACTATATAGACGCTTTCTGCAAGGGCAGCTAGCAGAACCAGTAAGATTCCATTAACTGAGTGTACAAAATTCTCTTTGCTGAAGGTTAAAAGTACAATACCCGCAAGGCTTACTGCAGATCCAATCCATTTTCTTTTTCCGAACTCCTCCTGAAAAAGAAAAATAGCTAAAAGCGAAGAAAAAATAGGAGTAGTCGAGATCAGTAAACTCGCAATACCCGCACTTACCGTTTTTTCTCCAATGTTTAAGGCCGTGTGATAGACGGTAAAACCTAAAAAACCGAGCGCTAAAAGAAGTGGAATATCTTTTATATCAGGCAAGGACATGCGTGTGGCTATTGCAATAACTAACAGCACTACAGAAGCAATACTTAACCGAACAAAAGCGAGGTGCTGAGGAGAAAACGATTCCAGCCCTATTTGAATAACTGGAAATGCTGACGCCCATAAGCTAATCATCAGTATATGTAAGAACACCAGACTAAACGTTAATTTCATACCTATTCATCTCCATTTTTCATTTTGAATCCAACCAGTATCTATTGTGGTTCCCATGTTAATAAACATTTGATAAAATGTCTTCAACCAGTTTAAAGGCAATTAACCCAACCACTTTAAAAACAGGAGTAAATGTATGAATCAAGAGAACAGTTCTAGTTATCCAAAATACAAGCAAATCATTGATTTTATGAAAGAGAAAATTGCGCGTGGAGAATGGCCGATTGGAAGTAAAATTCCTAGTCAGCGAAAGCTTGCTGCTATGTTTGATGTTAACCGAAGTACGGTCATCACCGCATTAGAGGAATTAACAGCGGACGGTTTAATTGAAGGTAAGATGGGAAAGGGAACCATCGTTATAAATAATACGTGGACACTTTTGGCTACAACTCCGCCCGATTGGGATGTTCATGTGAAATCAGGCATGCATCATCCGAGTCAAGCAATGGTACAAGATATTAATGAATCCGAATTTAACTCAAACCTTATTCAATTAAGCAAAGGAGAGCTTTCACCTGACATATTTCCTAAAAACAAAATGAAATACGCCGTAGAAAAAGTAGCAGAAAATATGGAGGTTCTAGGATACGAAGAACCAAAGGGGTATTTTCCTTTACGAAAAGAATTAAGTGCATATATGAAAACAATAGGGATTGAATCTTCTCCAGATTCTATTTTAATTGTTTCCGGCGCTCTTCAAGCTCTTCAGCTTATTTCAATTGGACTGCTGCAAAGAAACTCTTCGGTTTTGCTCGAAAAACCTTCTTATCTATATTCCTTACATGTATTTCAATCAGCCGGAATGAAACTCAAAGGCCTTGCTATGGATGAGGAAGGAATAAAAGTAACAGCTATAAAACGCGCCGACCCTCAAGAAGGGCAAGCTATTTTATATACAAATCCATGTTTCCATAACCCAACGGGAACATTAATGTCACAAAATAGGCGTTACGATTTGTTGAAAGAATGTGAGGAACATCTGCTTCCTATTATTGAAGATGATTTATACCGCGAATTATGGCTAGATAAACAGCCTCCGCTGCCATTAAAAGCTTTAGATAAAAATGGACACGTGTTATATGTTAGCAGTCTTTCTAAAACACTAAGCCCGGGATTACGGATCGGATGGATAGTCGGCCCAGAACCAGTCATTGAGCGTTTGGCGGATATTAAAATGCAAACAGATTACGGATCTAGCTCATTATCTCAAAGAGTAGCAGCAGAATGGTTTAAAAATGGCTTATATCAACAGCATATGGAAACTGTACGAACGGAATTGCGAACAAGAAGAAAAGTGATGCTGAATGCTTTGGAAACATACGCAGGAGATATAGCAACATGGACGAATCCTGAAGGAGGCTTTTTTATATGGGTGCATATTCAACCTTCTATTTCAATGAAATCTTTATACTCTCGTGCTTTAAAAAGAGGGATATTGCTTAACTCTGGAAGTATTTATGCACAAGAAACCGGCAGTTATCTTCGGCTTTCTTACGCCTATGCCTCTTTACCAGATATCGATAGAAGCATTGAAATTCTTGCTGAACTGATTCGGGAATTGCAAGTATAGTAAAAAAAGGAATAGTGGATTACCCACTATTCCTTTTTATTTGTATCAAACTATTCTTCTTATAAAAAACATCAAGTAACAACTGACTATATATTACCATCTATAAATCCATGTTATTTTTTATGGAAAAAATAAGTTAATAAAACTTTTAATTGACTTTCTGTACGTTTTACATGTAAATCGTGAATGGTTTTAACTACGTAATCATTATCAAACATTTCCAACACCTCAATTATTGTTAAGTTTCCTGTTTGTTATAGTTTATGAAATCATCAGACGCATATCATCGGCCATCAGCTGTAACTTTACGGTTTATCTTTTACAACTAAAGGCTGAAACGTACGTTCATGATTGAACGCACGAATAACAGGATATGCAAAAAAATGAAAAGTGTGCACGTTTTGTTTTAAAAAAGCTATATCTTTAAAAAAAGAAAATTGTCACACACATTTATGAATATGTATCTACTAAGTAAGAAGACTTTTTTAGTTGGTGGGATTGAAGGTGAAAAAGATGGATGAATTATTTAAAGATCTTGATCTGTACAGAACGCAAGAAGAAATGAAACAGTATTTTGAACATACGCAGCAAATGATTCATCAAAACAAAGAGTATATAAAATTAGCCAGACTTAAAAAAGGGCGTTTCAAAAAGTTTTTTGAAGAGTTTTATCCGCTTTATTGCTTCAGCCAATCTTCTTATTGTCCGAGGAATTCAAAATTGAAGCTTATTATTGGAAGTCAAGGATACGACGGATTAATTATTCAGCCGGATGGTACTGAAAAACGAATTGAAATTACTTCTTACAAAGATGGGAAACTGGAATTTGAAGATGCACAGAGGGTCAATTCAGGAAATTTTGCTCTACCCCGTATCCAGACGGAAGGTTCTGTGGAAGAGTATATAGAAAAAGTGCTAGAGAACATTCAAAAAAAGAGCAAAAAAGATTATAGTGGCGCATCCATTTTATTTGTTGTACACACGTTTCATTATTTTGAAGCCTATGGAAAAAGTTCAGCTGCCTTTATTCGTACCTTAAAAAAAGAAATGAAGAATACAGATTTTCGAGCGGATGAAATTTATTTATTGGAATTAAATCAGCCAGAAAGTGAAAGTGTTAAGCAAAACATTCATTTCATTAAATAAGAAGACACGCTGTAGATGTTGAGGTGTGTCTTCTTTTCTGATAATAGAACTTAATGCAGGTGGATAATTTTGAAAATTACAACAGTTAAGTGCTATAATTCAAGTATGAATATGCATTCAGAGGAGGAAAACCAATGGATTTAGCTTATAGAGAGAAAGCGTACGAATATGCCAAAAGATTCGAATCTAGCTATGACGATTATGATGAACGCTATAAGGTGCACAATAATCCGACGGTATGGCGATTTATGCCGCTGGCTGATTTTCAAGATTTACTAGAAACCAATGCGCTTTTTTTCGCAAAACCTGATGCATTTTCAGACCCCCTTGAAGGATGCTCTTCGATGTGGAACATAGAAGAGTTAAGAAAAAAAGGCGAACGTCATAACCGTACCTCTAGAACCTATATAAGAAAAATCCATGAATTTTCTGCTGTTTCATCCTGGCATATCAATGATTACGAAGCCGCTGGAATGTGGGATCTATATTTAAAAGGGAATGATGGCGTAGCTATTAAAACCACCTATGAAAATTTATTGTGCAGTATTAAAGATTTACGCTATAAAATCTTCTCTGGAAAAGTGCAGTACATAGACTTCCAAAAAGAAATGATCAGTCACTCTGTATATGACACGTTATTTTACAAGCGCAAATCCTATCAGCATGAAAATGAATTGAGGCTTGTTATTGTAGCAAGTCGTATACACGCTTGGAAGCTGCAAAAGCTATTCGAAATTCAAGGTATTTCCGCAAATCAATGGCAAAAACGAATGGATATCCTCGAAAAAAGATCGTATGAGTTTTCTCACGAGCATGGCAACCTCCTTACATGTAATTTACATCAGCTTATCAACGATATTTACGTATCGCCAAGAAGCGCTCAAAGCTGTGTAGATGAGGTAAAAGCTCTTACTAAGAAACACGGTCTCGCTTATAAAAAGGTTATTCAGTCTGACTTGTATAAGGACTATATTTACTAAATGCTAGCGAAGTACACAAAGGCTTAATCAAAAAATGATTAAGCCTTTTGTGTTACACGTTTTATATTCCCATACATTTCCTCATATAAAATAAAACAAACCTTCAAAGCCTATATATACATATTAGACAAATCAGGAGTACAGTATGGTTAAAAAAATGCTGTTTATTTTAGTATGCGGGCTTTGTTTGTGTTTGTTTTTTCAATGGGACGTAAAAAAAGGCTATAACGCTTATGTTCGCGTACATCCGCTTATCGAAACGCCTGTTTACCAAGGCAATATAGCGCTGTATACAAAAGGAAGTAATTTATATCCTACTTTATTTGAGGATATTAAAAAAGCAAAAAAGTACGTGTACATTCAATTTTTTATTATTCGAGCGGACAACATCAGCATGAAGCTATTTGAGCTATTGAAAGAGAAAGCAGCTGAAGGGGTAAAGGTTAAACTTTCTGTAGATCGTTTTGGAGGAAACGATCTCTCCCGAACACTCATAGATGACCTTAAGAAAAATGGAGTTGAGTTTACCTTTAGTCGAAAAGCAAGCAGGCAGCACTTTTTTTATAGCATTAATCATCGAAATCATCGAAAGTTTGTCGTAGTAGATGGTCAAGAAGCCTATCTCGGAGGTTTTAATATAGGAGAAGAATACTTAGGGAAGCATAAAAAATTGGGCTATTGGCGTGATTACCACTTGCGAATTAAAGGAGAAGGTATTTTTGAAATTGAAAAGCAATTTTTGAAAGATTGGGAAGAAGACACGGGACAACATATATCTCCTCAGCGAGTTCCTATCGCTCGCTCTCACGGAGCAAGCTATCAGCTATTGTTTTCAACTGGAGAAGAACTTGAGCAAAAGATGATTGATCTAATCAACCGTGCCAAAGTAAAGCTTACCATTGCTACCCCTTATTTTATTCCAAGTGAACATTTAATGAATGCACTTATTTCAGCAAAAGAAAAAGGCGTTTTAATCGATATTATACTTCCGGACAATACTGATGCGTGGTTCACTAAACCGCCTAGTTATCCTAAAACAGAGCAACTATTAAACAAAGGTATTCGAATTTTCTTATATAAAAAGGGGTTTTTTCACGGAAAAGTAATGGTCATTGATCATACGATTGCCAATATTAGCACAGCCAACTGGGATCCCCGAAGTTTTTATTTAAATGATGAAGCGAGCTGTCTTATTTATGATCGCGAGATGATTGCACACGTAGAACGAGAAATTAATGAAGATAAAACAAACAGCCGCAGATTAACCAAAACAGTAATAGATGAAATCCCTAAATGGGAACGTTCTCTAAAAAAAACACCGGAATGGATTTATTATTATTTTTGAAAAAATACCCAAATCAAGTTTTAATTATTTTTCCCCGGGTATATATTCTATGTAAGGCCAATACAGGAAAGGAGAGACTGTACACATGCATTGTTTTACAGCGACTTCAAGAAACGTATTGAGCACCTTAGAAGGAAGATTTGCTTTAATTACAAAAGGAACATTGGTAAACAATCGTTATACTAAGTGCTAGGCTGTCTAATTCAGACAGAATACTCGACTATTCTATTCAAACATAACATTCAGTATAAAAAAGAAGATGCGTGCTAAGCGCATCTTCTTTTTTGTTGACTCTATTTTCTCTCTCTTTTGTACTTCGTCTTATTTTTACGCATAAAATAATAAAAAGGAGGGGGTTATGTTGTTTGATTATGAACGGGAGTTAACGATTGACCGAAAAGATGCTACTCAAAAGACTGCAGCCACTAATGCTGAGACTTATAAAAAAATAGACTGGGAACAAGTGAAATCAGAACAAAATCTTGCGGATGACCAAGCCCTTGTACGCGTACCTTTTCCGCTGATTTTCAAAAAAAATCAGCTGTATCCTGTATGGGATTTAAGAAAGTACGCTTTTTTATTTGAACAATCTACACCTGCTACTGTCCACCCTAAACTGTGGGAACAAGGAAAATTAAATGTACAAGCCGGTTTATATCAAGTAACTGAAAACATCTTTCAGGTAAGAGGCTTTGATATGGCTAATATTACATTTGTTAAAGGGAAAACGGGGTGGATTGTTATTGATTGCTTAACATCCAAAGAAACGGCAGAAAAAGCGCTTGAACTAGTAAACCAGCAGTGCGGGAAGCGTCCTGTTAGAGCTGTTATCTTCTCTCATTCGCATATAGATCATTACGGCGGAGTTCTAGGGATATTACCTGACTCAACACAAAATAAAACTAGTAAAGTTTATGCTCCTGCTGGATTTATGGATGCGGTTATTGATGAAAACGTCACGGCGGCAACAGCAATGACACGAAGAAGTCAATACATGTACGGTATTCGACTGCGACGCGATGAAAAAGGCTTAATTGACAACGGCATCGGAAAAGAAATTTCATTTGGAACAATCACGCTTATTAAAGGAATAGAAGAAATTCATCCTTCCGAACATCATTCTTATGTAAGTAAGAAAATTGACGGCGTCTCATTGCAGTTTCAGCTTACGCCAGGGACGGAGGCGCCTGCTGAAATGAACATCTATATTCCTAGTGAAAAGGCTCTTTGTATTGCAGAAAACTGTACGGCCACTCAGCACAACCTCTATACCCTTAGAGGAGCAAAAGTAAGAGACGCAGCAGCGTGGGCAAAATACTTGCAGCAAGCAATCGATTTATTTGGCCAAGAACTAACAACTGTATTTGGGGTACATAATTGGCCAAGGTTCGGAAACGAGTCGTGCATCACATATATCGAAAATCAACGAGATGTTTATCAATATATTCATGATCAAACATTAAGGCTGATGAATAAAGGCTATACCATCGACCACGTCGGCCGAATGATGAAGCTACCGGAAACCCTATCTCACGAGTGGTATACAAACGGCTTTTATGGAACGGTTAACCATAACGCAAAAGCGGTTTATCAGCGCTATATGGGCTGGTATAACAGCAATCCTGTAGATTTAAATAAACTGTTTCCTGAAGAGTCAGCTAAGAAATATGTAAAGTATATGGGCGGAGCGGACAACATTGTCCAAAAAGCACAGCGCTGTTTTCAACAAGGCGACTATCAATGGGTAGCTGAAGTGACCAAACAAGTTATTTACGCTGATCCTCACCATGTGAAGGCAAAACTTTTATGCGCAGACGCGCTTGAACAATTAGGGTATATAGCTGAATCTGGTCCTTGGCGAAATGAATATTTAACAGGAGCCAAAGAACTTCGTTTAGGTAATATACCGCTGCCAGTCAACATTATTACAAAAGAAGTATGGGATACACTTCCTTTGAAAAATATTTTAGAACTATTTAGCATTCGCGTAGATGGATTAAAGGCGGGTGCATGTAACTATCGTATATTGTTTGTGATACCCGATCGTAATGAAGTAGCTCTCACAGAACTTAAGCATGGAATCTTTAGGTATCTTGGAGATACGCGAAAGAAAGCTGAGGTGACGGTAACGATGTGGCAAGATACCTTATACCGGCTAACAACTACAAATGATCACTCTTATAGCTCGGTCATATTTGTTCAAGGAGATAAATCAAAATGGGATTTCTTTTTGTCTTGTCAGGATTCTATTGATCCAAACTTTAATATTGTGACACCTGTTTCTAAAAAATAGAGTACCTGATTACAGCTCAGAAAGCACATCGTTGACTTTTTGTTCAAAACAGCTGTCGCATGTGAAGATTTCTTTTTCTTGAAAAGATGTTAGCCTTTCTCCACAGATGGAACAGCATTCTATATAGTGATTGTTTCGCTCTTGTTCTTTTCTTTCATGTAACATAGCACTTTCCTCCTTTTCAGTATAAATAGTTTGTCTTATTTCTTTAAGTATATACTAATATCAGCCTATGCAGGGAATATAAGGCGTGCTAATGCAGAATATTTATAAAATAAAAGCGTTGTAAAACCGTCGAAATTGGCACAGGAATTGCATATTAAATCATTGAGAAATTTCAATGATTAATATGGGGTGAACAGAATGTCCATTACAAAAACAGCTAGTGAATTAAAAAAAGAACAGCAGCAAGAACAGGAATCACTTAATTTATTTTTATCTACTCAAACTGTTATTCAAGAAGCGCTTCAAAAACTAGGGTATGGTGAAGAAATGTATCATTTGTTGAAAGAACCGCTGCGTATGATGACGGTTCGTATTCCAGTTAAAATGGATAACGGATCGGTAAAAGTATTTACGGGCTACCGCTCTCAGCATAATGATGCTGTCGGGCCTACTAAAGGAGGCGTACGCTTTCATCCTGAAGTAAATGAAGAAGAAGTGAAGGCATTATCCATTTGGATGAGTTTAAAATGCGGGATTGTCGACCTTCCGTACGGCGGAGGTAAAGGCGGAATTGTATGTGACCCAAGAAACATGTCGTTTGGTGAACTAGAGCGACTCAGCCGCGGCTATGTAAGAGCCATTAGTCAAATAGTTGGGCCTACTAAAGATATTCCTGCACCGGATGTCTATACAAATTCTCAAATCATGGCGTGGATGATGGACGAATATAGCCGACTGCGTGAGTTCGATTCTCCTGGTTTTATTACCGGAAAACCTATCGTACTCGGAGGATCTCAAGGACGCGAAACTGCAACGGCTAAAGGAGTAACCATTTGTATAGAAGAAGCTGTTAAAAAGAAAAACCTTAACTTGCAAGAAGCACGGATTATTATTCAAGGCTTCGGAAATGCCGGCAGTTTTCTTGCTAAGTTCATGCATGACGCAGGAGCAAAAGTAATTGGCATTTCAGACGCGTACGGAGCTCTTTATGATCCGCTTGGTCTTGATATTGATTACCTGCTTGATCGACGCGACAGTTTTGGTACCGTAACGAATTTATTTACCAATGTGATGACAAACGAAGAACTATTAGAAAAAGAATGTGATATTTTAGTACCCGCAGCCATTTCGAATCAAATTACGGTTCGTAACGCTCATCGCATTAAAGCTTCTATTGTAGTCGAAGCAGCGAACGGACCGACTACACTTGAGGCTACGCGCATTTTAGACGAAAAAGGCGTGCTTTTAGTGCCAGATATTTTAGCGAGTGCTGGAGGCGTAACGGTTTCATACTTCGAATGGGTGCAAAATAATCAAGGCTACTACTGGTCTGAAGAGGAAGTAGCTTACAAATTACGCAAGGTAATGGTGGATTCATTTGAAACGATCTATCAAATCGCTCAAGAAAATGATGTAGACATGAGACTTGCTGCTTACATGGCAGGAATCAAAAAATCAGCTGAAGCTTCTCGTTTCCGCGGCTGGGTATAAGATAAAAAAACGATTTGGACTACATGTTCCAAATCGTTTTTTATTTACCAGAACTGCCAAATAATTAAAAGAAAACCTGCTAAAAAAACAAACATGCATAAAAAATTGGCATATTTATTTATCGCAACCCGAATGATGGCAAAACAATTGACAGTGAGAATGATTTTCAATTATTCTATATATAAGATATATACATACCTATACTAATAAATTGAATGTAGAAAAGGAGACAGAAAGCATGAGCGTATTAGATATTATTAAAGCCAGAAGAACGATTGGGGCTATGCAAGACAAAGATGTATCAGAAGATGCTATCAATCTTATGTTAGAAGCAGGCACTTGGGCTCCTAACCATAAAAAGACAGAGCCTTGGAAATTCCGAGTGTTTACAGGGGATTCACGCGTTCGTTTAGGAGACGAAATGGAACGTATTATGAAGCAAAAAACTGCTCACTTAAGTGAAGAAGAAGCGTTGAAAAAAACAACAAAAGCTAAAAAAGGCCCGCTTCGTGCTCCTGTCATTATTGCTGTAGCAGTAAGTCCCTCAGGAAAAGTGCCTGAAATTGAAGAAATCTCTGCCGTAGCGGCAAGCATACAAAATATGCTATTAGTAGCGGAAGAACAAGGTTTGGCTACAATTTGGAGAACAGGTGAAATTGTCTATCAGACAGAACTGAATGACTTTTTATCTCTAGAAGACGGCGATAAGCTCCTAGGCTTAATTTACGTCGGACATCCTAATAAAGAAGCTTCATCAAAACGTATTCCGTATCAAGATAAAACAATTTGGTATCGTTAAAAGGTTATTTCTGTGTTTCTATAAATAAAAGGCAGCAGCTCATAAGTTGAGCTGCTGCCTTTTTTATTGTTTTTGAAAAGTGGCAGAAGGAAACTTCTTCATTTTCTTTACTAAGTAGAGCTTTAACATAAGCTGCTTTGAATACTCTTTGAAGAGTCTGATGTCTGATGAACGTTCAAACGATCTCGATAAGAAAATTGACCATTTAATATTCAAGACAGACGTGAAGAACCAGAGTAGAAAAGCTTTAAAAAAGTATTATTAATCGCTTTAATTGTAGTTGCAATTACATTTGTTTTCTTGTTGTTTATCCTTAGACTAATTAGTTTTTACTCAGTTGATATTAATTAGCATAAAAGGCTAACTTAGAGAATAAGCGCCTTTTTTTGTTAAAATAATTATTACATATAACAAAACCTTCTTTAGTGTTATTTAAAACCCTTAATTTAATGAGTTAAATTACAAAATAACCCATAATATGCTATTTTTTGTGCTATAATGATAAATTAATAGGTGTTATAGAGGATATAAAGCCTATAATCTTATAATGAAACGGAGAAATGATATGAAAAGAGTAACGCGAGTAGCATTAGCCGGAGTAATTACATTAGGTGGTTTAGGATTAGGATCTGTAGCAAGTCTCCCATTGGTTCCAAATGGGCATATTCAAGAAGCTGATGCCGCTTCATCATACGGTGTATCGGTTAACTCAACTAAGAAAAATTGGACAAAAGAAGAATCAATTATTATGAAGTTTATTAATCATAATTCATTTGAGGTACGACTTGTCGGTCAATTGCAGCATTTAGAGAATGGTAAATGGGTAAACGTGCAATCTGCATCCCAATGGTATGCAGTCCCTGGAGAGAAATTTGGAACGAGTTTTAAAGTTGATACTAATGGCACATACCGTTATAAGCTTGCTGTATATCATATAACCAAACCGCTAACCAATTATGATGGAACTTTCGCTGGATACCTTTATAGCAGCAACTTTTACGTGAAATGATCAAGTTTTTTAATACAGTTATAATAAAAAAGGACTTGATTACACATCAAGTCCTTTTTTGCTTATGTGCTTATTTAGTAGTATTAATAGTCTGTCTTAAAGTATCGGCGCTATAATATTCTTTGCCATTGAACCTATTATACATTTTAGGATTGATTCCATTGTCAGACTTAACTTTTATATTTTCTAATACATATTGGCTTACTGTCCCTAAGGATGCTACAACAATAAGACCGAGCGTGAACAAATCTATATAAATTTACTTTTTTTATAAGTGACGCAACGAAAATTCTGGAGTGAAAATCTTATAAGAAAGAGGGAAGTAATGGACGTTCAAAAGGTAGCAAATTTATTTTCGATTTTTGTCTTAATTGCAGCAGGCATTTCATTGGTAATTGGCTTTGTTGTTGCTGTGAGAAGTACAAACTATAAGAAGGGATATATAAGTACTTTTATATCCAGTGTTGTCTTTTTAATAATTATTGTGAGCTGGTATGATAAAGCATCTTCAAACGTTTTTATGGGGACAATACCTTGGATTTTAAATGTTATTGCCGTCATTATTGTGTTACCACTGTACGTGTTAGTTGCTCGCTTTATATTTAAAAAGGTGACAAAAGGACAAAAAGGAACAAATGAAAAAATTAGCGGTTAACTTACTTTTTTTATCGTTTTCCCTAATCTTCACGATTTTAAATAAATGAAGATACACAAAAAAAATTTTTATCAATATCCTGTTAGAGAAGGTGATTGATATCATTTTCTGTAAAGGAGAGAACGTCTATGATTAAAGTTAATCAACAAATTGTGAAAATAAGCGATTTAAATAATAGTTCGTTAACAAAAGAAAAAGCAGACATTTTAAAACAAATGGATGCCTATAGGGAAGTGTATGAGTATGCTACATTTGACCAGCTTGATTTTGATGTATCTGTTAAATTACAAATTATTGAATCGTCTGTGTTGCTGCGCAAAAGCGGCGCTAGGTTTGCTACATTCGCCCGTTCTAGGTGCAACGAAAAGTATTGGAAACGAACCGATAACGGAGGGTTTCAGCTACTACCTACCGTTTCTCCTCATCAGGCCATCGATGATATTTTTTACAACGGACACGAATACGCGTTTGAGTGCGCGACGGCTGTTATCATCATCTTTTACAAAGCTGTATTAAATAATATTGGAAAAGCAAATTTTAACAGGCTTTTTGCTGATCTTTACTTACACGATTGGCAATACGATGAAGACCTTGAGCTCCATGGTTATAAAGGATCTGACTACTTGCCCGGAGACTGTGCGTATTTTAAAAACCCTGATTATAACCCTGATACTCCCCAGTGGAAAGGTGAAAACACCATTGTATTAGATGAAACTCTATATTTTGGTCATGGAATTGGAATTACGACGCGGGAAAGAATTATTGAAGTGTTAAATTTAAAGAGAAAAGACAACGCAAAGCAATCAGCTTACCTGTCAGATGAAATTGTCAGACTTCACACCGCTCACCTCAGTTATTTGGCGGTTAGATACGAACCTGTTGTTTGGTATGACAGAAACAGCGCTATTATTTCCACTATTGGATCGATTACGTATGTAGCTTGAATGATCAAAGTTTTGATACTTTGGTCTTTTTTTGTAAAAAGGAAAGAATTACATGAAGGTAAATTTGAGAATTCAAAAGGATTTTATGTATAAAAGAAGAATCCATTTAATACGCAGGTCTTAAAACTAAAAGGAAAGGAGGAGATTACTATTAAAAATCGTGATAAAAGACGCAAGAGAAAACGCGGCGCATTAAAAGATTATCTGAAAAATAAGCTTGGTCAGCTAAAACCGAAGCCAAACAAAGGACCTGTCTCAAATTTAAAGTCTTCTGCTTAAAAAATCCCCCTAGTTTTTATATAGGGGGATTTTCTTTTGAATTTTCTTTTATTTTAAGGTTTAAATGTTATGAGTGGCATTTAAGGGGTAATTTGTGCACAATAGACATTGAATAGTTTATCTAATACGACAACGTAAGGAGAGATTAGACGATGGAAAACATGATTTTAAAACATATGGACGTTGTAAGAGGAATTACGATTAGTATCCTTGAAAAAACAACAGAAGAGGCAGCGGACATCACACCAAAAGGGTTCAATAACAATATTCGCTGGAATCTTGGACACATTGCCTTTATTCAAGAAAAGCTTGTGTTTGGCTTAGCTGGTGAACCGATGCAAACGCCAGAGAGTTATGAAAGCTTTTTTGGTGCCGGAACAAAACCTGCTGATTGGAACGAGGCTGCTCCATCTCTTGAAGAAATTGCGAATGTGTTGAAAGACCAAGCACGCCGTATTAAAGAGTTCATGCCGGGGCAGTTTGATAAGCAGTTAATCACACCTTTTACAAATAAAGCGGGTATCAACTTTACAACAGTTGGCGAAACGTTTTTATTCAGTTTCTATCACGAAGCGATGCATGTAGAAACGATTAAGCAAATTGGGAAAGCAGCAGCTGCACAATAAGGAAATAAAAAAGAATAAATCACATATTCTTTATAACTATTTTACATAGCGCCTATGCATATACTGATCTATACAGCGCATAAGATGTAACATGAGCTGCTTTTCCTAATGCAGTTCGCAAGGAGGTGACAACGTGAAATTTCTTTCAGGTTTAACGACTCTTCTTGTGATTTTAGGCGGTTTAAATTGGTTAGCTGTAGCATTAGGCGTGAATGTAGTAGAAGAGCTATTTGGCTCTTGGGATTGGTTAGTAACAACGATTTATTGGTTAGTTGGCCTGTCTGCTCTTTATCAAATTTTTGATAAGTTCTTCGGAACGGGAGCAAGTGTCAAAAGCAAAGCGCTATAATAAATATTATTTTTTATTATCTCTTTAGGGGGTTTGAATGTATATTCAAACTCCCTTTTTCATGGATAAAAGACGTGACATCTTTACAAAATACGGTAAAATAAGGTAATAACCAAAAAGTAGGAGGGATGAGATGGAGCTTTGGGGTGTAGTACCTATCTTAGTGTTTGGAGTTCTTTATATAGGAATCATTGCTGGTATGATAGCTGTTATTGTTATAGTGTTAAAGCGAATGAAAGAGAGAAATCAATATTTACGTGAAATACGGGATGAACTGAGAAATCAAAACAAGATAACTATAGCAGAAAATAAAGAATAGAAGAGGGTTTAATAGATGAATAAAAGTGTACTTCCTATCTTTTTTATCGTAAATCTTTTTTTTATTTACTGTTTATTATTTAATCAAGGATACATCTTTCAACTAAAGAATCTACCTTACATATGGGCTATTTATTTACTTATTGGCACCCTTTTAGCTTTTTATTATATGCTGCGATACAAACAAAAAAGAGACGGACAGGTGCTGCTTTCAATCGGTATTTTGACTACAAGCATTAGTTCACTTGGCTGTTTGGGTTTCTTTTATTTCTTTTATCGTGCAATGGGTGGATAAGAAAGAGCACCAAAAGCAGAGACTTCAGTGAAAGTCTCTGCTTTTTATATGGAAATCTATTGTATAATAGAAAAAAAAGAAATGGATGCAGGAGGGGAAATATGCGAATTGTTTCGCTTTGTCCAAGCAATACAGAACTAATAGCGTATTTAAAATGTGAGCATTTGCTCGTAGCAATTGATGATTATTCCGATTGGCCGCAGTCTATTCAGAGTCTGCCGCGTTTAGGTCCCGATTTATCTATTAATATGGATGCGGTGGAAGAAGCCAAGCCAGATTTAGTCCTAGCTTCACTAAGCGTTCCTGGAATGGAGCGAAATATTGAAGAACTTAAAAAACGAAAGATACCTTACGTCGTATATAATCCTAATTCGCTAGAAGATATCCGTCAAAATCTACAGGATTTAGGCCAGCGATTAAATATTGAAACAAAAGCAGCTGAACTGTTAGAGCGGTATGATCAGTTTCTTTCTACATATAAAGGAATGGCACGTCAAATCGAAAAAACCACTGTATACTGGGAATGGTGGCCAAAACCCGTTTTTACTCCTGGAAAAGCAAACTGGCTGACCGAAATTAGCGCGTTAGCGGGAGGAGAAAATATATTTGCTGATCACAAAGAAGCAAATGTACAGAGTGATTGGGAAGAAGTGCTCAAACGAAATCCACATCACGTGTGTTTGGCTTGGGTAGGCGTACAGACAAACAAAGTAAATCCAACGATTTTACACAAGAGACCGAACTGGTCTGACATGCCGGCCATAAAAGAACATCGTGTATATGTACTAGAAGAATGGCTGTATTGTCGTCCTTCACCCCGATTGCTGTTAGGGTTAAAAAAACTCGCGCCGCTTCTTCATCCAGATACGTTTCCTGCATTTGACGGTAAGGACCCTTTATTATAAGAAAAAGGAGCGATACATATGAAAGATATTGAACAAATAAAACATACCCTTCAACACCGCTATCCTTTTTTACTTGTTGATCGCATCTTAGAGCAAGAAGAAGGAAAGCTTGCTGTAGGAATTAAACAAGTAACAGCAAATGAACCTTTTTTTCAAGGTCACTTCCCGGACTACATGGTAATGCCTGGTGTACTTATTGTGGAGGCTCTTGCTCAGCTCGGCGGATTTGCCATGGCTACGGATGACCATCAAAAAGGAAGACTTGCTTTTTTAGCAGGAATAGATGAATGTCGCTTTAAGCGTCAAGTAAGGCCAGGAGATACACTACGCTTAGAATTTGAGATTCTTAAGCAGCGCGGAAAGATTGTAAAAGGAAAAGGAAAAGCATTTGTAGGCAGCGAATTAGCTTGTGAAGCGGTCATTACCTTTGCTCTTGATGTATAATACAAACGCCTTTGTAAAAAAGCAGCTGATGTTAGTAAGATGAAAACGACCGATGTAAAAAAGGAAATAATTCAGGATAAAGCGTAGCGAGAAAACCGCCTTATGTCGTAAAAGCGGTTTTTTATGAATACCTTTTTACCTTTTGATAAAAGAAGAAACGGGGTATAGAAGAAAAAAGGGAGAGGGGAGAATGCAGTGAGAACATTAACGGAAGTTGTTGTATTACTCACACTATTGGGTACGTATATAGGCATCTCACTACTTGTCTACAAACGGAAAAGAACGAATCCGTTTTTCTACAGCATTTACTTTTATTTAGCTACCAGCGTCATTTTGATTTGCTTGGTTATCTTTTGGCTTCAGCTTCGTTTTGGACTCACTGATAAGCAAGTAGGAGGATTGCTTATCAGTGTGGTGGCATTCTTTTTACTTATTTATGGTTTGTTAAAAACAAGACAAAAAGACAGGTAGCCGGTGCTATCTGTTTTTATTTATATTTATGTTATATATTTTTATCAATTGTAGTGTCAATTCAATACATCTCTTCATATAATAAAGATAACAGCTTTCTTTTGCAGGTTAGTTGACATCGCAGCTTATAACTCGCTATTCTTTTGATAATTCATTTTGTGAAAGGAAGTGGACGTATGGATGCATCCCGCATTATAGCTAAGTTAGAAAACCGGATGCCGACAATCCTTGGGATGGAGCAGTTCTCCCGCTTCGGCATTCTTGTTCCGCTTATTGAAAAACAAGGGGAACTACAAGTTTTATTTGAAGTAAGAGCGCTCGATTTACGTAGACAGCCCGGAGAAATTTGTTTTCCAGGAGGGCGTGTTGAAAAGACGGATGCAGATGAAAAAGAAACGGCTATCCGTGAAACCTCTGAAGAGTTAGGGATTACACCCCAATCTATTCAGCACGTACAAGCTTTAGATTATATTGTTTCTCAATTCGGAACAATCATTTATCCTTATGTAGGTTTCATTGATGAGTCGCTTGAACTTCGACCGAATCCTTCGGAAGTAGCAGAAGTATTTACCGTGCCTCTTTCTTTTTTTCAGCGTACCGAACCTGATATACACAATATTAATTTCAGAGTAGAACCCGAACATAATTTTCCTTATGACGCGATTATTGGTGGTGAAAATTATAATTGGCAAACAAGAGAGATGGAAGAACATTTTTATTACTATGAAGATCGAGTCATATGGGGACTGACAGCAAAAGTAATTTATCATTTAATACATGTATTAAATGATAAATAAAAAGCAGCGAATACGCATTCGCTGCTTTTTTATATTAAATAGATTGAATAGCTTCTGTGATAGGTGTATCACCTGAAACTAAATCAAAAGAACGTCCGAATGTATGATCTTCACTTAACGTTTCTACTACCACACGCGCGACATCTTCACGAGGAATGGATCCGCGCTCTTTGTTCTCACCGGCATCTACACGTCCTGTTCCTGGTTCGTTTAACAATCCGCCTGGACGAACAATTGTATATGTTAATCCGCTTGCTTCTAAGATTTTATCTGCATAATGTTTGGCTACATAGTAAGGAATTAGTGAAGTATTCCAGTTTTCACGGTGATGTGCTTGAAGGGCGCTTACCATCACAAATCGTTTAATTCCTAAATCTTCTGCAGCTTCCATCGCTTTTACTGCTCCATCTAAATCAATTAAAAGTGTCTTATCATGACCTGTGCTGCCGCCTGATCCTGCGCTAAAGATAACGGCGTCACAGCCTTTCATCACTTCCTTAATTTCATGCACAGTGCCTTCTAAGCTTGCAAAAGCCGTTTCTACACCTCTTGCTTCAAGCTCTTTTGCTTGTTCTTCTTTACGAACCATCGCACGTACAGTGTGCACATCACTTTCATTCAAAATGTTTACAATATGTTTGCCTACTTGACCATTCGCACCAATTACAAGAACTTTCATGTCTAAATTTGCTCCTTTCAAATCCAAATACTTATATATTATTGTTTCATATTCACCGTTTTCATTCAATGAATGAGCTCAAAATCCGGTGAATAAGGGGAAAGTAAGAAAATATATTAAAAAAATGAAAAACAAGAAATAAAAACTAATTTACAAACAAAAAAAGGAAAAAAATAGTTCATTAAACCCAGTGTCTGAACTGTTTAAATTTTGTAAATTTTTCTCAAACCCTTGGTAATACAACACTTCTTAAAAACAGTATCTCTTTTAACATTTCCCGATACAACCTATATAAACACATTTTGATAATTTTAAACTTTTACTTCGGAAAAATTTTTTGTTATTATGTTTTAGTCATTAAAATATTCACGAACGAAATATTTAGTCCGAGCGGACAAAGGAGAGGATAAAATGAACACATTACAATACTTAGTCGCAGAACGTGCAGAGATTTCTCCTCAACATGAAGCACTAGTTGAACATAATGAACGTTATACATTTAATGAATTTCATGAAAAAGTAAATCAATTGTCTCATTACTTCTTAGAGAAAGGAATTCAAAAAGGAGATCGTATTGGTATTTTAGCTCATACAAGCATTGCTTACCCAGTTGTTACAATGGGAATTTTACAAGTGGGAGCAGTCGTTGTTCCATTAAGTAAGAGCATGACACCTTATGAGCTTGATAGCATTATTACAAGCGGACAGTTAAAAGCGATTATCCACCACAATGAATTTACGTCTGTATTAGAAAAAGCGGAACAAACGGCTGGACTTAGCTTTACGTTAAAAATTGAGGATGCAAAAGAATTTACAACTCAATTCTCAGCGTATAACACAAACACACCAGAAGCACTTCCTGAAGTACTTCCTGAAGATTTAGCATTAATGATGTTTACATCAGGTACAACAGGTAAATCAAAAGGATGTATGATTGCACACGGATCGGTAAGTGCCTTTTTAAACTCTGGCGGACAGGAAGAACGTGCAAATATTGATAAAAGCATGCGCTATTTATTTGTTCATCCATTCTTCCACATGAGTTCGATGAGCATTTTATTTATGTGCATTAACACAGGAAACACAATGGTATGTTCTGAAGAAACAGATCCAGCTAAAGTAATTGAGGTAATTGAAAAAGAAAACATTAAAATGCTGTTTGCACTACCACCAGCATTAAAATACATCGTAGAAGAGCTTGAAAAAGGAGATCACTATGATTTCCCTCTAAAACTTGCTGTGTCAGGCGGAACAAAAGTATCAGAGTCTTTAATCGAACAATATGACCGTAACGGTATGATTTTAGCTCAAGGATACGGAAGCACAGAAGCTTGGATTATCAGTTCATGGCATCCTCAAATGGGATGGAAGAAAGTAAGCTCAGCTGGGAAACCGGCTCCACATGTGGAAGTTAAAATTGTAGACCCAGAAACACGTCAAGAAGTTCCAACTGGAGAAAAAGGTGAAGTGCTTGTACGAAGCCCTTATCTATTTAAAGGCTACTGGCAAAACGAAGAAGCAACAAACGCTGTCTTACAAGATGGCTGGTTAGCGATGGGCGATGCAGGTCGATTAGATGAAGACGGATTTCTTTATATTGAAGGACGCTATAAAGATGTAATTGTATATGGAGGAGACAACATCTACCCAGATCAAGTAGAAGAAGTTGTCCTAGCAGCAGACGGTGTGTTAGAAGCGACAGTTGTCGGCATGCCTGATGATGTGTACGGCGAAGTTCCATATGCATTTGTTGTTAAACAAGCAGCGTCAGCTCTAACTGAAGAAGACGTAGTGAATTTCTGTAAAGAACGATTAGCACCATATAAAGTGCCAACTGTTGTATTTGTTTCATCACTTCCTAAAAACAGCGTAGGAAAAGTGTTGAAAAACGAAGTGAAAAAACAAGCCTTAGCACACGCATAATAAAAAAAGCGGCCTTTATAGCCGCTTTTTTTATATTTATTGCTGTAATTTTTGAGATATTTTTTTCATAATGTGAAAGTATTGATCTCTTTCTTCTTCTGATAAGTGTGAAAGTAAATCTGACCAAAAATCGACACGAGTAGCTTGCAATATTTCGACAACTTTTTCGCCTTTTTCCGTCAACTCTACCCACACGCTTCGGCGGTTTTGCTTTTTATATATACGATTCACAAGCTCATCATCTTCTAATTGATTTAATACAATGGTGATAGCACCGGGTGAGAGCCCAAGTACTTTTGTGATATCGCTAACAATACAGCTTTTTTTATCGTGAATCGTCTTTAAGATTGCCTCTTTTGTTGAAGTTAAATGGTAGGGAAGCAAATCATATTTCTCACCGATTACGGTGTTTTTATATTTTAAAAGAGCTTCTTTTACATGATCTATACTTTCTAGCTGATGACTAATCTCTTCTTTGCTATAACGTTCAGTCAAGCGTAAATCCTCCTCATAAAACAAATTCCATTTTTACCATTATACCATGTATAATGCCCATAGAAAAATGAACAACACCGCGAAAATTGTCAGAAAAATTTTAAAATAATTACCATAATTCGTTAAAAAATCCTTGTTTTCGTGCTATTATATATAAGAATAGTAATAACAGGAAACGCATACAACATTTGTTTTCTATTGAGTTCATAAGAAAAAATGGGGTCTATGAACATCATTCCGCTTTACCTCATGTGTTGAATAAAGAAAAAAATATAAAAAATGGTGAGTATTCACTTTGGCAGATCGTCTTTTATAAGATGTTTGTATAAAATGAATGTATACATATTTTTATAGAAAAAACATATTGAGGTAAAGCCGAGATATGGGGGGATTCAATTACATGAAGAAAGTCTTAGGGGCGCTCTTGCTTGGCGCGACAATTGTTAGTGCGTTTATTGCGTACGGCATGTATACAAATCATTCCGCAAAGCAAACAGCTGCGATAGAACAAAAACAAGCGGCTAAAAAACCAGAAAAAAAGGCTGAGAAAAAGAAAAAGCCAGTCCTTAAAGTCGAAGAACTGACGTATCAGTTAAAAGATTCCCGTACAGGAGAAGTAATGAAAGAATTCAAGCCGGTTCATTACAAGGATAAAGGTGTATATGATCAAGAAATTAAACAGTTAGCGTCTGAGCTGGCAAAAGGGATCGATACACCTATGCAAAACATAAAAATAGATGAAAATGGATCGTTGACTGGCGGATCCAAGCAAATCATCTTAAAAGAAGCAGAACTTGTTAAAAATCTGCAGAACTTAAATACGAAACAATTGGAGGTAAAGGTTCCAATATACGAAACCGCTCCAAATGTCACGGCAGCATCTGCTCAAGGGATCGCCGATGTATCATTAGCTTCGTATTCTACACGTTTTCGACCAAGTGATACAAGCAGAAACAGAAATGTTCAGCTATCAGCAGAAGCAATTAATAACGTTGTGTTAGGACCAGGAGATTCATTTTCTTATAATCAAACAGTTGGGGAGCGCACAGCAGAAAGAGGCTATCAGCCTGCTCCTGAAATTATCAATAAACAGCTGGTGATGGGAATTGGCGGAGGTATTTGTCAAACATCTTCTACGTTATTTAATGCGATTGACGGCGCTGGTCTTCAAGTGACAGCTAGGTCTCACCATTCAAAACATGTAGGTTATGTACCTGCGGGAAGAGATGCGACCGTATCGTGGGGAGGACCTGATTTTAAGTTCACAAACAACAAAGATTATCCTGTCATCATTAAAGCATATGCAAACGTAAATACAGGTGTTTTAACGGTAGATGTTCGTACTTCACAGCGTGCTATCTAATAAAAAAAGACGTATCCTAACAGATACGTCTTTTTTTCATTTATTATGCTTTTTGTTGCTCGCGTTCACGAAGTTCCACACGTCGAATTTTACCTGAATTAGTTTTTGGTAATTCATCAATAAATTCAATTACGCGAGGATACTTGTAAGGTGCAGTAAGAGTTTTTACGTGATTTTGCAGCTCTTTAATAAACCCTGTATCTGTTGTTTTTACATGATCAACAAGAACAACATACGCTTTTACTACATGGCCGCGATCAGCATCTGGACTAGCTACAACGGCACATTCTTTCACTGCTGGATGCTTAATTAACGCATCTTCAACTTCAAACGGCCCAATTGTATAGCCGGAACTGATAATAATATCATCTCCGCGTCCTTGGAACCAGTAATAGTTCTCTTCATCTTTAGAAGCGCGGTCACCTGTTAAATAGTAGTTTCCTTTATACGTTTTCTCAGTGCGCTCCATGTCTTTATAGTAGTGCTTGAAAAGAGAAGGGAGGTCTCTACGAACGGCAATGTCTCCAACTTCTCCAGGCTCACAAGGCTCGCCGTCTTCATTAATGATTTCTACAAACCCTTCAAGCATTGGTTTACCCATTGAACCAATCTTCGTTTTTACACCTTTTAAGGTACCAATCAAAAGGGTATTTTCCGTTTGGCCGTATCCATCACGTACTTGGATATTAAAATATTTTTTAAACACATTAATTACTTCTTCATTTAGCGGTTCTCCGGCAGATACAGCGCTATGAAGGTGAGACAGGTCAAAACGTTCAAGTTCATCAATTTTAGCCATAAAGCGATACTCTGTTGGCGTGCAGCACAGTACGTTTACTTGTTCATCCTGTAAAATTTCTAAAAACTTTTTAGGTTCAAAACGTCCGTTATAGATAATGCCTGTTGCACCTTGTCCAAGTACAGATAAAAACGGAGTCCAAATCCATTTTTGCCAACCAGGACCTGCTGTTGCCCAGACCGTATCGCCTTTTTTAATATCTAACCATTCAGCAGCAGCGATACGAAGGTGAGCATAAGCCCATCCATGAGTATGAACAACGCCTTTTGGCTGTCCTGTTGTACCAGATGTATAAGGAAGGAATGCCGTATCATCCTTAGTTGTGTTAGCTGCTTGGAACTGTTGTGATGCATCCACTGTAAGTGACTCTAAGCGCGTCCACGACGTAACATCAGCACCAAATGTAATTTTATGTTGTAGAGAAGTAGGGAAGTTTTCAATCTTATCGATCTCATTGCAGAAAGGATGGTAAGAAATAATCGCTTTTGCTTCAGCGTGATGTAAACGATATTGGATATCTTTTGCGCGTAATAGTTCTGAAGAAGGAATTACAATAATACCTGCTTTTAAACATGCTAAGTAAATAGCATACGATTCAATAAGGCGAGGTGCGATAACCAACACGTGATCGCCTTTTGTTAATCCTAGCTCCGTTAGCCCGTTTGCCACCTTATTTGCTTTTGCTAACAGCTGGTTATATGTAATTTCCTCACGCACACCGTCAGCGTCCTGCCACTTTAGCGCAAGCTGATCGGATGCATATTTTTCAATTTCCTCTGTTAAGTTGTAATGTTCACTTGGAACTAAATCTTTTAGTTGAATCATAAAAACGACTCCTTATATTATAGATATCAATGATTTTTTATCATTACTATTATTATATTACTAACTATTAGTACTTGCTACTAATTTGTTTTGGGTTTTAGTAAAAAAGCAAAAAAAGACCCGCTTGTCTTATTACGACAGCGGGTATAACATATGTTATTTAAATAAGCTCCATTTTGTATGAATAGGTACTAGCTCTTCTTCAGACTCGTCCTCTTCGTATAAACCACGTTCTTTTAAGTATTCCACAAAATATAAGTCTGCTTCCTTACGTTCATCATAAGGCTTAATCGATAAAACAAACCCTACTTTATGCTGATCTTCATTTTCAACGCCTGAGAGATACGCTTTTACATTATGCTGCAAGAATAGCTCTTTAGCGGGAATAATTAAGTCCTTGACGAACTTCGACAGTAATTCTAACTCAAAGTCGAAGGTGAACTTAGCAATTTTTTCTAGATCTGCAAATACCACGCCGATAAAACTCGTATTATGTATTTCGTAGTCTTCCGTTTTTTCATCCCATTCAATATGTCCGATTTCCTTTAAGTAATTAATAAAATACCCAATGCCTTCATCGCGGCCAAAAGGTTGTTTAGAAAGAACCAAACCGATCTTTTTGTACTTGGGCAGATACACGCATGAGATAGCGGCTTCAACTTTATGCTGTTGAAATAAGTGCGTTGCCCCTTGAAGCAAAGCATCTAAGACATGATGGGTAATTTTCATTTGTTTACGAGGAAAGTGATATTCGTTGCGTGCTAATTCATCTGTATCAGCAAACGTTGCTCCAATAAAGCCTGTATTGGATAGGGTAGGAGGGAGCTTCTTTCTTTTTCTTTTTCGTACCGTCATTCAAAAACACTCCTTGTGATCATCAATACGATAAAAAATAAATCGAACATATGTTCTTATCTAATGATACAAAAAATGTGTCGAAAAGTAAAGAGAAGTTAACGGAGAATTTGAAATTTTATAATAAAAGTAGCTAATGATCTTAAAACGCAGCGGTCATTAAAAGGTGGAAAAGAAGAGGGGGAGCAAAAAAATAAAAGGCTGCAGATGAAAAGCATCCACAGCCTTTTATATATTCATTAACGAGCTTCTGTTAAAGCTACCATATCTTCATCATCTAAATCGATATCTACGTGACAATCCATTGTGTGAATTGTTTTATCTTCATGATTTCCATAATAAATTGTAATGTTCATGAGTATCGCTCCTTTAAAACTGGATAATGACATCCAATTTATACCGTCATCTATTTGTTTAATATTATACCCGATGAAAAAGGAAACTACAACTAAAATCACTAAAAAGCTGATAGGAAAGGGGTTTATAGTGATTTTAACAAGGAATTAGGTAGAATAAAAATGCTTATAACTGTATTTTATTACAGAAAATACGAGGTTTTTACTTTTGTTGATGAATAAAAATCCATTTAATGCAAACATATGTACTAAATGAAAAATATACGTTCAGTAGCAAATAAATCCTTAAGATATTAATTACAAACAGATTTCATCGTTTTGCAAAAGGTTCATTGAGAATACGATGAGAAAAAATGAATGAGTGTAAAATTTAATTTATATAAGTCATTCATTTTTCAAACTCTCTAAATATAATCTAAACATCAATCGAACTGATCAATCCTAAAAATAAACTGGTGAAATTCATATGTATTTCTATAAAATCATATCTGCAATTGTTCAATTAGAACAAATCTTGTTGCTAATTAGTTTAGTGAGTTAGATCATATAAATACGAACCCTATCTCATTTTTAAATTCTGTCTCATTATCATAAGTATACTTTTATGATGAGACAGAATTTGTGTTTTATCAATTGGTTCCTAGAATATATATTATGTAAACTAGAAAAAGAAATAAAATCGTTAGGGTCTCCCTTGCTCTTAGATCCTTGGAATACTTTGCTTTTCCTTTAAAGTGTGTAGGTTCCTTTTAAATCAGCTGTTTTTTGCTTTCGGGATTTTAATTTTCGGGTTGTAAACAGAACTCTTAAGAATCTACTGAATGACGCGCTTAAGGTCAAATGAATTAAATTATGTACAAGCTATGGATTATATCTTAGAAATGGTTAAAATAGCCGCTCACTTAATCGCAATCGCCTGAATACGCCAGTACGTATCATTTTATATGTAATTAAGTAATGCCTTATGGTTTATCCTAGAACTTTACAATTTCGTGTAATTCGTATAATAAGTTTAAGGTCGTTATGAATCAATGTGATATTAATGAGATTGTAATTAGTTGATTTGATGCAGAATCGAAAAGAAAAAGGAAAAAGAACGAATTCTTCCCCTCCATCCGCTTGACATACAAACTTTTCAAGTTACTAGTTTCAAGGCTTCACTCACTAAGGTATGTTTCCTAATCGTAGTCATGAATTTTATCAAATAGCCCAAATTTATTTCTTTTGTAAGTAAACAATGGTGATTCATTAAGAATACAAACTGATTGAACATTAAGTGAAAAATAGCACGTGGTGTAACCAGAACACCATGTGCTATTTTTAATTATTTCGTTAATCCGCAAAAACCTGAATCATCCACTTCCTGCATACCATTATCTAGCGCGTACCGAACTTGTGAACACTTCCATAAAGTTCTACTAAATCCAGAAGGGTTTTCCTTCTTTTCCTCTGCCACTTTTTTCTGTGTTTCAGTAGGTAATTTTGGAATAAGATAAGCCGCTGCTTTTTCTTCTTCTACCATGACGGGTGTTACTTTAATGAATAACCCATCTTCGGCAATAGACTTTTCTTCATCTTCGGCACGATCACGTTCACTTTTTTCTTCCGCTTTTCTAGTTCGTTCTTGCTCCTCTTCTGCATGTTTCGCGATAGCTGCTGAATCTTCCCACAATGGTGCTTCTTCTTCAGAGGGAACAGTCTTGTCTTCTCCTTGTAGGGAGGATTCTGAAGAATAATGATCGCTCTTTGATTGTTCCTTTTCTACTGAATTACTTTTAGGGTGTTCTGTTGCGGACCCATGGGCATTACCTGCAGGAATGTTTCCTTCTTTTGATGAAGGTGTCTCTTGTTTATACGTTGGAGACTGCTCCGCTACATGAGTTGAATTAGTTTTATTGTTGGTTGTTTCTTCTTTTTTAACTTTCTCTCTCTCTGTTTGGTCCGATGACGTAATTTCTTTTTTTGCAGTATTTGATTGATTTTCTTGAGATGTTTGCGCACCTTCCCCACAGCCTGCCAAAAATCCTAGTGTTAAAAACGGAAGTGCCAGTAAGCGTTTCATCTTCATAACAAGTTCCTCACCTTCTTATTCATTGGATGATTGACTTCAATGCAGCGAACTACTTAAGTTCGTACCTACCTTTGTTTCGTTTGCTTTATAGGTTGGATCAGGTGTTTTTAGACTTCGCATCTATTTTTTATATAAAGGAAAATCAACTGAAATTCACTTGCATATAAGCTTATTCTAAGATGAATTTATAATTATATTTTTCCGCAACATTAACTAATTGTTGCATCTGCTCTGGAGTTGGACCTTGGAAATCTGGTAGCCCAGAATCTTTTGGAACTTGTAAGCCTAATTCTTTTACAAAGCTGTCAAATTTAGCTGGTGATGCTGTGACAATCATTTCTCCACCGTCAATTCCGGCCTCAAATCGATGTGGAATTCCTTTAGGAGCAAAAACGTACTCGTTTTCATTTACCTCAAAGATTTCATCACCTACAAAAAATATAAATCTCCCTTTTTTTATATAAAAAGTTTCATCTTCATTTTCGTGGACATGCAAAGGAGGCCCCATTTTGGGAGGTTCTACAAGGTGAACAACTGAAAAGGCACCATTAGTATCTTCTCCTGAAGCTAATATCGTAATTGTCTCTTGCATAAAATGATACGTATTTTGGTCATTTGGAATTCCGTGTAAAGGTTTGATTACTATATTTTTTAACTCACTCATAAATTATCCCTCATTTGTAATTTAATTTTAAAGGTATTCATCTATCATCTAAAAACCTACTACAGTATTAGTAACCATCTACCGTAACATCAGTAATTGACCCATCACTAGGACTTACTTGATACCAACCTTGTGTAGCTGTATGTTCCTCTCCTGTATCTTCATTATCCACAACATTTTCATAAACATGGATAATATAGTTTCCTGAGTCGTCAAGGTGATCGTATTCTACAAGAAGAGGTGAATCTTCAGATATGCCTTGTTGGTCACGAACTAGCTGGATAGCTTGCTCTTGGGAAACTGTTTGTTCGGCTGGTTCCTCTTCCTCAAGGGTTTCTGTATCTTCTTCTTGCTCTGTTTCTGTTTGCGCCTCATCTTCTGAATCAGCCTGAGCTTCTTCCTCATCCGATTTTGCCTGAGCTTCCTCTTCCTCCTGCTGTTTCTTCTCTTCTTCTGCTAAACGTTCTTCCTCCGCTTTGCGATCTGCTTCTGCCTGAGCTTCAGCTTCTGCATCAGCCTTGGCCTGCGCCTCTTCTTCTTTTTGTTTGTCTTCTTCTAGCTGCGCGTAGTAATCATCTAATTCTTTTTCCATTTGCTGCTGTTCAAGGTCTGATAATTGCTTTTGTTGTTCTTGTATTTGGTTTTGAAGCAAAGCAATTTGTTCTTCTGAAGCATTATCAACAAAATTGATGTTTTCTACATAATCGCCACTGGCGTCAAAATTAACTTCCATCATACAAAAAACATTTTGCTCTTGATTAATCCCGTAGTAAATATACTGATTGTCACCTACTTGGATATACTGATAACCATTCATTACGTTTAATAAGTAATCGCGATCAGCTTCTTTAGAATTAACGGCTTTTTTAATGGTTGATGCTTTTGTTTGTAATGTATTTGGCGATGATTCTTTTACAGCCGTTTTGTTGCCGTTTTCTTTCGTATGAACCGCTGTTGATTTCTCTGCAGACTCTTCTTTTTGCGATACCGTTTCACTGGACTCATCACTACACCCTGCTAGCAATACGGCTAACAGCGGAATACCAAAAGCAACTTTCAACATTTTCATAGACTATTATCCCCTTTTTTTATCTTTTTTTAGGTTTTATATAATTCTAAAGAACTATAAAACCTTAGGGGTTATTATACCAAAATTAAGAAAATATAAGAATATTTTCTTGTTTGATTTATGGTATTTTTTTAAAAAGATTATCTTTTTATGCATAAAAAAACACAAAGCCATGTACTTTTCATAACACGGCTTTGTGTGTTCGTAATCGATGTTAATGATGAAATCCATTGTCGTATTTCGTGTCTTTAAGAACAGGTCTATCCAATGAGTTAAGAAATTCAACGGCTTGTTTGAAATTAACCATAAATAAATGAGCAAGGTCTCTTGAAAATCCATTTCTAACAACAATGCGCATGATTGTGATTTCTTCCATGTCTGCTGGGAGTGGATAAGCAGGCACTTGCCATCCATACGTGCGCAATTGTCTAGACAGGTCATAAAGAGTCCAGTTTGGCGTGTATCCTTCTTTTAGTTTCCAAGCAAGAACTGGGATATCTGAACCATCGGCGATAATTTCGAATGCGTCCATTTCTCCAATTTCTTTGCTGAGAAACAGCGCGTTTTCTTGGGAGGTTTTTTGCACGGCATAATAGCCCTCTTTACCTAAACGTAAGAAATTGTAGTACTGTAAAAGGACTTGTGCTCCTGGTCTAGAGAAGTTAAGTGCAAAAGTTGGCATGTTGCCTCCTAAGTAAGAAACGCGGAAAATAAGATCTTCAGGCAAGTCTTCTTTTTCTCTCCAAATCACCCATCCTAAGCCAGGATAGACTAAACCGTACTTGTGTCCCGATACGTTAATGGACTTTACTCGCGGCAAGCGGAAATCCCAGATAAGGTCTGGTTGAAGAAACGGAGCGATAAAACCTCCAGAAGCAGCGTCTACGTGGATAGGAATATCTAATCCTGTCTTTTCCTGTAACTCATCCAATGCTTTTGCGATAGCAGCAATTGGTTCGTAAACTCCTGTATATGTGACTCCAAGAATCGGTACGACACCAATTGTATTTTCATCAACCGCATTAATGACGCCTTCTGCATCTAAATAAGGATGATCTTCATTAATGTTCACATAACGAGGCTCTACGTCCCAATAGTTTGCGAATTTCTCCCATACCACTTGAACGGATGAACTAAATACAATGTTCGGCCGTTCTGTTGATAGCCCTTTACTTTTACGCAGTTTTTGCCAGCGTCTTTTTAACGCAAGTCCGCCAAGCATACATGCTTCAGATGAACCCGTAGTTGAAACGCCCATCGTTGTATCTGGATTAGGAGAATTCCACAAATCCGCTAAAATACGTACGCATCTCTCTTCAATAGCCGCTGTCTGCGGATACTCATCTTTATCAATCATATTTTTATCAAAAGATTCGCCGTACAAACGCTTTGCATCAGGCTCCATCCACGTAGTAACAAAGGTAGCTAAATTTAAGCGGGCATTCCCGTCTAAAGCAATTTCGTCATGAATGATTTGATAAGCTGTTTCGGGAAGCATACCTTGATCACTAATACGAAGCCTTGGAATCGTCACTTCTCCTTGTCGAGAAAAAAGCGGATTAACAGGAAATTCATCAGGTAAATTTTTTTGTTCACGATGCGGATGCCATTGAGGCATAAAGTATCATCTCCTTATGTATATCTAACAAATTTCTTTACGTTCCACCTGGTGTTGTAACAAGCAGGTCTCCTTTAAACATTATGAGCTTTGAAACCTATTTTCATTCTTTTCATTATTCGCAGCACGTAAGTACGAACTTTATTTAATAATACCCATGAAAATAGTCTTATCAAACTCAAAAGGTGTAAGATATGGTAATATATTCTAAAGGAGGTTTTTAGATGGAGAAACAAGGAATTATTTTGCAAGACAAGTTTTTCGAATTAGGTGAATCTCCTATTTATAATGAATCACAAGACATTGTTGGAAATGTCGCATATAAGTTATCTATTGCTAATAAATTTGAGATTTTGAAAAACGAAGAGATCGTGTTTACAGGTAAATCTAAAATGTTTGCCCTTATGCCAAAGCTGATTATTTCAGATCACCACGGAAATGAAGTTGGAATGATTCAACGGAAATTCACTTTTTTTAAAAAGAAGTATCTTTATATTAGAAACGACGGCGATACATATGAAATTACGGGGAATATAACAGATCGTAAATTTGACGTTTTACGTTCCGGCGTTCCTGTCATTCAAGTCCGCACACTTTCTTCGTTTCTGTCATTACGTCCGCACACGTTTGCTTTAGAATTTCTTGAACCTGATCTTGATAAGTGGGAAGGAATTGCGGTTGTACAAGGTGTAAGGATGATGGTGAAAGACGAAAACAGCAGTACAGCTACTGCTCCGGCTCAATAGTGGTTATAGAAGGTTATATGATATAAAAAACGAACAAACTTCAATATAAAGTTTGTTCGTTTTTTAATTAAGGGCCGAATACTAACGTACCGATGACATGGTAGCCAATTGGTACAAGAAACAAGATGATATTTAAAATAATCGCCCATAGACAGAGCTTGTCTTTTTTTATAAAAAAACCAATAATTGCAGGAACAATCATGAGCGGAACTAAAAAGATAGGAGCTACAATAGGCAGTCCTTGAAGTTTTTCAGCCGCAATAAGTCCTGTAAAAAAGTTAAGGATCAATAAAGTATTAATAATAACATATAAAAGTGAAATTCCTCCAAGAACCCCACATATTATCCCGCTTTTAGTTGTTTTAACAGTAGCATCCACGTTTCTATCACCTCATTTTTTAGAAATATAAGTAAACTATACTATAATGTGGTTTTTATTGTAAAGGTAAGGTATGGAGAAAAAGCACTGTAGCAATTGCTACAGTGCTTTTTTATAAACAGTGCATTTTTTGCTCTGCTTCTTTCCAAGAAACCGTATAGCCTTGTCCTTTTGCACAAAAGACAGAGGATGAGCTGTATTCCGGATCTGCCTCTTTATTGTAGCGGATTCGTTCAATAACTTCTTCTTCATTATGACAACGTTCATACCCTCCGAATAATAGAGACATCGCTCCTTTTCCGTGCGTAAAAGATGCTAGCGTCGAACCGTAGTTCATAAAAGTAGCAACAGGAACTTTCCCTGTAATAATCGCTTTGTTTTCGGTTGTTACAGGAGAATCAAAGCGGCCGTGCGCGCTTTGAACATCAGCTAATACCCTCCCCATTTGATCAATATCCACTTTAATTTTAAAGTCATAATACGGTTCTAGCACAATATTTTTGGCTTTTTCTAACCCTTGTCGTAATGCTCGGTACGTTGCTTCTCTAAAATCTCCACCGCTTGTATGCTTGTTGTGAGCTCGTCCGGTACATAACGTCACTTTTAAATCAGTAATAGGCGACCCCGTTAGCAAACCGTGATGCGGCTTTTCAAATATATGCTGACGGACTAGATTTTGATACCCAACGGATAAATCATCGGCGTGACAAGCATTTTCAAAGGTAATTCCGCTGTTTCGTTCCGCTGCTTCTATTTTCAAGTGAACTTCTGCATAGTGTTTCAACGGTTCAAAATGCCCGTAGCCCATCACTGTATTTTCAATGGATTCTTTGTACAAAATTTCTGGTTCTTCAAACTGTACGTTTATATTAAAACGTTCTTTTATCAGTTTTTCAAGAACTTCAAGCTGAATGGCTCCCATCACATGAATATGAAGCTCTTGAGTCCTTTCTTCCCACGTCACATGTAAAGAAGGATCTTCGGCATCTAATAGTTGAAAAAGTTTAATTCCTTCTTTTGGATGAACAGAAGGCTCAAAAACAACTTTTGATTTTAACGTAGGCAAAAGTTCGTAGGAGCGGCTTTCTTTTAACGTTCCAAGACCGTCTCCAACGGATGCTGAAGTCAATCCTGTAACTGCAAAAAGTTCGCCGGCTGAACCTTCATTTACGTTTTTGAATGTGCTTCCGTTATAAGCACGAATTTGAGTGATTTTTTCTTCGTATAGCTCTCCGTTTTTTTCATAAGCCACTTCATCACGCACTTGCAGTGTCCCGCTTAGAGCTTTGATAAACGTGATGCGCATGCCGTTTTCATCGTGCCGAATTTTATATACACGCCCTGAAAATGCTTCTTCCTGCGAGTAGTGAGTTTCTGATAGCAAATCGAGCTTTTCTAAAAAACTTTCAATACCGATGTCTTGCAAAGCTGAGCCACAAGCACACGGGAAAATCTGATTGGCTTGAATAAGCTTTTGCATAGCCGCTTTCCAATAAGCTTGATCATTCTTGCCTTCCATAAATGCATCTAAAAACTCTTCATCTTTTTCAGCTGTAAATTCAATAAGTTCCTCACTTAACGAGCCGTCTACAAGCTCTGAAGTTATGTCAAAAACATCAGGGGTTAAGTTATGTTTAATATCATTTATAACACGTTCAGGATCTGCTCCTACACGATCGATTTTATTGATGAAAAAGAATACGGGCACACGATGTTTTTGAAGCAGCTGCCAAACCGTTTCTGTATGCCCTTCGACTCCCTCGACTGCGCTTAAGATAACAATCGCATAGTCCATCACTTGAATAGAACGTTCCATTTCAGGTGAAAAATCGACGTGGCCAGGCGTATCAATTAAATAATAAGTAGAACCGTTATATGAAAAAGTGCCTTGATCAGCAAATACCGTAATGCCCCGTTCTTTCTCAATCGTATGAGTATCAAGAAACGAGTCTTTGTGGTCAACTCTTCCTCGCTGTTTAATACTTTTTGTGTGGTAAAGAAGCTGCTCGGAAAACGTAGTCTTCCCTGCATCCACATGCGCTGCAATACCGATTGTTTTGTTGAATTGTTTCATTATTAAATACCACCTTACTGCTGTATGTATAGCTGTTATTCTCTATTTTATAATAATCGTAAGAAAAAGTGGACGACAAAGGCCCAGAGCTGCTTACATCAAAAAAGAATGCGTGATTAAACATCGCATTCCTTTTTTGTACGGTGTTTGATATCTTTTTTGCCTTTTGCTATAAAAATAGCTGCTATAAGGCATCCAATTCCAGCTAAATGCATGATGTTATTACCTGTTGCGCCTAGACTGTTACTAGTCAAACCAACTAAAATACTACCAAGTATAATCAATAAAACAGCAAGCATGAACTTCATTTTTTCACTCTCCGTTAGCGTTAGTAAGTTATTAAATATGATTTGCATATGAATCATATAAAACAGTAAGTAGTACTAGATATTCAATTGCGAATGTATTAATCAACATCTAGTTAACCATAATATTATTATGAAAATAATAGTGTGGATTCAAACGCTCATGGTACCATATTCTAATCGATTTATATGTTATCATACATAAATTGTTAAAAGTACATTTTTTCACCTTTCACTATCAAAAAAGCAGCCTCTTTACTAAGAGACTGCTTTTTTAATGACAACTGATAAATCCTGATTAAGAAGCTTTTTTTAATCGTTCTTTTTGTTTCTGTTGATAAGAAGAAAAATAAATAAGGCCTACAAATACAGCTCCACCTATCATATTTCCAATAAAGGTAGGGATAATATTTGTCATAAAATCAATCCATGTAAAATGACCTGCAAAAATAGCGGCGGGAATAATAAACATATTGGCTACAACGTGCTGAAAGCCAATCGCAACAAATGCCATAATCGGAAACCAAATACCAAGAATTTTCCCCGTAACGTCGTCAGCGCCGTATGAAAGCCAAATAGCTAAACATACAAGCCAGTTGCAGCCCACGGCAGAAATAAGCGTTTTTAAAAATGAGTCGTCAATTTTAGCTTGAGCAATTGCTACCGTTTTATCTAAAAAAGGCCCCGTTTCTGTTAACCCGACAATATGTCCAAAGAAATACGCAATAAATACGGCACCTAAAAAGTTAGCAAGCGTGACCCAAAACCAGTTATGAAGCAAGTGACGAAGCGAAATTTTTCTTGCATACAGGGCAATGGAGACAGACATCATATTCCCCGTAATGAGCTCTGCTCCGCCAAGTACTACCAGCATAAGACCTACAGGAAAGACGGCCCCTCCTAAAAGATTTGATAAACTTCCCCATTCAGCTGGTAAATTACCAATGACGCGCACATCTAGTAAAAAACCAAGCGCAATAAATGCGCCTCCTAGAAACCCAAGCATAAGAATAGAAGAAAGGGATAACTTTGTCTTTGAAACCCCCGCTTCTAAAGCAATGTTTAACATTTTATCCGGCTTGTGAAATGCCATAAAACTCCTCCTTAATTAAAAAAGGCAGCACTCAAAAACACCTTTTACACAAGGTTTTTGAATGCTGCCTAATAATCCTGCACTTTCTTTACAGTATATCAGTCATCATTATTTATAATAAAACTAAATAAAAAACAAGCAGATCCTACTTCTCTTTCATTTAATTAAATTATGTATTTTGCGTTGTTCTTCTACTGAATATTGGTTTCAAACACAAATACGGAAACGGCGATATCTTCTTCCACTTTGATATCGGAAAATAAATAGTTCAGCTTAGCTCCTAACAAGTCTTCAAGTCCTTCTGGAGGAGATGAAGCATAAAGGTTTTGAATAAGCTTCGTTCTTGCCATATGTACCGTCTCTTTACCTTCGGTTGTTCTCGCGATAAATTGTTCAGCTGACGTTAAGTTGCCGTACAAAGTTGAAATAGCCATGTTTTGAACGAATACAGTATGAATTCGTTCTGGACCTTTTCCAAAAAGTTTTTTGCGCAGCTTTCGGATAATATCATTAAAATCATGTATTTTTTTAGACACCGGTGTATGCCTCCGCTTATCTCGAGTATGTCTGTCCTGCTCATTCAAGTTTTCAACTAAGAATAAGTTACATTATACATGACGACGTTTACATTGTATACAATGTATCTGTTTTATTCTTATTAATCCAAACAATTGCAAAACTTTTACGGAATGAAAAAAAATCCTTCACTTATTAAAGTGAAGGATTACCTTTATATCTCTACTTAAAGGTTACAAATGAATTCTCAGTTATCAAAGAAATAACTAAGAACTTCGACAAGATAGCATGTCAAAATAGTCAAGTGGTATGTTTGTACCAGTACTTAATGCTATCACGTTAAAGTCATGGAATCCACTTAGTTTACTTTCATAATACTTTATTTAAATATTCTTTTTTGATAGGTAGCCTTTAATCTTCATCACGATCTGCTCTAAATTCATCATCAGATAATGAATTTAGTTGATGGCTAAGCTTTTCGTAGTTATCTTGTTTTTGATTTTGTTGTACATCATTAGATATAGGAGTTTTACTAGAAACAGTAGATTTTTTTCTAGTCTCTTCGCTTCCGCTAACTCCAAACCCAACATTGTTATCTGTCATCGGCTTCACCTCTTTAACTGTTATTATGGAGAATTGCTCTAAAAAAATAACAGGAAACAAAAGGGACTCCCACTTAGCTAATAGCGGTCCAAGCTTCCTTATTTAACCTAAACCGTATTTAAATAAGAAAATGACCCGCTTTAACTCCATAGACAATACCGATAAAAAAACTTGCTATACCTAGTGTTTGACTTTTACATAAATACTTTATAGTTAAGCCTGGAATCAGACCCCATATAATGATGAAAATAGCAAACGATACTATAATAGAAGACCATGCATCTTGCCCTGATATACTTATACCTTGCATAAACGTTTCTCCTTTCAGTACTTATATCGGGAGAACATAAATTTTTTATAGTATCTTACTGTACGAACTAAAAAATTCAGGTGACCTGTCCATATATGCTTTTACAGCGAATGGTGGCGTTCAAGCTCGATTGTTTTTGGTTTTTGCCATATTAATACCCCTGCCGCTACGTACATAAACGAAGTGATGTAAAAAAGGCTTCCGATTGTCAGAAAATCAATGATATACCCTGTTGCAATAACGGCCAAGGCTGCCCATATAGAGGTCCATAAATGATAGTGTCCTACTTGTTTTCCTGTGTGAGCACGATCTGTCTGCCTAGATAACGCTATTTTTTCTGCTGTTTTTTGAAGAGCTCCAAGCAGACCCATTATAATTTGAATGATATACACCTGTGTGATCGTTGTTAAAACGGGAATCACAATCATAACAACGGCCATCCCAAACGTATATAAAAGAAGCAAGCGCTTTTCTCCTACTCTGTCACTCCATGAACCGATCAACGGATGACTCAAAGCTGCGGTTAAAGCAAAAATTCCGTAAGCTAAGCCAAATTGTGAATAGCTATCGCCAAGATTTCGAAGCAGTAAAAGGTAAAAAGGAAACACAATACTGCTTGCGGTAATCATCAGGCTTTGTGAATGTAAGAGTTGTTTGTACGTCATTTTCCATACTCCTTATAAAATAAATTAACGAACGTTTCGTTCCGGTCATATTTTCTTTTCAAATTAAAAAAGGCGGTTGTATGAGGGTAAGCCTCTTCTAACTGCTTCTTGCTTGGGTAGCCGTAGTAAGGCAAGTAATAGCTTCCCTGATGCTGCAGCGTCACATCCACCATTTTTCGGACAACTCTTTGTGTATCAGAGATGCCTTGATTGTCTCTTTTCTGGTTAATAAGTAAAACAAGAGCAAACATATCGTCTTTTGCATAAGACATGACGGCTTTATTATCCTTCTCTACATAGCGAACGGTAATGTTCAATAAATTTAATTCCTCAGTTGATAACACTTTACGTAAATCATCGATGTAAGAAGCAAATTCATCAACTGGAACAAAGTATTCTTGCAAAATTTCCGTCCGGCTAGCACTTTCGTATTCCATAAAATCACTTTCAGAACGCATAACATTATTTCTTGTTTCAAGCCGTCCATTTTGTTTTAAGAAATAAGCCTTTTGTGTTTCCCACAGCATATCTTTGCCCCAGTCGCTATACCGAGACAGCCCTAGCATAAATTTAGGAAGTGCCACTATTTTTTCTGTCTTGAGCGGTTCGTTTGCAGTAGAAGTATTTTGAGAAGATAAACGGTAGTTTGTGACGTACATATCTGTTAGCAATTGATTAGGAGAAACAGAAATACGCGCCATATGCATACGAACGTCAGGATTATGCTGTACGTAGTTTTTGAAATACGCTGTATACTGCCTATAATCTAAGCGAATAATTTCATCTTCGTACCATTCATCGTCCGTCAAACGAAGCGTCACATCTAAAATGACCCCAAATAACCCGTAGCCTCCGTTTACTAAAGAAAACAGCTCGGGGTGTTTCGTCCGGCTAATTTCGATAATAGATCCGTCCGCCTGCAGGAGACGCATAGATTTGACCGTATCCATTAAAGAACCGTATCGAATATCTCTGCCGTGTACGTTCACGCTAATAGAACCTCCAACGGTAAAAATATTTTGTGATTGCATAACTTTAAGAGCAAGACCGTCTTTATGTATATATTGCTGAATATCATTCCACGTTGTCCCGCTTTGAACCGTAATTTCTTTTTGACGGGGCTTGTAATCTATAATTTTATTGTACTGCTTCATATCAAGTAAAATAGCATTAGGATAGTATGTCTGCCCTCCTTGGCTGTGCTGCATGCCTGAAATCGCTATTTTTTCATGATGCTGTGAAGCGGTTTTCACCCAATTTTTCAGCTGTTTTTCAGTGGTTCCATGCTTTATTTCTTTGACTTTTGTAGGAAGAAGCTGCGCAACATCCTCCGTTACAGGACGGGTTTGCTGCTGTTTATAGATATGATATGAGGTATACGAACCTACTAGATAAAAAGATAAAAAAGATCCTAACAACAGGTTTTTCTTCATCACAAACTGTAAGCTCCTTTCTTTATTTCTGTGAAATTATACCATACAAAAAGTGAAATAACACTAATATAGTGTATTTTTACACTATATTATAACTTATTTTGAGAAAGTATATGAAAAAAGCTTGTAATTTAATGTATGTTAACCTTATTGAAACAAAAAAAGAAAAGACACTAGGTCTTTTCTTTTTTTGTTTTTTTATTTTTCAGCTTCGTATGCAACTAAAGCTACTCTTTTTCCCAACGTTTGTTGAAACTGCTCTTCTAGTTGTTTAAGCTTCGCATGCATATCATCGTTAATTGAAGCTGGCTCAAAGGTCATTTTTGTTTGCTCCATCGGATACTGTCACCTCTTTCATATGTGTATGTTCTACTTTTTCCAATATAAAAGAGGTCTATGACGATTTGACGAAAGTTTACAAATTGAATTTACTGATGAGCGCTGTTAATTGTTCTGCCATTTGAGACAGAGATTGTGCGGAAACAGCAATTTCCTCCATTGAAGCCAGCTGCTCTTCAGTTGATGCAGCCACTTCTTCAGATGTAGCTGCATTTCCTTTAGCAAGGATTGCCATTTCACCTGCTGTACGAGCCACTTCTTCAACCGCTGCTGAAATTTGCTGAGCAGTCGCAGCCACTTCTTCTACTTGCGGAGTCGTTTCATTCATGCTGCTTAGAATCTGTTCGAACTTTTGAATAGCCGTTTGTGAAATTGTTCGTCCTTCTTCAACTTTGTTTGTAACTTGCTCCATTGTATGTACAGATTCCTGAGTATCTTGTTGAATAGCTTGAATAAGCTCAGAAATTTGAGACGCAGAAACTTGTGATTGTTCTGCCAGCTTTCTCACTTCCGCTGCTACAACAGAAAAACCTTTTCCATGTTCCCCAGCTCGTGCCGCTTCGATTGCAGCATTTAAGGCTAGTAAATTTGTTTGAGCAGCAATGCCGCTGATTACTTCTAAAATGGTTCCAACTTCTTTTGAACGTTGAAACAAAGTACGAATCGTTGTATTAGATAGCTCGACGGACTGAGAAATGGATTCCATTTGTTCGACCGTTTCTCTCACGGCTTTTCCACCTTCTACCGCTTCAGACGTTGTGTGATTTGATAGCTGAGAAACAGTTTCTGTACGCTTGGCAATCGTATAAACTCCTTGTACAATCTCATCTAAAGAAGCTGCATTTTGGTCAATAACAGCCGTTTGTTTTTCTGCACTAGAAGCCACTTCTTGTATCGCAACCGATACTTGTTCAGTCGCAGCGCTCGTTTGCTGTGAACTGGCCGTTAGCTCTTCTGAAGAAGCAGCCACTTGTTCTGCACTCATTTCAACATTTTGAATTAATGTACGAAGGTTGTTTTGCATCTGACTAAAAGCATACCCTAACTCACCGATTTCATCCTTTGAACTGACGGTAATCGCTGTTGTCAAATCTCCTTCACTAACGCTTAGAGCCTGATTCTTAAGCTGTTTGAGCGGTTTAATAATCGATTGTAACACCACAAAAATGGTAAGACTCCCGATTATCAGACAAACTACAATAATAAATAGTGTTTTGTAAAAAATAGGATGTGCTGCTTCACTCACTTCTGATGAATACATAGTGCCTGCAACTTTCCAGTTCGTTGTTTTATTTGTCGTAAAGACCATCTTTTTTTCATCACCGTTAAAGGTATATTCAAAGAATCCGGAGCTCTTTGCATAAAGCTTGTCAAAAAGAGAATCTGTTGCTTTTGTACCTGCTTTTTCCGTAGGGTGAACAATATATTTTCTTTCTCCATCTAAAAGAAATGGATATCCTTTTTCTCCGATTTTCACTTTGCTGACAGCTTTATTGATGCGGCTTATATCTAAATTTAAAGCAATAACCCCTGTGCCATCCGCCGTTGTTTTTGCTACAGTAATAACGGTTTGACCTGTAGAGGCTGAGGGATAAGGTTCAGTGACAACTGTTTTCCCTTTGTTTTGCATGGCTAACTTGTACCAATCTCGTTTTCTGGGATCATAGCCTGCTTGTGTCACTTTTTTAGGCGCTTGAATAAACTTCCCCTGCTGATTTCCTGTAAAAATGCTGACGGCTTCTGGATGAAGCGAAGCATATAAGTTAAAATCTTTGCGTAAAGTAGCCATATCTTTTTCATTGTAGCGCTCGTTGTTTACCACTGATGCAAAAAACTCTACATCATGAATTTTTGGTCCAATGGTATCGTCAATCACCGAATTAATGGACTGTACATTTTGCTGTGCTGTGTTAATAATTTGGTTTTCAATTTCATGTTTCGCTGTTATGTAAGCTGATACACCTATCGTAACAGATGGCACTAATAAGATCGCTGCAAATGCTAGCACCAGCTTTGTCTTAAAGTTATTAAGGGACCTTTTTTTTCTTACTCTCTCCATGCTATGTAGCCTCTCTCTCTGTAGTTAAAAGTGATCGTGCACTTCCTTTCTATCGGCAAGACTTCATATTCCTTTAGTCATCGAGTGTATACATAATTAACAATGGGAGTGAAAAGATAAGAGTACGATAAAAAAAGTAGGTGACTTTAATGGAAGAAAGTAAAAACAGCAAGTCTTTTTCAATGTTTGAAACAGAAAAGGTTCAGCGCGGAGAAGAAAAAGATATTTTTAATATCTATAAAGAAGGAGTAAAAATTGCGGAAGTAAGAGGAACGGATCCTCAAACTCAGCAGGTTATTCCGATGCATGACTTAAACGACTATGAAGAAAATAAGCTTCACGAATATATCGCTCATTTAGACCACACAACGTAAACGTAAAAGTGCTAAAACAAGAGTCCCCTCTTGTTTTAGTCTTTAGAATCATAAAAAACATGTTCAAAGTGCAGCGTGTCTTTTTGTATGTACAGCAGTCCAAACGAAAATTGCTTTTGACGCCGCTTGTCAGTAGCAGAACCTGGATTAAACAATGTAATATCACCAATTTGTTTATGAACAGGAATATGAGAATGACCAAAAATTACTGCATCGACTTGTTGATGTTCAAATGCCAAAAGTGCACGTTTTTCAGTCGTTTTTCCTTTGCCATGACCGTGGACTACGCCAATCGTAACATCATCAAACGGAAGAAGTAATGAAGATGGAAGTACTTGCTGAAGCTCTTCACTGTCCACATTTCCACTCACACCGTGTACAGGAGCAAAAACGCGCAGTTCATGGTAGACATCTATCGTTTGAAAATCTCCGGTATGAATAATCGCATCAGCTGTTTTCAGTTCAGCTAGGAGTCTTTTTGGAAAATGTTTCGCTCTTTTGGGAATATGAGTGTCACCTAAAATAACGATCTTCATTTATGATACGCTCCTTTTTCATTCAATATGGTGTAGTGTAGCGTATTACGTTGGAATGAAGCAACTCTATACGGAGTGTCAGGCAAAAAATTTCTCTTTTTCGTTTAAGTTTGCGAAAATACTTTACATACTAAGTTACAGAATGGAGTTTTCGAAATGGAAGTAAAAATTAATCGAAACGCAGCAAAAGTATTAAGAAATGCCTTGGCTAGCCCAGAAGGTCAAGGAAAAATGATCCGTGTATATGTAACTATCGACCACGGTGATCATGCGCATTATGATTGGAAATTCGATACGCCGACTGAACATGATGAAATCGTAAAAACAGATAAAGATATCGATATCGTTTTAGATAAACGCGAGAAATTTTTAGAAGGCGTATGGATTCAATATTTCCACGTTCCAGAGCCTGAATTTGTGATTAGCAGCCTTCACCACGCGCATCACCATCATTAATACAAAAAACACACCTTGTTTTATAGGTGTGTTTTTTCGTTTGTGCGACAGGCAAAAATTTTATTGATGAAAGAAGAGATAAAATTTTGTTGAAGCAATAAAAATGAGCTATAGTGGAATTACGGATGAAAGAAAAGAGGTTAGCGTATGAAAGTAAGTGTGTTAGTAAGGTCTATTTTAGTTGTTATTTTATATAATTTATTCGTTCTGTACATCGGATGGAACGCTTGGGTGTGGCTTCACACAATGTTTGAAGTGGAAAACAAATGGATTCTTACGGTGATCGTTGTGTTTTTTGCTTATTCCTTTATCATCAGTCGCGCGTTTCAACAAGTGAGCATGTTTAAGGTTGTAGGATCGTATTGGTTAGGATTTATTCAATATTCAGTCCTTTTGCTTCCTATAAGTAATCTAGCCGTATATATTCTCACTTTTCTAGGCGCTTCGCTTTCTACAGCTATCGATTCAATCGGACTTTTCATGATTGCTGCTTTTTTATTCATTTTTGCTTACGGTACGTATAATGCTTACAGTCCTGTAGTAAGAAAATATACAATTTCGCTTCCTAAAAAGACGAATCGGAAAAGCCTTCGCATTGCCGTAGCATCTGATATGCACTTTGGCACATTGTCCGGCAAAAAACATTTACAGCGGCTAATCACTCATGTACAAAAGATACAGCCAGATCTTATTTTACTTCCTGGAGATATTATTGACGATGACCCCCACGTATTCTTTAAAAAAGAAATGGATTATATGATGAAGCAGCTCAAAGCGCCTTTAGGCACATATGGAATCTTGGGAAACCATGAGTATTACGGCGGGAAGATCCCTCAGTTTGTGGAAAGAATGAAAGAAATGAACATTCCTATTTTAATGGATGAAGTGTTAAACATAGGCGATAGCTTGTACTTAATTGGAAGAAAAGATAAGACGGATAAAAATCGAGACAGCTTTTTCGATTTAGCGAGTGAAACGGATCGTTCTCTTCCGGTCATTGCGATGGATCATCAGCCGCTTTCTTTAAAAGAAGCGGAACAAGCAGGCGTAGATTTACTTCTATGCGGTCATACTCACAGAGGACAAATGGCCCCTAATCATTTGATCACAAAGCGGTTATTTGAAATTGATTGGGGCTACAAACAAACAAATCAGCTGCATACCATTGTCTCTTCAGGATTTGGCTTTTGGGGTCCTCCTCTTCGAATCGGAAGCCGGTCAGAAATTATTCAAATTGATATTTCATTTACAAAATAGAGAAAGCCTTAGGGCTTTCTCTATTTTAATGTACGCAGCAACTTCGGAAGTTCTGCGTAAATAGCCACTACTTCATCTATTTTCATCCGAACGAGCCCGCTTGAAGACGGGGCAACAAAATCCATTATTCCTGATACCATCGATTCTTCTTGTTTGCCCCACTTTACTTGCTTGCGTCTACTGTACTGCTGATAGACACCTTTTCCAACAAAACAAACGATTTTAGGCGTGTATGTAGCGATTTTTTTCTTTAGGATTTCTCTGCCTTCTGCATATTCTTCTTTTGTAATCTCATCAGCTGCCTTTGTAGGACGCTCCACAATATTTGTTAAACCGTATCCTAGCTGTAACAGCGAGTGATCTTCCTCGGGATGGTATTTACGATCTGTTAAACCTGCTTTATGAAGAATCGTCCAGAAACGATTGGTTGGATTAGCAAAATGATGACCCGTTTCACCGGAACGGATGCTTGGGTTAAAACCGACAAATAAAATATCTAAGTTGGGCTGTATATGATCAAAAATAGAGTTCATAGTCATACGCTCCTTACAATGTAAAAAGAAAACATCCAAATTGGATGTTTTCTTTTTACTATACCCTATTAAATACGAACTACGCGTCCGTTGAATTTTTGTTTCCAGTAGCCGCTGCTCATGTTTGCAATTGCAACACCTGTTGAGCTTTGAGCACCGATGAACTTGCCGCCGCCTACATAAATACCAACGTGTCCGTCTTTTTTATATGTATCGAAGAAAACAAGATCTCCAGGCTGCATTTGACTAGAAGACACTTGCGTTCCAGCATGCTTTAACGTTTCTGTACTTACAGATCCAAGAGGCCCAAGGTTAACACCAACTTGAGAATATGCCCAGTGTACAAATGACGAGCAGTCAAATAAACCGTGGTTAATATCAGACTGGCTGCGTCCTCCGCCAAATACGTAAGCAGAGTTTCCAATCCAGCGGTTTCCTACCGTTACAACATTGCTAGCTTTTGGAGCCGGAGCGCTTGTAGGTGCAACATCATTGCTGCTTGCTTTTGGTGCTGCTTTAGGAGAAGGCGAATCAGCTTTTTCAGCTGGTTCCGCCGCTGCTTTTTGAGCTTGTTCGGCTGCTTTCTTAGCTGCCTCTTTAGCTGCTTGTTCAGCTGCTTTTCTTGCTGCTTCTTCCGCCGCTTTTTGATCTTTAATATTTTGTTCAAGCGTAGACTGTTCATTCGCAAGAGAGCTGTCTTTTGATTGTAGAGAAGCTTTTAGTTCTTCATTTTTTGCTTCTTTATCTTTTAGTTCTTTTGCCAACGCATCTTTTTGTTTCTTTTGAGCTGCTAGCTGGACAGTCATTTCATCCAGTTCTGCCTTCATATCTTCTAAGCTAGCAAGCTTAGATTTAACATCTGCTTGTTTTGTTTTTAGTTCGTCTTGCATATTTTTAGTTTCTTTTAAAATACCGCGGTCTGCATCTACAATAGTCGAAACAGCTAGCGCGCGGTCTACAAAATCACCAAAACTTGAAGAACCGAGTAAAACTTGTAAATACTCTACGTTACCGCCGCTTTCTTGCATGGAACGTGCACGATCTTTTAAAATATCATTTCGCTTTTCAAGTTTTTCTTGAAGCAGCTTAATTTCTTTTTCAAGCTGGTCTACTTGTTTAGACGTTTCTTTAATATCCGCTTCTGTTTTTTGGGCTTTTTTATTATTTTCTTCTTCTGCTAATGTTAATCGCTCAAGCTGTGCTTTCATTTGATCTTGTTCTGCTTGAAGGCGTGTTAATTCATCAGAAGCTGCTTTGATGTTAGATTGCACATCTTGGCGTTGATTTTGAATTTGAGATTTTTGTGATTCCATATCCTGAATGGTAGAGGCATACGCTGGGGTTGATAAAACTCCTCCTAGGCCTAATAAAACCGTTGTGTTAAGTAAAAGCATTTTCTTTTTCAATATGAATTCCTCCGCTTTCTCGCTCTGTTAAACTAGTAATTTCTAATTATGTATCAATATGTATAAAAGTCTGACAATTTATGTAAAGTTCACTGTATTTGTCGATAAATAGCTAAATATGCTAATGAAAATCTACGAAAATTATACCACGATAAACGTTCAAAAAAAGAATAACAATATTACAATTGTATTTCAGTAATGTAACATTTAACGCTTGTGTATACATTCACTTCTTGCCTGCAAAAATATACCTTTATTTCCCCATGCCAGTGAAAGATCTATCAAGCTTCAAACAGCAGTGCTTTTAGCGTTATAAAGTAGATAATTATTATTGTTTAAGCTGTTTAGATTTAAGATATTTCTAAAAGAAACGTAATAACTCTTTAACATATTTGTCTATTTTTACCCTTTATCTACCATTTTTACAATATTTGAAAATGATTTTCTGGAATAACAATGAATTTATTTCTATTCGATGTTTGAAGAAGTTCAAAAAGAGGACAATAGGCAATTTTCAAACAATATTCGACAACGCTTGGATGAAGCCATACAAAAAACCTTCTCGCCATGAGGCGAGAAGGTTTTTTTAATCACGCTGCTGATAATAGTGTTCTAAAGCTACAATTGCGCTTCCCATTCTTTCTTGGTCAGGAATAACAATACGATCTACTCCTTCTTCTTTTAAAGCAGCAGCGGTTACTTTCCCAACGGCCACAGCTACTACAGAGCTGTTAAAGAGTTCTCGAATGTGATCAGCTTGTCCGTGTTCTCTTGCAAACGAAAATAAAAAGCGGGCTTGGGGAGCGCTTGTGAAATTAACAGCATCGACTTTCCCGCTTGTTAATTCGTTTATAAGCTGTTCCATGACTTCTGCTTTTGGAGGAATATGCTGATACGGTAAAATCTCTTTGAATTGGGCTTTTTGATTCGAAAGAAAATCAATCAATTTTGGTGCAGGATCTCCGTGAAGCTGAAGCGCTACATGCTTTCCTTCAAAAGAAAACGAATGAAGCGCTCTGACTAGGCCCGCTGTACTTCCATCATCATCTCGAACGGTTGGAGTAACACCGAGCTTTTTTAACATATTTACGGTTTTATACCCGCGTGCAGCAATATTAGCTGCTTGTAAAGAAGAAAGGAATTCATCAGCTAGTCCTAGCTTATCTGCTGTTTTATATAAAATTTCCGTCCCGACGCCTGTCGTAAAAATAAACCAATCATAATTTCCTTTTACCAGTTCTTTAATATCTGCTTCTAAGTGTGTGTCATCTAAAAAGATGGTTCCTTGTGCAGGTCGTACAAGCGGGGTCCCGCCAAGGTTTTCAACAATTTTGCAGATTTCTTCTACTTTACGCTGACCTACGAGTGCGACTGTTTTACCTTCTAATCGTTTCAATGGTTTACCTCCATTTTTCTATGTATGCTACTTTAATGAACCTTGATAACCGAGTTTTTCAGAAATTAGGCTCGCCGCTTCTGTTACTTTTTGAATAATGAACGGCAGTCTGTCTCCTTGAAATCTCGCTTCAATTCCCGCTACGCTAATGCCTGCAACCACTTCATTTTGATGATTTACAATCGGCGCGCTCACGGATGTTGTAAAGTTTTCTAATTCAGAGGTGCTAATGGTATACCCTTTTTCTTTTGCTTCTTTTAATACATTTCTTAGTTTCTTTTGATCTGTAATGGTTCCAATACCTATTGGAGTTAGCTCCGTTTGAGTAATATATGCCTCTTGTTCTTTTTCGGGTAAATGCGCCAAAATAATGCGTGAACAAGCTCCTGCATAAAGAGGTGAACGCCTTCCAATTGATGTATAGAGACGCACGGGATGAAGCGTATCTACTTTTTCAATATACATGGCTTGATCCCCATCTCGTACAATTAGATTAACCGCTTCTTCTACTTCGTCTCGGAGCGTTTCCATTACGGGCTTTGCGATATTTCTAATATCTAAGCGATTAGCCACTAGCTGACCAAATTGCAAGAATAAAAGTCCTAGCGAATAGTATCCTTGCGCGTCTTTTGTTAAAAATCCCATCTCTTCAAGCGAACCAACCATTCGATGTAAAGAAGTTTTCGGAACGCCTGAATATTCCATCATTTCTGTGAAGGTCAGCTTAGGGTGGTTGATAAAAAGCGTGAGAATCTGCATGGATTTAACGACTGTTTTATTGTTAGCTTGCATAAAACCTTCTCCCTTATTTGTGCGAATACATGTATTTGATAGAAGTATAGCTTACTAGCTAATCATATGTTCTTTTTATTATACATGAAGAAAAAAAGGAAAGCACTCCCTTATAAGAGCACTTTCCTTTCTTACACCGTTTCTAGTTCTTTAATTGAAATAGGGTTACTTTCTAGAAATTTGGTTGTAAAATCCCCTTCTTTAAAAGAAGGATGATTCAGTAATTCTAAATGAAAAGGAATAGTTGTGTGAATACCTATAATGATAAATTCTTCGAGCGCACGTTTCATTCGTTGAATCGCTTCATTTCGGTCTTTCCCTGTTACAATTAATTTCGCCACCATTGAATCATAAAATGGAGAAATTTCATAGCCTGGGTAAACCGCGCTGTCTACACGAACGCCGTAGCCGCCAGGAGGTAAATACATCTCGACTTTTCCAGGAGAAGGCATAAAGTTTTTAGCCGGATTTTCTGCGTTGATTCGACATTCAATTGCCCATCCCTTTAACTGAACATCCCGCTGAGCAAATGATAGCGGGTAGCCTGCTGCTACTGAAATTTGTTCTTTAATTAAGTCGATATTTGTTACAAGTTCTGTAACAGGGTGTTCAACTTGAATCCGTGTGTTCATTTCCATAAAGTAAAAATGTCCGTGTTTATCTAACAGAAACTCCACCGTTCCCACACCTGTATAATCGACTGCTTTAGCTGCCGAGACTGCCGCCTTGCCCATTTTCGCACGAAGATTTTCATCTACTGCAGGAGACGGAGCTTCTTCTACTAATTTTTGATGACGTCGCTGAATCGAACAATCTCGTTCACCTAAATGAACTACATTACCTTCCTCATCAGCAATAATTTGAATTTCGATATGTTTCGGTTCTTCTAAATATTTTTCAAGGTATACTCCGCCGTTTCCAAAAGCTGTTTCTGCTTCGTGCTGAGCTTGACGAATCGCTTTTTCTAGCTCCTCTTCGCTATGAGCTAGCCGCATTCCTTTTCCGCCGCCGCCCGCTGTAGCTTTTACAATGATTGGATAGCCTATTTCTCTTGCTACTGGAATAGCGGTGCTGCTATCTTCAATCAGTCCTTCCGTGCCAGGTACAATAGGCACACCGGCTTGTTTCATTGTTTCTCTTGCTACAGCTTTTGCTCCCATTTTACGGATGGCTTCCTCTTTTGGACCAATAAAGGTAATATCATAGGATTCACACATCTCAGCAAAATCAGCATTTTCAGCTAAAAATCCGTAGCCGGGATGAACAGCGTCTGCCTTGGTTACTTGTGCTACGGTAAGCAAATTCCGAATATTTAAGTAGCTTTCTTTAGAAGATGTTTTACCAATACAAAATGACTCATCTGCTAGCTTTACGTGAAGTGCATCTTTGTCTGCTTCTGAATACACGGCCACGGTTGCAATTCCCATCTCTTTACAAGCTCGAATGATACGAACTGCAATCTCACCGCGGTTTGCGATTAACACTTTTTTGAACATAGTGGCTCCTCCTGACAATATGTATACTTTAATATGATTTTACGGTAAATAGAGGCTGTCCAAACTCAACAACATCTCCGTCTTTCACAAGAATTTCAAGCACTTCTCCTTCCATTCCTGCATCTACTTCGTTAAACAGCTTCATCGCTTCAATTACACATACAACATCTTTACGTTCAATAGTTTGTCCTACTTGAACAAACGGATCAGCGTCTGCTTCTGGCTTGGCGTAAAAGGTTCCAACCATTGGTGATAAGATTTGTTTTTCATTATTCTCTGCTGCGTTTACAGACATAGAATCTTGAGGCGTTTGCTCAGCAGCAGCGGCTTTTACTTCCTCTGTTTTTACTTCTGTAACAGCTGTGTCTTCTAAAGGAATTCCCGCTTTATCAATGACAACTTTTGTTCCTTCATGTTCAATATGGAGCTTTTGAATACCAGATTCATTCATTAATGAAACAACTTCTTGCAATTCACGTACGTTTATCATTTCTTGTCACTCCCGTTTTGTGTTATTTAGTTGAAGCAAGGTTAATAGCAATCTTCAATTCTTGAAGCATCTGTTCTTTTTCTAAATAGATTTTTTCTGCTTCATGAAGCGAAATGTGAGAAAAATAGATGGATTCTCCGGGCTTTACTTGAGCTAAAAGCGGTAAATCCGCTGTGATGACTTGAGCGATTTTAGGATATCCTCCTGTAGTTTGACGGTCTGCTAACAGGATAATGGGATTTCCATCTGGCGGGACTTGAACAGAACCTTGTGAGACGGCTTCAGACAATAGCTCTTTTTTTTCTTGAAGCTGAAGAGAAGGTCCATCCATTCGATAGCCCATTCGATCTGATTGATTTGATACTTTAAAGGGTTCTTGAGTAAAATGACTTTGGCTTTCAGCTGTAAATAAATCAAATTGACCCCCATTCATAACACGGACACTTGGTTTCTTTGTAAAATGGACAAATTCTTTATAATTTACGGACCATGAAGAAGTATATACTCCGTTTATCAGTTCATTGGAAAGAAAAGCAGGCTTTGAAGCAGCAGGAACAGATAGAGGTAAAACGTCGTCTGTTTGTAATGCTCTTCCTTTATAGCCACCAATTTCCCCCCTCAAATACGTGCTTTTACTATTTAACACTTCATTAATAGAAAATCCTCCAGCTACAGATAGATAGGAACGACAACCAGTTCTACAAGGCCCAAATGATAAAGTGCCTCCTTTTGGAATAAATAAAGGTTTCCACATCGGGACTGGCTTTCCGTTGACCGAAGGAGTTAAATCTCCACCTGTGATCGCTACTAAACAATCACTTTCTATTTCAAGGGTAGGCCCCATTAGCGTAACTTCAAGTCCCGCTTCTTTTTCATCGTTACCAACTAGTAAATTAGCAATTCGAAGAGAATAAGAATCCATTGCACCGCTTACAATTACACCGTGCTGCTGAAATCCTTTTCTTCCCAAATCTTGAATGCTTGTTAATAACCCGGCTTTACTAACTCTTATACTCATTTTTCCCCCTCCTTTGCCTGTAGTTCTTGATACTCTTCTTTAGAGATAGGCTCAAATTTTACAATATCTCCAGCCTGCAGCAAACTTGGAGGATTTTGCTCCGGCAAAAACAGTTTAATCGGCGTTTGACCAATTAGCTGCCATCCTCCGGGAGTGGAAATAGGATACACTCCTGTTTGCATTCCTGCAATACCAACCGAACCTGCAGGAATAGAGGTGCGAGGAGACGAGCGGCGAGGCGTAGCAATTTTTTCAGATAGTCCTCCGAGAAACGGAAATCCAGGAGCAAATCCAATCATGTACGCTAAGTATTCGCCTTCAGAATGAATACTTATTACCTCTTCAGGTGTTAAGTTATGGTGACGAGCGACATATTCAAGATCAGGTCCATACTCTCCTCCGTAGCAAACTGGAATGGAAACCGTACGATGGTCTAACTCTTTTTCTGTCTGTTCGTTCTCTAATTTACTTTGAAGGATAGAAGACACTACTTCAAAAGGAGACACAAATTCTTTTTTCTCCTTCTTTTTCACGGCTGCTACCACTTCAAGAGGGTTATAAAAGATCGTAAGGTTCGTAAATGCCGGCACGCATTCAATAAACCCAGGGAAAGGATTTAATTCTATTGAATCTTTACACGTTTTGATTTGTTTATGAATATCGTACTGAATACTATCTCCAAACGTTATAACAAGCGCTGAGTCGCCAAGCGGAGAAATAACAGCTGACGCTTTTGTTACGGTTTGATTCATATCTACACCTCTTTCTTTTATAAAACACCTAGTTTTTCATCTCGAATATCTGTAATAAACATATGTCCAGGAGCATGTGTAATCATAATAGAAGGTTTTGTTTCCATTGCTACAGCTTGAGGAGTTACACCACAAGCCCAGAACACGGGAACTTCGCCTTCTTTGACGGAAACAGCATCGCCAAAATCCGGAGAGTGAAGGTCTTCAATGCCTATTGCAGCGGGGTTTCCAATGTGAACAGGTCCTCCGTGCACAGCTGGAAAACGTGAAGTTACTTGCGCTGCCCGCACTACGTCTTGCTGAGGAATTGGGCGCATACTAACGACCGTCGAGCCGTGGAATATTCCCGCTTCAGCGCATGAAATATTTGTTTTATACATAGGAACATTACAGTTTTCTTCAATGTGACGAACAGGTATGCCGTTGTTTAAAAGTGCGTGTTCGAATGTAAAACTGCAGCCGATGAGAAAAGCTACCATATCTTCTGTCCAATAGCCTTTGATATCGGTTACTTCTTTTACCAGTTCCCCATTTTCATAGATTCGATACTTCGGAATGTCTGTACGAATATCTCCGGACGGAGCCGCAAACTTTGGAACAGGAGATCCAACGTCCGTTACATCTAAAAGAGGACAAGATTTAGGATTACGCTGACAGAACAATAGAAAGTCAAAGGCTTGTTTCTTTGGTAAAATAGCTAAATTAGCTTGAGCATAGCCGTTTGCCATGCCTGCCGTTGGGTGAATAAGCTGGTTGTTACGGATTTGCTGACGAAGTTCAGCTGGAGTTAGTTGTGAAAGGTTTGACATGTTTCTATCTCCCATCATTACCCGCACGCAACTTGCGTGCGGGCACATTGTTTTATTTAAATAATTGAGGAAGCTGATCCATTAACGTATAACCGCCCATTAAAGCCATTACAATAACGACAAGTACACCAGAAATGGTAAGCCATAAAGGATGCTTATACTCACCAACGATGCTTTTTTTATATGCAGCAACTAGTAATGTTCCAAGGGCGATCGGCAGAATTAATCCATTAATTGCTCCAACTAACAGAAGAACTTTTACAGGTTTTCCAATTAAGACAAACGACAGAGTTGAAATAATAATAAATCCAATAATAATCCAGTTTGAGTTTTTATTAAGTTTTTCACTAAACGTTTGAATAAACGAAACGGATGTATAAGCAGCTCCCACTACAGACGTAATAGCAGCAGACCACATGACAATACCAAAGATTTTATAACCGACGTTTCCTGCTGCGAGCTGAAACACGGATGCTGGAGGATTGGCCGGGTCAATTTGTAACCCTTTAGATACAACGCCAAGTACAGCTAAAAACAAAGCGATTCGCATAACGGAAGTGATAAGAATTCCTGTTACAGAACTTTTAGTTACTTGAGGTAAAGAATCGATGCCTTTTACCCCGGCATCTAAAAGACGATGTCCGCCTGCAAAGGTAATATAACCACCAACAGTACCTCCAACAAGCGTAACGATCGCAATGATGTCGATTTGATCAGGTTTAAAAGATTTCACTACAGCTTCTCCAACGGGAGGTGAAGTAGTAGCTGCTACATATAGCATTAGCCCAATCATGACAAAACCTGCAATTTGCGTGAAGCGATCCATTGCTTTTCCAGCTTCTTTTACAACGAAGATTAGCACGGCAATAACTGCACTAATTGCAGCTCCGGCTGTTGGAGAAATACCGGTAATCGCATTTAATCCAAGACCGGCACCGGCAATATTTCCAATATTAAATGCAAGTCCTCCAATTACAATTAAAATAGCGAGCACGTATCCTAGTCCGGGAAATACCATATTGGCGATTTCTTGTCCGCGTTTTTCAGAAACGGCAATAATCCTCCATACGTTGGTTTGAGCAAAGATATCAAGAATAATTGAAATTAAAATAACGAATCCAAAGCTTGCGGCTAAATTTTGTGTAAATACGGTAGTTTGAGTTAAAAAGCCTGGTCCAATAGCCGATGTGGCCATTAAAAAAGCGGCTCCAAGCATTAACGTCCAGTTTACTTTAGGTGCAGCCGAAAGCTTTTGCTGAGGTGTTGATTTTTTTATTGGCTCCAATATCATCTTCCTCCTGATTGTATGTAGTTTTTATTGTGAAATAGCCTTAACTACCACTTCTGATGCTTGTAAAGAACGGTTGACATGACGAGCAAATTCAAGTGCGTGAGCCCCGTCTCCGTGAATACAAATCGTGTCTGCCTGCAATTCTACATCCTTGCCTTGCTGAGATTTGACTTTCCCTTCTTTCACCATTGTAATAACTTGAGAAACAGCTTCGTCGTCATTTTCAATTAAAGCATTTGGTTCTGTACGAGGCGTAAGATAACCGTCTAACTGATAGGTACGGTCTGCAAATACTTCGTTGGCCGTTTTCAAACCAATTCTGTTACCTGCTTGAATCAGCTCACTTCCAGATAATCCAAACAAAATCAGCTCAGGATTTACGTTGTAAACAGCTTTTGCTATTGCTTCAGACAACGCTTTATTTTTAGCAGCCATGTTATATAGTGCACCGTGAGGTTTTACATGCTGCATTGATAACCCTTCTGCTTGCAAAAAACCGTTTAATGCACCAATTTGATAGACTACGATATCGTAGGCTTCCTGAGGTGAAATATTGATGTTTCTGCGTCCGAAACCGATAAGGTCCTGTAGACCAGGATGAGCACCAATTTGCACTTTTTTTTCAGCGGCCAATTTTACCGTTTTTCTCATGACGCTTGGATCCCCTGCATGAAATCCACAGGCTACGTTTACAGACGTCACGTGTTCTAAAATGGCTTCATCATTGCCAATGCGATAAGCACCAAAGCTTTCCCCTAAATCACAGTTTAAATCCACTCTACTCAATGCGTTCTTCCCCCTTAAAAACTTCATTGTAAGCGTAATCATTTGCAGATAGTAAATAAAATCCAAGCTGAATTATCTGCATCAATACTTCAAGTTCCGTTTTTCGGAACTGTAGTACCGTTTTTCAGTTATATTTGGATTTTAGCACGAGATGATGAATTGAACAACAACATTGTCAGAATATTTGACATAGTCATTATTTTCATTTGGATAATACTCCCTTATTTTATTGATGTTTTCTATCTATAGCCTTAATATAATGCAGCTTCTTAATGCCATTGGACACAGTAAATAACTAGGTTGTCAGAATAATTACTAGTTCAAAATAATCAAAATAAAATTTTCGTTGTAATCGTTTTCAAAGAGGTGCTATATTTCAATTGTAGTCAATTTATGCAAACGATTGCAAAAAAGGGGATGAAACGATGAAAGGGAAAAAATGGACAGCTTTAGCTCTAACACTGCCGCTGGCTGCTAGCTTATCAACAGGCGTTCACGCCGAAACCGTACATAAAGGTAAATCTCCAGCTGCAGATAAAAACGGTGTATTTTATGAGGTGTATGTAAACTCTTTTTACGATGCAAATAAAGATGGACATGGTGATTTAAAAGGTCTTACACAAAAGCTGGACTATTTAAATGATGGCAATTCTCATACAAAGAATGATCTTCAAGTAAACGGGATTTGGATGATGCCGGTCAACCCTTCTCCTAGCTATCATAAATATGATGTAACGGACTATTATAACATTGATCCTCAGTACGGAAATCTGCAAGATTTTCGCAAACTGATGAAAGAAGCAGATAAACGAGATGTAAAAGTTATTATGGACCTCGTTGTGAATCATACGAGCAGCGAACACCCTTGGTTTCAAGCTGCGTTAAAAGATAAAAACAGCAAGTACAGAGATTACTATATTTGGGCTGATAAAGATACCGACTTGAATGAAAAAGGATCTTGGGGGCAGCAAGTATGGCATAAAGCTCCAAACGGAGAGTATTTTTATGGAACGTTCTGGGAAGGAATGCCTGACTTAAATTACGATAACCCTGAAGTAAGAAAAGAAATGATTAATGTCGGAAAGTTTTGGCTAAAGCAAGGCGTTGACGGCTTCCGCTTAGATGCTGCGCTTCATATTTTTAAAGGTCAAACGCCTGAAGGCGCTAAGAAAAATATCCTGTGGTGGAATGAGTTTAGAGATGCGATGAAAAAAGAAAATCCTAACGTATATCTAACGGGTGAAGTATGGGATCAGCCTGAAGTGGTAGCTCCTTACTATCAATCGCTTGATTCCCTATTTAACTTTGATTTAGCAGGGAAAATTGTCAGCTCTGTAAAAGCAGGAAATGATCAAGGAATCGCCACTGCAGCAGCGGCAACGGATGAGCTGTTCAAATCATACAATCCAAATAAAATTGACGGCATTTTCTTAACCAACCATGATCAAAACCGCGTCATGAGTGAACTGAGCGGCGATGTGAACAAAGCAAAATCAGCTGCTTCTATCTTACTTACGCTTCCTGGCAACCCGTATATTTATTACGGTGAAGAAATTGGCATGACCGGTGAAAAGCCTGATGAGTTAATCCGTGAACCGTTCCGCTGGTACGAAGGAAACGGACTTGGACAAACTAGCTGGGAAACACCTGTATATAACAAAGGCGGCAACGGCGTGTCTGTAGAAGCACAAACCAAACAAAAGGACTCTTTGTTAAATCATTACCGTGAAATGATTCGCGTGCGTCAGCAGCATGAAGAGTTAGTAAAAGGAACGCTTCAATCTATTTCAGTAGACAGTAAAGAAGTTGTTGCCTATAGCCGTACGTATAAAGGCAACTCGATTAGCGTGTATCATAATATTTCAAATCAACCGGTAAAAGTATCTGTAGCCGCGAAAGGTAAATTGATTTTTGCTAGTGAAAAAGGTGCTACAAAAGTCAAAAATCAGCTTGTAATTCCGGCGAATACAACGGTTTTAATAAAATAATAGAAAACACCTTCGGGTGATTACCTGGTAATCACTTGAAGGTGTTTTTTCATAAAAAGTTAGCATTAGAACATCATCAGAAATAGGCGTAAACATAATTTCTACTGCTAGTCTAATTAGTTCATAAATCTTCATAAATGGTCTCTTTCTCCTTTGTATCTTGGTGCAAAGGCACCACAACATACATCGTTATCTTGTTTTGCTCGCTTTCTGCCCGTATTTCGCCTTGATGAAGTTCAACAATTCGTTTGGCAATGGAAAGGCCAATTCCCGACCCTACGACTTTGCTAGAGCGTGCTTTATCCATTCGATAAAACTTATCAAACAGATGGCTTAATTCTTCAGAAGCAATTTGATCAGTTGTATTAGAAATACGTGCAATGACTTGTTTTTCGTTAGTATAGAGGACTATCTCAATATCTCCACTTTCATGACTGTATTTTTCAGCATTCGAAAGTAAATTATCGAAAACGCGAATCATTTTCTCAATATCTATGGAGATAAAAACAGCCTCATCAGGAATCTCTACTTTTACGGAAAGCCCACGATTTTCAAACATGGGAGTATACTCTCCTACAAGCTGATATAACACCCCACTTAAATCGACTTCTTGAAATTGCATGTCTACGTCAGGTAGGGACAACTTCGTATATTCGAATAGTTCATCCAATAAATTTTTCAATTTGAATGAAATACCGTAGGTGGTTTGAATATATTGCTCCAGCTCTTCACTATTTTTATACTGTTTATCTTTCAAGAGTGTTAGATATCCAATAATAGAGGTCAATGGAGTTCGTAAATCATGCGAGAGATTTGTAATTAATTCATTTTTGGCTTGTTCCACTTTACGTTCTTTTTCAAAACGTTGCCTCATTTGTTCGGTCATCCAATTGATGTTTTTAGCTAAGAATGACAGTTCATTTTTTCCTTTCACCGGAATGGAATACGTCCAGTCCTTGTTCACAATCCTGTTGATTCCCTCTTCAATCTGCTTAATGTACCGTGTAATAGGCCTTGTCCATAATAAAAACAAGACAAAAAAGATGAGCACACTACCTCCAAGTCCCATATAGACTTGATAAATATATCTATTCGGACTGAAAATAGGATCAAAAGAAGGTCCTTCAATAACGAGGTATCCGATATCATCTTGAAGGGAAAGGAGCGATATAAAAGAAGAATAATGTGCATTAAATGATTGATTACCCGTAGATTCAGCTGCAAGCTTTTGTTTGAGTAAATACTTTATATTGGTACTTTTTATTTTTTTGTTATTTGAATGAAAAAGAACGTCTCCTTTGGCATTTGCTACTAAGAACCCTAAATTAGGATGAGCATCCGTTATAGGATTTAGTGTTGAAGCAATGTTACCTATATCATCTAAGCTCATGTGCTTCTCTTCGATTGAATGAGTGAGCTGAACAAGGAGCTTTCTAATCGTCTCTTCCTCTTTTTGTTGCTCTATTTGTTGATTACGGATATCCCCAAATTGGGGATTTATGAAGATAAAAAGAAAAAAGCTAAGGATAGATACAATCAAGGAGATAATAAAAATAAGGAATAATTTTGTGTTCAAATTGACTGATGGTCGTCCAATTTTGTCTGCATTATTTCTCGTTTTCATGCTTTATAGCCTACGCCCCATACAGTCTGAATATAGATTGGCTTTTTAGGGTTCTCTTCTATTTTGTCTCTAATTTTTGTCATATGGACCATAATCGTATTATCCGACTTATAAAAAGGTTCTTTCCATACAGTTTCATAAATCTGTTGAATACTAAATACTTGTCCTTGATGCTGAAGTAACAAAGAGAGAATTTGAAATTCTTTAGGAGTTAAACGAACCTCTTGATCTCTTACAAACACTTCATTTGTCCTTCCGTCCACTTTTAAGTCTCCCTTTTCTAAGAAGTGGGAAGAAACCTCTCTTTCAGGCGCCATATAGTATCGACGAAGTTGAGATTTTACACGCGCCATCAGTTCTAATGGGTTAAAGGGCTTTGTAACATAGTCTTCTGCTCCACTGGCCAGACCGTGAATTTTATCCATATCTTCTGATTTAGCTGATAAAAAAATAATGGGCATGGTATATTCTTCTCTGATTTTTAAGCAAGTATCTATCCCATTCATCCCTGGCATCATCACATCTAGAATAATCAGGTCAATTTTTTGTTTTTTTAACATATCTATAGCTGTTGCAGCATTCGGTACATCTACTACTTGATATCCTTCATTTTTTAAATAAATGGACATAAGATTTCTGATTTCGTCTTCATCGTCGACAATAAGGATGGTTCTTTCTGACATGTTTCTTCACTCTTTCTATTCTTAAATTCAATATAAACTAGAGAACATGAGTAGGATTAGTTATTACATACGAATACATAAGCTGGTGGAACATTTCTATACACTTTTTCATACTGAATCGTAGTAAAAAAGGATTCAAAGAAAGAGCGTTTTACTTTCGAATATTGGAATGTAATGAATTTGCCTTCTGGTCCCAGCAAAGATCCTGTCTCATGTAAGATCTGTGTAGAAATAGTTCCTGGTAAGCTTGTAAAAGGCAATCCAGATACGATATAGTCTACTTTTTCAATGCCATATTGTTTTAAATAGGCACTTATATTTTCAGCAAAGTCATGAATAATGTACACATTCTCGATATGTCCATATTTCTTCTTTAATATATTATAGAATGTTTCATTGGCTTCTATCGCTAAGAAAATGGTGTCTTTCCGTTTATTTTGAACAATTTCTTCTGTAAATACGCCTGTTCCTGGACCATATTCAATGATACACGTTATTTCCTCAAATGGTATAGGCTTCATCATTTTCTTAGCTAATGATTTAGAGCTAGGCATAATAGCTCCAACTGCACGCGGGTGTCTCATATATTCTTGAATGAAATGCATGGCATTCATGTATTTCTCCTCGTTTCTTCAGGTGATAGGTTATAAACAGTAGTTTAATGCTAAAATCTTAATACGATACGAGAAAAAACCTTAACAATTCTTAAGAAATACTTATGAAAAGATAACTTTTATAAAGAATCTGAAAGTAAACGTTACATGCTGGTCTTAAGAAAGGGGTGCCGCTAGTTCTTTTCCTTTAAGAACTAACGGTATCCCCTTTTTGATTTTATAACTGTTAACATAAAACCCCTTATAAGAAGCAAAAAGAGACTGAATTGTTTAAACACAAGTTTTTTCCACTTGAATAACAAGATCATTTAAATCTCATACTAACCTTATAATTATAAGGAGTTGACTATATCTTGAATCCAAAACTCTTTGCATTTCTTACTTTGATCATATCTTGGATAAGTCTAATATTTATTCCTAAAGAACAAGTAAAAAAATATACCCCTGTATCTATTTTTACTTCTCTTATTGTTTCTCTAATATTTGTTGTTGCTACTGATTTAGGCTGGTGGAAGTTAAAAAAACCTGTTATACCAGGTCTTAAATCAATTAACATGTTCTATGTATTTGGTCCTTTTTTTATAGGTACAATCTGGATATTTAAATTAGTCTATAAAATTGGATTCCTTCCGTATCTACTTACGAATGCTCTTATCGATTCGTTTTTTACATATGTATTCCTACCTTTTGCAGAGAAAATTGGAATTGGAAAGATTCATATTTCAAGAATATCTATTTTAAGTCTAATGCTTTCCACCTCATTAGCTATTTACGGATTTCAAAAATGGTATGAGAACCCTTCAAAAACAGAAAAATCTGTTTCATGATATTAATTTTTTCTCTATATACAAATAAATAAAACATAATATTATGAGCAAACTACTCAAGATGAATTGAATCATCAAAAAAATATGATTGCGTTACAGAAAAAAACTATCTAGCCACCTTTCTAACCGGACAACAGATAGTTTTTTCTGTTTTCAAGATGTATAATCTATACATTATTAGTTAACATAATGTCTCTTTCTGGAACATACCACAAAAAAGAACCCTTTTGGGAGTAAGGGTTCTTAGGCAGAAAAATATATATGGTAGGCAGCGTTTTATACATCCTTGATATGAAAGGCTTTATCAGAGAAATAGATGAAGAAAGAATGCATAAAAAAGCAGTTTTTTATACATCTGCTAAACAGTTTAAATAGTTAATTTTATATTAAAACCAGCTTCTTTTCTTCTGCTAAAATTGAGTACAATTGCAAGATCCTTCAAGTCACGTCGAATAGAAGGATTACGCTGTCTTCAACAGGAGCATAAGGCTCTGATAATAATAAAGAGGTTCCTATATTTTCTTTCTTTTGATCATTTAATGTACAATAAAAAATCCGCGGATATAATCCACGGATTTTCTTACAGTTCTTTTTCCAAGCAGTTAACTTGATTATGATGCAGCGGCTTAGTGGCGTACTGGGTAAAACCAAGGCGTTCCCAAAACAGCTTGGCTCTAGGATTTTGAGACAGAACCCCAAGACGTAGAATGGAAATTCCCTCTTCTTTTAGCTTGTCTTCAAACGCTAGATACGCTTGCGTTCCGAAACTGAAATTGTGATAGGCGCTATGAATAATAAAAGCTCCAATCCACGGATGATCATCGTTAGGATTTTGTTTCATGTAATCAATAACCCCTACGTATGTATCGTCGGCTTTTATAAAATAACTGTCTGTTTTTTCGTTCATGTATTCTTTAAAAAGCTCTTCTTCCCTCCGCTCTTTCTTGCCGTTTTCTAACACGTTATAAGCTTCGTTTGAATTGATAATCTCTGACACAATATACATCGTGTCAGCTGTAACGGGTTCAAATGAAATCATATGTCTTCCCTTCTTTCTCTGTAAAGTAGCTGTATATCGTTGCTTTGTCAATTTTACCATTTTTCATTCGCGGAAAGGACGTTAAAACTCTCCATACGCGCGGGATTTTATAAGAGGATACTCGTTTTGTCAGCGCTTGTCTTACATCCGAAAGAGAAATGTTCTCTAAGACAATTGCTGCACCTACAACTTCTGAACGTTCAGCATCTACTATGCTAAAGACAGCTGCTTCGCTAACGCCCGGTATTTGTAATAGCAGCTCTTCAATTTCTTCAGCATATACTAAGCTTCCGCTGCTTTTAATCACATTTTTATCTCTTCCTACGATGGTAATGCTCCCGTCTTGAAGCTGAACTGCAATATCATGCGACGTAACATATCCATTAAAAAATGAGCGGTTCGTTTCTTCGCTATCTTTAACAAACCCTTCGAATGCTTGAGTTGTTTTCACAAACAGTATTCCTTTGTCTCCTTTTTCTACTTCTTTTCCACGTTCGTTCAGGATTAAAACGTCTACACTGTCAACAGGATAGCCTACTGTATGAGGCAGCGTTTCAGCGGTATCTGGTGAAAGTACCGTAACAAATCCCATTTCAGAAGATCCGTAATATTCATACAAAGAGGCATCAGGAAATGCTTGTGAAAATTTCTTTCGAACGGAAGGCGATAATTTATTGCCTACTGAAATCACAGTCTGTGGCAAAAGTCGTTTTTCTTTCGGTCTGCTTTGTATGTACCGAAGCAAAGGAGAAATTAACGCGGGTGTAATAGACATACAGCTAGCTTCCTTGTTAAAAACAGCAGAAGGTGTAAACGCTTCTAGCATGATAGCATGCATGCCGCTGCAAAGCGCATGCAAAACCGGATAAAGCTGCGCGGAATACGAAATATGTAAGGGGATAAGTACTTTTTCATGTTTCTGTAAAGAAAATACGTCCGACCATTCTTGAAATGATGAAGACCAAGAATGATGCGATTTTACAAATCCTTTCGGTCTCCCTGTTGATCCAGAGGTAAATCCAAATAAAAATAGATCGGACAGTTCATTTGCTTGCCGTATAGGCAGGATTGGTTTTTCTTTTGTTATGTTAGTTAAAGAAGATGTTTTCCATAGCCAATTCGGGGACTGAATAGAAAAATAGGTATCCACTTCAGCCTCTGTTAGCTCATTATGCAAAAGCATCACAATTCCACCAGCTTTTAAAATCGCTAAAAATGACACAACAGCTTCTGCATTGTTTGGCATGCTTAAAGCAACGAGCTCTCCTTTTTCCATCACTTTTTCTTTCAGCTGTTTTTCGGCTTTACATACACGATCCCACATTTGACCGTAGCTTAGCTTATTAACAGAATCCGATAGTGCGAGTCTGTCCGGCGTTTTTTGACACTGATTAAAAACTAGTTCTTCAATTCGTTTCATTACTCCGTAAGCTCCTTTTTATTTTACTTTTAGTGTACCGTAAATACGGGTTTGAGAAAAGAAAAATGTAAACTTTAATAAAAATTAAGTTGACTAATTTAAGTTTAATAAGATACGATAGTCATGTTTTATCCTACATAGCGGAGGTTTACGATGAAAACAAAAGATATGACGTACGTTGCTTTATTCACGGCTATAATGGGAGCTCTAGGACTCGTCCCTCCTATTTTTTTATCTTTTACACCTGTTCCAATTACTCTTCAGCCTATGGGTGTTATGCTGTCGGGAGGAATTCTTGGCGCTAGATTAGGATCTTTAAGTCAATTTCTTTTTTTATGTTTACTAGCAGCTGGCGTTCCTTTACTTGCTGGAGGACGCGGAGGAATTGGGGTATTTTTGAGTCCGAGTGCTGGATATATCATTGGCTATGTGTTTGCCGCTTTCTTTATTGGCTGGACGTTAACAAAGTTAAAAAATGTAACGGTTGCAAAAGTTTTTGCTGTCAATGTGTTATTTGGGATTGTGTTAGTCTATGCCTGTGGTATTCCTGTGCAGGCAATGCAGCTTCACATTCCGTTTCTGAAGTCCCTTCAGCTAAGCTTTGTTTACCTTCCAGGTGACTGTATAAAAGCAGCGGTCGCGGCTTATTTAATTACAAAAGTTCGAAAAGCAGTAGCGGTACCTGGCCGTTCGAACACGGCTTCTATGTAAGGAAGTGATGACTTATCTATCAAGCAGCAATTGTAAAAGCGAAGCGTACGGTCATTGGAAAAGAAAACGGTCTACTGAAAGATTTTCATGTTCAAGAGCTAGCAGCTCCTTTATTAAAACAGCTTAGCGCTGGAATTGAACATGAAATTGATGACGTTATTTTAGGAAATGTTGTAGGTCCAGGAGGAAATGTAGCCAGGTTATCCGCTTTAGAAGCGGACCTCCCTTTTTCTATCCCGGGAATGACCATTGATCGTCAGTGCGGAGCTGGCTTAGAGGCGATTCGAATGGCCAGCTATTTGATAAAAGCAGGTGCAGGAACGTGCTATTTAGCTGGAGGCGTTGAAAGTACAAGTACTTCTCCTTTTGAAAAACGAGCACGTTTTTCTCCTGATAAAATTGGTGACCCTGACATGGGAATTGCAGCAGAAAACGTAGCTCAGCGATACAATATATCTAAAGATCAGCAGGACAGATATGCTCTTTTAAGTCATGAAAGAAGCTGGGAGGCTTTTGAAAAAAAATGGTTTGAAGAAGAAACGCTTCCTCTTCCAAACGTGATGCACGATGAAGCATTTATGAAAAAACGAAACCTAACAAAGCTGCTGCAAAAAGCCAGCCCCGTCTTTTTAAAAAATGAAGGCACCGTCACCGCAGCCAACAGCTGTGGAATCAACGACGGAGCCTGCATTGCGCTTGTGATGGAAGAGCAAAAAGCACGCGCTTTAGGCTTTCAGCCCGTTTTGCGTTTTATTGACGCTGATATTTCAGGAGTGTCACCTCTTTACCCTGCTATTGCACCAGTTTCTGCGATTAAAAATATCTTGAAGCGAAATTCTCTTACGGTAGATGATATTGATTTATTTGAAATCAATGAAGCATTTGCTGTTAAAGTTGTCGCTTGCATGCAAGAACTGGGAATATCAGAAGAAAAAGTGAATATTCGCGGAGGAGCATTGACCCTAGGACACCCTTACGGAGCATCAGGAGCTATTTTAGCTACGCGTCTTTTTTATGAGAGCAAGCGCCGTGACGTGCGATATGTCATAGCAGCTTTAGGAAGCGGAGGCGGAATAGGAACAGCGGTATTATTTGAAGTAATCAAATAATACCGCTGTTTTTATGCCTTTTTTATTACATTATGTTGCATCAAATATTGCTCAATATCTTTAAATGTCTCAACCGGAACAAATGAAACGTTTTGTTCGCGCAGTAAATCTTGCAAAGAATCTTTCGCAAAGGTAACATCTGCATGTTTTGCGGGATGTGAATCCGGTTCGCTGTCTCCAGCAAAATAAATCGTTTCGTATGCCTCTTTTAGTTCTTGAATAACAGCAGATTTATCAATGCCGTAGCGTTCTGAATGCCATCTGTGAGCAGGATCTAGACGCAAGTGAACGTTGTTTTGATGGAAATATCCTTCATTCGAATAAACTTCCACTTTTTCAACACCGTATTTATCTAACAGCGGTTTAATATAGTACGTTGTTCCAGCGCTTAAAATATAAAAATCCCCGCCGTTTTTCTGAACAGCTTTAATAAAAGCGGGCACGTATTTATCAATTGGAATATTCGCTACTTCTTCTAAAATTTTCGGTTCTTCTTGGTGAATGGATTGAAAAACAGTAGATAAAAAATCAATATCTTTCATTTCTCCTGCTTTCCACCGGCGGAAAAGCTCTTCACCTTCTGGAAAATACTTTTCAATCACAATCCAGTAAAAATCTTTTTTTGAAATCGTTCCATCAAAATCTGATACAAACGCCCATTTTTTCATTCCTCACACATCCTTTGCTACATACTAAGCAGTTCTCGGAGCTCTTCTTCTGTCAAACTAGAAAGCATTGTTTCTCCCGGTTGAATAACCTGTTCGATGAGTTCTTTTTTCTTTTGCTGCAAGGCGTAAATTTTTTCTTCGATGGTTCCTTGAGAAATAAGCTTGATGACCTGCACAACATTTTTTTGCCCAATGCGGTGTGCACGGCCTGCCGCTTGTTCTTCAATCGCGGGGTTCCACCATAAGTCGTATAAAATAACCGTATCGGCTCCCGTTAAATTTAAACCCGTGCCTCCGGCTTTTAATGAAATTAAGAAAATGTCTTGTTCTCCATTATTAAACCGATCCGCCATTTCCACTCGTTCTTTTGATGGCGTTTGACCGTCTAAATAAAAGTATGAGAGATTTTCTTTTTGAAGCTCTTCTCGAATAATATGAAGCATGCTTGTAAACTGAGAAAAGATTAACAAGCGTTTTCCGTTGGCAACCGCATTTCTTGTAATCTCAAGCAGCTGCTCTAATTTGCTTGAATACCCTTCGTAATTTTCAACGAATAAAGACGGATGACAGCAAATCTGGCGAAGTCTTGTTAATCCCGCCAAGATCTTCATTCGGTTTTTATTAAAATCTTCACCGGCTAAAGATGATTTTAACTGCTCTAAATAGCCTACATACAACTCTTTTTGTTCTTTAGTTAGCTCAGATAAATGAGTGGTTTCAATTTTATCAGGCAGTTCTTTTAACACATCTTTTTTTACTCGTCGCAGTAAAAATGGTCTTACAATTCGGCTGACCTGCTCCGATGACATGTTTTTAAACTGGCGAAGCCCTGGAAATAAACCTGGAAGAATAGTCTGGAAAATTGACCAAAGCTCGTCAAGTGAGTTTTCAATAGGCGTACCGCTCAGCGCAAAACGTTTTTTAGCTGAAATAGTCCTAACAGCTACTGCTGTCTTTGTTGTATGATTTTTAATACTCTGAGCCTCATCTAGAATTAAAGCATGAAAATGAAGGTGCTGATACAAATCAATATCTTGACGCAGCGTTGGATAAGATGTGATCCATACGTCAGCTGTGCGTTTTAGCTTCTCCTCACGCTCACTCGGCGTTCCTGTAATGGTTTGAACCGTTAAATTCGGTGCAAATCTCTCCAATTCGTTGCGCCAGTTATAAATCAAGGAAGCCGGCACAACAATTAAAAAGGCACTGCTGTCTTCATCAAGCTCTTTTTCAGATAAGATATAGGCAATGCTTTGAAGCGTTTTTCCAAGCCCCATATCATCAGCCAGTACGCCTCCTAAAGAGTAGTGAGACAGAGATTTAAACCACTTAAATCCATTACGCTGATAATCACGCAGGGATGCCTGTAAGGATTCCGGTACTTCCCAATCCATTTCCTCTGGAGATTTGAGCTGTGTAAGTAATGTTTTAAATGCTGAGCCAAACTTAGCAGCTGATTTATCACCCGCACTCATAATCTCTTCCACTTGCATTCCTCTGTATAAAGGTACCTGCAATGAGTTATCCTTTAAATCTTTTTCCGTTACGTTCAGCTCCCGAAACAGATTTTGAATATGTTCAAAGCCCTCATTTTCAAGAGGGATAAACGCACCGTTATCTAGACGATGATAGCTTTTCTTTTCTAAGACAGATTTTAAAACATCTTGAACGGTCTGATGATCAATGTCTCCTAAATCAAAATTAATTTCTAATAGCCCATTGCTATTTTGAATGTCAACCGTTGTTACTGGCGCAGAAAAATCCGTATAAGCATAATCTTTCATCTCATCCGTAATATACACATCCGCTATTTCATCAAGCTTTGGAACAATATGAAACAAAAATTCATATAGAGAGTATTCGTCTTGATTTAAGTACAGCTGGTTTTTATAAATATTTAAAGGAGCCGTTTCAATTAAGTCCATAACGCGGTCTTCTTTTTCTAAATCTCGTATCAAGATTTTATCGTATTTTTCAGACTGGGGTGAAAATGGATTAATCGAAATCTCTCCGTAGTTGTACCGAAGCGTCACAAACAGCTGTTCTTCCTCACGGTCAATAAATACTTTTGCTTTTAGTTCAGGCGCAATAATTTGATGGGATACTTCTTTTGCGATATCCACTTTCCCCACTTTTTTCAGTCCCGGAACGACGTGAGATAAAAAATTGCCCATCTGCTCTTCTGCTATAGGTACGACTGGCTTCAAAGGAGCCGTTTTCCGAAGGCCTTCAAGAAGCATACGCTGATCTTGAGATAGCTCATAAAACGTCCCTTTTAAAAATAGCCAACCGTATCGATCAAAAAATGAAGCTTGATGAAGTTCCGTAAAGTCTAGCTCAAATCCAGCTGCCGAGTGCTTATTTATTTGAAATGAAAAAGGAGCTGAACTTTCAGCAAAGATAATATTTTCATATGAATGCCCTTCATGAATAAATGTAAAGTTCCGATCTTTAAGGAGTTTAAATAACTCTTTGGCTACGATAGATGGAATGATTAGTTCTCTGTTATTTGCGGACGAACGATACATAGAATAGGAATTTTTATAAAATGATTCATTCGTCATAATATCCATCAGCAGCTCAATGATTTTCTTATCTTCGTCTATAAAAAAATGTTCTGCAGGATCATATTCGAAGCGCTTAGTAAATTCGTGAGTTTGGAATTCTTTAGCGTCTGTTAAAAATTCTTGAATGTTTTTTACTACATACGTCCGGTCGACGCCTACTTTCATTTCAAGCGCTACGTACATTCCTTCTGAACGTAAAAATTCTTCTGAGTAAGACTTGCAAATAAATTCTACTTTCAACGGATCTTTATCTGCATATTTCTTATGGTCGCTTATGGTTTGCTGATAGCTCGAAAATAAGTCGATAAAATGATTTACATTTTCGTATTCTTTGCTTTGGCGAAAAGGCTTTGTTTTAATTGGCTGCGGCTTTGCGCGCTCATCGCAAATGGTTAATAAAACAGCTACTTCGTGTTTGCATTCTGAAAACTCGTGATAAGCAGGACAATCGCAGAATGAATAAAAAGAATTTCCTTTTTGTTCAACCATTACCGTATACATTTCCGCTCCTCGAACGGATGCTGTCCACGTAGTGGTCTGTTCATTGTATTCCAAATCAAGCACACGCCCCTGCTTGTAATACGTGTGTCCTCTATAGTACGTTCTGCTTGAGTACGAATCTTTTAATTGTTCTTTGTTTAATGTTTTATTTATCATCGCTTCACAATCTTCCAATCGCATAACAGTCAATGCTGTTGCTGTTTAATTTCTATTCAGAACAAATAATGTCCAACGTCATAAACGTTGAACATTATTTGTCAATTCTTCTATTATAACATGCAACAGACATTATAAAACACTCTTAAGCAGTGCAGACTGTTTTCGCTGTTTTCTTTTGTAAAGTATCCAGCCTGCTCCGGCGGTTGATATTAAAAGCAGGCTAAGTCCTAAAAAAGCAAGTCCTATACGATCATTAGCCGTAACGTACGTAAAGAAGAAAATCAATAAAATACGAATCCCTAACGTGATAAAGCGAAAACAGCTGTCGACTCTTCCCACGATAATATTCGGTATTTTTTGCATCATAAACGTATTTCGAGCTACTCTTGTACCTGCATTTGCAAAAGCAAGAAGAAACACAATAGAAAAGTAAACGGGCAGAAGCTTCATAAAGAAGATGATCGATATTCCAAGTGCAAAAAGGCTTATATTCAGCATAATAGCTAGCTCAGTGCCTGTTCTTTTCATAATAGATACGATCAATATCCCTGCGGTTAATGCTCCGAAACCATATACAGCACTTTCAATCCCGTATGCTGCTGGACTTGCGTTTAATTCTTGAGTCAGATAAATAGGAAACAAATAGTTCGTCATCATCACAGCAATGAAAGGCATAAAAGAAAGCAGTAAAAAAAGAGATACCGAGCGATTTTCTTTTATGAATGCTAATCCCTCTTTCATCGCAGTGTGTTTTTTATCGCTTCGTTCACTGCTTTGTTTATATGGAATACTCAATAGAAAAAGGAATGCAGCTATGTACGTAGCTGCATCTACTGTTAAAATCCATTGAAGCGACCACCGGGTAATGACTAGACTCGCTGCAGCCCCTGCCAGCATACTCGATAGCTGGCCTTGTATTTCCATAATACTGTTTAATGATTGAAACACATCTTTTGAAAAAACTTCTTGATTTAACGCAAAAATCGTTGGATAAAAAAACGTGTAGTAAAGGTTTCCGGTTCCGTACAAAATGATGTAGTGAATCGTTGAATAATCTGTAACAAAACCAACGATCACAAATAGCATGACCGTGATAAAACCTATCAATTCTACGGTTAACAACATTTTCTTTCGTGACATTCGATCAATAAGAACACCTATATACGGAGTAGCCACAAAGCTAATCACCGTCATAATTAGCATAATCGTGCCAAATAGTTTATTTCCATCTGGAGATGCAACTAACAGTAAAGGAATGGCAAGCATCGTAATACCGGAACCAATAGAGGATAAAACATTCGCAGCAACTACGGCTTGAAAGCGACGGTCCTTATAAAGCGCCTTCATCAAACATTTTGCTTAGCTTCTAAAATTTGCTTAGACACTTGTGTATACAGAGTCAGCTCATTAACTAATTCATGAATTCCGTCAGCGGCGTTTTTTCGTAAAGTTCCTTTTTCCACGATGTCTGCAGGGTCTAATACCAACTGCTTAGATAGAACATTCGCATACAAAGCGCGTGTAACGGTTCTAAGGTTGTTTAAAGCATTGATACCTCCTTTTCCTCCTCCTGATACGGCTACAAGTGCGACGGGCTTATGTGCAAAATACGCACTGTTTAAAAAGTCAAACGCGTTTTTTAATGCTCCGCTCATAGCGCCGTGGTACTCAGGCGTCGCAAGTAAGATACCATCCGCTTTTTCTATTGCTTCAGTCAGCACTTTCACTTCTTCTATTTCATACTGATGAGGTTCACCGGTGAATATAGGAAGTGATAATTGACTTAAATCTAGAAAAGAACTTTGATAGCTTTTGTGAAGTTCTCTCGTTACTTGTGTTGTTCGGCCTGTTTCTCTAGGACTTCCGTTAATAATAAGTATATTCATATTTATCTACCCCTCTGTCGTTTGGTTATATGTATAGTATAGGGATGATTGAACTTTTTTTCGTCATGCTATTGATAGAAAGAAAGCTACCAATATAGACTGAGGTGAACAGAGAAAAACCTACAACTAAAGTCGTAGGTTAGGAAATTCCATGCTGAACAGCATATAGAGCAGCTTGCGTGCGGTCTTGAACCCCAAGCTTCGATAAAATATTAGACACATGTGTTTTTACTGTTTTTTCTGTAATATGTAAGGCAGCACCAATTTCTTTGTTGCTTTTGCCTTTTGCAATTTCTTTTAATACGTCTTTTTCTCGTTTTGTTAAGTGATCAATAAAATTGACTTTCTTTTCGCTGCTTTTGGTTAACCGTGTTAGCAAGTGCGTAGTGACTTTGGGATGAAGCTGATTTTCTCCATTCATTAGCTTTCGAATAGCCGTTACAAGTTCATCTGGATCGCTTTCTTTTAGCTGATAGCCTGAAGCTCCTGCTTCTAATGCCGGTATCACGTGATCTTGATCTGAAAAGCTTGTTAGAATCATGACTTGTATATGCGGTGCTTGTTTTTTTAGTTCTTTTGTTGCTTCGATTCCATCGAGAACCGGCATCGATAAATCCATTAACACAATATGAGGCTCTAGAGATGTCGCTAACTTTATAGCTTCTTCCCCGTTAGAAGCTTCTCCTACAACTTCTAAATCAGGCTGCGTTTGTAAGAAAAAGACAAGTCCTTTTCGGACAACGTGGTGATCATCTGCAATTAAAATCTTTATTTTCATGTGCGCTCCTTTCCGTTATGAAAGAGGAATAGATACTTCCACAATCGTTCCGTTTCCTATGCTGCTTGTAACAGATAGTTTTCCATTTAATCTTTTTATTCGCTCGTGCATAGTTTTTAGCCCAAGCGTCGGCAATTCTGCTGAAGGGCTATACATAAATCCATTGCCGCTATCCCGGATTTTCATAATTACTTGGTCTTTGCTTATATTTACGTTTAGATGTACCTCTGCCGTACCCGCATGCTTTCGGCAATTATTAAAAGCTTCTTGTCCGACTCTCCACAGTGTCTCTTCAATCACAGCAGGCAAAACGGACACTCCTTTAATTTGTTCTTTTACGTTAAGCCCTAGCATTTGACCATAGCTTTTTAACGCACTGACAATGCCGTTTTCTAATCCTTGAGGACGAAGCTGCCAAATTAAAGCTTTCATTTCCACTTGAGCATGCTGAGCGGTTTCTTGGATTAAGGAAAAAGTCTCTTTTAACTGCACATCTTTTGCTAAGCTGCTTCCGGCTTTGGCTGTGACATTAATTGAAAACAACAGCTGATTAACAGAATCGTGAAGGTCTTTTGCCAGCCTGTTTCTTTCTTCAATAAGTTTTACTTCCTGCTGAGATTGAGTCAGCTTAATCCGCTTGATAGCCGTGCCAATTTGAAGAGCGACGGATCCTAATAAATCAAGCTCTCGCTGTTCAAAATGAATTTTATGAGGGGCAGCTACATTTAATAATCCAAAGCGTTCATCCCCTGCTTGTAAAGGAACCGTTGCATGATGAGTAATGTCATGTGTATCTCCCCACTCATGAATGACGGAATCTTCAAGTCTCTTACACTCCATAATATTAGACGCTTTTTGAAGCCGGCCATCCATATACCGGTCAACACACCAGCAGCTTCCATTACACATAGGCTGAGCGGTTTTATTTAATAAAGCTGGTGGCAAATGCTGAGCGGCAATCATCTCATGCTTTCCATTTTCATCAATAAAAAAGATCCATCCTGTTTGTAAATCTGTGATTTGCAGCAGTTTTAAAAGCGCATCATGAAGCATGGTATGTAAATTAGTGCCTTCATTTAAAATCTCGGAAATGTCTTTTAAAATCTTCAGCTCTGAAATATGATCTTTTTCCATAGCCTCTCTCCTATATTATATGATGTATTTTCCATTTTTTATTTTATCACAATTAAAGCTGGTTCCGACTCACAGAACGTTATTTTTAAAGCATTTCCGCTTAGATATGTAAGACCTTTTAACATCAATAATAAAATTTTCAAAAAGTATGTCAGGTAGTTTAACAATTAGCTAGAGTCTTTACGTAAAACGAACTATACTACAGATAATTCAAGTAAGAACAGAAAAAATGAAGGGAAATGAGAAGAAAAAAATATTAAAATTAATCCATTGAAAACGCTTCCAAATATGAAGGCATAGTGCTATTATATAATTATTAACAGAATAGGGATGTGAGAAAGATGAATAAATTATTTTTAGAAGAGTTACGATACATTATCTTGTGTGAAGTGCCTATGACAAAGTACCGAGTAGAGCAGCTTCAAGACAAATTTGATCAAAGCCCATACTTAATTAATGAACTTTATCAACTCCTATTCGAAAAGCGTCACATTTTAGCTTTTGTTGATGATATCGAATCATCCCTGTATGACTATATTGTAAATAAAGAAATGATGGATGCTAAAACGTATTACGGAGCTATTGCACATGCAGCAAATCTCTTCGGCGAAACGCCTACATATATAAAATGCAAAATAAAAAAATATAGACAGTCTTCGATTTCAAGTATCAGCGCCTAAAAGGTGCGCACAGCTGATTCAAATAAAAAGCAAAAAAGAAATCCTAGCACAAGGGTTTCTTTTTTGTACCACTAACATATAGGGAGGAAAATAAGATGAAGACATTTTTTATCACAAATCGCTATTCGTTTCTTGAAACGCAAGTAAATGAATACATGCAATCGTTACTGGTAAAAACGCCTGAACAAGTTATTTTATATTTCGAAAGACAAATTCGAAAGTATAAAGTGTATTTACAGAAAAAACATCATTACCCAGAGTGTATGGTTCAATCTATCCACCGATTAATTGAAGAATATTCATTAAGTATCATTAAAGTAAAAAAATATATTAGCTATCAAAACAAGCTGATGAATAAACAGCTATTAGAGCCGCAGTAAAACGAATCATTTTTTATGGTTCGTTTTACTGCGGCTCTGCCGCTTTACTCCTCATATTTTAGCAGTAAATGCAGAACAGCGGGACGTTCTTCAAGATTTTTGTATGAGTGTACATGACTTCCTTCAAATTTTATAGAGTCAAATTGTTTTAGCTCGTATAGCTCTTCTTCGATTTTCATTTCGATTTTTCCTTCCATTACCGTTGCTACTTCAATTAATCCTTTATGATGAGGTTCGGGACAGTATGTAGCAAGAGGAGAAAGAAAGGCTCGGTACATTTCAATTGTCGAATCTATCTGATTTTGAAAAATAAATTCTACTTTCCAAGTTTCGTCCGGTCCTTTGAGAGAAAAACCTTCTCCACACTTAGATACAGCCACTGAAGGTTCTACTGACACTAATTTAGTTAAAGGGATATTTAAGCCTGTTGTTATTTTCCACATTACTCCTAGGGTTGGATTAGTCTCCCCTCTTTCAATTTTCCCTAACGTGAGTTTGCTGACTCCCGTCCTATCTGCTAATTCATCGAGTGTGAATTCTCGCTGTGTTCTTATTTTTCTAAGCTCGTTGCCTACCTTTTTCATCATTTCTTCTGAATGCATTTTTACCTTCCTTTCTTTTATATATTATGGTACACTTTTTTTGTATCTAAGTATACTATAATATATATTTAGGTATTTTTATTAATTAGGAGGAAAAAGTATGAAAGCAATTTTATGGGGGCTTCTCTCGTCCATGTTCTTTTCTGCTACATTTATTGTGAATCGTGCCATGAATGTATCTGGAACAAGCTGGGCTTGGACAGCATCTCTTCGTTTTTTATTAGCACTACCTATTTTACTCATTTTAGTACTTTTACAAAAGAAGTTTACACCATTATGGATGGAAATGAAAAAGCATCCTTTCGCTTGGTTAGGCTGGGGAACTCTTGCAGGAATTGGATTTTATTCATTATTAAGTTTTTCTTCACTTTTTGGACCATCATGGCTCATAGCTGGAACGTGGCAAGTAACGATCTTGGCAGGTGCGCTCATTTCTCCACTTTTCTATGTAACTATTCAAACTGCAGACGGAAATAAAAAAGTAAGAGGAAGCATCCCACTCAAAACGCTTGGTATTTCAACGTTTATTTTAGCGGGTGTGATTCTCATGCAAGTTAAAGAAGCTGAAAACATCACGCTTTCACAGTTTGTGTTGGGTTTTCTCCCTGTCGTCATGGCTGCTTTTTTATATCCGCTTGGAAATCGAAAAATGATGGAAGTTTGCAAAGGGAAATTAGATACATTTCAACGTGTTTTAGGTATGGCTATCGGCAGTATCCCGCTAAGTATCATCTATGCGATATATGGATTTTATACAACTGGTATGCCAACAGCTCCTCAATTTTCTCAAGCCTTTATCTTAGCAATGAGTTCAGGTGTAATTGCTACGATGACGTTCTTTTACGCAACAGACTTGGCAAAAGAAAATTTAGGTTTGCTTGGAGCGGTTGAAGCAACTCAATCAGGCAGCATGATTTTTACCGTGCTTGGCGAAGTGTTTTTATTAAATGGACGTATGCCAACAGGGATTGCGTTAGCTGGTATGACGATAATCGTAATTGGAATGATTATGAACAGTATGCTAAACAAAAAAACAAAACTGTCTTCGGCCGCCCCGTCACGTACTCTATCAAAATAAAAAAAGAGGAGATGAAAATCTGTTTAAAGGTTTTCATCTCCTCTTTTTAATATTCGAGATGATTGTTCCAATAGCGGCTCCAAAGCACAGGGAATCGCATCTGTAAACCATCCTCATCATCTTCATCCCAATCAAGATCCAAATCTTGCTCATCGTACCACACTGGATCAAACTGGTCATATTTATCATAATAATAGTCGTTATCTAAACCTGTCTTTTCTTCGTAAGCTTCACACGCTACAGAAAGTAATTCTTCTAATTGAGGAGCATAGCCTTCTGCTTCTAATGGTTTAAGTACAGAAATCATCGTCTCAGGAGATTCAATCGCTTTATAATATATGTCTTTTCCCTGATATAAAAGCCACGCTCTAAAATAATCAAAACAATCATCTGAACAACCGCCCATTACAATATAAGCTGCTGCCCACAATGAAGAAGTATAGGATTGATCAAAATGCTGATTTAGTAGCTGATCAAAGCGAAAAATGTCCTTTTCAGAACGCTTCGCTAGCGTGGAGCGGAGCCATTCCATTTGCTCATCGACATCTAATTTTGTCTTCGCCTTTTTTATCAGTTCCCAAAAGAGAGACTCTGACATCGTGCTGTCTTTCATTACTTGCATCGAACAAGTTAAAGGCTTATATCCTTTCTTCAATTTTGCACGAATCAGCTTTTCAGCTTCTGCTTCACAAGCCTCTGCGGAAGCAAACTCTTTCACTTGCATGCGACCGGCTGTATCAACTTTTCCAAAGTGAATGATTAACTTGCTGTCTCTTCTTTCAACTTTCCAAAATTTATTCGATTGCTCATCTTTATACACTAAGGTTATTTGCATGATACATTCCCCTTTTTCATCCCACTACTATTGTGAATAGTTCTCTTTTTACAATTTATGTAGATTCACAGCGCTTCATAATCCATTTTCTTTGCTTTTTTAACATGTTTCAGTTGATCTTACTATTGCTGAGGTCGTTTAAACAGTGAGTAATGACCACAAATTTGTGTAAAATGTTCATTGGTTGCTTTTTGTTGCATTTACAACATTTTATTTTTCCTTTATACTCTTTTTATATCACGTATTTTTATTATACAAAAAAGAAGCCTAAATTCGTAGAAAAGGAAGGATTTTAATGAAAATTAAGCATGTTACAACAAAAGAGCAGCTTGAAGAAGTATTCCATATACGTAAAACAGTGTTTGTTGAAGAACAAGGAGTGCCGTTAGAAGACGAATTTGATGAACATGAGGAAACGGCAAAACATATGTTAATTTATTATAACAACGAACCAGCTGCTTCTGGCAGATTCCGCATAGTAGACGATTACGCCAAAATAGAGCGAATATGCGTATTAAAGGAATTTAGAAAATACGGGCTCGGAAAAGAAGTGGTGACCAGCTTAGAAGAAGCAGCGAAAAAAGAAGGCTTAACTCAATCTAAGCTTCACGGTCAAGTTCAAGCTGAACCTTTTTATCATAAATTAGGGTATAAGACTGCTTCTGATGTCTTTATGGAAGACGGTATTCCACACGTTATTATGAAAAAAGAGTTTACGTGTTAAAAAGGCTTCTTTGCACAGTTACTTTAGTAAAGAAAAAGGCTCTCCGTAGAGAGCCTTTTTTGTGCTATTAGATTTTCATAATTCCGCCTGTGCTTGCAGAAGTTACAAGTTTAGAATATCTTGCAAGATAGCCTTTTTTCACTTTTGGCTCAAAGCCTTTCCAGTTTGCTTTTCGTTCTGCCCAAACATCTGGAGAAACTTGAACATTCATTGAACGATCTTCAATGTCAATCACGATGTGGTCGCCATCTTCGACAAATGCTAGCGGGCCGCCTTCAGCAGCTTCTGGAGATGCGTGGCCAATTGATAATCCACGTGAAGCGCCAGAAAAGCGTCCGTCTGTTAATAGCGCTACTTTTGCACCTAGTCCCATTCCCATAATTTGAGAAGTTGGAGCTAACATTTCAGGCATTCCCGGTCCGCCTTTTGGTCCTTCATAACGAATGACTACGACATGTCCTTCTTTTACTTTTCCGTTAGCAATACCGTGCAGCGCCTCGTCTTGAGACTCAAATACAATTGCTGGTCCTTCGTGGCGAGTAATGCCGTCTTGAACACCGCCTGTTTTAATGATCGCGCCGTCTGGAGCTAGGTTACCAAACAATACAGCAAGTCCGCCTTTTTCAGTGAACGGCTTATCGATTGGATGGATAACGTTATAGTCTTTTACATCGCATCCTGCAATGTTCTCGCCTAGCGTTTTTCCAGTAACTGTCATCGTATCTAAGTGAAGAGCCCCTTCTTTTTTAGATAGCTCGTTTAAAGCGGCCGATACGCCTCCTGCTTCATGTAAGTCTTCAATAAATACATCAGAAGCCGGAGCCAGTTTTGCCAAGTGAGGCACGCGTTCTGCTACTTCATTAATACGCTCTAATGGGTACTCAATTTCAGCTTCATTCGCAAGAGCTAGCGTATGAAGAACTGTATTTGTAGAACCACCTAACGCCATGTCCAAAGCAAACGCGTTGTCGATTGCTTTTTCTGTTACGATATCACGTGGTTTTAAATCTAATTTAATTAATTCCATAAGCTGTTTAGCTGATTTCTTAACGAATTCTCTACGTTCAGGAGCAACTGCTAAGATTGTACCGTTTCCAGGTAAAGCAAGTCCTAACGCTTCAGCTAAGCAGTTCATTGAGTTCGCTGTAAACATTCCTGAACAAGATCCGCATGTCGGACAGCCGAATTGTTCTAATTCAAGTAATCCTTTATCATCAAGTTTACCAGCTTGATGAGCTCCTACGCCTTCAAATACTGAAGAAAGAGAAATCTTACGACCGTCGCTCGTTACGCCAGCCTTCATTGGTCCGCCGCTAACAAAAACTGTCGGAATATTCAGACGTAATGAAGCCATTAACATCCCAGGTGTGATTTTATCACAGTTTGGAATACATACCATTCCATCAAACCAGTGAGCAGATACTACCGTTTCAACTGAGTCAGCAATGATTTCACGACTTGGTAATGAATAACGCATACCGATATGTCCCATCGCAATACCGTCATCTACACCGATAGTGTTCATTTCAAAAGGTACGCCACCAGCTTCGCGAATCGCATCTTTTACGATTTTACCAAACTCTTGTAAGTGAACATGACCTGGTACAATATCAATATATGAATTGACAACCGCAATAAACGGTTTGCCGAAATCCTCTTCTTTTACACCAGCTGCACGCAGTAGGCTGCGGTGCGGTGCTCTGTCGAATCCTTTTTTGATCATGTTACTTCTTAATTCTGCCACAATAATTCCCTCCGTATTCATCTAACCTATTAAAAACTGAATCTTTTTAAATTGTTTAATAATTTTTAATATAAATACTAATTTAACAAATCACATAAAGGTTTGTAAAGGTTTATGACAAAATAATCATTTTTTATTTTAAAATAGTAAAATCACCTGCACAAATTAGTATAATATATACATATATCCCTTATTTTACAGGAAGGCAGAAGGTGGATGCTGAGCATGAAACAATCCTTTTACTACAGAGGTCATCAGGAAAAAGAAATATTTGCACAAAAATGGAATGTTGAAAACCATTCTGCAAAAGGTGTTGTCCAAATAGCCCATGGAATGGCCGAACATATTGGACGCTACGAGTACTTTGCTAATGTATTAACGCAACATGGATATATCGTATATGGGAATGATCACCGAGGTCACGGTCAAACAGCTTTAAAAGATGAAGACAAGCGTTTTTTTGCTGAAGAAAATGGTTTTGATACAGTAGTCTACGACATGATTGCTCTGACTAAGCACATTTCGACGGAACACTCCGACCTACCGATCTTTCTTTTCGGTCACAGCATGGGGTCTTTTCTAACGAGAAGATATATTCAATTGGATACAGAGCACATTCATGGTGTGATACTCTCAGGTACTGGCAGCATTCCTTCCCTTTCACTGCAGGGCGGTATATTAGCTGCGCAAATAGAGATAAAGAGAAAAGGGTTACGATCTCCTAGCCCTTTGCTTGATAAGCTCTCTTTTGGACAATACAATAAATCATTTCATCCTGCTCGGACACCTTTTGATTGGTTAAGTCAAGATAATGAAGCTGTAGATTTATATGTAAATGACCCTTATTGCGGTGGGGTTTTCACAGCGGGGTTTTTCTATGACTTACTAACAGGAATCAAACAAATCTCTAACTTAGCTAATATAAAGTTAGTTCCATCAAGCCTGCCTATTTATTTGGTATCTGGAGAATATGATCCAGTAGGCAACTATACAAAAGGCGTAGTCAAAGTATATAACGACTTTAAAAAGGCAGGATTACAGGATGTAAGTTACCGTTTTTTTAAAGAGTGCCGTCATGAATTGCTGAATGAATTAAATAAAGATGAAGTGATAGAAGATATACTAAATTGGCTTAACGTGCAAATAGACAAAAAAACGGTTCGTGTGTAGACACGAACCGTTTTTTTATTAAGCAAATACAGATGTTAATACAGGTACTACTTGTTTTTTACGTGATACAACGCCTTCTAAGACAGCTGTATTGTTTTCAAGCGTTACATTGTATGCTTCTTCTACTTTTGAAGCAGCAGAACCTAATGCTAATGCAGTAGAGTTGCTGTTTAAAATATCTGTAACAACTAAAAGGAATAATTGTAATCCTTTTTCTTCGATTGTTTTAGTAATCGCTTCTTCCAATTCAACTTTGCGCACTAAAACGTCGTTTACGTCAATTGCATTCACTTGTGCAATTTCAACTTTGCTTGTGCCCATGCTGAATTCTTTAGCATCTAATGAAATTAATTGTGAAGCTGTTTTATCGCCTAAGTCAGCTCCAGCTTTTAGCATTGCTAATCCGTACTCTTCTGCATCTACGCCTGCAATTTCCGCTAATTCTTTAGCAGCTGCAACGTCTTGGTCTGTGCAAGTTGGTGATTTGAATAATAAAGAATCAGAAATGATAGCTGATAGCATAAGACCTGCGATGTTAGGTTCGATTTCTACGCCGTTTTCTTTATACATCTTGTTTAAGATCGTTGCCGTACACCCAACTGGCTCTGCACGATAGTATAAAGGATCTGCTGTTTCGAAGTTAGCAATACGGTGATGATCAATTACTTCAAGCACACGAACTTGATCAATATCGTTTGCACTTTGCTGGCGTTCGTTGTGGTCCACTAAAATAACTTCATTTGTTTCTTTAGATACTTCATCAACGAAACGTGGTAGTTCAGCGTTGAACTTTTCAAGAGCGAATTGCGTTTCACCGTTAATATCGCCTAATCGAATTGGTTCAGCGTCTACACCTAATTTATTCTTTAAATCAGCGTATGCAATTGCAGAACAGATTGTATCTGTGTCAGGATTTTTATGTCCAAAAATTAACGTCTTTGCCATCTTAAATCTCTCTCCTTCTTACGTATGTAAATAGCATTCTTGCGTAAAGTTAGTTAATTCGTTCACGCAACATTGCCATTTTAACATAAACTTTTACATTATTTTAATTTTTTTGCGAAAAATGATGTTCATCCGCAGATATTTTGCCATTTTGTATCTTTTTCACAGTAAAAACACCTCTATTTCCGATATAAATAGAGGGTTTTATACGTTCATTATATAAAAGTTAACGATAAAACACAACCTGTCTCTCTATCACTTGATAGATAACTTAAACGCAGTATCTTGCCACTTTTGATAAAGAAAAAGTAGAACAGCAATAACCATCATTAGTACAAATAATAAAAAATGATTCATTCCCTTCAGTGTATAAATGTCTAGTTTTTCAAAGATAGGACTCATGACAAATGCCTGAAATAAATCGAACGCTGCATTGATAATCATAAACATCCAAAAGCCAGGATAGGTAAAATAAAAAATAAAAAGCGTTCCTATTATAAATATGCCAAAAGGAAAAGGCGTCATATTAACAAAGAAAAAAAGAGTTTCATTGACTTCCCACCAGTTAAAGCGATCTGCAATTTGAAAAACCATCGTTAACAATACCACTCCGAATAGTGATACAGCCATATACCGCTTTACTCGCTCTTTATCAACTGCAAAAAGCAATAGCCAAGGACCGATAAAAAGCACCCACATTACGATTTGCGCCATGAGCTTTCCACCTTTCACTTTCAAAAAGAGAATATATATTATTCTGTCCTTATTTATGTAAAATAACCAAGAAAAGCACCCTTGTTAAAGGATGCTTTTCTTGGTTATCGTCGCAGTGTAAAGTTGAAATGTTCATTTACTATAGCTCCTAGCTCTTCAAGAAACTGCTGAGCAGTCATTTCCTCTACGCTTTGGGTATACCAAGCAAGCTGAGATTTTTTATGAACATTGTTGTAATATACATCTCTTGACCAATATGTTTTTGATCGGTATGTATAATTAAAGTGAATGAATAGTTCACTCCCGTCTGGACACTGCAACAACACGCGGTAATGTGGATTACGACGATTTTTATCTAAACTCATTTCTTTAATCTGCGCTAACATTATTCACCTCTAAAGCCATTACTTAATCATTTAAAGGTAAATGCCACACCACGCTATATCCTAGCTCTGCCATCAACTAGAAAATCATATATTTTCTAAAATTCTACACGATATAGGACAAAAGAGGAAGAGATAATTTATTGGTGGACGTGTAAAGTTTCATATAAATCTTTTAGCTGCTCAGGGTATTGAGACCTTACGTAATAACCTGTAGGGCGGTGCTCGATTAAATGAGAAGCAAATAAGTAGCCGATGAGCACGTGCATTTGTTCATCTGAGATTTCTTGGTTTAATTCTCTTTCGAATCGTTCCGCTAAGTGTGAAGCCAGCTGTTTAATTTTTTCATCATGTGATAAAAAGAGCATTTTGTTCTCCCCCTTATAACGAATAAGTAATGCTGTGAATTTCAATAAAGACAAAGTCTTGCTTTTATAAGGATAATTATATTTTATTTTACAATAAAAGTATATAAATAGTTCTAAATATCCAAAAAATAACTTATTTCTTTTGGACTATTCGACAACAAAAAAAAAGAAGCGGGAGCTGTCCCGCTTCTTTTACGTAAAAAGATATTCGATTACCGAAATTTATTCCACTTCCACTGCCCAGCCGAATGGATCTTCCACTGTACCATTTTGAATACCTGTTAGAGTGTCATACAGTTTTTGTGATACTTCTCCTGTGTTTCCACCGTTGATGACCATTTTCTCGTTATTCCAAAATAGCTCGCCAATCGGAGAAATAACTGCAGCTGTACCTGTTCCAAATGCCTCTTCTAGTTTGCCTTCCGAATAAGCTTGCTTAATTTCTTCCATAGAAATACGGCGCTCAGTTACAGGCATATCCCAGTGTTTTAGCAGCTCAATGATGGATTTACGCGTAATTCCTTCTAAAATGCTTCCGTTCACAGATGGAGTTACTACTTCTCCATCAATTTTGAAGAAAATATTCATGCTTCCTACTTCTTCAATGTACTTGCGTTCAACTCCGTCTAACCACAGTACTTGTGAATAGCCTTTTGAGTCAGAAAGCTGCTGAGCTTTTAAGCTTGAAGCATAGTTTCCACCTGTTTTAGCAGTCCCTGTCCCTCCGGCTACAGCACGAACAAATTCGCTTTCAACCGCAATTTTTACAGGAGCAATCCCTTCTTTATAATATGAGCCAACTGGAGATAGAATAATGATAAATTGGTAGCGGTCAGATGGCGCTACTCCTAAGTAAGGCTCTGTCGCGATGACAAATGGACGAATGTATAGTGATGTACCTTCAGCAGTAGGAATCCATTCGCGGTCAATTTTAATCAGCTGTTTTAACGCTTCTAATGCTAAGTCTTCGTCAACATGAGGAATACAAAGACGATCGTTTGATTTATTTAAACGTTTGAAATTCTCATCTGGTCTAAATAATAATACTTGCTCTTTTTTTGTTACATATGCTTTTAGTCCTTCAAAAACAGACTGCCCGTAATGAAAGATCATGGATGCCGGATCTAATGTGATAGGTTGATAAGGTACAATACGAGCATCGTGCCAGCCTTGGCCTTCTGTATAATCCATAATGAACATATGGTCCGTGAAGATTTTCCCGAATTGCAATTGATCAGATTGCGGCTTTTCTTTTTTTGTTTGACTTAGTGTTACATCGATTGAATAAGTTGTCATAGTTGTTTCTCCTTGCTCTTTATATTTACGGGTTTTTCGCTTAAACCTCTATATAAGTTACATTGTACAACTTTAGGGAAGCGTGTCACAATAGTTAGAGACGAAAAATTCTAAAAATTTTATAAAAATTATAAAGAAATAGCACCTAATCGAATTAAGTGCTGAATTGAAAAGGTTTTCTTTCTAAAAAAATTATTTCTACATTTTATTTACAACCATTTATAAACCAATTTTCACTCGAAGCTTTTCATCCTGTATTGAAAAATGTTTGATTTTCCCTACTGGAATGACTTTCACTTTATCAATTTCATTGAGGTTGATATGAATTTGTTTTTCTTCATACGTAGTAACAGGCGGCTTATGAAAAATTCGATAGTTGATCCAATTTTGATTAAGAGGTTTCATTTCATGGATTTTGAATACAAGCGTACGTTCTTTGGCTTCAAGAGGTTCTAGCACAATAGAAAATGGAATTCTCACCAGAAATTTTTTAATAATTCCATTCACGTGAATATAGGAGTCTTGAAATGAAATAGAAAATTGCTGAATTTGATCTTGCTTTGTCATTTGCTTTTGAAAAATCCGCATGAGCATAGAAGCGGATATAGGAACGGTTACACCGCTTTCAGCCATCTTTTCTTTCATTTTTGCCTGCACATCATCACTAATCACATCGTTTAGCTTTCTCTGTACCCAATCCTTCATGATGCACCTCCGCTATGAAGTTATGTTTCTGTTTCCTCTAACGTACGAATTGAAGCTGTTAAGTGATTTGACACGTCGGCGAGCCGATCTTTTGTCAGCTTTCCTTCAGCAAGGTAGATAGGCTTCCCAAAGGAAATGACAACGGGCTCCTTTGAAAATATCTCTTTTACATTTGCGGGTCCTTTGTAAACTGCGGGTACAATAGGAACCTTTGCCATGCTCGCTATAGTGACTGCTCCTCTTTTTAAGGGAACGTCTTCCTCTGTTCGCGTGCCGCTAGGGAAAATCCCGACGATATGTCCTTCTTTTGCTAATTTAATAGGTGTTTTAATGCTGCTGGGTCCCGGGTTGTTACGATCTACTGGGAATGCGTTAAGTTTTTTTAATACATTACTAGTGAGTATATGATTAAAAAGCTCCTTTTTTGCCATAAAATGAATTTGGTGAGGCAAAATAGCCGCACCAAGCGCTACAACGTCTACCCATCCCTTATGCGAACAAGCGATCACAAAACCTGTGTCTGTTGGTAAAGACTCTTTATTCCTTATGTAAAGCTTGCCTCTTCTTTTTAATAAAAATTTACATGCGTGAGCCGCAAGATTATACATAAACATTTCCTCTTCCCTCTATTATTTGAAAATATATACAAAATTATATCACTTGATATTAATATCTGGTACTGAAAACTAAATGTAACATCTTTTTACACGATAGCTTACCTACTTCTCTATATATTGTAAAAAAGGAGATATTGAAACCTCTGTTTTTGGTCAACTTGACTAATGACATCCCTTAAAAAACATTTTACTATTAATGTATCATTCTAAATGTAATATTTATTAACATTACATGTGATATAATTAAAGGAGGTTTTTAGGTGAATAACCAAAATCGGCCGTTTCGACTAGCTTCATTAGGATTACAGCACGTACTCGCTATGTATGCAGGTGCCATTCTCGTTCCGCTGATGGTAGGACGCGCATTAAATTTAAATACACATGACTTAGCCTATCTCGTAGCCATTGATTTACTGACCTGCGGACTAGCTACGCTGCTGCAGGCTTGGACGAACAGGTGGTTTGGGATTGGCCTTCCTGTTGTACTTGGAAGCTCATTTGTAGCGGTGACTCCTATGATTGCAATTGGAACTCAATATGGAGTTAGTGCCGTTTACGGAGCGATTATTGCCGGTGGTATTTTCATCGTACTGGCAGCAAGTTTTTTAGGCAAAATTATTAAATTTTTTCCTCCAGTTGTCACAGGAACGGTTGTGACGATGATTGGTTTATCACTTGTACCATCCGCTGTCCGAAATATGGCAGGAGGAGTAGGAAGTAAAGATTTTGGTTCTCTTTCTAATCTTCTTCTATCTTTTGGTGTTCTAGCGCTTATTTTAATTTTAAATCGATTTTTCAGCGGTTTTCTTCGTTCTCTTTCTGTGTTGATTGGAATTGTAGCCGGAACAATAGCCGCTGTATTAATGGGAAAAGTTAATTTCACTAACTTTAATGAAGCTTCTTGGCTGCACATTCCCACTCCTTTTTATTTCGGGATGCCTACTTTTGAAATCGGCCCTATTTTAACAATGATTCTCGTATGCTTGGTCATTATCATTGAGTCTACAGGCGTATTTTTAGCGTTAGGAAAGCTGTGTAATCGGGAATTAACGGAAAAAGATTTTGCAAAAGGCTACCGTGCCGAAGGAATCGCCATTGTCCTTGGAGGACTATTTAATGCTTTTCCTTACAATACATTCGCTCAGAATGTAGGACTGGTTCAATTATCGAAAGTAAAAACAAAAAATGTAGTGGTAGTAGCCGGCTTCATTCTCGTATTACTGGGGCTTGTTCCGAAAATAGCTGCTTTTACAACCATTATTCCCACCCCTGTTTTAGGAGGAGCAATGGTCGTGTTGTTCGGTTTAGTTATTTCATCAGGCATCAAAATGCTAAGTGCTGTCGATTTGGCCAAACAAGAAAATTTGCTGATTATTGCGTGCTCTCTTTCACTTGGCCTTGGTGTAACGGTGGTACCTGATTTATTCGCTCAGCTCCCAAGTGCTTTGCGCGTAATTGTAAGTGATGGAGTTATTACGGGAAGCTTGGCTGCCATTTTATTAAATCTCTTTTTTAACGCATCAATTGAACGAAAAGTACCTTCTGTCTCTTTAGAGAAGACAGATTATTCGGAAATAAAATAAAGAGGTGTAGTATGAATAACGTATCCGTGCAATATGTAAATCAGCTTAGCAAGAAGCATTTTGTTTCACTAGTTGGTGATATATTTGAACATTCACCTTGGGTTGCAGAAGAGGCTTATTTTAAAGGCCCTTTCTCTTCCGTTGAACAACTTCATGGCATGATGAAAGAAATTGTAGCGCAAGCATCTGTAGAAAAACAGCTAAAGCTGCTGCAAGCTCATCCAAATCTAGGTGAAAATATCGCTATGACATCTGCTTCTACTGAAGAACAAACAAAAGCAGGCTTACAAAACTTAACACAAAATGAGTATGAACAGTTTTCTTTTCTTAATGGAAGGTATATGGAAAAGTTTCCTTTTCCTTTTATTTTGGCAGTACGAGGTAAACAAAAAGAAGATATCTACGAGGCAATGCAAAGTCGCTTACAGAATACCAAACAAACGGAGTTTGCTACAGCGTTAGAAGAAGTATATAAAATTGCTTTCTTTCGCTTAACTGATAAAATTACTGAAGATAAGGAGACAAAGAAACGAGCATGACTAAAATTACAACGCATATTTTAGATCTTACCCACGGATGTCCGGCTGCTTTTGTCAAAGTTGATTTTTATCATATTCAGTCGGAAAGTAAACGAATAAAGCTTTCTCATGGTACTACAAATGAAGACGGAAGATTAGCAAACCCGCTCTTCTCTTCTGAAGCGTTTGAATCAGGAGATTATGAACTTTTGTTCCATATTGGGGAATACTATAAAAAACAAGAAGTCCAAACAACAAATCCGCCCTTTTTAAATCAAGTTTCTGTTCGAGTCGGATTGTCTTCTGAACAAGAACATTATCACATCCCTTTGCTTGTATCACCGTGGGGGTACCAAATTTATAGAGGAAGTTAAAAAAAGAAACGGCGTCTTTAAACGTCGTTTCTTTTTTTAGTTGAGCAATTTAGACATATAGTACTCATCAATAAACAAACCGCCAATTCGCAGTGAATGTTTCTTTGTTCCTTCGATTCCAAATCCTACTTTATCATATAAAGAAAGAGCCTTTTCATGCTGTATAGCGACTGTCAGTTCAAGACGATGAATATGGTGTTCTCTCGCCCATTCTTCAAGTGCACCGATTAAAGCCGTCCCAATTCCTTGATTTTGAAACGTCTTTCGAATACCTAATGTCAAAGAAGCGATGTGAGCGTTTCGGTTAGCTTCGCCCCCTGTTGCAGCTATATATCCCACAAGCATCTCGCTTTCTTCTGCTACAATAATCGTAGAGTTTGGCTGCTGCTTAAAGATTTCGATGTTTTTCTCCTGCTGATCCGTACTCAGCTTTCGCTCTCCGCTTTCGAACAGCATAAACTTACTTTCTTCTTCAATCTGTTTAAGCAAATCTACAAAGTTTGCAGCATCATGTAATTCTAGTTCTCTAATTTCCATGCTGATCCCCCTTTTTTGTGTCCCTTTTGTTTGTATATGTATTGGTTCACCTTTATAAAATATAACTTTACAGTTTCTTACGAAAAATACGACTTTTTAAGAAGTGGAAGTAGAACAAAAAACCTACTAATCTCCCTTTTTTTGAAATGCTTTTTTCCTCTGTATAATTTTAAATCACTTATCAACTTCTGTAAATTTTTTAGATTCCCTCTTTTAATTTCCATTTATTTTCCTTTTCCGCAGGGTTGATTTTGATCTAAGGGGATCTTTTATAGAAAACACATGACTATTATCCTGTTTTTTGTGAAGAAAGAAAGCAATAAATGTAATTTCACTTGTAATCGTTTAGAATAGAAAAAGTGGAAATTTTATGTACCTATCCTCCTTAATTATTGGTCTGTGAAAGGAAATTATTATGAAAGTACAACCCGCAAAATGTGGTGTATATGTCTTAAGCGGTCTAGGAGCTGTTACGGTGTTCTTCTTACTTTTACTTAAGAACAGTGCTTTCTTTCTAGAGGAAGAATACGACCAAAACAAACCTGAAGCTGCGCTTGCGGTGAGCGAACATACCTATCACCTTCACAAAGGTTCTATTAACTGGTCAAACGGCCGTTCAACAACAAAAAAAGAAATAAATGTATATGATTTATATACATACATATCGCAGCAAAAAAGTATCCCTTTAAAGCAGCAACAATTGGTTAAGCTCCATTTTTCCAACCTAGACGGCGCTTATATTCGCGGCGTGAGCGTGCATATATGGAAAAATAACGGTGAAAAAACCAAGCTGTTTGTCAAAAATAATGAATTTAAGATTCCTGAAAATCAAGGTTTTTACGTTGTAGATATCGTGATTAACTCTACAAGAGGAACAATGCAATATGCGGCAAATGTGCAAATACAGTAAGTTTGGCTGCAGTAAATAAAAGGGGCAGAAATTATAGAAGGGATCAAAAAGTTACCACAAAAAAAGAGAGCAATATGCTCTCTTTTTTATAAAATGAAAAAGACGTCCACGCAGGACGTCTTTGATGCGTTTGTGGCGGGGACCGTGTGACCACATTCACACGTTTAGCTCGAAAGCATGTCCTTCGACTTACACAAATTAGCTCATCGCTTTATTAATATAACATCTGCCATAGAAAAAAGCAACCAATTTTTAAATAGTTTTTTCTATTTATACATATTTCGCAAGAATCCACAAAATAATATGCATGCGTAGCTATTCACTCTCTACATTTTTAGTCTATTTTAACTCATATACGAATACACTAATAGACCAACCTATGCGCAGTTTTTGAAAAAGGATGTGAATAGCTTGTTTCAAATCACTGATTTCCCTGAATTTTCATGGTCCTATTCCAGGCATAAAATGATCACACAGTGCAAACGAAAGTATGCATATCATTATTATGTCTCACACAACGGATGGCTTGACAGCGCTTCTGCACAGTCTCAAAGCGCTTATCGTTTAAAAAAGGTTTCTACTTTATCTATGTACGCAGGACAAGCCGTCCGTCAGGTGATTACAGAAGCCATTTCTGACTATACATCTACACAGATTGTCCCGGGTGAACAAAATTTAGTGAAGAAAGTACAGCAGCTACTAAATAACGCACTGCGTGATTCTACTGACTATGGAGAGCTTTGGTATCACAAGCCTGCTCAGTATAAGATGCTTTTAGAATTCTACGAAAACGGCTATATTTCTAAAAAAGATCTTAAAGACATGCAAAAGCGGGTACACATTTGTGTACATAACTTTTTACAAAGTAAATCGTTTTGCGACGTGGTGTCTTCACCTTCTTTAGAAGTAGATTCTCCTCAGGCGTTTCGTTCTATAAATGTGTATGATTATAAAGTATATGCGCCTTTTCATTCCCTTTTTAAAAATCCAGTCGCAGACGAATTTACGATTGTTGATTGGAAAACAAGTAAACAAACAAAAGATGATTTGTTTCAACTGGCAATTTACGCTCTCTACGTGCTAGCTGAATATAATATTTCCGTTGATCAGATAAAAGTCCGAAACGAATACTTGCTTTCAGGCAGTGCGCGTACGTATCAGCTTACTCTTCACGAAATTGAAGCTGTTCTTCGGCAAATCGATACAAGCATTGACTATATGAAAACTTTTTTGGAACACTCAGAGGTAAATCAGCCTCTTCCGCTTGAGCATTTCCCTCAAGCAGATACGCCTTCCTCCTGTCACGGGTGTGCATTTAAAGAATTGTGCCAAACGGGATAAAAAACAGCTGAAGATGATTTATATTTTTTGCTAAACTTTTTTATTGTCAAAAGAACCTTTGCTAGCATATAATTTGCATTAAGGAAACATTTTATACTTCATATAAAAAAATTAGCTTGGGCTATTTATTGTTCATCAAAGAAAGGAGCACTAGACATGAAAGATCAAAACGGCAGTAAAGCATTATCAGCTATGCAGCTAAGTGCTCAAGACGTATTGTCGGGTAAAACAAAAGGAATTAAGCGATTATTACCTTTCTTAGGACCTGCCTTTATCGCAGCGGTTGCTTATATTGACCCAGGTAATTTTGCTACTAACATCGCAGCAGGCTCTCAATACGGATACATGTTGCTTTGGGTTGTATTAATTTCTAACTTAATGGCTGTCTTAATTCAATCGTTATCAGCTAAATTAGGTATTGCAACAGGCTTGAATTTACCCGAGATAGCACAGGAACACTTCCCGTCCTTCGTTTCTTTTGGGCTTTGGATCCAAGGGGAATTAGTCATTATGGCGACGGATTTAGCAGAATTTATTGGGGCTGCTCTTGGAATTTATTTATTATTTCATATTCCTTTGTTCCCAGCTGCACTCATCGCAGCGGTAGGTTCTTTTGCTATTTTAGAGTTACAAAGACGAGGTGTTCGACTGCTAGAAGCAGCGATTGCGGCAATGGTTTTTATTGTGGTATTAGCTTTTGGGACTCAAATGTTTCTTGCGCATCCAGACGGCGCAAGTGTTGTCCACGGCTTATTTGTCCCTCAGTTTCACGGGACAGACAGCGTGCTGTTAGCTTCTGGGATTTTAGGTGCTACAGTTATGCCGCACGCGATTTATTTGCACTCAGCTCTTACGCAGCGCCGCGTGGTAGGAACTACAGAATCGGAGAAAAAAGCGATTTTCCGCTTTGAATTTATCGATATTGTGATTGCCATGATTATCGCTGGTGCAATTAATGCAAGCATGCTGATTGTCGCAGCCGCTCTATTCTTTAAAAACGGATTAAACGTGCAAGATTTGGACGTGGCTTTTACACAATTTGAACATTTAATTGGTCCTTTTGCAGCTATTGCGTTCGGTGTTGGATTATTATCTTCAGGACTTTCAAGTTCTTCGGTCGGAACAATGTCTGGAGATGTCATTATGCAAGGATTTATTAAACGCAGAATTCCTTTATATCTTCGTCGTTTCATTACAATTATTCCGCCGCTTTTGATTATCGGACTTGGCGTAAATCCAACAAGTGCACTAGTTGTCAGTCAAGTTATTTTATCGTTCGGAATTGCATTTGCGCTTGTACCTCTTATCATGTTTACAAGTAATAAAAAAATCATGGGCGGGTTGGTTAATCATAAAGCAACAACTACTGTAGCTTGGGTGATAGCTGCATTAGTCATTTGTTTAAATATCTTTTTGATTTATCAAACGTTAGCGCAGTAAAGTAAATAACTTAGCCAAATGGTGTTTTTAAAAAAAGAGACCTCAATTGTTAGGCGGTACCTAACCCTTTGAGGTCTCTTTTTTAGCATTTTTATTAGCCGATAGTAGAAATGAAATGGACAAGAGTTCCAATAATAGCCGACACCACTAAGCAAACCAGTGGATATAAATAAGTGTAGCTTTCTTTACGGATTGAAAGAATACGGTCAACAATAAAAATAAGAATGACGCCCATCATTCCAAATTCAAACATTAAAAATCCAAAAATACCATGAAATATGAATGACATGATAAAATCAATTTTTTTACTGCGTTCTTTAACAAAAGCGCTGACTAATAAATCAACAATAACTGTGCCTAACGTCCCCATTATTAAAAAAAAGGGCGTAAAGAACAAAAGGTATAAAGGAAATAATTCGCTGAAATGCGAACTGTTTTTCTTTATAGTAAAATTGGGAATTGACTCTTTTATCCCTGGTATAAAACAAAAAAGCAAAGCGAAAAGAAAGGCAGCTATGATAGCCGCTGATAGTTTTCTATTTAAATGCATGTTTATTTTTTTATTACTGAATTCAGTATTTGTTTTTGTATGTTTATGATTCATATGTCTTTAACGTGATGTACGCACCTTTTCCTTTCTCGTAACTTTTTATCCACATTTTATGCCCAACTTTTGTTACCAGCACTTACAATGATACACGTTCTTTTTAAAATTGACTACATTAACACGTTTAATGTCTACTCTCTTTTTCTATAAAACAAAAGACAGGCGTTTTTTCTATATGTAATTAATACTCTTGTTTAGCTTCTTTAACAGGATAAAATTGTGCATCCGTTGTGGAAACATAATATTGACCGTGTTTTGATCGTTCTCCAAACGCTAATCGATCATCGGTTTCACCTTCTGTCGCTACCCGGCTTACAGGAGCCATCGTTTCATCTGTTGCTGAAATGGTGTCTGCTCCAGGGGCATGTTTAGGTTGAGGGTTTTTGTAAGTGACGTGCGTATCGCCTTGTTTGTCTTCACAAGCGGCGAGACTTGTGAACAAAACAGCCGCTACAAGGCTTCTGGTAACTATTTTCTTCATGTTATTCCTCCAATGACTAGTCTATATACTATGCTACATGGTATTTATCTGGGAATCAAGGATAAGATTGGTTTACTATGCAGGAAGAAGAAAAAGTGACTGAAGTCAGTGAGATTTGGAACGGATATAGGACTTTCAGAGACTTTTGTACTTGTTTTTACAACAAAAAAAGAGACGATTTACGCCTCTTTTTGTTTGTTCGTATTACGAATTTAGTTCATCTAAAATTGAATGCAGTTCACTTAAATGGGTAATTTCATAAGTAGGAATGACTTCATTTCGCTCTTTATCGTGACGATTAATCCATACAGATTTCATTCCAACGCGAGAAGAACCCAGTATATCTGTCATTAAATTATCTCCAACCATGATCGCTTCATCTTTCTTTAAATCCATAAGTGATAAAGCATGGTCGAAAATAGATGGATCAGGCTTACCCCGGCCAAATGCCCCTGAAATCACAATCTCATCAAAATATGGAACTAGTTCTGATGTAATATCTAATTTGGTATTTTGTAAGTCAGGTGAACCGTTTGTTAACAGCAGCAGCTTGTACTTTCCTTTTAATTGATCAAGCACTTCAAACGTTTCTTCGTATACAAAAGGTGTTTTGCGGCGCTCTAATGGAAAACGTTCAGCTAATTCCGCTCCAAAAGCATCGTCGTGAATTCCTAGAGCACGAAGGCCTCGAGTCCAAGCTTCTTTGCGATAAGTAGGAACAATATCTTTCATTTTTCGGAATTGATCATGATCGTCTAGAAAATTTCCCCATAACCCTTCAAATGGATTAATGCCAATCATTTGCGTAAATTCATAGGTTTCATACGAAGCATATAATTCTCTTGCTTCCTTACGCACCGCTTCTTCTAGTTCTTCAGGTTTTAGATTATATTTTTCACTTGCATATGTACATGTTGCAACGAATGCTTCTTTTACGCTTTTTTGATCCCAAAGTAGCGTGTCATCTAGGTCGAAAAAAACCGCTTTAATCATGGATGTGTGTACCCCCTACTGTTTTTGAAAAAGTTTAACTATTCTTACACTAGATTACAAGGATACACACAATAAGTCTAGTGTATTTGCAATTTATTGTGTAAATTTATTTTTATAAAGGATCACCTTTACAAACAAATTTACAGAAATAAAAACAGCTGATATAATCACAGCAGGTATATATGCAGGAGGTTTTATATGGAATCGTTAGAAGAAATATTCGGCATTCCCACCGTTCGTACAAGTAAGCGCTTAAGCAGAGTCGTTGCCGCACACTTACGTCCTTTTGGGATTACGCCAGAACAATGGACCGTTTTAAAGCGCGTATCAGAAGCTGAATATAGTACACAGAAGCAATTAGCTGAGCGAGCAGATAAAGATCAAGCGACGCTGACTAAAATTTTAGATTTACTAGAAAAACAAAATTGGATTCAGCGTGTTAGAAATCCAGAAGATCGCCGCTCGTTTTTTATTCAAATAACAGAAGACGGCCTGCGTTTAAAAACAGAAGTGACGCCTGCTGTAGAACAGGTATTTTCCGAATTAACGTCCCAGCTAAACGAGCAGCAGGTAAAGATTTATACCGACACTTTACAAAAACTTGAATTCCGCGCCGAACAATTGCTTCAAGACGCAGAAAACCTGCGTTAAATACCCAAAACCCCACAGGTAACATTCTGCGGGGTTTTATACGTAGTTGGCAATACATAATACTTCTTTAATTTTTGAAATCACTTGTTTGGTTTCATCTGTTAAAGAGGTGAATTTAAACGCGATGGATTCTGCATTTGGATTAATGAAGGGTTCTTTATTTGTGTCTTTGCGGTAGTCTTCAATTTGTTCTAAACAATATTTTAAAATAAACGACAAGTTTGCACGTCGAAATCTCAAACTGACGGTAGAAGGCCATCTTTTTTGAAACTGATTGCTCCCTTCATATTGAATCGCTCCGATGTAGCGTTCTCCGGATAAAAAAGATTCTTTACTTCGATATAGCTGAACGGTTTGGGCTGTTCCGCTCCAGTCAATATAAATACCTGCTGTTTCACAAACTTCGTATATGTAATGAAAAAGCTCCGTTACTTCTCCGAAATGGTAGTGAAGCGGATGTTTAGCCGTCATAGGTAGCTCCCTCCTTTATCGACTTTCTACCATTATATTGTAGGAAAAGTAACTTATTCATTTATACAACTTATTTCATACGCATAAGCAGTAAAAATGAAAATATATATTTTTTAGTTTACATAAAAATATTATAAGTGATTAGCGATAGCCCGACTTTCGAAACGCGTCGTATACCGTATCCTCTTGAAGTTTTTCAAGATAAACGTTCGTTGTAGCAATAGAAGAATGCCCTACTACTTGTTTCACAACCGCAAGCGGAACGTCATTAACTAAACTATTTGTAATAAAGGTATGACGAAACCAATGAGGAGAAATAGACGCGTTTCCTTTCACTTTATAAACAGCTGATTTAATCGTTCGATACAACGTTGTATAGGATAATCGCTTTTTTTCGCCGGTACGATAATACTCTTTAATGGAGTAAAAAAGCGGTTCAGTGTCAAAAGGACTTAGTTCGGTGCTTTCATTTAACGCTTGCCGATAAGTGAAAAGCGTTTCTTTCACATCATCAAACACGGGAATAGTGCGTTCTTTTTTTCCTTTACCAATCACATCTACAACCAAATTTCCGCGGCGGTCTTCGCGGAAGCTTCCCCAATTTAAACTTAGCAGTTCACTTGAACGCATTCCACTCATATACAACAGCATTCCCATTAAGCGATTGCGCGCTTTGAATTCCTTTTCATGCTGGCGAATGCGCACGACGGATTCTAACGCATTTACAATCACCTGGGCTTCGCAATCGGTTAGCTCTCGGTATTCGGTACGATTTTGTTTTTCCTTATCACTGTAATGTCCTTTTGCGATAGATGGTTTTTCAATCCACGTCGTATACAGCGAAGGATAAAAATGAGTAGCGTGTCCAAACTCTAGCATTCTTCTAAAAAATTCTAGTTTTCTTGCAGCAGTGCGATTGGCATATTGATTTATCATTTCTTCATTAAATAATTTGACTTCCATAAATCCAATCGATTTTAATGTAATCTCTCGTTCATAGAAAAAAGACAGAATCGTTTTCATGTCTTGATTGTAAGATCTGATCGTATGAGGAGAAAGTGATTTTTTGATAATACGCATTGAAAAAAAGAGCTGAATAAATTCTTCATCTGAAACGTGCTTTAAATTCAAGTTGTTATCTTCATCTAAGAGCTCTGCCTCTTCCCACTGCTCTTTTAGCTGGCGAAACGAATTTTTCGCAGGCGATAATTCAAATTCTTCCATTTTAACCCTCCTAATTACCACAAATAAATGAATACCTTTTAAATGATCCAAAATTGTATATAATGAATTTTTATCAAACTGCAACAAATACCATTAAAATTTTTCAAAAACCTCTCAAAACTCAATTTAGAAAGCCGTTTTTTTAAGATTTTAATAAAAACATCCATTATATGTAAAATAAATTCTATTTTCTGCTTATTACTCTACTTTATCATATGAACGCTTGATAAGGAAGAGTTATCTTGCGTTAGTATAGTAAAGTATTTTTTGAGATGATCTTTCTAAAGATTTGCTTTTTATGGTGGAACGTTAAAATCTATCATGATAGGAATTACACAAATTGTGTATACATAAAAACATCACGCAGAACGTGATGTTTTTTAAAGTGATTCAATTTTAGTCAGGTACAGCTGTTTGTTGCTGTAAGAAACGGTATACGTTCGGTAATACTCTTTTTCTTGACTTTGACCGTTCGTTGTAATGGAAATAACTTCTTTTGTTTGGATTGTATAGACCGTTTCATCATCATCTTCTTCTTCACTCACAGGTTCAACGTCTAATACCGAATAATCAACGAGTTCTTCTCGAATGTCTCTTTCATACAGCATTTTCACAAGCTGCTTTTGATCATTCCACAAAACACTGTCACGCTGGATATAAGGCTGTACGTGTTCGAATTTATTTGTGTTAATGGACTTTGTTAAATCTCGCAAATAATGTTCAATAAAAATATCTGCTGTTTCTTGATCAACTTTTGGGATATTTTTTAAATTAAACTCTTTTTCTTCCTTCTCTTCTTTTTCTTTTTCCTTTTCCTCTTCTTTAAAGTCGTCGATTCGCTGAGAGCTGTTTTTGCTGATGGCATACTTTGTATGGTTCTCTTTGAAAACCATGATTTCTTCCTTTTCCCCTTTTTCATTTGTGCGGGTTGTTTCGCCTTGGTATGAAATATCACTAGAAGGATTAATTGACTTCACGTATTCCATATATTCATCAGCCGTAATGTTGAGGTATTTTTGATGATAGGTAACTTCATCCCATTCATTTAACTTCCATTGCTTATTAACGTATTTAAAATTCATGTAAATGGTCAGTCCGCCGCTTCCTTCTTTACTAATTGGTTCAATGGCTGACACCGAAAATTGCCCGGCGTGATTGTTAATAAGTTCAAATCGAATAAGATGATTAACATCAGGGAAAAAGCTCATATTACATTCTTTACAGTAATAGTTAGTGGAGATACTTTTTAACTTTGTTGCAATTAAAGATGATGTTGCATATGGCGTTAGCGCTTTTTTTAACGTTTCATAATCAGCAGGGTTAGATTCATTATCCCATTCATACTCTTCACCTAATTCTTTATAGGTGCTTGAAATTTTATTCATCGTCTCAACTGCAGTTTTTTCTGCTTTTTTTTCTGATACAAGATCAGGCTTGATAGATGACTTAGCTTGATCTTTTGGGATCACTTCATCTGAGGAAGGTTCGGTTGGTTTGGATAACTTAACTGTTTCTTTTTCTTCACAGGCCGTCAAAACCATTAGCAGCAGTAGAACGAATGCAATCGTCCATTTTTTATGCATAAGGTGTCCTCCTCAATGCCGAATTTAGTCTATTCTTAAAAGGATCTTTAATTTTCGAACGTATCAAGTACGTAATCACCGCTTGGAATTCCCCATTTTGCCTTTTTATGTTGATCTGTTTTAGCGAGTAACGAAATGGAGTTTTCTTTAAGCGTAATGACAATGGTTCCTTTATTTCCTTGTCCATCATTTTCATATTCAATGACGGCTTGGTTATTTTCAAAGCGAATATTTTTTTGTTCAACGGTTGACACGCGGATTTTGCTAGGTGGCTGGTACGAATTTATTTTAATCGTCGCTTCCGAGTTGGATGTAGCAAGAAATTGAATGATAGGAGATCCGTTATCATTGCCAGTGGTCCATTTTCCATCGTAGTCGTGTAAATCTGTTGTTTGTGTAGTGGGAGTTTCAGTGTGTGTATTTGGTTTAGATGAAAAGTCGAATGGTTCTACACTCGATAGCTTTAACGTATCGTTTTGGTAAACAGCTGTATAAAGGCGGTCGCAAACTTTGCTGTAAGGATCTTTGCCGGGCTGTTTTAATAAGCTTTCCTCGTGGGTTTGTATTTTGAACACATGGTTAGGTTCTTCATACCAATTGACAATATGAAACGTTTGCTTCTTCTGCTCGATGCCTTGTCGTGTGAAATTTTCAACAAGAAGGTTCTGCTCTTTATAAAAAGAACTGTCCGCTTTCAAAAAAGCTTTTAGATCATTAAAAGAGTTGTCATCAACTGCTTTTCCGAACGCTGAAAAATAATCAGTCATCCAGGCTGTGATAAATTTTCCGCTCATTGCTTCTTTATTCAAATCAATTGATTGAATGCTTTCTACCTGTGTTTTTGGTTCATTTAGTACTTTTTTTGCATCTTTTTCTACTATCATTGTATTTCCGTCTTTTATTGTCTCTTCTTGCTGACAGGCTGATAACAGAATAGATGAAACAACCGTGATAATGATTGTATTACGTTTGTTCATCATAATTGCCCCTTCTTTATCTAATATAAATGTATGTATATTCTTCCAACAAACAGACCTAGTATATCATTCTACAAAAAAACGCTCAACCCTTTAATTTCACAAGAAAAACGGCTTGCTCTTACAGCAGCCGTTTTTCTTCTTATTTAATAGATGCTTCTTGATATGAATTGGATGCCTCTTTTTTAAGCTGTCTTGAACCATAAAAAACATAGTAAATAATTGAAAGAAGGAAAATGCCAAGAATCACATACATTAAAGGTAGAGAAACACCAAACAGCATTAAACTTGTTGTAAGCACACTGTATTTTATAATGCTGTATAAGCACAGAATCCCTAATACTAAAGCAACGCTTGGCACTACCGGGTAATTTACTTTAAAAGGACGAGACAAGTTAGGTTCTTTTTTACGTAAAATAAAAAGAGAAACTAAACTGATGCAGTACATCATCATTGCTCCGAATACAGATAAGATAATAAGGGCATTGGCAAACGTGGCAGATCCTGCACAAATCACACCGATTGCTCCCGGAATCAACAAACCACCGACAGGAACTCCTTTTTTATTCGTTTTAGCAAGAAATTTAGGGAAGTAACCATCTCGTGCAAGCGCATAGGTTTGTCTTGAAAATCCCATGATGATTCCATTTAAACTAGCAATCAATCCGAATAGCCCGATAATAGCAACAACGGTTGAAATGCCGTTTCCGTATACAGAAGACAGTGCCTGTGGAAGTGGATAATCAGCTAGCTTTCCGCTTCCTCCGCCAAGTCCTGCTGTTACAAATAGTGTAAACAACGTTGCGGTTGCAAGAGTAATAATCGCTCCAATAAATCCTTTAGGAATGTTTTTCTTAGGGTTTTCCACTTCTTCCGCTGCCATTGCTCCGCCTTCTATTGCAAGATAGAACCAAACAGCGAATGGAATAGCCGCTAGTACCCCTGTTGGCCCGTTAATAAATGAATGATCGTTAAAAATATTTGATGTTTGTACATGAGGCAAACCAGCTACATAAAAAATAGATAAACCAATTAGTGCAACAATGGTAGCTGTAAGCTCAATGACCGCTACTTCTTTTACCCCGATTAAATTTAGTAAAACAAAGAAAATAAAGGCACCTACCGTTGCATATACAGGGTTAACGGCTGGGATAAGAAAGTGCAGGTATGCTCCTGTTGATACCGCAATAGCAGGAGGAGCAAAAATAAATTCAAGCAAGCATGCAATTCCGGCGATATATCCGCCAAAAGGTCCAAGTGCTCTTCTTGCATAAGCTGAAGGTCCACCAGCTTGCGGGATAGATGTTGAAAGCTCTGCATAGCTGAACATAAACGTTGTGTAAAACACCGTTACAATTAAGGTTGCAATTGCAAGTCCGATAATCCCGCCTTGTTCAAACCCGTAGTTCCACCCAAAGTATTGTCCTGAAATAACCATACCAACTGAAATAGCCCATAAATGAATAGGTTTTAATTGTTTTTGTAACGCCATACGTTCTCCTCCTTTTGATGTTTAGACAATAAGATGTACACCGCTTGTTTGTTGCTTAATCATTTTGTCAATCATGGTACCGATATGTGCGGCTGCCTCAATAGGAGGCGTTCCTCTTTTATGAATATTAGAAATAACCATACGATCAGACTCTTTTTTGCCTTTGCTAGGTTCATAGCACATGTAAGCACTCATGGATTCAGCACTGACCAGCCCAGGTCGCTCTCCAATCAATAGCACAAGTGCTTTTGGCTTTATGATTTCACCAATTTCATCCATACATGCAACTCGTCCTCCTTTTACAAAAAACGAAGTCCCGATACGAAGTCCATATGACTCCAGTGAATCAATTAAAGCAGGATACACGTCGCTCATGTTTTCTTCAATTGCCTTAGCGCTCAGTCCATCTGATACCACTACTTGTACATCAGGCTGTGGCACGCAGTTTTTTAAAATCTCTTTCTTAGCGTCATCTGCTAATAACCTCCCTTGATCCGGCCGTTTTAAATAATGTTCTTTTGACTCCGCGCGTGTATTCACAGAAAAAAGGTTAAACTCAGATAGACTATCTTCTGAAACTGAGCCGTATACAGAGTCTACGGCTGCGGCATGATCTGTGCGAAAAGATAAAACGTCTTTTGTTAGCGGCCTTGTTCCCGTACGGCCAACACCTATGCGGGCAGGGGTAAATTGTTTCAGTGTTTCAAGCGGATCGCGATTTGACTTTGGTATCATAGTAAGCACCTTCCTTAAATCAAATTCATAAAAATAGTTGGGTCTCCAGCTCTTGATGTGAAGCGTCCGTTTTCCATAATACGCTGATCTTCAAGCCATTTTTGAAATAACGGCGTTGGGGTACGGCCGAGTACATTGCGCACGGTTGCGATATCATGATAACTAAGAGACTGATAGTTTAGCATGCAGTCATCAGCCATGGGCACTCCTATTACAAAGTTCACCCCAGCTGTTCCTAGAAGCATACTTAAATTATCCATATCGTTTTGATCAGCATCCATGTGGTTGGTGTAACATACGTCTACTCCCATAGGCAAGCCGTGCATTTTGCCCATAAAGTGATCTTCTAGCCCAGCTCGCAGGACTTGTTTGCTGTTATATAAATATTCAGGTCCAATAAATCCAACAACCGTGTTAACTAAGAAAGGCTTGTAGTGGCGAGCTAAGCCGTAGCATCTAGCTTCGAGCGTTACTTGATCAATATTATAGTGGGCTTCTGCTGACAGTTCAGAACCTTGTCCTGTTTCAAAATACCAGCGGTTCGGACCTTTTGCTGTCCCTTTTTCATGAATTAACGCTGTCGCTTCATCGAGCATAGACAGTGAAATCCCAAATGAATCATTACCGGCTTCTGTGCCTGCTAAACTTTGGAAAATCAAGTCAGCAGCTGCTCCTTTTTCGATTGCTCTCATTTGGCTCGTCACATGTGATAATACACAGTTTTGAGTAGGAATCGACCATTCGTTGATTATATTTTTTGTTTCATTTAAAAGCGCGTAGATATTATCCGTTGTATCAATAACAGGGTTAATTCCGATAACCGCATCTCCAATTCCATAGCTTAACGCTTCGTAAAGAGATGCTCTCATTCCTTTTAAGTTATCTGAAGGATGATTAGGCTGGGCTCTTGAAGCCAATACGCCTTTTTGACCGATAGTCGTTTGACAAGTAGTTTGCACTTCTATCTTGGCAGCTCCTTGAATTAAATCTAAATTGGACATAATTTTAGTAGCTGCCGCAATCATTTCGCTGTTTAATCCTTTGCTAAGCGCAAGAAGGTCTTCTCCGGTATGCTCATCAGATAAGATGTATTCTCTTAACTCCCCTACTGTCCAATTTTTAATAATGTCGTAAACTGATGAATCAACCTGACTTTCGATTAATGCCGAGACGTTGTCTTCATCTGCGCTTAGCAGCGGGTAATTTCGAATATCAGCAAGTGTGATATCAGCTAGCACTTGTTTGGCTGCCATTCGTTCTTTCATTGACTCAGCGCTAACTCCTGCGAGCTGATCTCCAGAACGTTCTTCGTTTGCTTTGGCCATAATTTCTTTCAAGCTATAAAATGAAAATGTTTCTCCTAACAACCGGGTAGTTTTAAACATCTTTTCCTCCTTGTATGTTCAGTTGATTATGATGAAAAAGCGAGTGTTTTAATCGAAACAGAGATTGCCTCTCCAGCTACGGGTAACCCTAGATCGATATAATCTCCGTGGGTAAAGTCAATTTGATCTAAACAAATAATTTCTAATTCGTTCTCCTGTTTGGCTAGTGCTTGTCCTAAAGCTTTAGCAATATCCTGCTCGCATAAAACAACGAGGCACTTAGCTCCTTTAAAACAAGCACCAAATTCAGCGCTTATTACTTTTGCTAATTCTTGCAGCATTATATAGCTGCAGTAAGGGAAATGAGATAAAGCAATAGCAACGGGAGGATCTTCTGCGCTGAAAATAGTTGAAGCCTGCATGCATGACGCTCGAGCTCTTTCTTGAAACAGCTGCGGATTCCACTCCTCCTCTGGCTGTACAGGTATTTCTATAATCGGAATGTTTTTCAGCGGCAGTTTTTTAGACTTAATGTATACGGTTGATCCGCTAACTTCTGTATTTTGCATGCCAGCCCCAATGACAGTAGCGCGCGTTGTTTCAGCGGCTTGAGATACGTGTATGGATTGAAACTGATACGCTAGCAGAGGACCAATGTCTCCATGTACAGCCACTTCCCTCACTGTTTTCGGCTTTTGCTTCTCCATCATTGCTCCTACCCCTCCTGAAATCATAATTGTTTCTGGTTGGATAGAAGATCTTGTATGAGGAGAAACGAGCAGCGAAGAGGTTTGAATTAGTGCTCTTACATAATTCACGGTTTCTTCAGCTAGTAATTGACAGATAGACGAGAGTTTTTCAAATGTTGCTTTTTCACCTTCTCGCAGTATTAAAGAATTATTTTTTAAAAATTCAGTTAAATAAGGTGAAACGTAGGTAACAAAGCCGTCTGAATTCAGCCGAATTAATCTTCCACCTACATGCAGCGTAAACGTTTCGATCACTTTTCCGTTTTGACATAAAGCGATGTTAGCGGTGCCTCCTCCTACATCAATATTGGCAATTACTGCATTTGTTTCAGCGGAATGTTGGATTGCTCCTGATCCTTTTGCCGCCAATATTCCTTCCAAGTCAGCACCGGCTGTTGCAACAACAAAATCTCCAGCATGTTCGGCTAGATAGTGAACGATAGTTTCTGCATTTTGCTTTCTAGCAGTTTCTCCTGTGATGATCACAGCGCCCGCCTCCACTTGATCTAAGGAGATTTCTGCATTCTTGTACTCTTGTTCTAGTAGTACCGTTAATCGTTGAACATCGATTTCAACCTCGTTTAGCATAGGTGTGGTATAGATAGAACTTGCATACGTTACTTGACGATCAATAATTTGACAGCCTGGCAGCGTAAACTGATTTTGTTGATTTGCTATTAACAGCTTGCTTACAATCAGTTTTGTTGTACTTGTTCCAATATCTAAACCTATGCTCGTGATCCATTTCTGTAGCATGCTATCAATCCTTTATCTCGTTTGAATATGTTGACTATCATAAAACAGTTTTTTGAATATTTCACTAACTATGTTATCAAACCTGACACACTTTTGTGTAAAGAAAGGTGACAAATGACAAAAAAGACTAAATCTTGGTAGATTTAGTCTTTTTTCTTATGATGAATGTGATTTAGTTACAATCATTCTTGATGCCGATGGAATTAACAATGAAAGAATGACTAAGCAGGCTATTAGTGACCCTACCATTGAAATACCGTTCATTGAAAAAGAATACCACAGAGCGGACATACCTTTTGGTGCGTACGATCCCCAGAAAATAATACCAGCAATAAAGTGCCAGAAATAACGTGCGAAGCTTCCGATAATAAGGGATAAAACAATCAAAACAAAAGCTTTTGATCTGTTATTGGTAGCTAAATTTGTTTTAATAGATTGTGAAAAAATACCTCCAAAACCTATAAAAGCAAAAGCCACAATATATTCAATAAATGTTTGTAGCGCTGTTAAAATATAAGCCGTTCCTGTCGCTAACTGCAAAAGCCCCCATAATAGACCAGATAGAGCCCCGCCTTTTACTCCCCAGCGAAAGCACATAATAAAAATGGGCACCATGGAGAACGAAATACTTACAGCCGTTGCAATCTTAATGGAAGGCAAAAGGTCAAGTAGAAGTGCCAATGCTGCAAAAATAGCTATTTCAATTTTAGCCTGTAAAGGTAATGCTTTATTCACGTTTCTCACTCCTGTTTTTGAATCATTCATATCAAACGGTTTACACAGGAGTAAGCAAATATATGCTACTATTCCCACATTCCTACGCTAGCGTTAACTAACAGGTTCTAAGGGTCTGAACATTTCGTTCACTCTCAGCACGGCGGCTCCCCCTGTGGTACGTTTGGATATTTATGTAGTATAAAGACAATGTTTATTATATCATATGTAACAAAATAGATTCGAGAGATTTCAAAGATGTTTCTATTTTCTGAATCTATTTTTTATAATGACAATCGTTTTAGTATTTGTTATACTTCTTTTATGTCAATTGAATATAAAAAACCCTCATCCTAATCGATGAGGTAGAGGTCGCAGTTTTTAATAGTAAAGTAACGGAAATGCAGAGAACATTGAGGATGTTGCTTGAAAGGAAAAATTGCCGAAGTTTAGATCACTTCTCGGTTGATTTAAGCTGGGGCTGTCTCCGAACAGGAACAGAACTGTCACATCATGCGAGTGATGTGAAGAGCTATCTTCACGGAAGGTTGACGCGGTTTTCAGATTTAAAAGCGCGCACATATACTGCGGGCTTTTTTTATGTTATCCCGTCTCTTTCCGTACATTCGAAAGGAGTATTTATCTATGCAAGAGCAGCAAGAATTAAAACGTGGGTTGAAATCTCGCCACTTAACGATGATTTCATTAGGAGGAGCCATCGGAACCGGCTTATTCCTAGCAAGTGGTGGAGCAATTCACACAGCAGGACCTGGGGGAGCGCTTTTAGCTTACGCTATTATTGGCGTAATGGTTTACTTTTTGATGACCAGTCTAGCAGAGCTCGCAGCTTATATGCCTGAAGCTGGTTCATTTAGTACGTATGCGTCTCGTTTTGTAGATCCATCCTTTGGTTTCGCTCTCGGCTGGAACTACTGGTATAACTGGGCTATTACGATTGCAGCTGAATTATCCGCTGGAGCCCTTATTATGAAATTTTGGTTCCCGAACTCTTCTTCTATTTTATGGAGTGCACTGTTTTTATTAATTATGTTTGGGCTTAACTACCTTTCTGTAAAAGGATTTGGTGAATCTGAATTTTGGTTTTCGTTAATTAAAGTAGTAACGGTTATTATCTTTTTAGTTATTGGTATTATGATGATTTTTGGTATCTTTAACAATGAAGCACCGGGTTTTAAAAACTTCACGCTTGGTGATGGACCGATTCACGGTGGATTCTTCACTGTACTAGGTATCTTTATGGCAGCTGGTTTTTCATTCCAAGGAACAGAGTTGCTTGGAGTCGCAGCTGGAGAAAGTGAAGATCCGGAAAAAACGGTTCCTCGCGCAGTTAAACAAGTCTTCTGGCGCATCTTGTTATTTTATATTTTAGCTATTTTTGTTATTGGAATGCTTATTCCATACACAGCGAATTCATTAGCAAGTGATGACGTGCGAGTAAGTCCGTTTACTTTAATATTCGAACGAGCAGGTCTGGCGTTTGCAGCATCAGCGATTAATGCCGTTATTTTAACAGCTGTTTTATCTGCTGGTAACTCAGGTATGTATGCTTCTACGCGTATGCTGTGGAACTTAGCGAAAGATGGAAAAGCACCAAGGTTCTTAGCAAAAGTGAATAAACGAGGCGTTCCAGTTAATGCCTTAATCGCAACGGCACTTGTCGGTACACTTGCATTTGGTGCTTCATTTTTTGGAGACGGTGCGGTATATACGTGGTTACTTAACGCTTCTGGTATGTCTGGTTTTATTGCTTGGTTAGGAATTGCGATCAGCCACTATCGTTTTAGAAGAGCATTTGTTGCTCAAGGTCATGATTTGAGTGAACTTCCATATCATGCAAAACTTTTCCCATTTGGCCCTATCTTTGCCTTTATTTTATGTGCCGTTGTTATTTTAGGCCAAAACTATTCGGCGTTTATGGGTGACTCGATTGACTGGTACGGTGTACTTGTTTCTTATATCGGACTTCCTTTATTCTTAATTGTTTGGTTAGGATACAAATGGACGAAAAAGTCGAAGCTTATCCCGTTAAAAGAATGTCAAGTAACAGTGAAAAAATACGAATAAAAAGAGCTCTCTATTCAAAAGAATAGAGAGCTCTTTTTATATGAGCTGATCGGCAAAATGAAGAGATATATAAGCGGGTTGGTTTTTCATAACAAGCATATAACCTTTGAGGGGACGGTTATAGTAATCAGCAGCTTCGATATAATAAATACGCTGAATTAACCTGCTTAAATGAGTTGCAAAAGATGGAAGTTGGTGATTAGGAATGGTTTGGATGTAGTCTATGATTTCTTGTTTAGTTTGAAGGCCTGAACGGGTACATTCTAACAGATGAAAAAGCGGATCTGCTGCTATAGTAGATAGTTCAGAATTGTGTTTGATTCTATTCAGCTGGATATGCAGTTCTTTTTGGGACCATCTTTTCGGCACAGCTCTTAGATGTTGATATTGAAAATGTGTACTCATGATAGCTAACACCTTTCGTATTAAAATAATAAAACAACTTATTATTTTAATAACCTTTACACATGAAACTAAAACGTTACAATGTGTAAAGGTGTCATACATCTTATAAAATAAGCTGATAAAAAAGTACATCTTGCCACTGATCAAATTTCCAGCCCACTTCTTTAAACTCTCCGCAAAATGTAAAATTAAATTGCTCATGCATTTTGATACTGATATCATTCCCTTTTGTAATTCCTGAAATGACAACGTGATGGTCGAGCTCTTTAGCTAATTCCAAAATGCGCTTCATAAGCTGTTTCCCAATACCATGCCCTTGTTGATTTTTATCAATATAAATCGATAGCTCTACTGTTTGAATGTACGCTTCTTTATCTCGATACGAGGAAAGCGAAGCATAGCCCGCTACTACTCCATCTTTTTCCGCGACAATAAGTGGAAAAAGTTCATTGCTAATATGATTATTAAACCAGCCCCTTCTTTGTTCTACTGTTACAGGCGTTAAGTCAAAAGTAGCAGCACTTGTTTGAACGGACTGATTATAAATTTCAACAAGCATAGGTAAATCTTCTTCTTTAGCATAACGAATGATCATATGTACAAACTCCTTATAGTATAGAATTATCTTTATTTTACTTCTTTTAAGAAACATAATCTACATAAAAAACCGATGTGCGTATGCACATCGGTTATTGGTTTTGGGCATATTGAAAGGTTTGAAGGACTTGAAGAGTCTCTTTTGTAGAAACGACCGTTGCAAACTCTCCGTGCAAGGAAGACAGTGCGAATGTATGTACATCTTCTGCAAGAAGTCTGGTTTTTCCATCGTAGGACATACAATCAAAACAGGCCGTTGCATCGTTCACAACATACGTCCTATACCCTAGATTTCCAGCCATGCGCGCAGTCGTAGAGACGCAGTGATTAGTAGTTAGTCCTATTAAGATAAGCGTATCATAGCCATTTGCTTTTAAATAGCTATCTAGCTCTGTTCCAATGAAACAGCTGTTCACGTGCTTGCGAATTAAGTATTCGTCTTCTTGTGGACCAAATCCTTCTTTGAACTGAAACCCCTTTGAACTTGGATGTAAAGGAGAGTCTGGATTTTCTGATGCATGCTGCACGTGAATGACAGGATAGTCTTGGCGCCTCCATGCTTGCAGTAGCGTCAGCATATTCTTTTCTGCATCTAAATTGTTTCTTTCTCCCCACTGGGGTGAATAAAACCCTTCTTGTACATCGATAAGTAGCAACACTGGCCGGGAACGTAGCATAAGCATCATCTTCTTTCGTCTTTATTTTAAAATGGAAATAACGTATGTGCATCCATCAGGACCGGCTTTTGAAGAATGAACCGTTTGTTTCGGTAAATGTATCCGATCTCCGGCCTGACATAGAACCGTATCACGTTCAACTGTAAAGTAAATAGATCCTTCAAGGATATGAAGAATTTCATCAGTTGGATGCGTATGAGACGGATGTGTTTGAAAAGCAATATCGTGCTGTACTTCAACGTATCCAGTATACGCCGGAAGCAGCTCTTTAATTACTTCTTCAAACTTTCCGCCAACTCCTTTTTTAATAGAGGCTTTTTTTACGTCCATGCTGCTCACTCCTTTTTAATTTAAATGGACACTGTCCGGTAGTATGGTTATTATCATCGTGTAAAAAATATTGCTTCCACTCTCTGTTTTCCTGCTGTCCATACCAGCCTAACTCAGGGTGAGCTGATACGTCATCATATGTTTTTAACCGATCGCGGACGACTTTTTGTACATGCTTCCCTATTTTTGAATCTCCTGTCATACCTTCAAACACCCACCGCGGCTGAAATGTAATCATAAATCCTCTGCTCTTACGGCTTTTACGTAGAGAATGAGCAGGCGTATTACAGACGACAAAAATAGGTTCTCCGTGAAAACAAAATTCCCATAATGCATCTTTTGGGTCTTTTGGAATATCTTGCGGCCATTTCTTTTGATCAATTTGATGAAGAAACGTCAGCGTATCCCAAAACATCGTTTCGTACTCTTCCATTGACCGTTCTTTATGTTCAGGCTTAAAGAATAACACAAAGGATGTATAGCGACCTATGGTCTTAAATGTATCTATGTATTCTCTAAGTGCCGCCGCTGCATGTTTAATATCTTGATAGTTATAAGGAGTCGTCACAAATGAAAAACGCAGTAAATCTTTTTTAAAGCCTTCTACCCCTAATATACAGGGAAATGGATTTTCTTCTGATAATATATCGCTTTGGAAATATTGAAAAGCATCTTTCCCCCAGAACGGGACATGCGTTGACTCTAAAATCTCATTAGCTCGAAAAAGCATTTTTGATGCCATTAAAACCCTCCTTATGGAACTCAACGTTACATGTGTATTAAAAAAAAGAAAGTTTATGAGTATTTTTAACTAAATCTCGCTTCTAAATTATAAAATTCTAATCTATATATATATAAGCTACTATTGGACAAGTTAGAAAGGAGGCTGTATTTGTGGAGTGGTTTTTGATTGCTATAAAACAAATAATTCTAGGTATTAGTCTCGCAGCACCGGTAGGTCCAATTAATATAGAGATGATTAAAAGAGGTCTGACAAAAGGATTTTGGGCTTCTTGGCTAGTCGGTTTAGGAGGAATGACAGCCGATATCTTATTTATGCTTCTCATTTTAATAGGGTTAACCCCTTTTGTTCAGATGCAGGCTGTTACGGTTGTCCTGTATGCAACGGGTTTTGTCATGCTCACATTTGTTGGCTTTCAAAGTATGAAACAAGCTGTCTCTCGTTCCTTTTCAGTAGATGTAAATAGCCCTTCTGCTAAAAAAGATAAGTCGTTTTTTACAGGTTTTTTTATTGCTCTTATGAATCCTTTAAATATTGTGTTTTGGTTTGGTGTATTTGGATCAAGCTTAAGCGAAAGCCTTCAAAGTCAAACGTGGCTATCCGTCTTTTTTCATAGCTTCTTTATTATTTTTGGCATCATTCTTTGGAATTTAAATATTGCGAGCAGCATTCATTTTACAAGAAAATTTATCACGCCTAAGCTTTTTCGCCTCATTACGTTAGGTGCTGGTTTTTTACTTTTTTTATTTGGCTGCCAATTCGGTTTTAAATGTGTATCCTTACTTATCGGCTGAGCTTTTATTGATGAGTTCAATAAGGGTGTCATTTACTTTCTCACGTTCATCATAAAAAAGACCGTGTCCACTATTTTCAAATGGGATCAGTGTAGAAAATGAAATGTGGCGATTCATTACTTTTGCAAGATCAAATGGACAAATTTGATCTTTTTTTCCGTGTAATATATATGTCTCAGCGAAAATTTGACTCAAATCTTCCTGTAAGTCTTCGTCTCGTAAAGACACCGCAGTTTTAATCGTTCCATGGCCAGATGCCTCTAAACCTAAATCTTGAAACCACCCTCTAAAAGCTGCGCTGACAGGCTGATTAAAAAATTTTTTCCCAAAGTCTTCAAGCATGTTAGGACGATCTCTATACGTATTTTGAATAATTGTATTTACTTCTTCAGAAGGAAGTCCGTATGGAAAATCAGTTTTTTGAATAAAGCTTGGAGCCGCTGCCCCTAATAAAATTAACTTCTTCACGCCATATCCTAAGTGTCTACTCATATATCGAATGGCAATGGCTCCCCCCATAGAAAAGCCTACTAGCGTATAATTTTTAAGTCCTAATTTTTCTACTAACATACGAATATCATCCGCTAATTGATTGTAAGAATAGCCGGTGAAAGGCGTATCTGATTTTCCAAATCCCCGAAGATCAGGAGCAATACACCGAATACCGCAGGCCGGCAGCGTTGTAAATTGGTATTCGTACATTTTAGCGTTAACAGGCCACCCGTGAAGGAAAAGAACGGGTTCCCCTTTTCCAATATCCCGAACAAAAAGTTTAGTCTTAGGAGTTACGTGAATAAAATAGTTCATATATAACACCTCCTAGATGTTTATATATATATATATGTTTTGGACAATTTGAACATTCAAAAGTTTCTTAGAGGCCTGTGTAGGAGATGCATGATGTTCATTTGGAATGAGAGTAGGAAAATCATTTCGTATTGTTTATTTAGAACATAGTTTAATTTAAAAATATTGGGTAAAAAAAGTAGTAAAGCTTTAAAAACTTTACTACTTTTTTTATTATTTTTCTTCCAGCCACATATCAACTAAATTGCCAGCTTCGCTTTGGTCCAATACGAATGAACCGTTGCTGTATCGGTCACTAGCTCGCATTGTAGATGGATCAACCTGCTCGATTTGACCTTTAGATGATTCCACTATCATGTAATGCTCTTTAGAGATTACTTTTACTTTTGCAATTTGATGCGGATTAGATTTTAGTTCTCGGACCATCACTAGCCCTCGTTTTGCTCGTGCTGATTCTTCAAACTCAGCAATTTTTGTCTTTTTCACAGCTCCTCGCTGCGTGGCGATAAATAATTCAGTTGATAGAGCTTCATCTTCATCGAAGATAACGCCGCTTACAACATAATCATCGTCTTTTAAGTTAATTCCTTTTACACCAGAAGCGCGAGTTCCTACAATATTAATTTCTTCTTCCCGGAAACGCAGTCCGTAGCCAGAGCGAGTGGCAATAAACACTTGTTTTTTACCATCCGTTTGATATACCTCCACTACTTCATCATCGCCTTTTAAATTAACAGCGACAAGAGCTTTGGAGTAGCGCTGTGCTTTATATTGAAGTAATTCTGATTTTTTGACCATACCATTTTTCGTAAAGAAAAGCAGATACTGATTTTCTTTAAATTCTTTTACCGGTATCGCTCGTACAATCTGCTCTTCTTTATCAATTGGAACAATGTTCATGATATGCTGACCCATGTCTTTCCACCTGATATCAGGAAGTTCGTGCACTGGCATATATAAATAATTCCCTTTGTTTGTGAAGATGAGCAGCGTTTCGGTTGTATTAATTTCATACTTCGCTAAAATTCGGTCCGTATCTTTCATACCGAAGTCTTGCCCGTTAGACGCGGCGTAAGAACGAAGACTTGTTCGTTTTACATATCCGTCTTTTGTGACTGTTACCATCACTTCTTCAGATGGAACCATCACTTCTAGATTAATTTTAATCTCTTCGATTTCCGCTTCAATTTTTGAGCGGCGTTCTGTACTGTATTGCTTTTTTACACGGCGTAATTCTTTTTTGATTACATTAAAAAGTTTTTTCTCGCTATGTAAGATTTCTTCTAACTCGTTAATTTTAGCACCTAGCTCTTCAGCTTCCGCTTGTAGAGCTGTAATGTCCGTGTTTGTCAAACGGTATAATTGAAGCGACACAATCGCTTCTGCTTGAGGTTCTGTAAATTCATATTTGCCAATTAAATTATTTTTAGCGTCGCGCTTATCTTTAGAAGCTCTAATCGTCGCAATAACTTCATCTAAAATCGACAGTGCCTTAATCAATCCCGCTACAATATGTTCACGTTCACGTGCTTTTTGCAGTTCGTATTTAGAACGATTTGTTACTACTTCTTTTTGATGATCAATATAAGCATCAAGAATGTTAGCCAAACTCATAAGCTTTGGTCGCTTTTTAGCAATGGCAACCATGTTAAAATTATACGGTACTTGCAGATCCGTATTTTTATAAAGGAAGTGAAGTACTCCTTGAGCATTTGCGTCTTTTTTTAATTCTACTACGATGCGCAGACCCGTACGATCCGTTTCATCGCGAACTTCAGCAATACCTTCCACTTTTTTATCTAAACGAAGCTCATCCATTTTCTTCACAAGGTTGGCTTTGTTTACTTCAAACGGAATTTCCGTAATGACAATTTGCTGTTTTCCGCCGCGAATGGACTCCACTTCCGTTTTTCCGCGAATAATAATTTTCCCTTTACCTGTCTCGTAGGCTTTCTTAATCCCGTCTACACCTTGAATGATTCCCCCTGTAGGAAAATCAGGACCTTGGATAGCCGTCATTAATTCTTCAATTGTACACGTTGGTTTATCAATTCGCATGATCGTTGCGTCAATTACTTCACCTAAATGATGAGGAGGAAGTTCTGTAGCATAACCAGCTGAAATACCCGTGGATCCATTCACTAGCAAGTTAGGAAACATAGCTGGTAACACAGTTGGTTCGCTGCTTGTATCATCGAAGTTAGACACAAACTCAACCGTTTGTTTGTCAATATCTCGTAGAAGTTCTGCAGCAATCGATGAAAGGCGAGCTTCTGTATAACGCATTGCTGCTGGGGGATCTCCATCAATACTTCCGTTGTTTCCGTGCATTTCGATTAATACATTTCTAACTTTCCATTCTTGACTCATTCGAACCATGGCATCATATACAGATGAATCACCATGAGGGTGATAGTTACCAATTACGTTCCCTACAGTTTTGGCTGACTTACGAAACCCTTTTTCTGCTGTATTTCCATCTACGTGCATTGCATATAAAATACGACGCTGAACGGGTTTTAACCCGTCTCTTGCATCCGGCAGTGCACGCTCTTGAATAATATATTTACTGTATCGACCAAAACGGTCGCCTAGTACATCCTCAAGAGGTAAATCTAAAAAGCGTTCTGTTTGTGTCATTGTACGTCCTCCTCTGCGACCGTTAATACATTTTCATTATCTAAAATATTTGGATCTTCTTCTAATCCAAACGCTACGTTGCTTTCAATCCATTTTCTGCGTGGTTCTACTTTATCGCCCATCAAAGTGGTCACACGACGATCAGCGCGAGCAGCATCATCAATACGAACACGAATCAGCGTACGCGTCTCTGGGTTCATTGTTGTTTCCCAAAGCTGATCTGCGTTCATTTCACCGAGACCTTTATAGCGTTGAATCATATACCCTCTTCCTACCTTATCGATAGCACCTTGCAACTCTTCGTCACTCCATGAATATTCAACCACTTCTTTTTTACCTGACCCTTTACTTACTTTGTAGAGCGGTGGAAGAGCAATAAATACTTTTCCTGCTTCCACAAGCGGTTTCATATAGCGGTAGAAAAACGTTAGAAGAAGCACTTGAATATGAGCCCCATCCGTATCCGCATCGGTCATGATGACTATTTTATCGTAGTTAATATCATCGATTGTAAAATCTGCGCCTACTCCTCCGCCTATCGCGTGAATGATCGTACTAATTTCTTCGTTTTTAAAAATATCTTGAAGTTTGGCTTTTTCGGTATTGATAACTTTCCCTCGCAGCGGCAGCACAGCTTGAAAGCGGCGATCCCTTCCTTGTTTTGCTGAACCTCCGGCGGAATCCCCTTCGACTAGGTACAGTTCGTTTCGCTGAGGATTTCTTGATTGCGCAGGCGTTAACTTCCCGCTTAGAACAGTTTCTTGACGCTTTCGTTTTTTCCCGTTTCTTGCGTCTTCTCTCGCCTTACGTGCCGCTTCACGCGCTTGAGCAGCTTTGATTGCTTTTTTTACAAGAAGAGAGCTTACGTCTGGATTTTCTTCTAGGAAATAGGCAAGTTTTTCAGAAATAACTGCATCTACCGACGAACGAGCTTCACTTGTACCTAACTTTCCTTTGGTTTGTCCTTCAAACTGAAGCAACTCTTCAGGTATTCTAACGGAAACGATGGCTCCTAATCCTTCTCGTATATCCGTTCCTTCTAAGTTTTTGTCTTTTTCTTTTAGCAGGCTTACTTTACGGGCGTATTCATTAAACGCACGCGTCATAGCGCTTTTTGCACCGGACTCATGCGTTCCCCCGTCTTTGGTACGAACATTATTAACAAATGATAAAATGGTTTCAGAATAACCATCGTTAAATTGAAACGCAAATTCAACTTCAATATTATGATGAATCCCTTCAAAAAAGACGACTGGATGAAGTGAATCTTTTTCTTCATTTAAATATGAAACGAAGGCTTGAATACCTGTTTCATAATGAAAGATATCTTGACGATCATGCCTTTTATCGATTAACTCTATTTTGAATCCTTTTAACAGAAAAGCCGATTCGCGGAGCCGTTCACAAAGCGTATCATAATTGTACACGGTTGTTGAAAAAATCGTGGCATCCGGTTTGAAATGAATCGTTGTTCCCGTTTTTTTTGTTTTCCCTATTTTTTCTAGCGTCGTAACCGGCTTTCCTCCATTTTCAAAACGCTGTTCATAAATAAATCCATCTCTATGAATGGTTACAGTCAACCATTCAGACAGCGCATTTACAACAGATGCACCTACTCCGTGTAAGCCTCCGCTTGTTTTATATCCACCCTGTCCGAATTTACCTCCTGCATGCAAGATGGTTAAAATAACTTCAGGCGTTGGTTTTCCTAGTTTATGCATGCCCGTTGGCATACCTCGACCTTTATCTTGTACAGAAATTGAATTATCTTTGTGAATGGTTACAATAATTTCTTCTCCGTAGCCTGCTAGAGCTTCATCGACAGAGTTGTCGACGATTTCATATACTAAATGATGCAGACCTCGTGTATCCGTACTTCCAATATACATACCAGGACGTTTACGAACGGCATCTAATCCTTCTAGTACTTGAATTGCATCTTCATTATAATTAAATTGTTGTTTCCGAGCCATTCATACTACCCCTTTCATCACAACGAACATTACTACATTATGTATGAAACACAAACGTTTGCGCTTCGTGTCTAAGAATAAATGATCATGTATCCTATCTTTTAATTTTATAGTGTTCGCATCAACAGAACGTATGTTTCTATTTTTGCGTACTTACAAGATTTTAGCACAAATTTCCGTATTATAAAAGCAATATCTTGTGTATTCATGGATTATAAGCCTTATAAAGCTAGCTGTCTAACGTCTATTGTAGCGGAAACTCTCTTACTATTTCAACGCATGGTGAAACCCATGCAAGCAGTGTGCATGGGTTGGTTGTTCTGCTTATAGATCTTACTTTGTTAAAGCATGCTCGACTTTTATACAACGATCCATAACTACAGTATACCCTTTTTTAACGAGCAGGTCATATGCTTCTTCATTAATTAAACCAGATTGTGCCCAAAATACGTCTGCATCTACTTCTAAAAACTCTTCTGCAACTTCAAGCAAATGCTCAGAACGACGAAATACATTAACGATATCAATATGCCCTTCAATTTCTTTTAATGAAGATACGGCTTTTACGCCGAGCGCTGAGTTGATTGTTGGGTTCACCGGAATTATCTCGTAACCTTGCTGCTTCATGGCTTCTGAAACCATATAAGACGTTCGATGAGGATTATCTGATAAACCTACTACAGCAATGCGCTTGCTTTTTTTTAATATTTTACCAAGCTCTTGACGGGAAGGAATTTTAATGGACATGTCTATTACCTCTCTTAGCTATATAATATGTACTGAACAACATTCGCGATTTACAGTTGATTTCCTGCATATAGTACCCGTTTTCTCTATTTTTGTAAACGTCTTCTTTTTTAAAAATAATTGTCTCTCACCCAAAACTAACTATGTTTTTTTAAGTATCTCATGGTAAAATAGAAACGATATAGAAATAAAGGAGCTTTCAAACATGAATTATTTATTACCTATTCTTGCCTATATCTTGGGCTCTATTCCTTTTGGACTAGTTGTTGGAAAACTAGGATACGGCATCGATATACGAGAGCATGGAAGTGGCAATTTAGGCGGCACCAACTCATTTCGTACATTGGGTGTAAAAGCCGGAATTATCGTTACGCTTGGAGACATTCTAAAAGGCACCCTAGCAGCTTCTTTACCGCTTTTATTTGATACAAATCAAAACATTCTCTTCATTGGTTTATTTGCTGTCATTGGTCATATTTTTCCTATTTTCGCGAAATTTAAAGGCGGGAAAGCTGTTGCCACATCCGCCGGAGTGATTTTATGTTATGAACCTCTTTTATTTGTTTTCGTGCTATTATGTTTTTTTATCTGCTTATACATAACGAAGTATGTATCACTGTCATCAATGGTTACTGGGGTATTAACCTTTATCTACACGCTATTTAAACAAGACTACATGCTTATTATGATTATTGGTGTAATTGTAGCCTTTGTCATTTACAGACACCGCGCAAACATTACGCGAATTCTTAACAAAACAGAACCGAAAGTCACATTTTTATCAGGTAAAAAGAAATAAGAGGAAGATCCTCTTATTTCTTTTTTATAACCACTTTGTAAGCGAATACATTTCTTGTTTATTAGTTATACTGATACTAAAATAAGGAGGTGAATAATGTGAAGAAAAAATGTCCCATTTGCAAACGTAATAAGAAAATGGATTCACAGCTAGAAGGAAGCCGCTACTGCGTTCACTGCTGGGAAACCATTGGAAAACAATATGATTTTAAATGAAAGAATGAAACGATTTAATATAGAAATGAAGCATTCGCCTCTATATTAAATCGTTTTATTTTATTTTATTTTATTTTATCTTATTCCTTCCTAGCTGGATTCGTATATATTGGTAATTTATCTATCTTTCTACTATAATAAATGTATCCGCAGTATTGGAAGGAGCATAATTAATGAAATTAACAGTAACAGAAGCAGCAGCTACGTGGTACAAAGACGAAATGATGCTAGAAGGAAACGAAACAATTCGCTTTTTTGTTCGCTACGGCGGATGCAGCAACGTTCAAAAAGGTTTTTCTTTAGGTGTAAACACAGATTCTCCTAAAAACGTTGGCGTTGAAACAAAAGTTGACGGTTTAACATTTTTCGTAGAAGATGAAGACCTTTGGTACTTTGATGGTCATGATTTGACCGTAAATTATAATGAAGAAACAAAAGAACCTGACTTTCATTACGAAGCGTAAGAAAAAAAGCATCGATTTATCGATGCTTTTTATTCTTACGCTTAACCCTGCTTTTTGGCGTCTTCATAGGCTTTATGCCATTCCGGATAATTACGGCGAATCGAAATAGGCTTAAAGTTTTCTTTTTTTACACATACGTGTGACGATGTTCCTGTTAACGCAAGTTCTTCATCTGAATTAAAAATTTCGTATCCGTACACAACGCGTAGACCGTCATAGTTCTCAACCCAAGTATGTACCACAGCTGTCTCGCCATAATGAAGCGGCTTTTTATATGATGCCTGTATATCAATAACTGGCGACAGCACACCGTCTCTTTCCATTTGTGCATAGCTAAAACCTAAATCACTGATAAACTGTGTTCGCCCTATTTCCATCCATACTAAATAGTTAGCATGATACACAACGCCCATCTGATCGGTTTCTGCATAGCGCACTTCGATTTCTTTCTTCGATACTAGCATGACTCTACCTCCTCTTGCACTGTTCCTGTTTTATCTTACCATATAAGGAGAATATACTCCTACTAGTTTGGTTATTACTCAATATGTTGTAAGACTAAGCGCATCTTGAATACGATATATCAGTGTTTCCAGCCTCGTCATCTTATTTTCATACCTTTTATAAGGAAGTGTGTATGTGTAGTCTTTATTTGTCCATAGACGGTCAAAATAAGCGTTTAGTTCCGTCATAACCTTTTTGTTAGGAGGTCCTGATACTTTAATATCCGTTTCTAAGTTCAAATCATCCAAATTTCGTTTTGTGAAATTTGCTGCTCCTGCAATAATCATTGCCTTTCTTTTGTTTCGAATAAATAAAGTTTTAGGATGATACTGCTCTTTTCCCGTATGATACCAGCGAACTTTAATATCGCCTTTAGATTTTTTCACAAGTTCTGCTGCGACTGGACGGTTAGGCAGTCCGAACTTTTTTCTTCCGAACGCATTTTCATTAGGGTCTAAAATTAATCGTACGTTTGCCCCTTGTTCGGAAGCTTTCAAAAGCGCCTTTATTACGTCTCGATCTCCAAGATAAAACATGCCAATCCACACATCGTCGCCTTTTTTAGCATGACGTAAATCATTTAATACGTGCTTATAGATTTTGCCTTCTGTTAACAGCTGAACATAGAGGTCTCCCTTTTCTTTTTCTTTCTTTTTATATAGAGGTAAATCTCCTCCGTAAGAAAAATCAGACACGGCTTGTTCGCTTTTTACAACATCTCCAATGATATTCCCTTTTACTTCAAAGGCCATGTTGGAATTATAAAAGCTTGCATCATGAGGATTGGCAGAGGAGATAATAACGCTTTGATCGGTTGCTACTACTTTTCTGTGATTAGCTTTTACATTTAACAACTTAAAATAAGCACGGGCCGTCACTTTAGGCGCATTATTTCCGAAAGGATTCGTGATCCATCCAGTTCCTTTTTCACCAAACCACTGAACAAAAGTTCTCCACACTGAAGAATATAGTGGAATGGAGTCTCTGAGCTTAGATAAATTGGTTTGCACCACTTTGATTCCGTTTAGCCGCAGTGAATCTAACCACTTTGAATCATGTGAGCCGTAGGTTGTATTGATTTCATCTGTAATAAAGACGATTTCGATAGTAGGATGTTTTCGTTTCTTTTCAATCAGCTTACTTGCAAGCGTATCACTAAGGTGAGGAAACGTTTCACCTTGGTTATAGTAGCCATTAAATAGAAACATATCCATAATAATAAAAGCTTTTGCGTCATCAATCGCATTCGTAACTGCTTGAAAAATATGTTGTTCGGAAACCGACGTCTGCTGGTCTTGATACGTTAGGTCCGATAAAAGAAATACATCTTCTACTTTGTGAGGCTTACTTTCGTATGAAACTCCTTTTGGCAAGGGCTTATGCGTGTGATAAGAGCCCACAATAATCAAAACGACAAGTAAACTGACCAAAATCCTTACTATTTTCTTTTTCACGTGCTTTTTCACCTACATAAACCTCTTCGCTAGTTTATATTATTATTCACCTTACTAAAAAAATATAGAAAGAAAGCAGCTAAAACCGTTTATTTTTAGCTGCTTATTGTCGCTGTTTTACTTATTAAATCGTACCTTCGTAACCATTTTGACGAGCTTCTGATTCATCTTTTATTTCGCTGCGCATTGCTTCAATGCTTACTTCGCGATTGTGATTTTTTTGCTGAATGCGCTGACGTTCTTCTTCAGTGCTGCATGCAGCAGCTTCTTCTGCTTCTTCAATGTTTTTCATTGTATTTTGTACCATTGTTTGTAATTTTTCAACGTTATCACTGCGATCGTCTGGATTCGGTTTATTCCATGCCATTGTATCTTCCTCCTCAAAATAACTTTGTTACAATTGTAGTATGCCGGATTTGTTCATCTCTATAAGTGGAAAAAAATGATTTTAGTTTACATAATATAATTATAATTAAGTTAAAATATATATATAAAACATACATAATATGGTAATATATACATACAAAGGGGGAATCGCTATGACCAAACGAATGATAACATTACTAAGCGTCATCTTTATTGCAGTGCTTGCCGTATTTTTTATGTCGCAAACTTCATTGGCATCAAAATTGACAATAAGTGCCTCTATCAAGCCTCACCATTACTCAAAACATAAAGAAAAAATGTTAGCCGTGACAAACTTAGACTACAAAAGCAATATCATGGCATACGATGTTAAAGCTCCTAATGGAGCAAAAGAAGCTTATGTAAAAGCTACTTATTATGAAAAGGGAAAAGCCAAACAACCTTTATTCTCAGGAGGGTTGACTGTTTCAAAAGAATTTGACATGTTTGCTATTACATATAAAATCGATGATGATACTCACAAAGTAATGTTTAATGTGGGAAGCAACGATACAAACCTAGGGATAGAAGCGGAAAAGCCAAAGAAAATGAACGGCTATTCCTTTACTGGATTAGAGAAAAAACAAAAAGTGAAAATGAATAAACCATATCCAGTTGCTGCTTTATTTGGTGACGATGGCAGTGGCATACGAGTTGCTCCGCTTTCAACCGATGACGGAGAAGTTGTTAAAGAGCTTATTTCGAGCAACCCTTACGTTTATTTATTCACAGTAGAATTCAAATAATAAAAAGTCGCTGAATTCAGCGACTTTTTATTCATTCACCTTTGGTTTGAATAACTTGAGGATGCTTGCCGGATGTATCTTGCATTTGTTTTCCGTTATTTCCACCAGCTTCTCTCGGTTGAGTGCCGATGTGATTCGGAACAAAACTTTTGCTTTGTTTTTTAGGATTTCCCATGCTTATCCCCTCCTCACCGTTACTCTAACCAACTTACTTTAAAGTTATTCAGCTCTTTCAAGCATACGATCTTCTAACCGCTTTTCAATTTCCAATTCAATGCGTTCAATTTCTGACTGATCTTTTAACAGCTGCGTTTTATTTTCTTGCACTAACTCTTCAAATGAACGTTTGCGTAATTTTCTCATGATTCCAACACCTACTTTATGTAATTTTTATGAAAAATCTGAAAAATCAAAAGAAACTGATATCATATAACTATCTATATTGTAACCAATTTGTCAGATAAGTAAACATACTTTTTGAAAAGTTGTAAGAAAGTTTGACATATTTACTGACTTATCTATATATACGATGGTAAAGTAAATAAGTTTCATTTTTAATAAAACAAGCAGCGAAGTTAATTCGCTGCTTGTTGAGCAAAGTTTTCCATTTGTTTAAGCGTCATTGGACCATTCACTCGCTGAACAATTTTCCCTTCTTCATCTATAAAGTAAGATGTCGGAATGGTGGACACCCGGTATTTTTTACTTCCCACAGTATCTTGGTCGTCCAATAATACATGAAACGTAAACTGTTTTTCTTTCAGAAACTTAGATACTGCCTGTTTACTACCTTCTGATGAAGTTAAATTAACCGCAAGCAGCTGTACGTCGTTTCCATATTTCTTATAAAATGCTTGCATATCGGGCATTTCTTTTTGACACGGCGGACACCATGTGGCCCAAAAGTTTAAAATAACTTTTTTTCCTTTAAAGTCCGATAATTGAACAGTTTTTCCGTTCGTATCTGAAAGTGTAAACGGAGGTGCTGTATCTTTTGGTTCTAACCCATAAGCTTGACCAGAAGCCTGACGAGCACTATCGCCTTTTTTAATATTTAAATCCTTGTATTCGCTTAAGTTAGAATTATCGGATGCTTCATTTGGAGAAAGCCCTTCCCAAAGTGCGTAGCTAAGAAAGCCTACTAGAAGCAAGACCGCAATTATTTTTTTAACCATATGATCGGCTCCTTTATTTCTTCTAAAAAGTGATAATCTATGTACTAATAGATATGTGCAATATCTACTAAAATAATCCTTTTATCGGGCATTTTCTTTTATAATATAGCATATTTCCCTCTCACTTTTTGTCGAAAACGGTGCGTTTGCATAAAAAAAGAGCGGCTCACGAGAACCGCTCTTTTTCTTTATACCTTACGCATGTGTTTTAGACTGTAATTTATCACGAAGCACCATTTGAAGGATACCACCGTGACGATAGTAATCAATTTCAACTTCACTATCGAAACGAACCAGTACTTCAAATTCTTTTTTATTTCCAGCTTCATCAGTTGCTGTTACTTTTACAAGATCACGTGGTTTTACTGTTTCATCAACTGCTACTGCAATTGTTTCTTTTCCAGTTAAACCTAATGTATCCGCGCTTTCACCATCTTTAAATTGAAGAGGTAAAACACCCATTAATACTAGGTTTGAACGGTGAATACGCTCAAAGCTTTCAGCGATTACTGTTTTAATACCTAAAAGATTTGTGCCTTTTGCTGCCCAGTCACGAGAACTTCCCATGCCGTAATCTTTACCTGCAAGTACAACAAGACCTGTACCTTGCTCTTTGTATTTCATACAAGCATCATAAATGCTCATTACGTCATTTGTTGGCCAGTACGTTGTCCAGCCGCCTTCTGTACCAGGAGCTACTTGGTTTTTAATGCGGATGTTTGCAAACGTACCGCGCATCATCACTTCATGGTTACCACGACGAGAACCGTATGAGTTAAAGTCTTTTGGTTCTACACCGTTTTCTTGAAGGTAAAGACCTGCAGGTGATGTTTTTGCAATTGAACCCGCTGGTGAAATGTGATCCGTTGTCACTGAGTCACCAAATTTCGCTACTACGCGAAGATCATTTAACGGTTCTACTTCACCTGGCTCTTCTGATAAGCCTTCAAAGAACGGTGGATTTTGAATGTATGTTGAATCATTCTCCCACGTATAAAGAGCATCTTCGCTCGTTTTAATTTCATTCCAGCGCTCATTGTCATCGAATACACGCTCATACTCGTTACGGAATAATTCAGGCGTTACGGTACGGCTAACAACTTCTTTAATTTCATCTTGAGAAGGCCAGATGTCGCTAAAGAATACTTCATTGCCGTCTGTATCAATGCCGATTGGATCTTTTTGTAAATCTACATCTACCGTTCCAGCCAGTGCATATGCTACAACAAGCGGTGGAGAAGCAAGGTAGTTACCCTTTACTAATTGGTGAATACGTCCTTCAAAGTTACGGTTTCCTGAAAGAACAGACGTTACAAGCAAGTCGCTGTCTGCAATCGCTGCTTCAATTTCAGCTTCAAGTGGACCAGAGTTACCGATACAAGTCGTACAGCCATAGCCTACGATGTTAAAGCCGATTTTATCTAAGTATGGAAGTAATCCTGAATTTTGAAGGTAAGCCGTTACTACTTTTGAACCTGGTGCTAAAGAAGTTTTCACGTAAGCTGGAACATCTAATCCTTTTTCTACCGCTTTTTTCGCAACTAAACCAGCTGCTACCAATACGTAAGGATTTGATGTGTTCGTACAGCTTGTGATAGCCGCAATAGCGATGGCACCTGTTTTCATTGTTGTTTCTGAACCGTCTGCAAGCTTAAACGTAACTTCTTTATCCACGTCTTTAGCATCAAGTCCGAAGCTTTGATTGCTAACAGGAGCTGTTAAAGCTTTCTTGAATTCTGTTTGCATTTGAGAAAGTGGAATTAAATCTTGCGGACGCTTTGGACCTGAAAGATTTGCTTCAATCTCAGCAAGATTAATCTCAACAACATCAGTGAAAATTGGATCTTCATTTTCTGGTGTAAAGAATAAACCGTTTGCTTTTGTATATTGTTCGACAACCTGAATGTCTTTTTCATCTCTTCCTGTTAAACGCATGTATGCTAATGCCTCTGCGTCAACTGGGAAGAACCCGCATGTTGCACCGTATTCAGGAGCCATATTAGCAATTGTTGCACGGTCAGCTAATGGAAGTTCAGCTACGCCAGGACCGAAGAATTCAACGAATTTTCCGACTACTCCTTTTTGACGAAGCACTTGCGTAACTTTTAACGCTAAGTCTGTAGCTGTAGTACCGTTTGGTAATTCACCAACAAGTTTAACACCGATTACTTCAGGAACTGGGAAATAAGAAGGTTGACCAAGCATGCCTGCTTCCGCTTCAATACCGCCAACACCCCATCCTAAAACACCGATACCATTAATCATCGTTGTATGAGAGTCAGTACCTACTAGAGAATCAGGGAAAGCTACGAATTCGCCATCTTCTTCAACAGCATGAACAACGTTTGCTAAATATTCTAAATTTACTTGATGCACGATACCAGTAGCTGGCGGAACTGCACGATAGTTATTAAATGATTTTTGAGCCCAGCTTAAGAAATTATAGCGCTCTGTATTACGTTGAAACTCAAGGTCCATATTAATTCGTAATGAGTCAGCTGTACCTGCTTTATCAACTTGTACGGAGTGGTCGACAACGAGGTCTACTGGAATTTCTGGATTGATTTTGTCAGGATCTCCTCCTAAATCAGCCATTGCTTTACGAAGTGACGCTAAGTCTACAACCGCTGGAACTCCAGTGAAATCTTGAAGAATAACACGAGATGGTTTGAAAGGAACATCGATATCTTTGATATCTTTTGTTCCCCATTTTGCAAGGTTTTCGACGTGTTCTTTTGTAATAACACGGCCATCTACCTGACGAAGAACAGATTCTAATAATACTTTAATTGAATACGGCAGCTTAGATACGTTACCTAAACCTGCTTCCTCTAAAGCTTGTAAGCGGTAATAATTATATGTGCTGCCATTAAGATCGAATGACGAACGAGCGTTAAAAACGTCTTTTTTAGTCATTGCTTTTACCCCCTTAAAATTCTATGTATAAAGGATTTACTTACCCCATCCTCTATTCCCTTCACCATCTATCTTAATATAATATTATACATAAGTAAATAAAAAGAATGTTATTAATTAACATAAGTTTCACTTATAACCTTTTTCCATCTGCCTTTTATTTTTCTAATAATTCATATTTCATTGATTTTTACGCATGCTAGAAACGGAGGTGATTCAACATGGCTAAACGCAAGTCAAACCACGTCATTCCTGGAGCTAACGCGGCTAGCGCTCAAGGAAAAGGAGCGGGTTATAATGAAGAATTTTCAAATGAACCATTAACCGAACAACAGAAACAAAATAATAAAAAACGCAAAAAAAATCAATAAAACATTCTCTTATTGGATATACTAATCACTAGTTAGAAAAGCAAAATCGTTTAACTCCATGAAATCTAACGAGAAGGCGTCATTATATATGGCGCTTTTTTTCTGTTCCCATTTCCTGTTTTTGCTAAACCTATTTTTAGAAAGGGGAATTTTTCATCGGATAAATCCCCTGTCACTATCCCACCCTAATAAATGAAAGGGAGGGTTTAACTATGAACAAAAACAGCAGCAAAGACATCAGAAGAAATGCGCCAAAAAGCAATTCTGGACAGCCCGAACCGCTAAGCGGATCTCATAAAGTAAAGAACCGTAAGCATTCTCGCCAAAAACACAATAGCGGACATGATATGTAAAACAGCGGCAAGCTCTCTACAGAGCTTGCTTTTTTATGCATAGAAAAGGCAGCTAGTACTTCAAGCTTATTCTTTGCACAGGAGTTCACTAAGTACATAAACGCGCATATGATAGTAAAGTGAAACAGTTTAAATAATGGAGGAACGTAGAAATGAAAAACAAGCGTCTGCCAGCAGACCAAATGTTTGTAAAAGGCTTTCAAGAGTTGTTAGAAGTCATGCTTTCAAATCCCTTTATGAGTTATTTAGATTATGATTCCGTTCGTATAGATTTATTTGAAACAGAACAATCATTTATTGTCGAAGCTGAATTATTAGGGTATCACCCTAAGGATATTATCGTTCAGATACAAGCTGACCACTTACAGCTCACAGCCAAAAAATACTGCCTTAGAGAATTTCATGATGAAAAGCAAGGAACGCTTGCAAGAGAACAAATGGAAGAAAGCGTTGAACGTACAATTGACTTTCCATTTTCATTGTTGAATAAAAAGATTACCGCTACATTTAGTAACGAAATCCTTGAAATTACGATTTCCAAACATGAGACAAATGAATCTAATCAGCCAATAGTTCCTATTGAGTTCCAATAAAGCTGCAGATGTTGTCTCTGCAGCTTTATTGGAACTATTTAATTGTTTATTTAGCACATAGTTTTTTTAGAAAGTTTTCCTTTTCAAAACAATTGGATATCTCATTTGTTTTACGGCACACTACTAAAAAAGAGTAAAAGGAGAACATTTATGCTTCATACTGCTTGGAAAGGTAAAATCAGCTTTGGATTAATTGACATCCCTATTAAACTGCACGGAGCAATTGAAGAAAAAGATGTAAAGCTGCGCACACTGCACTCCGTTTGCCATACACCCATTCATCAAGAAAAACATTGCCAAACGTGTGGACGAGAAGTAGAATCCGATGAACTGGTTAAAGGATACGAAACCGCGACCGGTCAGTTTGTTGTACTTTCACAACAGGAAATTGATCGTGTCAAAGAGCCCTTTGCAGCAAACAAAGCTGTTGAATTGTTGCACTTTGTTTCGTTAGATGACATTGATCCCCTGTTTTTTGATAAGCCCTACTATATTTCTCCTGAAGAAACGAGCCTAAAAGCTTATTATACGTTATTAAATGCACTTGAAATAACGAATAAAGTCGGTATTGCCAATGTATTTTTATATTCCAAACAGCAAATCGCCATTATTCGTTCCGTGGGCGGCTCTCTCGTTCTTCACACGATGCATTTTGAAGAAGAACTTCGTTCAGTCACAGATGTGCCTAACTTATCTACTACTTCTTCTGTTAATGAAAGTGATACACAAGTGACGGTGGAATTAATTGATAAGCTATCTACTTCTTTTAATCCATCTATTTACAAAAACAACTACCGAGATGCCTTACAAAGCGTCATTCAACAAAAAATAAATCAAGGCGAAGTTACAAAAGTAAGCGGAAGCGAAGAACGAGATATTCGACATTTAATGGAAATGTTAAAGGTGAGCATAGATCCTTCTACTTTACAACCGACAAAATCAACAGCAGAGAAAAAAACGTCATCCTTAAAAAAGAAAGCATAAAAAAAGCTAACGAAGAAGTTCGTTAGCTTTCATTTGCAACAGAAGTCTTAGGAACAATAGCTCCATATGACGCCGGTATTTTTAAATATTGCGTTACTTGATCATTTTCCACAAAAACAATAAAGTTATCTTTTTTATCTTTTCCAATACCTTTTGCTTTTGCTTCAGACCAATTGAAGCCCAGCTTTTCATTTACCTCACTGCGGGTCGTTTCCGGTCCAAAAACATATACTTTATCCCATCTAAAATCACATAATTCATTAAAATCAAGGATGGAAGCTTCTTCTTTACTTTGATTTGTTTTTTTAATTTCATTAATTACGGTTTGCTGAAGTTGCGCTTGGTTGCGTTCGCTGTATACCCTGTCAATAAAAAAAGTTGCCAATAGCGCTACTAACGTGAATAGTAGAATCTTTTTCACTTCGTTGTCCTCCTGATACGTTCTCTGCACATGATACGACTTCTTTTCGATACGGTTTTATTCTCTACTATTCTAGAAAATTCAACAGGAAAATACAACTAAAATCTCGAAATGTCATCAAAACATAAAAAACTTAACACTATGTCAACGCATAAAAAAAGGGCTTGTTCACGTTCTACCTATTTACCTAATCAGCGCTGAAAAGATTTGGTTCTTCCGTACAAATAGTTTTAATAAATTCTTCTACTAGCCCTTCCTCTCCCGGCAAAAAAGGCAGCGCACCCACTCCAACGCGTTCAATACTTTTATAAAAATGATGCTGCTTATAGCCTTCTGCTTTCCCTGGAAACAGCACAACCGCTGTTTGTACCGGTTTTATTCCATTTTCCTCTACAATAGCGTCTCGGTAACGGTGCATGGTATTAATATCTTCTTCTCTAGGAGAGGGCGTATCGTGATTTGGTTTGATACGATACTTAGCGTCAAAAAGATATACACTTTTTTTCTCCCCTTGCTTTACTTCAAGCAGCAAGTCCGGCTTTTGGATAACAGTATGAGTATGATGGTATTCTTTTTGATACCATAGCGTTACTTCTGCTTTTCCCACCTGAAAACGATGGTAAGAGGCCTGCACTCTGACATTCAACCCTTGTTCTGTCGTTGTCATGATGTTTTGTTCTATTCGTTTGCCGTAAATTTGCAACTTCTTTAAAAGACTAACATACGTCCAGTATTCATAGAGAGTTGCGATATCTTTTAATGAAAGGTGGTAAAACTCTCCGTTAAGAGCCAACCCTCGCGTTAAGAACATAAAGTATCTGCTTGCTTCCCGGTAGCGGGGTGCCGTACGGAGTGTAGAAGGAAGAGTTGAAACTTGTATGGTCTTCACTCTTTGCCAGAACACATTGTTTAGCAGCCTTTTTAATTCGGTATGATTGGTTTCTAGAGCCGACACCGCTTCTTTTTTTACATATCTATCTTCTATCAACTTGTCAATTAGTGTAGTTAGCTTGTGATACAGCTGCGTCATCATCCATTTAACACTTTGATTTTCCAAATTATCATAGATAGCTACATGTCTTGTGCCAATTGCTTTTGTGGGTACTACTTTTATATGCCGATTAATTTTAATTCCTCTGCTTGAAGATGCAAGATAGGTAGGGTGTGTTCGGACAAATGATATAGCCTGGCTATCTTGTTTTTTTATTTGATCTCCTCTCATGAGCTCATGTTCAACTTTTACCGATTGAAACGGCTGATTCTCAATCTGACGAACAGAATGAAGAAAGGGTTTCATATAGTGAGAGAGCACATGATAAAATTCCGTCCATGTTGCTTGTTTAGACCAAAGCGATTTTGCTTCAATATACGTTTTACGGAGCATATCGTATGCCAAATCATGAATGTATCCGTTCACTTCATCAACCATGCGTACATAATCTGTCTTGTAGCTCATCTTTGACGGGAAAATTTCAAGAGTAAAAGACAGCTCTTTTTCTATTTCACTGTAGACATGAAACGTAGAATACCCTACCTCATTTTGAAAGCTTATATTTCCTGTTAAAATGTAGGGAAATCTTACGGTTTGAAAACTTTGTTCAACTGCTTTTGAGTCGTGATTAACAAACAGACTTGTTTCATTTTTTGAAACAACTGTAATTTGATAGGTTTCATTTTCAAAAAATAAAGGCTCAAGCGGCGGTTTGGAAGTCATCATGCCTTTTGTTTGATTTAGTACTTTTACATGTGTGATTCCTTTTCCCGTACAAGAAAAAAACATCACTTCTTCTGCAGATTTTATTTTTTTCTTATTCTTTCCTTTTATAACCACCGTACACGTATCGGTTTCAATTTCAACGTACGGTATTAATCCAAAATGACGTGTATCCGTATACTTCAAAACGTCTCATCATCTCCATTATTTTGCGTGCACTTTTAGGAAATCTCATCCCGTCTGCGTTGACAACAGCTGTCTCAAATTCATCATCGAGCAGCGTATTTGTACAGTAATAATAAAGATTTTTTAATAGGTCAAATGTGTAAGCATCGCTTCCTGAAATACGAGGCAAAACTTTTTGCAATATCTGAAAATCAAACGCCTGATCAAATGTAAACACTCCGCTTTTCACTGCGTAAATTAGATAAAAGCATATTTCGTCGCGTACGCGGTAACCTATTTGCAAATCGACTTCTGTAAGCATCTCGTTGACGGTTAGCAGTTCATTTGTTACTTCGTGAATGAGCTCAGCATGTTCAACATACGCATCTTTTAAGTGAACGTATTGACTTTGAATTTGTACATTTTCAATACTGTGCCGAGGTGGATCTCTATCATCTAAAAAATCAAAAGAATCTAGCTGAATCTTATTCAGCTCAATGGTGTTGGTACGATCTAACAACTTTTGACTAAACCCATGAGTTGTTTCATCCATATTAATGGTACCGATAATGAGAAGGTTAGATGGCAAATAAATATCTCGGAACATCTTATGTCCAGGAAATAACGGAGCCGTTTTGATTTTCCCTTTTGACCAGCTTCTGCTTTCCATCACGCTTAAAATATCGCTAAAATAATGTTCAACTCGAGCTAAGTTCATTTCATCCAATATGGCAACATATGTGTAAGCTGGATGCTGAATGGCTTGCTGCATAATCGACAGAAACGATCCTCTGCGAAAATCTCCTCTTAAATCAATATACCCTAATAAATCTGAACTATCGTGCCAATCGGGCCGAACTGGAATAAGCACTTGTCTGCCATTTTCAATCGTGGCACCGATACTATCTGCTAAGAGCTGCGCAAGCTTTGTTTTTCCCGTCCCGCTCATTCCTGATAAAACAATAAAAGGCTTGGTCTTTAAAGCAAAGTAGGCGTTGGCTATATCTTGTCGTTCGTATGTAAATCCAGATTTCTTAATATACTCATGAATGTGGACGATGGCGTCTTTATCGCCAATCATCTCTTTGCTCATTCCGTATGTTTTTATATACTGTTCATGCATACTCAGCAGTAAATGCAAATCATCTTGAAGCTGATCATTATTAGGTAAGTCTGCTATATTGTAAGGAAGGTAAAGAGCTACTCTATCCTCAAAGCTTTTCGCTTCCATGCTTGTACCAATGACAATATGATTATCTTTCAATACGCGGGCATGTTCAGGAGTAAAAAAACGAATGTCTTTCAGATCAGTTCCTTCCCCTGCATCTCCTTTCATCATGACTAAGTAAATGCGCTGACCGTCTTCACTGAATAAATATGCTACTATCACATCACTCTCTATATTCTTATTAGCAAGAGTCACGTAAGGAAATGTTTCAGCGTGGTGGCCCGATATACGCATTTCTTCTCGATTTATATGCTCCAATCGATAAAGAGAAATCGGAAGCCGGCGTGTAAGCATATTTTCTATTTCATGTTTTACAAGTACGTCTCCACCCATTTGTTTATAATGTTCCGCTACATAAAGCAGCCGATCGCGCAAACTCATCGAATTCTCTCCTTTCTGCCTTCACTGCAGTTTGTAAAAATAAAAAGCATCGTCAGTTGACCACGCAAAAGTTTCGTTTCTTTTATTATAGACGCTTTCTTCGTATCGCAAGCTATTTTATAACGTTAGAAAACACTACATTATTCTTTTCTCTACATATATGTTTATGTTCATTTTAATGAAACATGACCGAAAAGAAAAGCGTTAGGGGCTTAATGAATGAAGAGGTAATGATACGAACAGAAAAATAGGCAGCTTCTGTACACAGTGATACAATCGCCATTATGCTACATGATTATTTGATGTCTGATGCTTTTGGCTGAGTAAAGAAAAAAATAAAAATAATCAGCGGCAGCGCGATAAGAAAAATACTCGTCTCTGAAGGTCTTACTGTAGGTATATCCGTTAATGACATCTTAATCAGTCCTTTGTAAATTTTTCAACTAAGTCAGGATTTACATAAAAATGTTTTGATACGGTACGATGAAAAAACTGAGAGGATTGATTTAGTTCACTTAATGCAGGTTCTGTTTTAGGAACGCCAAAAATAGGTCCACTTACATTAATGGTAAACCTTCCAGAAGAAATAAAGGCGCCCGACACATTGATCTGGTTATTAAGCAGCAACGCCGCAAGAATCACATCAATCATATCAATAATGATATTAATTCCCGCATCTCCGTCTTTTCCTTCTATTCGGCTAGTTCCTGTAATAGGTCCCCCTACTGAAATACGAAAAGCTCCGGGTGTCACAAATACGCCTATAATTGTTATTTGGCCAGTTAATAATAATATAGCTGTTACTACATCCAGATTTCGTTGAATGGCAAAGATCAGTTCCCTTTCTTTGTCAAAGCCGCTTTTCCATTCCACATTCTCCACACCCTTAGCACATACTATTCTAAACACGTGTAAATGTTATTCTATTTTTTCTTTTTCCCGTCTCACTCCCGCTCCGAAAAGTGTAAAACAGATTTTACTGCGTCTTCAATTTCTTTATACCCTGTACATCTGCATATATTGGAAGCAAGCCACTCCTTTATAATATCGTCACTGCCTGAAGGATGGTGTTTGGAAAGCAAATGAGCATTCATGATAAAACCCGATGTGCAATAACCGCACTGAAAAGCAAAGTGTTCAATAAAAGCTTTTTGCATAGGTGAACTCTTCAGCCCTTCTATAGTCATTATTTCTTTCTCTTCTGTTTCTGCCGCTAACATGAGACAAGATTTCATTGGCCGCTGATTTATCCCTACTGTACAAGCCCCACAGTCCCCGTTTAAACAGCCTGGTTTTGCTCCGGTAAGGCCCAGCTTTTCTCTTAATACGTAAAGCAACGTATCTGCTGTTCGGATATCAACCATTTTTTCTTCACCGTTAACCTTTAGCTTAATTGTTATTCTATACCATTCATCTTTTAGCACGTTACGTTCCTCCCAGCTCTGTGAAAATATCAAACAATAAATTTCCAATCACAAATTTGCGATAGCGATCCGACCCTTCTCCATCATTCAAAATCGGAGCAGGCATGTACTCAAGAGCAGTTTGAATTCGAGCTTCTAATGGCGTTTCTCTATGATTTAGCATTTCTTCTATTTCTGCTGAGCGAAAAGGAAACGAACAGACTCCGCTGAAAGCTACTCGAATGGCTCCTTCTATTTTTAACGCTGCTATTGTCACTAATGGATATCCTGTATCCCACTGCTGGCGCTCTTTTATACTCATATATGGCAGGGCAGCGTACTTCTTTTCAACAAACACCTGAACAAGAAGTTCTCCGTTTTCCAGCTGCAAACGCCGGTTAAAAAGGTCGTGAATCGAATAGATATTGGTTCCAGCCGGACCTGCCACTGCAAGTTGACTATCTGTTAAAAGCAGCGGCAATACCGCTTCTCGATAAAAAATATGCCCACAAATATTTCCTCCTAGCGTTATTTTATTTCGAGCCGTGTGATCAGCCACTTCGCTAGCAGACTTACTTAATAAAGGAAACAAATTTTTATCTTCCAGTTCAGTTAACGTTACTCCTGCACCAAAAATCATCCAATCTTCATTAGCTTCGGTTTGTTGAAATTCAGGTATATTTTTTATATCAATAACAGCATGGGTAACAAACAAACCCAATCTGCCTAATGTCAGAATTTCGGTACCGCCAGCATAATACCGCGGCTGTTTGCCTTGATTCTCTAACTCTTGAAACAAGGCAACTGCTTCTGAAACAGTTCCAGGTTTGTGATATTCAAAGTCAAATGAAATCATCAGCATTCCCTTCTTTCATTCTCCAAATCAATTCTGGAATAAGCGGAAGTTGGTTTAATTCTGTTTCTGCCGCCACCGTTAAGCTGTTTCCTAAAGAAGCCGGCATACCAAGCAGCCCGTGTTCTCCGACTCCTCTAGCTCCGTACGCCGCATCTAATTGAGGCGTATGAATAAAATCTACTACGTACTCTGGATGCTCTCCGTAGCGAAGAGGACGATATTTCCGAAGCTGAGGATTTAAAATACGGCCATTTGAATCAAACCAAAATGTTTCTCTGCCTGCAAACGATAGCCCCATACTCATCGCACCCATGACTTGCCCGCGTGCCATTTTCTCGTTTAGCACGGTTCCTATATCAATAACAGAGACAGCTTTTACAATACGATATCTATACGTTCTAGGATTATATTCCACTTCAACTCCTTCAGCTGCTACCGTCCATTCAGGCCCCGGACGCCCAGCTCCCGTTTCTTTATCCAAGTAGGTCATCCCTCTTAAAATATAGTTGCCTCTCCCTATAATTTGCCCTCCAATTGCATTTCCGTTCGGATATTTATAGCCATATACAATTTCTTTAAAGGCCAAGGATGTTTCAGGCTCATCCCGTAAAAAAACTTTTTCATTTTTTATTTCGATATCTTCCTCAGAAGCTCGAAATATACAAGAAGCTATCTTTTTTAATTGATTAATCACATCTTCAGCGGCTTCTAAAACCGCTCTTCCTGCCATAAAAGTGCCTCTGCTAGCCACCGTTTTCCAATGTTCAGGAGTCGTTTGAGTATCTACTTCCATTCGTACATGAATGCGTTCCACGCGCATCTGCAATTTTTCAGCCAGTATTTGCGCGAGCACGGTTTTCGTTCCCGTGCCTAATTCAATAACGCCAGACATTAAATTCACGCTTCCATCCGGATTGAATGTTAGAATAACACCGGAACCTGCGTTTGTTTCAATGGTAGAGGTTTTCCAGACGCAGCTAATCCCCTTAGCAGTAATAAGGCCGTTTTCATGCACCGTTCTCTGTCCTTCCTCCCATTTGATCAGCTGCTTCAAGCGACGAATACATTCTGGTAAGTTACCCACGCTGCTAGACGTTAAACGTACTTGCGTAGGCGTAGTATCGCCCGGCAAAATAGCATTTTTTTCTCTAAACTCCAAAGGATCTATACCTGCTTTTTTAGCAAGGATGTCCATCGTGCGCTCGAACGCAAATAATAGTTCTGAGTGGCTGAATCCTCGAAAAGGAGAAGCGTAAGGGTGATTTGTATATACACATAATGAATCACAAAAAATATGTTCAAGACGATAAGGTCCTGTACAGTCAGCTGCTGCAGCTTTACTCAGGTCCGTTCCTTTATCTGCATAAGCACCGCTGTCAAACAAATAAAGAATGTCAGCAGCCTGCAAGAGTCCCTCTTTGGAACAACCTAACTTGATTTTGGCATCTAGACCTATGTGAGCAGGCGAAGTGAGCATATCTTCTTCTCTTGTATTTAATATTTTAACCAGTCTTCCACCAACAGCTTTTGAAGCTATATATGCAAGCAACTCCAGCTGGACAGCTGCTTTTCCTCCGTAGCCTCCTCCTACTAGCGGTGTTTCAACGATCACTTTTCCCGCTTCAATTTCAAAGTACTCACTGATTAATTTTTTCACCATAAAAGGAGCTTGAGAAGAAGTGATAATTTTAACTAATCCATTCGGAAGAATTTCAGCAGCGGCACTTCTTGTTTCCATTGCCGCGTGATCTGAAGGAGATAGAGAAAACGTTTCTTCAACTATTAACTCACTTTTTTGCCAACCTTCTTCCATATTGCCTTTTCGTATTTTGACTCTGTTTGCTACGTTGGTGCCGGGCTCTGGATACACCGTTTCATCATGCTTGTAGATGTGCATATGTTCATGCACTAAAGGAGAATCCGGCTCAATAGCGGCGCTAGGAGAATGAACGACAGGTAACGGCTCATATTGAATATGAACAGCACTCGCCGCACGCTCAGCGAGTGCAGGAGTCTCTGCTACTATAAGGACTACGGCTTCTCCGTGATACCGCACTTTTTCAAACGCAAGCGGTCGCCGGTCACGAACTCCCTCTCCGGTTAACGGCAAATGCTCACCCGTCACAACTGCATGAACACCGTGAGTAGCGATCGCTGCTTGAATGTCTATTGCTTGAATTCTTGCATGAGCGTAAGGACTGACTACTATTTTGGCGTGAAGGGAACCTTTAAAACTGTAATCATTCGTGTACCGAGCTGTTCCCGTCACTTTTTCTAACGCATCTTTTCGAATCACGCTTTTCCCAATAACATCCACTCTTTTCACCTCCGTCAATCAAACCCGTCTACATTTCTCTTTATATATCTTTTTAATGCGTTCATACGCTTGTTTTGTATCAACATCCATGAAAAGAGAAGCGTCGGTACATTCATAAGACATTCCATTTCCAGGTCCGTTTTGTCTTATGATTTTTCTTGCTCCTTGATCTCCTTGCAGCTTATCCAAGCTTGAAAACATTTGTTTTGAAAATAAAACCGGTGCTCTGGCAATTCCTTGATAAAAAGAAGAAATAAACGGAGCGGAGGAATGGTTCTCAAACAGAGAAACAAATGTATCTATCAGCACGATACTTATAAGAGGCTGATCTGCCAGCAGCACAATAATAGCATCAGCGCTTAATTCTTTTGCTTTTTTTAATCCGCATTTTAAAGACGCAGACTGACCTTTTAAGGCGCTACTACAAGAAGTATGACTCCACTTCTGCTGATATGCTTCTGAAAAAAGAATAGGGTCAATCCACTCAAGAGAATCTCCTTTCTTTGTGACTACTATCGTATGATTTACTTTTGAACAAACCGCTGTTCGTAAAGCTTTACTCCCTAAACATCCATTCCCTAAAGGCAGCAGCAGCTTATTGCTGCCCATCCTTTTACTAGCTCCCGCGGCAAGATAAACAGCAACAATATTTAACCCGGACATTTTCACCCCTTTTTTTCATCATACATTCGGAGGATCTCAATTAATTCAGCTACAATACTAACCGCAATTTCCTGCGGTCCTACCGCTCCTATAGAAAGTCCCACGGGCGAATGAATATGGGAAGGAATATCGGTATTCAATAATCGAAGCGTTCGCTTTTTAGACCCTAAAACTCCTATATACTTCACAGGACTTGATTTTAATAGCGAGAGAATTTCTTGATCGCGATAAAAATTATGCGTCATAATCACAACAAAATCATCGCTCTGAACGGACAAGTGTTTCTCTACTTCCTCCGGGAATCCAATCTGTATTTCCTCTGCTAGCGGAAAATGTTCCTTATTACATAAAGCCGGTCTCCAGTCGCATAAAGTAACAAAAAACCCCGTATTGGCAGCAAGTGATACTAAATATTTTGCATCAGCACCTGCTCCCCATATAATTAGACGAGGCTTCGGTTTATATAGATGAGCATATGTGAGCAGAGAGCAATTTGAAAGTTGAATACCGCTCTTTCTCCCATTCCAATCATCTGTTGCAAAAGATGATTCGTCGCTATTTGCACCAAATGTTTGGCCCGTCTTTTCTACATAAAAAGAGGTTGTTTGAACAAAGTCTTTTTCTAATTTTTTAATATGCAAAACAGGATTTCGGTTATCTAAATGGCGTTTTACCCGCAAAAGATCTTGCTTCGTCTTCGCAGTTACAGGCTCTAGGAGAATATAGAGAATTCCATTGCAGCCTGCTCCTTGTCCCCACCCCGCATCACCTTCTTCTTTTAAATTGTACGTAACGGTTAATACGTGCTCAGTGTCGAACAACTCTTTTACGCGCTCAGCAAGATCTGCTTCCACACAACCAGCGCTTAACATCCCAATGTTCTCCCCGTTTTCTTGAAACAGCATGGACGTTCCTTCTTTTAAATAAGAGGATCCTTCTACATGAATAATCGTTGCCAACACGCTTTTTACTGTTGATTTTTCTACAGTATGTAAAATGTCGTGCATTTTTATTATTTCCTCCTTTTACTACTGATTTTTTAAAATCTTTTCACGTTTTGTGGAGAACTAAAATACGCTACAGTAGACTACTTCTACTCTCGGAATGAATCCATGTATTATTCATATTTTCAACGAAGTTACAATAAGCTTTTAAAGACTTAGAAGAACTGTCGTTTGAAAGGAGAATAGTATGCTATTTGACTCAACAAAAATCAACTTAGGAAAATTGAACGTTCGCAGTGCTGATCAAGCAAGCAGTATTTCTATTGGAAATACGTCAAAAGTTACAAGGTATGTCACAGCAAAGAAAAATCAGGCCTTCGGACAGCAGCTCGCTGATCAATGTTTTTCAGCAGGATCTGCTTACAAAACTGTAGATAATGATTATGTGGATGCATTTGCAACAAAAAATGATAAATAAGGAGGAAACCATATGATTTTTTCACCTATGGTCATTAACTTACAAGCCTTCAAAGTGAACGTTCTGGATAATTCATCCGTTTTAAGCATAGGACCTAATCAGCAGCTTGACGTGTTCGTATCTTATAAACGTAATCAAGGACTAGGAGAATCAAACGGAGATTTTTCTCCAAACGTAACTCCGTTCTCATGGATTATAGATTCAGACGTAAACGATTCAAACTCAGTTAAAAACAGCGTAATTTAAGCTTCTACACCGCCTCTAACGAGCATGACTAGCAGCATACCTTCATCTATTCGTCTACTAGTATTCAACCTGATGCCTAATAAATATAACCTGCGTCTGAACTGGCTATATTTATTAGGCTCTTTCTATGAAATGGGTACTTTTTGAAAAGACGATGGGCTATCAATTTGATCACGATCATCAACACAGCTTCTCGTTCCTATAAACCCGCTATCATCACCGAAATTTTGCCCAAACCCCTGTGTTTTTTTATCTGAATTATTCCAGTCTGCTAGTAAATTCTGTCCGATATTTACCGCAGACGCATTTTCAAAGGAATTTATCTTTAGCATTAAAATATTAATATTTATAGATGCACCTGACATTTAAACCACCCCCTTTTCAAACTATATTCAAATTCCATCTTTTTATGATGTGTGGTAAGGAGGAAACCATATGGACTTTGATAAACTTATGCAGTGGATGGAATTCGCTAAAAAATATCAAACAAACGACTTTTGGAACGGTGTTTTTGATCAAACTGCTTTTAACGAATTTATGAAAGAAAATATGGATATGACTGCTCAGGATTCGCATCACGCTCCTCAACCTCCTAGAAGTAATTTTCCACCTGTCGACATTTATGTTACTCCTCACGAGATCATTGTTATCGCTGACCTGCCTGGTTATCTAAAAGAAAACTTGCACGTTTCTGTTTCAGGCAGCCGGCTTCTATTAAAAGGCTCGCCCCACCCTCTCATTACAGGGCAGCCTGTTGTACAAGAACGACCTTCTGGAGATTTCAACCGAATTATCGAATTGCCTGAGCCTACAGATGCGCATCATCTGCGTGCAAAATTTGAAAATGGACTGCTTATTCTTTCTTATCACAGGCAGTTTTTTCAAGAAGAGCGTATTCATATTGAATAAGGTTTAGTAGTTTTACGAATGAAATGTAATGCTGCACATAAGCATTTATAAATGCAAAAAATTTAATATTAACTCCCAAACTGAATCAATATTTATTTATCTAACTGTGATTACAGAGGAAATAAGCCCAAGATGAGGAGAAGCGAAATGTCTATGAAAGGATTTTTCAACCCCAAACAGACTAACCAACATCTTCAAACTGAGCTAGCGGACTTCAAACATCAAATCAAGCGTATTAACACGCTTGAAGTTCACATGAACCGTTTTTTAAAACTCGAACCGCAAATGGGTTCTCTCATAATGTTCAAAAAAAAGCTGGAGGCTCAGCCAGTGCTTTCCAACGATTCTTCATCTTCACAAAGAAGTGCTCACAAAAACACTGAACAATCATATACAAAAGACATGCAAGAGACTGCTAGGCAGCTTCATTTTTTAAAAGAAAAAGTAGCGCAATTGGAACAAATCATCTCCACGCAAAACCCTCGCGATAAAAAGAAAGAAGCTGTGCCTTATCCGGATATAGCTAGCTTAGTAGAACAATCTGTAGAGAAACAAATGGCTCCTTATCTCGAAAAAATGACCGAACTAGATAACAGAGTTTCAGCATTAGAGCAAAGCATGTCGCTTTTAACTGAAGTACAGGTGGACATGCTAAAACGTACGTCTTCTCTTCAAGAAGAAGTAAGATTGATTCATCAAAAAGCGGCACTTTTAGAAAATGCTCCTCCGCCTATTCATATTGATAAATTTTTTCTTGATAAATACGAACAAAACAACAATATTGGCCAAGTGGGCATTAAGGAGCTCGGAGGTGCTTTAAACATCGGAGCTACATACGGAAGCGGAGCTATACCAAAGGATTTCACGGACCAAATCCAAAAAGATATGGAAGAGTTAAAAAACGCTAAATCAGATATTTCTTCTGGTAAACCGAAGCCTGCACAAGAGGATAAAGAGAATTCTTCTTCCGCTTTCGAAAAAGAAGAAGCGTATACAGAAGTTCCTATTTTTGATGAAGATGATCCAAAGGAAGAGTCAGTCTAAAAAGTTATAAAATTATATTTAGTTATGACTAGAATTTTTGCAAGCTATTCTTTACACTATAGGTAATAACTTCAAAAAAGGAGATATGCTGATGCCAAAGCTTTTATGGAGAATAGGTGCTGTCATGTTGCTAATGTGTGGAGGCTTTATCTTTTTATTTATTGCTGCTTCGCAAATGATGGTTCAGCAATACAAACCTTTTTTTAGACGCGAGAGTGCATAATTCTCGCGTTTTTTCATTGAATAATATCCTGTTTATGGTAATATATATATATATATCAAAAAGATATAGGTGAGGAAAGTAAATGAAGGAAAATCAAACAACATATGCGATTTTAGGACTGCTTACCACTGAATGCAGAACTGGTTATGAAATTAAGCGGTTAATGGATCGAAGTTTAAATCATTTTTGGAAAATTAGCTATGGTCAAATTTATCCCACTTTACAAAAGCTTGTGAATGAAGAACTAGCAACGGTAAATTCCGTTGCTCAAACTGATAAACCGGATAAAAAAGTGTACGCAATAACAACTAAAGGAAAAGAAGTTCTGCAAGATTGGCTGCGTGAACCTATTAAGCAGCTCCCCTCAGAACGAAATGAACTTTTGTTAAAACTATTTTTTAGTAGTCACCAAGAAAAGCAGCTCACAATTTCGCAGTTAAAAAACGCTCAGCAGAAACTAACTGAACGCTATCACATGTATTGCGGAATCGAAGACAGCATTTCTAAAAGCCCTTCTCCTGACAGAACGTATTGGCTTATTACCCTAGACTACGGTAAACGAACAACTCGTGCTTCGATGGAATGGTGCAAAGATACGATTAATAAATTATATGATGAGGAGGCGCAGAATTTATGATTCATTCCAATCGTGTAATGGCTAAGCCCGGTCAGGATCTGGTCGTCTTTGTTATAGGAATGCGTATTAATAAATGGACAGCCGTACACAGATGGCTCCCTGTATTTAAAGCAATGCCTCCTATGATTCGAGAGTTGTATGCAAACAAAAATCTTGGCTTTTTATCTTTGCAAGGATCGTTTAATTTAAGAACCATTACGCTGATTCAATATTGGGAGTCAGTTGATCAATTGACCTCCTATGCCAAAGGTCCTCAGCACTTAAAAGCTTGGAATTCTTTTTATAAACAGGCTTCAAAAACGAATGCAGTTGGCATTTATCATGAAACGTACGTTATTCCTGCAGGAAATTATGAATCAGTATATGTGAATATGCCTTCGTTCGGCTTAGCTAAAGCGCTTGGATGTGAAACCATAACGAAGCATACTCAAACTGCTAAAAAACGTTTGAATGTTAAAAGAGGTTAAGACATGACGAAATGAATCCAATCTAAAGACGAACAAATGGGATACATGAGCTGAACCGCTTGTGACGCCGCAGTTGATTTCCATGCAAGGCTTCGCTTTCCGGGGGCGGCCGGTGAGCCTCCTCGTCGCTTCCGCTCCTGCGGGGTCTCACCTGTTCCGCTTTTCCCGCAGGAGTCTTCGCCTTGCCCTCCAATCAACTGCTAAAAGGAAGGGCGCAGATGAAACATACGTTCACCCTAACAAAAGAAAAAAAACGAACCCTTGATTAACATGTTTGATCAAGGGTTCGTTTTTCACTTGGGCTAAAATACTTTTTCCTCAGCTTCTTCATTACATTTGTTATACATATATTTTCAGCATTTGATTGGCACCTTTTTGAAATTCATACGGGACATCTGCTATTTCTGTTCCTTTTACTAGAGGCGCAATCTCTTCTAAAAGCTGCGGCAAATAGGTAGAAATCTTGCCGCTCAGGTCCGTTAAAGGAAACAAGCGCACTTCCTCTTTTGTAACGCGTATCAGTTCTTTTAAAGCCTCTAAATGAAACGTATAATCTAACCGGTCGCTGTACATAAATAAAAAGTTTGCACAAAGCGTTAAATCAAACTCGTTCTTTTGAAACGGCAAATTAGGAAGGGCTCCGTACTGATAGGCTTCCGGGTTCTTTTTCATATGAGCAATACAATCTTTTAATGCTCTTTTTCGATGTTCCGTTAAATCATCAATAGACGAAAAATACGTCCACACATATTGCTCCTGTACGTGCTGCATTTGATTCATCGTATGAATTAAATCTAAGCTTCCCTTCTTTTCAAGCTCTTCTGCCGTAAATTTATAGGCAATATCACAGCTAGTAGCCTTCGTACCTTGCTGCAAGGCATGAGCAGTAAAAGAACAGGCTCCGCTAGCACAATCTAACACTTTTTTTCCTTTTAAACGCTTGTCATTCAAATTAAACATAGCTCTATACTCTTCAAACGTTCTGCCGATAAAAACAACTCGGTCAATTCCTAACTTTTTCTCTGCTAAACTCAACTCTACTCAGCTCCTATCTTTTACTTAGACCTTTATTTTACAGAAAATTGGATTAAATTCCAATAGTTTATGTAGTAATTAGGTTAATCACCATCTTTTGAAGCACTAAAAACAAGGCCCAACACATAACTCCTATGGATAAACTCACAAACAAATGAAGGGAGTTTTTTACACAAATATAGACGACAGCAAGTAATAAAATAGTGCCTGGGAGTCCATAAAGAACGCCAAGTGTAAACTGACTGACCACTTCCTTTTTTTCTCCTTGCACTGACAACCATATAATACTTAGTAAGCTCACAATTGGAAGAGCAGCCACGATTCCACCGTATGCCGGATATCTTTTGGCCATTTCTGTTACCCCTGCAATAATAAGAGCCGACATTAAAATTTTGATGATACTATACATGTTCTGCACGCTCGCTCAATAACTGAAAAGCCTGTTGAATCAGCTGTTTTTCAGATGCTGTCATTTCGCGTAAAATAGCTGATACTTTTTCTTCATCCAAGCTTGAATTCCGTTTTAAGATGTCTTTTCCTGCTTCTGTTAAATGCAGAATTACTTTTCTTTCATCCTGTATATCTCTATTTTTATACACATATCCTTTCTCGATGCTTCTCTTTACATGTTCAGATGCCGTATTATGTGAAATAGTTAAATAATCTGCGATTTCTCTTATTCCAACCGAAGATGATTTGTCGATATGCTGCAAAAGACGTATGGTTTGGTGCGTAATTTTCTCTTGATGCGTATAGTGCAAATGATAATAAATAGACGTCCAATAGCTGTTTAACTCCTCTACTTTCATGATCCTGCTCCTTTATATCGTATTTTTAGTTATTATCGTATTATACGATATATATTACAGAAACGACAGCCAGTTTTCAATACTCCTTTCTTTTTATCTTGCATCTCACATAATAATACGATTTAACAGTTACACTAATTGTACACACTGTGAAAGGCGGTTGTATGACATTGATTCTTCGACTGTTAAAATGGGTTCCGAATCTCTTTACGATTGGAAATTTGCTAAGCGGCGTATTTTCCATAGCCTTTAATATGAACAGCTACGAACGCTTAGCTGCTCTTTTTATTTTTCTAGCCGCTTTTTTCGATTTATTTGACGGCAAAATTGCGAGAAAGCTAAAAGTTAACAGTGAGTTTGGTGTAGAGCTAGATTCTTTGGCTGATATTATAAGCTTTGGCGTAGCGCCTGCAATGCTATTTCATACTCTTTCTCCCCACTCTTGGCTAACGGTACTCGCTTTTATGATTTATCCAAGCATGGGTGCATTGAGATTAGCTAAATTTAGCGCAAATCCAACCGTAGGTTATTTTATAGGGCTTCCTATTCCTTTTCCTGCTCTAATTATCGCACTGCTTGGCATGTTTTATTATGTGAACCCTTATCTTATGATTATTTTAGCTATTTTGATGGTGAGTCCTATCCGGGTCATAAAAATTTAGATGCAATGAAAGACAGACAAAATGCCTGTCTTTTATAGTGCATTCCATTCTTCACACAGCATTTTATGCTTAAATCTCAGCTCATGTTCTCTTTTTTCAAGCTGAGCTTGTAAAGACAGCCACTCCTTATTATCAGGTGCTGAGCATAATTTTTCTTCAAGAGACAGTAAGGAATCCAGTACGTCTTCAAGCTGAGCAGCCACTTCTCTTTGCTGTTTCATGTTCATTTTTTTCAACAGTAGTTTTTCATTTTTCTTCATTTTTTTCACCTCTTTCTTTTCTTTACCCGATGATGAGTGTTTTAGTATGAAAAGCACATGATTAAAAATAGTTTTATTCTAGTAAAGACCCTTTAATAGCCTATTTTTTATCTTTGTTGATTATTTAGAACATAGTTTAATAAGATATATTTACAATTAGTAATACTTTTACAAACCGTGATATACTAAAAAAAAAGAAAGGATGATGAATAGAGAATTATGCTGCAAAAATTTGGTTTTTCTCAGTATGAAAGTCAAGTATATGAAGCGCTGCTTGCGAATGAAGGTCCGCTGGATGCTAGTTCGATTGTCACGTATTCGCATGTTCCAAAAGCAAAGATTTATGAAGTACTTAATCGTTTAATTGATAAAGGCATTGTAGTAAATACATTGTCCGGGAAAAAGAAACTTTATTCAGCGGTAGCCCTTCAAACCGTCATTCAAAAACTTACTGCTGATTTTGAAAATGACATTAATGAATTAAAAACATATAAAATTAAAAGAACGTTTACAGATGATCATGTTTGGAGTTTAAAAGATAAATCCTCTATTTCTGCTCACATTGAACAGTTGATTCAAGAAGCGGAATCTTCTATTATTTTATCGGCTTGGAATGATGAGTTGGAACATTACCGCTCATTGCTAGAAGAAAAAGAGAAACAAGGCGTAAACGTCGAGGTCTTAACCATAGGAAACTTGCAGACTGCCCTCAAACATTTACATACATTAAATCCAATAGATGATCATAAAAACCTTGAGCCGTCGCAGTTGATTATTGTTGACGATGCCTACCTTTTATTTGCCGGCATTGAACATGAGACATGGAAAGCAATAAAAACCATGTCGCAGCCGCTTGTAAAAGTTTTTGCTGATTTCTTTTATCATGATGTCGCACTTACCCATATTACAAAGAAATATCAAGAGCAGCTTCTTCAGGATTCTGAGATCATGGAGCTGCTTACTCGACTGCGATATTAAAAAGGTTACTAATTCATTAGTAACCTTTTTAATATTACCTATTGAAATCCACTCTAAAAAAGGTTACTATTCTAGTTGTAACTTTTTAAAGAGGGGGTTTTTTGATGAATAAAAAAGTTTACATACTTGCGATTGCTTCTTTTGTTGTTGGAACGGTCGAATTAATTCTAGGAGGCATCTTGGACTTAATTGCCGATGCATTTCATGTATCACTAGCAAAAGCAGGTTATTTAATCTCTATTTATTCGTTTGTTTATGCTTTGTCTGCGCCGATTTTACTAAATGTGACGGCTAAGATAGAGCGGAAAAAAGTTTATATGTGGACATTATTTATTTTCTTATTGAGCAATGTATTTTCAGCCTACAGTTCAGGTTATTATATGCTATTAATCGGGCGTATCCTCGCTGCTGCGAGCGGCTCTTTTATTATTGTCCTATCTACCACAATGGCCTCTAGAATGGTAAAGCCTGAATATCAAGGCAGAGCAATTGGCGTTGTGTTTATGGGAATCAGCGGCTCACTTGTTTTGGGTATTCCTCTTGGTATTTTGATTGGAAATGCGCTTGGCTGGCGTCAAGTATTTGTTATGATTGCAATCTTAACTGCTATTATTATGATTACCGTTTGGTTTACAATGGAACGTCTAGCTCCCGCTCCAATTGTACCTTTAAAGACTCAGGTAAAAGCTTTACGCAATAAAAAAATGCTTGCTATTCACCTAGCAACATTGTTTGTACTGGCGGGTCATTTAACGCTTTATGCGTACTTCACGCCATTTTTACAAGAAACGCTAGGATTAAATACAACGATGGTGACCATTATTTATGGTATTTTCGGTCTTGCTGCAGTGGCAGGAGGAGGACTTGGAGGAGCTGTTTCTGATAGATGGAACCCTTCTTCGTCTGTTATCACCATGATTGCTCTCTTTTTTGTTAGCATGATTGCTATGCCTTTTGGCGTTCATTTGCCATTCATTGTGTTCTTGCTTCTTATGATTATTTGGAGTGCGCTCAGCTGGGCGGTCTCACCGGCTCAAAGCAATTTAATTATTCATAGTGCACGCGACACGTCGGACATTTTAATCAGCACCAATGCAGCGATTTCACACGTAGGAATTGCGATCGGCTCCTATGTCGGAGGAATTGTCGTTAATCAATACTCTGTTATTTATAACGGCTGGGTCGGGTCTATTTTTGTATTGCTTGGTCTTTGCTTCTCTCTTTATGCGGTAACACGAACAGAAAGCACAGCAGATACGCTTCACAGTAAATAAGCTTTTACAAAAAGAGATTGGATAAAAATAATTTCATAAAAGTGAAACACGAACTATCTATCAAAAATGGATAAATAGTTCGTGTTTTTTTATAATCATGGTGAACGCAGGTACTTATAGCTGTTGGTTGGAGGGCAAGGTGAAGACTCCTGCAGGAACAGCGAAACAGATGAGACCCCGCAGGAGCGAAGCGACGAGGAGGCTCATCGGCCGCCCGCGGAAAGCGAAGCCTTGCACGGAAATCAACAGCGGTCGAGCAAGCAGTCCAGATCATGCATCCAAATTGTTTGTCTTTGAGTTGGATTCATTTCGTTCTGTCCCATCCTCTTGTCATTGTGATTGCTCTTAATACATTTTAGCTGCAAATTGAGATTCGGATATAACGATAAAACCATGCTTTCTTAACAACGCAGTCGTTACCCCTTCACCGGCTATTTTAACACCTAGAAATGCTCCGTTATATATATGTTCACTTCCGCATGAAGGACTGTTTTCTTTTAGTACAATAACAGTAGCTTTTATTTCTTTTGCGATGTTCAGTGCCTTATAGGCCCCGTCTATGTATATATCTGTCACGTCTTTTCCCGATCGTTCAATAACTCGCGCATTTCCGTTTATTACGTCTATTCCCGTTCCTTTTATAATTTCTGCCGGTTCTCTAGGCGTGTGAAATCCACCTAACAGTTCCGGACATATCATCACCGCTTCTTTATTTTCAACGAGCGCTTCCATTTCCTTAACTAAGGCACTGCTCCCATTATATCTGCAAGCTTGACCTGCTAAGCAAGAACTAACCAATATCACAGAATTCTCCCTCCCATAAAAAAACACTTCTCATTCATCATACAAAGAATATATGACGAATGGAAGTGTTTACCTTTTATATTTTATTCAAGATCACGCTTTGACTCCTGCTCTTTGTCTCGATCCGTTTTTGCTTCAAATTCAGAGCGAGTCATTACGTCCTCTACGTGCATATTTACTTCTACTACTTCTAAGCCCGTCATATCGTGAACTGATTTTTTCACGTTATGAACAGTTTCGGAGAAAATCGCTGGAACATTTTTTCCGTATTCAACAATTACTTTTAAATCAAGAGCAACTTGCTTTTCTCCAACTTCAGCGTTAATCCCTTTTGTGATGTCTTCCGTGCTGCGGAAGCGATCTGTTAACCCGCTCATAAATCCACCGCTCATTGATAAAATCCCTTTAATTTCATTAGCTGCAATTCCAGCAATTTTTTTAATGACTTGATCTTCAAATGTTAATGTATTTTGATGTGTATTTTCCTGAGGTTTTACTGCTGTATTTGTTTCATTAACTGCCATAACGAACATCTCCCTTAAAGTGATTTTCTATCTTCCTCTAGTAAAGAATCCTACCCAGGCATGTATGTCTAAATGACCGTCTCGCCACTTCCCAATTACATAACCAATTCCCATAAAAGCTACGATTAGCAGCGTGGGGCCAAAACCAATTGTTAATAGTAAAATTGCCAACACTAAACCTGCCAGAATACCAAGTACTCGGCCACGGTATGGAATCAATTTATCTGGAGTACCCATTATGTCCCTCCTTCATCACACAACACGTTCTTTCTTTCGTGTTTGTGTATCTGTTAAGTCAATACGAACGGAGTGAACGGGAAGCTCAAGTAAGGCCTCCACGGCGCGTTTTGTTTCAAGCTGCATCTCTTTTCCTAGTGTTGGTAGCCCATCTCGTCCAAACAGCGAACAGTTAATATATAGACTAACTCTTTCTTTGCGAGAATGAATAGATGCTTGGACTTCAGGAGAGCGTATTCCCTGAAAGCCTCTAATTGCTCGCAAAGCTGTAGATTCAATCGTGGCTTTAGAAATGGTTATTTTGCCTTCGCCTGTTACAATTGCTAAATTCTTTTTAGGCGGTCTGCTAAATATGCCTGTTAAAAGAAAAATAATAAAAATAACAGCTAAAAATGCGCTTATTGATAATATCGTGTAGTAAAACCACTCCTGATGCTGCCACTTTTCTACCCAGTTCGAAAGGTGAGGAACCCTATAAACCATCAGTGCTAACATACCGGAACAAATCAGTCCTGCAATTCCAATAACTGCGATTAAAAACCGATTAAAATTATTCAATTTTCCACCTCATCTCAACGTGAACTCCTACTGTTTTTTAGTTATGTGTATAGGAAAGGCAACGAGATATTCAATAGTTACCCGCGATATTTTTTTAATAAACCTTTTAACTGTAAAACTGAATATAAAAAAAAACGACTAGGTTTCCCTAGTCGTTTTCCACGTCTCTATACGTTGTCTTGTGAGCTTTGATGAACTTATTACCGTTTATTAAACCGCCAATTAATAAAATAGCGGCCGTTAAATAAAACCAGACCATTAAAATAATAATACTTCCAAGCTGACCATAGATTTGCGAGTAGCTTCCAAACTGGACATAGTATCCAAATCCGGTAGATACAACTTGCCATCCTAGCGTGGAGAAAACAGCTCCTGGAAGTACATCTTTCCACGTTACTCTTGCGCTTGGCATCAGTTTGTAAAAAAGAATAAAAAAGCCTAATAAAAATAATGTCCCAATTCCCCATCTAATTGTCGTCCAGCTTTGAAACCATATGTCAGGAACATGGACTTTTGTTAGGACCAAATGTCGAATGACCTCTTCAATAATTGGTACAAATAATGAAATAGCTACTACAACCATAAAACCAAAAGTTAAAATTAAATCATTGATTAAACCGCGCAAAAACGTTTGTTTTCTTTGAATATGATACGCGTCATTTAACGAACGAACCAAAGATTGTATAGCCATAGATGCGAGCCAAAAAGTCGCCAATAAACTAAAAGATAAAACTTTTTTCCCGCTATTGTTAACTGTTTCAATTGACCGTTCAATTACGTCGTAGGCGCTTTTAGGTGTAAATGGTTCAATAAATATCAGCAAATTGTTTGTATCAATTGGAAAAAAACTCAGCAGAGAAAAAAGAAAGATAATAAACGGTACAAAAGATAACAAAAAATAGTAGGCTGTTTGAGCAGCCTGATCAAAGAAACGCTCCGTAAAAAAACGAGCGGCAACGGTCTTAGATGTTTGAATCATACAGCGTTCTCCTTTACTTTCGCTTCACCCTACAGTGAAATTCATATTCAATTTTTTATGTTCAACATGGATTGGATAAGTTTCGGCTTATAAAGCTTTCCTTTTCCATTATCCGCGGTTAACAAAGAATTTAACCTGTAAAATTATACAGCCGGTTCATAAAGAAGATATTATTATAATTACATCTGCCATTACCACCATATCAATAGATCTTCTTTTTCTTTCATAAAACCGTAAATTCTTTGGGGGTGTATTCCCTCTTTTCTTACACCTTAAACTTTTTACGCTATGTTAAAAAAGTAAAACATAAGAGCCCCGATCAGCATCAGCATAATCATTGAAACGAAAAGAACCAAAGCGTGAGAAGATTGATACGTTTGGCTGTTAATTTTTTTACGTGTTGAAAAATAATGATAGGTTGAGAAAAGAAGCAAACCTGCACTTGCAGCTAAAGAAAAGATGATAACAGCAATAATAAGAGTATCGGCTGCTTCACTTAATTTTTTTCCGGAATTGAAATGCAGGCCTCCTGCAACAAAACCAATGCCGAGTGTAGCAATAGACGTTCGAATCCACGCTAAATACGTTCGTTCATTTGCTAAATGCTGCTGAATATAAATAGATTCATTTTCTTTTTTAGTCATGCACATACCACCGTCCTTTTATATGTCTTCTATTATAAATAAATGCTCAAACGAAAATAAATTGAGGACGCTTCATGCCACATTATACCCGAAAAAAACGAATCATTACCATTTTCAAGCGGTCGAAAGAGCTTCTTCACAAACTAAAAAAAGCCAACCCCAGTTGGCTTTTTTTAGTTTATGAAACATTTTCTTTATCTTGATCATGCTGATATTCCTCGTCCCAATAATCAGCGTTTTGAATTCCTAATTTCCCAGGAGAAAAGACAGGATCTATTCCTTGTTTTCTCTGCTCGCGATAATCTTTTAAGGTTATTAAAGCAGGCTTAGCTAAAATCAAAATTGCAATCAAATTGAGCCAAACCATTATTCCAACTCCGATGTCTGCTAATGCCCATGCAGTTTCAGCTGTTCGGATAGACCCGTACAAAGTAGTGGCTAAAAGAGCTGCCTTAAGGATCATGGATACTATTTTATTTTGTTTGCCTTTCATTACGTAAGCTAAGTTCGTTTCCGCAATATAATACTGTGACATAATCGTAGTAAAGGCGAAAAACACGAGAGAAATAGCTACAAATCCTGATCCGAACCCAGGAAGCACCGTCTCCACTGCTTGCTGCGTATATTGAGGCCCCGCTTCAACTCCTTTTAAGTGGTCCACAATGAACGAACCGTCTGGCCCTTGGGTGCTGTAAGAACCTGTAATTAAAATCATAAAGGCAGTAGCAGAACATACAAGCAGCGTATCAATATAAACCGAAAAAGCTTGTACCAAACCTTGCTTGGCAGGATGTGAGACTTCCGCTGCTCCCGCGGGATGAGCTCCGGTACCTTGACCCGCTTCATTTGAATATACACCCCGCTTGACTCCCCACGCTATAGCCATGCCAATAATCCCGCCAAACGTAGAATCAAGTGCAAACGCACTTTTAAAGATTAAAGCAAGAACTCCTGGTAAAGCTTGAATGTTCAATCCGATAATCACTAACGAAACAAGAACATATCCAATGGCCATAAACGGAACAACATATTGTGCCACGGCAGCGATACGCTTGACTCCTCCAAAAATAATTAATCCTAAAATAATAACAAGTACAATTCCAGACGTTAAAGGCGGAATTGAAAATGCATTATTTAGCCCTGCTGTAATTGAATTTGCTTGCACTCCTGGCCCAAGTACACTCATAGCTAGCAATGCCGCAAAAGCGAAAATCAAGGCGTACCATTTCTTCCCCATGCCTTTTTCAATGTAATAAGCAGGTCCACCTCGATATTCTCCTTTATCTTTCACTTTATAAATTTGAGCAAGTGTTGATTCAATAAATGCACTAGCTGAACCTATAAAAGCAATAAACCACATCCAAAAAACTGCTCCTGGACCACCAAATGCAATTGCTGTTGCAACTCCCGCAATATTTCCAACTCCTACGCGTCCTGATAAAGCAAGCGTTAACGCTTGAAAAGACGAAACGCCCGAATCTGAACTTTTCCCATTAAACAATAAAATAACCATATCTTTCAAATATCGAACTTGTACAAAGCTAGTGAGAATAGTAAATAAAAGCCCCACTCCTATACATAGATAAAGCATCGGCGTACTCCAAATCATTTCACTTATTGTACTAATCATCTGCTCCAATATACACTCCTCCTTAAAACACTTTACGCATTATGAATAATGAGAACATAGTTTTAATATAGAGTTAAAAAACAGAAAATTCACTCTTTTTGTCAGGTTGTTTTACACATTATTTGATAAATAGACAAAATTTGTGGATATAACGTATATTTTAGACAGATTATCTGACGCTTTTTTCAGTGAAGCATAAGTTCTTTACATATCCCCTACTGTTACAGCATAAGGTAATGAGTGAACTAAGGGTCACTTTATGTTCTAGGCGGAGTGTAACCGCAGCACATCTTTCTGTTTTCATTTCATGTTAATAGTTCACTAAGTGAATCATTTTATTTTTAAATATTTCTGATATGTGGTATAATTTAAGCTGATAAAAAGATGCTGCATGTATGCTAAAAGAGCAGGCCGTATGGTTTCGCTCTTTTGTTGTTTTTACGCTATGCGGCACAACGAAAGAAGGAAATAGAATGGAATTATGGAAACGAAACTTGTACATTTGCTGGTTCGGTTCTTTTTGCACCACAGCCGGGATGAGTTTAGTTATTCCGTTTTTACCGCTTTATATTGAAAAGCTGGGGGTTCACGATACAAGCTCCATCAGCAGATGGGCTGGTATTGCATTTGGAGCTACCTTTTTAATGGCCGCTATTGTTTCTCCTTTATGGGGAAGTTTGGCCGACAAATACGGTCGAAAGCTGATGCTCCTTCGCGCAAGCTTGGGTATGGCAATTGTTATGACTTCTATTGGTTTTGTACAAAATGTCTATCAGCTTGTCGGACTGCGCTTTTTAATGGGGGCCGTTTCCGGCTTCATCTCTGCAGCCATTACGTTAGTAGCGACTCAAACACCTAAAGAGCACAGCGGTAAAGCATTAGGGACGTTGTCTACAGGGGCTGTATCAGGATCTTTATTAGGACCGCTAGTAGGCGGCTACTTAGGAGATACAATTGGATTGCGTCACGTCTTTTTCGTGACAGGTGCATTTATGTTTTTGTCTTTTTTAATTGTAAATTTAATTCAAGAAGACAAAAAAGAGACGGCGAAAACGACGAAAGAATCTAACATTGGGTTACTTTCTCTTAAGAATTCAAAGGCCGTGATTGGTGTATTTGTTACAACTTTTTTACTGCAGCTTGCGGTTATGGCTATTCAGCCAATCGTTACACTGTATGTAAAACAACTGTCTACTCATACCAATCATCTTGCCCTTATTTCAGGCTTTGTCGTAGCGGCAACAGGAATTTCAAATATTTTGGCTGCATCCAGACTTGGCAAAATCAGCGATCGCGTGGGTCCTCAAAATGTGCTTCAAATATGCTTGCTTATCGTAGCGGTTATTTGCGGCTTGCAGGCCTTTGTGCATAGTACTTGGCAGCTATTTTTACTACGTTTCTTACTCGGTTTTGCAATGGGAGGATTGTTACCTTCTATTAATTCTTATTTGAAGAAAATTGTGCCGGACTCGATTACAGGTAAAATGTTTGGCTATAATCAAACAGCACAATACTTCGGGAATTTAGCCGGTCCAGTGATTGGCGGACAAATTGCCGGAGCTAAAGGAATTCCTTACGTATTTTTAACAACGAGTGTTCTTCTACTGTTGAATGCTGGGTGGGTGTATTATCAGCGCCATCACAGACAGCAGCTAGACGGTAAAGCCGCATAAAAAACCTTCCGTGTTAACGGAAGGTTTTTTTATTACCACAAGGGTTCTTCTTCGCTGCTTACTTCATAAGAAAGTGGCATCATAACAACCGCTGCTATGAAGAAAATAAGCTCCGCGACAACAATGGATGGAAAGGAAAAGTCAAATAGTGAGAGAATAAGCCAAATAATAAGGGGTGCAAATGAGTAGATTGATAATCGCTTTTGGGATTTTGCAGAGATATACTGTTGTTTGTCACAGTGTGGGCATTCTAAAACGTTTCTAAATGTTAACAGTTGTTTAAAGGTTGTCCTCCAGTTCCATTTATGATTACAATTTTGACAGGTGGCCATGGGCATCACGCTCCTAAAAAGAATTTATGTACATATAAAGTATACGTACAAGTTGGTAAAGAGTTTCATTTTTATGATTAAAAACGTTTTTACTATTATAACATAAAACAAAATAAAAGGCTTTTTACAGGAAAAAGCCTTTTATTTCAACGTTTATTTAGAAACAGCTTCATTCGTTTGAGAAGTTGTTTTTACTTTTATAACCATAATAACAAAAGCGAGCAATCCAAGAATCGCTGCTACAAGAAAAGGAGCTTGAGGCGCTACGGCATTGCCGATAACTCCTGATAATAAAGGAGCAAACGCTGCGCCTAACCATCTTAAGAAATTATATCCTCCAGATGTAATTCCTCGTTCATAAGGAGATACTTCCATTACATGACTCGTAAATAAGGCATTATTAAGTCCTGATACAAGACCTGCTGCCATAATTAAAACAATGCGCAACCATGTTGCATCAAAGGCAAATAAACAAATTAAAATAAGTGAAAAAACAATTAAGCTAACATGTAACACTTGTTTTGGCTGATATCTTTTTTCTAACTGATGTGCTAAAACCGCTGAGCCATAAGCTAAACATAATCCCCATCCAAAGAAAACAAAGCCAATTTGAAGAGCTCCGATCGATAGAATAAGCGGCGTATAAGCTAACACTGTAAAAAATCCGTAGTAATAAAGCATGCCTGATACAGCGCCTTGAGTAAATGGTTTTAATTTATAAAGTTTAACCATGTCTTTAAAACCTGCTGCTTTACGAGGTTTAGTGCTTGTAGGCTGTTTAACAATCGTTAATACTAAAATAAAGGCGATAAAAATTAAAGCACTTGTACCGAAAAACGGCAATCTCCAAGAAGCATTTCCTAACACGCCTCCTACAAGCGGTCCTCCGGCCATCCCCAAACCAATTGCAGCTTCATATAATCCTACTGCTTTTTTCACTTCACCTGATAATGCAATAAGCAGCGTCATAGCTGTTGCAAAGAAAAACGAATTACCAAGTCCCCAACCTGCTCGGAAAATGGAAAGCTGAGGAATGTTGTTAGAAAACCCGCATAGGGCTGCAAAAATCGTCACAATGATAAGTCCTGTTACCATTAAGCGCTTGTCTCCTACACGTGACGCTAGGATGCCTGCTGGAATCATCATAATAGCCATCATTAACAAATAGGAAGTAAATAACATTTCTACTTGCCAATGAGAAGCTCCAATTTGCTTAGCAATTTCCGGTAAAATCGGATCTACTACTCCAATTCCCATAAATGCTAAAAAAGTAGCTACTACCGTAATAATTTGACCTAATCGGTTATTTGAATGCTGTCCTTCCACTCTTTCATCTCTCCTTTTGTTTTTGTTTTTTCATGTATTGCCATAGCAGATTCTCGCATTTCTTTTAATTCTGTTTTAAATGCCTGCATTTTTACGACTTTAAAATCAATCATCTTGATTTGATTTTCTAGCAAATCTTCTATTTGCGTGATCTCTTTCAATGACAATCCTTGCCGCTCACTTCTTTCTTCAATCATTCTTTTAAGCGACATAAACTGCTGCAGCTCCTGTAGAGAAAAACCGAGAACTTCTTTTGCTTCTGCTACTTTTCTTAGTTCTTTTACCTCTTCTTCGGAATAAATTCGTGCATTTCCTTTTGTGCGCTGCGGGGGTAAAATGAGTCCAATCTCTTCATAATACCGAAGAGCTCGCTTGGTCAAACCGGTCATTTTCGTCACGTCATCGATTAAATACATATGTTTCACCTCACCTCTCATTAACATTAACGTTAACGTTAATCATTCATATACTCATTATAGATTAACGTTAACGTTAATGTCAATAATATTAAGGTATTTTATGTAAATCTTAAAAATATGTGCACAAAAAAACCTATTGAAAAATCAATAGGTTACATCAATATGTCATATAGCTGCTGTGCTGTTTCTCCTGTTACTTTACCGTACACTCCTCTTTTTTTAGAAGTAAGTTCCGCACTATCGGAGGTGAATCGTACATTATATACAGCGCCCTCATAAGTAAGCTGTACATCTGGGTCAAGAGCGACGCTGTAATCAGCTTTTTTCCATTGAATTTGTTTCATAATTGATTCTACAGTTAAAGCATCTTCTGAACTTAACGTTTTATCTCCTGCTTTTATAGGCTTGCCCTCCCTGTTTTTATTAAATTTTAGTTCCGAATGAGAAGATGAAAATTCAAGTTGGTTTTTATCATGCGCTATGAAATCTTGGGGTAGTTCTACATAGCGGACAACCTCTCCTTCGTGTACAAACACAAGCATTTGATCAGCAGCAGATATTTTTTTCATCACTTCTTCACTAACCGGTGCGTTTACAAGTTTTTCTACGTCGGCTTTCTTGCTTTTGTTTGTGAATAAATATCCTTTTTCCCATTTAAAATCACTTAACTTCGATACATCCACTGAGCTTACACCTTTTTTTTCAAATGATTGCTGAATATTCTCTCCCATTTCTTTGTCGTTGGTGACTTGGGCATTAGAACTGCACCCTACTAAACAACAGAAAATAATGCCTATTACTATAAGAACCTTCACTTTTGCCTTCCTCCTCTCTACCATTCTTTTATAAAATTCCAACTTTGTACCATTTTAACATATAATTCCTATTTTTCGTGAAAACAAACAAAGAATACGCTTACATAATTTCACGCATATAATTTCTGTTTATTTATAAGTTTTTTCTGAATATTTTAAGAAAATTTTAATATTTTATTTAGTTCGTTTTTAAACTTTATCTTTAGACTAAAAAATAAGTTAAAAATAAATAACGCAGGAGGAAAACAATGACTTGTCTATCTGAAGTTTTAAAGTTTAATGAAAAATTTGTAACCAATAATCAATTTGAGGCTTTTCAAACATCCAAATTTCCTGACAAAAAAATAGTCATTTTAACTTGTATGGATACACGTTTGTTAGAATTACTTCCTAAAGCTATGGGGCTAAAAAATGGAGATGCAAAAATAGTAAAAAATGCCGGAGCTGTTATCTCCCATCCCTTTGGTAGCGTCATGAGAAGTATCTTAGTTGCCGTCTACGCTTTGCAAGCTGATGAAGTATGTGTCATCGGTCATCATGAATGTGGAATGACGGGCATGAAAGCTGAAGCTATTTTAGCCTCTGCTGAACAAAGAGGGATTAGCACGGAACAGATTCGTAATCTAAAATATGCTGGTATTGATTTAGAATCATGGCTGACTGGGTTTGAATGTGTAGAGGATAGTGTCGAAAACAGTGTGGATATGATTCGAAATCACCCTTTATTACCAAAAGACGTGCTTGTTTCTGGAATGGTTATTCATCCTTCAACAGGAAAACTTGACGTCGTTGTAAACGGCTATTCCCAAGACCGAGCTGAAACCGTAAGCTCATGAAGGAGGGTTTTATCGAATGCTAAAAGATAACCGATTTCAAGGCTATTCAGCAGGGCGTTTACAAAAAGACATTATCGCCGGTTTGGTTGTTGGGGTCGTTGCTATTCCTTTAGCAATGGCCTTTGCCATCGCTTCTGGTGTAAGACCTGAATACGGAATTTATACAACCATTATCGCAGGGATTATGGTTTCAATATTAGGCGGATCGAAATTTCAAATTGCAGGCCCAACAGGTGCATTTGTTCCGGTGCTGCTTGGAGTTGTCATGCAATATGGTTATGAGAACCTCATTATTGCCGGCTTTATGGCTGGAATTATGATTACGCTTCTCGGAATATTTAAACTAGGGAAACTTATAAAGTTTATTCCGCGCCCTGTGACGATTGGATTTACAGCAGGAATTGCGATTATTATTTTCTCAGGTCAGATCGCTAACTTTTTAGGCCTAAAGGGAATTGCAAAACATGAGGAATTTCATTTAAATATGATTGAAATCCTACGAAAAATTGCAACGATTAACATTTACAGCGTCATCATAGCCGCTATTTGTTTAGCTATCGTGATTATAACGCCAAAGTTTTTACCTAAAATTCCCGGTGCCCTTCTAGGTCTTCTTGTCTCCACACTTGTAGCCATTACACTGTTCCCAGGAAAAGTTGCAACGATTGGCTCTACTTACGGTGCCATTCCGAGTAAACTACCATCTTTTAGCTTCCCAGATTTAACATGGGATAACATCGTGATGCTATTTCCTGCTGCCTGCGTAATTGCGATGCTTGGAGGTATTGAATCTTTACTATCAGCTGTTGTTGCTGATAATATGGCCAAAACCAAGCATAATAGCAATAAAGAGCTTGTGGGTCAAGGAATTGCTAATATCGCTGCCTCGCTATTTGGCGGAATTCCTGCAACTGGTGCCATTGCCAGAACAGCTACTAATATCAAAAACGGCGCAGCTTCTCCGTTATCAGGAGTTATACACGGCTTAGTTGTTTTATTGGTCCTTGTGATGCTGGCTCCTTATGCATCAAACATTCCGCTGGCAAGTATGGCACCTATTTTAATGTTTGTGGCTTGGAATATGAGTGAACGTAAAGAATTTGCACATATTTTAAAAACCAAGTCAGCTGATTCATTTGTACTTGTAGCTACGTTTTTATTAACAGTTTCAATCGATTTAACAACAGGTGTAGGCGTAGGTCTACTTTTAGCTATTGTTATGTTCGTGAAACGAATGAGCGGATCACTGAAGATTTCAAAGGTTTTAGCGGAAACATCTGAAAACGCTCACAAATCTGAGCTGATGGAATATACCATGCAAGGATCTCTTTTCTTTGGATCAGCTGAAGTATTAGAAGATTCCTTTGATAACATCGCTGAAGCGAAACCGAAAGTTTTATTGCTTCGAATGAGCCAAGTCTCCTTTATTGATACATCTGGAGAAGCTTTACTATCGAAGGTGGTCGAACGTTTGAAAGATTCGCATAGCCAAGTCGTTATTTCTGGCTTACAGCACCAGCCGAAAGAAATGTTAAAGTCAACCGGTCTATATGATAAAATCGGTGAAAAAAATATATTTTCTTCCGAACCTCCCGTGAGTAAGATTAAAGCTCGTCATAGAATCGTTACTACGTAATAAAAAAGAGATCCGAACGATTAATCGTTCGGATCTCTTTTTTTAAATATTAAACCGGTACCCTGCTCCCCAAACCGTTTCTAGGTACTGAGGATCTGCTGGGTTTTCTTCTAGCTTTTCTCTTAGTTTTCGAATGTGAACTGTTACGGTTGAAATGTCTCCTGAAGAATCAAATCCCCAAATTTTTTCAAATAGATGTTCTTTACTTAATACTTGATTTGGATGAGAAACGATAAACTTTAGCAAATCGAATTCCTTCGCTGTAAAAAACACTTCTTTGTCATTCACAAATACTCTTCTAGCGAGCGTGTCAATGGCTAAACCATGAATGCGAATCATACGCTTTTCCTGCTTATCAGAGAGTCTTTCATATCTCGCTAAATGCGCTTTGACTCTTGCGACCAGCTCCCCAGGGCTGAATGGCTTGGTAATATAGTCATCTGCACCTAGCCCGAGCCCTCTAATTTTATCAATTTCTTCTTTTTTAGCTGAAACTAAAATGATTGGAATATCTTTTGCAGCTCGAATTTGCTTGCACACTTCAAATCCGCTCACTTTAGGGAGCATAATATCCAAAATAATCAAATCAAAATGTTCATTTAACGCTTTTTCTAATCCCTTATCCCCGCTATATTGAACGTCTATTTCAAAATCGTTAATTTCTAAATAATCTCTTTGCAATTCAGCAATACTTACTTCATCTTCAATTAACAATATCTTCTTCATGTGTATCACCATTTTCATTCATTTTTTGCAAAGAAAAGAAAATACTTGTTCCTTCGCCAAGCTTACTTAGTGCCCAGATGTCTCCCCCGTGGCGTTCAACAATTTGTTTTGCGATGGCCAGTCCAAGTCCACTTCCTCCAGTATTGCTATTGCGGGACTGTTCTGCTCGATAAAACCGGTCAAAAATATGCGCTAATGCTTCCGGTGAAATCCCAGAGCCGTTGTCTTTTACTTCAATAATGAGTTCACTTTCGGTAGCAGAAAGAACGATATCGATTCTTCTTTTTTCTTTATCCATAAATTTAATGCTGTTGGTTGTTAAATTTATTAAAACTCTTCGCAGCTGCTCAGCATCTGCCTTTGCATACAGTGTCGTTAGAGAATCATTAGAAAATAAAACATCAATATCATGTTCGCTCATTTCAAACTGAAGCTCTTGCACATAACTTTCCATAAAGGCAGAAATATTAAGTTTTTTAAACACAAATGGAATTTCGTGCAAATCCAATTTAGAAAATAAAAACAGCTCATCGATTAACGCATTCATGTCTTTTGCTTTCGTTGAAATCGTTAACAAATATTTAGAAAGCTTATCTGGCGTATTAGCCACGCCATCTTGAATTCCTTCTACATATCCTACAATGGAAGTAATGGGAGTTCGTAAATCGTGTGAAATACTTGAAAGCAGCTGCTTTCGATTATCTTCATATTGAATTTGCAGTTCAACAGAAGATTTTAGTTTTTGCCTCATTTCTTCAAAAGCTTGCGTTAATTCGCCTATTTCATCCTTTGAATTAGCAGAGATCTCAAAGTGAAGATCACCTTGTTTTATTTTTTCGGCCGCTTCTTTTAATTCACGAATGGGTTTAATAATGCTTCTTGAAACAAGATAGTTTAAAAATCCAATAATCACAATGACTAAAATTAATAGTAGAAAGATTAAAAAAGGGAAAATCCGATTAATAATGCCTACATAAGGGCTGATTTTTCGCAAAACGTAAATGCTTCCTTTTTCTTGATTTGAGAAAGGAAAATCAAGGTTGATATATGTAAAATACTGCTTGCCTATGCGCAGCATGTCCTGCTGATACGAATGATTTCCTTTACTTTTTTGATGCTTTGGCAAGTATTTACGAAGGTTTTCTCCTTTAATGGATTCTGAAGCATATACAACCTCTGTGTTTTTTTGAATCACAATATCAATATTTTCAAATTCATATTTTTTAACTGTCTCCGGCCGCAGCAGCTGTTCTGGTTTTTTTTCACTCAATAACTTTAAATCTAAGAATGCATTTTCTTCTTCTGGCGTTAACAATTTATACTCATAGGAGTGGCTGTACAGTTTTCTTACAAAATCGGCGTCTCCAGTAATGGAGAAAAAAATAAGAAAGCCCGATAAAAAAAGCAAAATAATAAAAACAAACACAATACTGATATACGTTAAAACAAAACGCAGCTGAATTGACATGACTTACCCTATGCCCCTTTGGCTTTAACAAAACTATTTGATAGACTAGTAAAGGTGAATAACAAATAGATCGTTAGACATTATACATATAGTAAAAATTAAAACAACAAAACAAATGTATATTCTCACTTTACCGTGATAGAGTGAGAATGAACACCACCTTTTTTACCATTTTATGAATTACTGGAAAATTATGATCTATTTTTCATAATATTCTTAGGCTGAAAGGTATATTATATGCCTTAATATTTTAAAAAAGGAGACTTTTTAATGAAAATTATTAAAGCTACTTCCTCTCACATCCCTTCTGTTGCCCGTCTGTACGTAGACAGCTGGCGCATTACATACAAAGGGTTAGTACCTGATGCTTATTTAAACAACTTGTCTTATAAACAAAGTGCAGAAAAGTGGTCCCTTTTTCTTACCGAGCCTTCTCATTTTATTTTGCTCGCTATCGATGAACGAGAAGAGATTGTCGGCTTTTCAGCAGGTAAACCTCATTTGTCCGCTGCTGAAATATACGCGCTATACGTTTGCAAGGAAGTGCAAAACCAAGGAGTTGGTCGTCTTCTGTTTTCTCATTCAGTAAAAGAATTTACTGATCAGCACTATACGTCTATGATTATTTGGGCCATGAAGAAAAATAAGAAAGCCGTTCAGTTTTATAAAAAATTAGGCGGCAAAAAAAGCTTGAATCGTACAAGTCAATTTGGAGAAACTAAAGTTGAAGACGAAGCATACGGTTGGGAACGTCTTCCTTCTAATAAATAAACGAGCACACTAGTGTGCTCGTTTATTTATTAGAAGATAATATTATTGAGCCGTTGTCTTTTTATCCGTTGAATGAGCTTTATTACAAAGCCTATTCCAGTGCCAAAAACAATTCCCTTGACTCACTATAAAACAATCCAGCCATTTCTGAAAATTCATATGTAATACATGTGCATCTTGAAACGATGCGTTCCGCTTTTTTACTATTATATATGCAGGATGCGCTGATTTTTTAGAGTCAATGATAATCTCTTCTTCTCCGACAGACCCAATTGTCATATAAAGACTCTGACTTTTATAAGCTGTTTCTCTTACGTCTTCTAAGCTATAAAGATTCCCTGTTATTTTTTTGTCAGCATCAATGAACAAATTACACCCATTTGTTAGCTGCAAAAACTGCTTGTAGTCTTCAGGAAGTGATACATGCATTTCTTCTTCAAAAACTTGCAGTTGGTTCTTGCTTACTCCATCAAAAAAAGTACAAGTGGTTCTGTATACTTCTCCTTCATTTTTACACACTTCTATAACATTATTGTTTTCCCACAGCCGCTTTCGAAGTGAATTTATTATTTTTTCAATCATACTCTTCCTCCAAGCGTTGGATTTAAAACGGTTACATTACATTAATTAAACAATAATGTGCTAATTCCTTCTTTCCTACTCAATTATACGATAAACTTTAGAAATTCATGTTTGCATAACATAGAAAAAAGCAGCGAATGTCGCTGCTTTACAGGTTATACAGGCGCTTTTTCTTCCTGTTCAGGATGGTGATCGTAATCAATAAGCGCTTTTGGAAGGCCCGTATATTTAGCCCAATAATAAATCCCAAGAGATACGACCGCTATGATAATTAAGTCTACAGGCGTATCGATTAAACCTTTCCCTCCGCCGAACGAACCGATATAAGAAATAAAGAGCATGATGATATAATAAGCAACTAGCCACCATGTTGATTTAATCTGCTGACGAAGACTTACTTCATTTTTAGGCACATATTTAGCAAAAATCAAATATATAACAAACATGACCAGTTGAGAAGTTAGCAGCCACGAAATAGTCTTCCATCCTGACCAGTACACAATAAAGGAAGCAAAAATAAAGGATAATGGACCAATTATACTCATTCCTCTTAATTTAAAAGGCTTTTCCAAATCTTTTGCGTTCACCATAAAGGCCGCTGATGAAATTGGTGCAATCGCGTAAGATAGAATAAGCGCAACAGAGCATACGTTTACGAGTGCATTCCACGAAGGAAATGGCAGTGTCCAAAAAATCGAAAGTCCTAATGAAAGCCATAAAGATGATCGTGGAATCCCTGTTTTTTTATCCACATGAGCAAACGTTTTAAATAACGTACCGTTACGAGACCAAGCATAGATAAGTCTAGATGTTGTATTCATAAAAATATTACCGTTACCACCCGGTGATAAAATAGCGTCTAAAATAACAAGTGTTGCTAGCCAGCCAAGGCCAAGAACAACAGCGATATCTTTAAACGGCAGTGAGAATTTATCTTGAATGCCGGACCAACCGCCTTTAATCATGTCAGATGGAATAGCTCCGATAAACAATACTTGTAGAGCAGTATAAATGAGAGCTGCTAGAATGATACAAATCACAAGAGCAATTGGAATATTGCGCTGAGGATTTTTCACCTCTCCAGCTACCGATACAATCGGATGAAGGCCTAAGTAAGCAAACATAACTCCGCCTGTAGCAATGGCGGCCTGGATACCATCAAATCCCCCGGGAGCAAACTCTCCCATCGTAAAGTTTCCTGACTTAAAATAAAATGCCAACGTTACAATTACCGTAAGCGGTACAAAATATTTGAAAATAGAAATGATAATATTCGATTTCGCAAATGCTTTTACACTCCAGTAATTGAGTAAAAAGAATAAGCAAAGCAACACAAATTGTAGAATCCATCCAGATATCGTTGGTGAGTCAGATCCGGATTTTGTTAAACCTGGAAACCAGTAAGCCACATACTGTCTCACTGCTGTTACTTCGATAGCGATTAAACTAGTGTAAGCTACGATCGTAATAAACGAAATCATATAGCCTACAAGATGACCGTGTGAATAAACAGGATATCGAATAATTCCTCCTGTACGAGGCAAGGCAGCCCCTAGCTCAGCGTATACAAGGCCTATTAATAAAATAATAACTCCACCAATAACCCAAGAAAAACTTCCTGCAGGACCTGCTTGCGTAGCGACATTACTAACGGCAAACAGCCAAGCGGAACCAAAAATAGCCCCTAATCCAATCAATGTTAAATCTAATAGGGATATCGTCTTTTTAAACGGACCTTTATTCTCCATAAGCTTCCTCCTTTGGATGAATCATCACTTTTGTTGGTTTTTTTGACAACATTCATATATATTCGATAATATGTGTCAAAATTTTTATTACTATACCCATTCAAAATTACTTTGAATCCCTTTTCTTTATTTCTGAAGGTTAATTAACAGAAAATTTTTAAAAATTATTCTTGCGTTCAAGACACATTAAAACTTTTTCTTCTTTTCTTTAATGGGTAAAATACTCAATAAATGAAAGGAGTTAGATAAATGACTTTACCAGAGAATTTGCCAGTTGATTTTACAGCTTACAACCACTTAACATTCCTTCCGCTCGGACGTAAGAATAAATCGATTCGGTCCGTAGGAAGTAAACATACTAAAGGGTTGCTTGGACGTTTAGACGACTACTTTGAGCGAGCAATGAATGCGTTACCTCAAGAAGATATCATCCTTTTTCAAACATTCTTATATGGAAATCATAGGGGCGGTTTTCCCGTCGCAATTGATAAAAATGAAGACGTTTATCCTTACTTTTGGAAACCAACTTCATTTCTTTGGAAAGAATATAATAAGAATCGCGGCATTCCTATTCATCATGATGAGTTTTATTCTCAAGATTTTACGGTTTTGACTAAAAATGAGTTGGAAAATTATCTCGGAAGCATTATGAAAGATTACATGTTTTGCGCTAGAATACATGATTCTTCAAAAGAAGAATGGATTCAGCATATTAATAAGTGTTTTTTCAAACATCCCCTCATTTCTCTTTATCACCGAAATGCAGATGTGATTGAAGCAATTGAACAATCAAAAAAATCACCTTTGCTTTTTATTATGAAAAACCCTGAGCAAATTGCTTTTTGGCGCAATCGGATTGAAATCATTATGAGACCTTTTCGCTCTCTTTCTTCCACCGCCTTTGAGAGAGGATTTGCAGATACGGAAGATACGGTATTAACTGTTCACGGAGAAAACGAGATCATTCGCTTAACTTCAGAAAACAGAGGTCTCGCTGTAACATATGATGTCACAAATGATGCTATTTCACTCGGTGATGAGTATAATGTAGTGCTAGCAGCCAAACGATTAGCTACAACTCAGCGGCAGTTCGAAGAGATTATAGATGAAAATGAAGAAGTGATTCAAAAACTGCTTGTCTTTTTTAAGTGGAAAAGTCTTTTAAAGCATCATGAAGTGCACATCAAAGAAATCCAAGACAAATTGTGCAGCCTAACCACTTATCAACTTAATGAAGAACAAGTTTTACGGGAAAATGATCCTTTTCTTTCCTTCATTCAAAACGTATTACAAGTAAAAACACCGAATGCCAATCTCAAAATTGGTTCCATACAATGGTTTTCACAGTGGGATTTTTCAGATGTCACCCTGCTGCAGGAAACAAACAAATTTATATGTTATATGGGTCCAAACGAAATAGAAACGAAGCTGACAGAAATAAGCGCTAAGATAGAAAATGAACTTCATAAGCAGCGTCAGAACCTGCTTTTGACTCCGCTAAAAATCGGTCAAATAACTTTCGATTCAAACCAAATGTTACAGTTATTAACGCTTATAGATACCTTAAAAAACACGGAAACTCAGCAGAGTTACGTACAAATTTTAGAAGGCGTTTCTACTAACAGCATTCGTCAAAAAGAGCTCGATAAAATACCCGCATTTGGATTATTAAATTCCGTAAAGCGCAAGCGCATTGTTACGTATTTACAAGAATTACAAAACTATCAGCTGCTTAAAAAAGAGAAAAAAGGATTCAGCCTCACTCCAAAAGGAGAAGCCATCCGAGGTCTATTTGAAGAAGAATCACGGAGAATATGAGATTGTATCTCACGTGATTCTTCTTTTTTGATTTTGAAGACTACTTTCTCTATTAAATGCTTATCATAATTAGAAAATTCCATTCATATAATTATTACTAGATTAGCAAAGTCCTTCATACCTATTAGCCTGACGCTGACATAGAGAGGAGATTTCGCCATTGAAATCTAGTAATCGCGCCAATTTTGTAGTGTTAACATATAAGATGGTTCTTGTTATTTTATCCGTTGTTTTAATGACATCATCTATCATTGTTCTAGTAAGTTACTCAGCATTTAAAGAACAGTTCAATTCTTCTATTGTCTATCAAACGTTATCAAAGCATAAAGCAGAAAGTCTTTATTATTTAATGAGCCAAGAAAACCATCATTTTTCAACGGCTTTTGATAAAAACTACTCACCTCCCGGTCTTTCTTCTACACTGCTCGAGTTATCAACAAGTATTCGAGCAGAAGACGCGAGAAGCTTGTTTGGTTCCGAACTTCCTGGATTCAGTATTTACGACTCCAATATCATTATCGCCGGTGAAGGCACAAATTTCACAAACTTCCCTAGAGAATCTGCACCGCCGCTAGATGAAACGCTAAAAGAAAGAAATTCTACTACAAAAGTTCAGCAGCCTAAAGAAAACAATGGTACGAACGCTCAAAATAATAATACAACTGGCGGGAAAAAGGTATTTTATATTTATCATACGCACAGCTGGGAATCTTACTTGCCTCTGTTAGGACTTGAAGGTGATCCAGATGCTAATAAAGCAGTGGATAGCAAAACAAATATTAATATTGTTGCAAATATGCTAGGAAAAGATTTAGAGGCTCAGGGAATTGGGGCAGAAGTTGATCAAACCAATATTGGACAGAAATTAAAAGAAAAAGGTTGGAACACCAATCAATCGTACGCCATGTCTCGCACAGTCATTGAAACGGCGATGACTGAAAATAGAGATTTAACTTACTTTATCGATTTGCACCGAGATTCGCTTCGAAAAGATAATACAACCATTAAGATTAACAATAAATCGTATGCAAAAGTTGTGTTTGTTTTAGGGAAAGCGAATCAAAACTTTGAACAAAACTTAAAAATGGCAAAAGCGCTTCATGAAGGACTTGAAAAGAAATATCCCGGATTAAGCCGCGGAGTTATTGGCAAAAACAAATCCAGCGGTAACGGTGTATATAATCAAGATGTTTCCAAAAATGCGATTTTAATCGAAGTGGGTGGAGTTGACAATAACTTTGATGAACTAACCAACACAACAAAAGCACTGTCTGATGTCATTAGCCAATTTTACTGGCAAGCTGAAAAAGTAGATGCCCCTGCTCCATAAAAAAAGCCCTCTTCACTGAGGGCTTTTTAAAATTCAATTCCTTTTACAGCCGGAATTCCTTCATCGTAATAATGTTTATGAGGCTTCATTTCCGTCACAAGATCTGCTGCTTCCATCACTTCTTTTTTGGCAGAACGTCCGGTAATGACCAAATGCATATGCTCAGGGCGCTTTTGAATAAGGTCAATTACTTCGTGTAGCGGTAGCACATCATCAATAGGAAATTTCTCGATAGCCAGTGCATTATTTAACTCGTCTAAAATAACCACATCATATTCGTTCGAGAAGACTTTGTCCTTCGTGAGCGCCCAGGCTTTTTGCAAAGCTTCACGATGTTCAGGCGGTGTTTTTGTCCACGTAAAGCCGACTCCTGTTTGAATCATTTCAATTCCTATTCTGTCAAACATCAGCTTTTCGCCATATGTACGCTGAGGAGATTTAATAAATTGAATCATTAATACTTTTTGTCCGCGTCCCGTAGCGCGCAACGCAAGACCTAAAGCAGCGGTTGTTTTCCCTTTTCCGTCTCCGGTATAAATTAACGTAAGACCCCGTTTGTCTTTCAATCTAAAAACCTCTTTTTCTTCGAATTTCAGTTTACAGCCATGTTGTTTTTTCTGTAAACGATGTTCTAGCAGGCTCTTTCATTTTTGTAAGAGACTCTTCATTTGGATAGCCTAAAAATACGTTTCCTACCACGACTTTACCTGCAGGCTTTCCGATAAACTCATACAGTCGCTCGTCTCGAACAAGACCAACTCCTCTTGTTCTCCAAACGAATCCAAGCCCTAATTCTTTAGCTGCTAGCCACATGGAATGAATCGCGCACGAAACCGCATATTTGTTATCTTCCGTGGCTTCTTCGTCTCCTTCAACTGTATCAGCTGTTACAACAATATGTACAGGTGTATTTTTCACTGCTTTTAACGAACTTTCTACTAAATGAGGCTTTGTCGGAAAGCGCTCCTTTAGATACGCTTCAGCCAGTTCTTCATACTTCTTTTTTGCTTCTCCTTGAATCACATAAAAGCTCCAGGGCTCTCTCATTCTGTCATTTGGAGCCCACGTCGCTGCTTCAAGCAGCTGTTCGATTTTCTCTTGTTCGACTTCACGCGGTTCATGATCTCGTACCGCTCTTCGTTCTTTTAGCTGTGAAATAATCGTCATATTGTCTCCTCCTTTTAACGTTAAAGCAGAATATTTTCCGCTCTTTCTTCGAACCATTTTATTTTTTCTCTAATTGTCACTACTTCACCTACAAGCACGATGGCAGGATGAGCAATTTCTGCTTTTTTTGCTATTTCTTCGATTGTGGCAAGCGTTCCCGTTACGGTGCGCTGATACTTCGTCGTTCCCCATTGAACAAGCGCTACTGGCGTATGTTTATCTCGTCCATGGTCCATCAACTGCTTGCATATATGAGGTAAATTTCCAACGCCCATATAAAACGCAATTGTATCTATTCCTTGAGCAAGCGCTGACCAGTTTAAATAATCTTTTCCTTTTTCTTCTCTTCCATGCCCCGTTACAATCGCAAAAGAAGTGGCATGATCTCTGTGGGTAACAGGAATTCCTGCATAAGCTGGAGCTGCAATTCCTGACGTGATACCAGGCACGACTTCGTAAGGAATTCCTTGAGTAGCAAGTACTTCAGCTTCCTCTGCTCCGCGGCCAAACACAAAAGGATCGCCTCCTTTTAAGCGCGTCACTACTTTTCCTTGAAGTGCTTTTTCAACAAGCAGTTCGTGAATACGATCTTGGATGACTCCGTGCTTGCCCGGTAATTTCCCGCAAAAAATAAGCTCCGCGTCTTTTTTAGCATAGTTTAATAACTGTTCATTAGCTAAGCGATCGTATAAAATGACATCCGCCTCTTGAATACACTCCATTCCATATACGGTTATTAGCTTCGGATCTCCTGGTCCGGCTCCTACTAAATATACTTTTCCAACTGTCACACGGCATCTCTTCTTTCTTTTTTTACCGCTTTACACTGTTCCACCCAGTTTTCTACCATCTTCGTAGAAGAGCCGAAATGAAAGTGCGTATAGCCGGCAATTAAATTATTGTTCATATAGCCTTCTTCTTTCATTCCTCGCATCCCTTTTGTATCATAGGCAGGCGAAAACTCTTTCTCTGAATGAAAGGTTGAATAATGAAATTCATGGCCTTTAGCTTGTATATCGCCTTTAAATAAAAAATTCCCTGGCTTTCCCGTCACTTCTCGGTACCCTAAAGCAGCCAATTTTGTCTGCATTCTTACTTGTCCGGGAATAAGCCCCACCATTTCATGGCATGTATCATCTGTTGTGACAATAGCATCTGTTAAAAACATAAAGCCTCCGCACTCAGCAAGTGTAGGAATCCCTTTTTCGATGGCTGCTCGAACAGAATTTTTAACGTCAATTTGCTGAGCCAGCGTTTCAGCAAATTCTTCTGGAAATCCGCCTCCTATGTAAAGGCCATCAGCATCTTGCGGAACCGTCTCTCCTTTTAAAGGCGAAAATTCTACAAGCTCTGCTCCGTAAGCTTTTAACAATTCGAAATTTTCTTCATAATAAAAGTTAAAAGCGGCATCTCTTGCCACAGCAATTTTCACTTGAGGTACGGACGGCTTTGTAAAGATAGGATCATTAATTTCTATTTTAGGAGCTAAAGCCAGTTCATATACTTTTTCAATATCAATTGTATCATGAACAAGCTGCCCTAACTGTTCAAAAAACGGTGTTAATTCTCCTCGTTCAATCGACGGGATCAGCCCGAGGTGACGTTCAGGAATCGTAAGATCATCGTTTCTTTTCAAGTAGCCTACTACAGGGATATGACATTCCTGCTCAATCGCTGCCTTAACAAGTTTATAATGCCCTTCACTTCCAACTCGGTTAGCAATTACACCGACAATGTTCGCTTCCGGTAAAAATTGCTGAAACCCTTTTACAATTGCCGCTGCACTTCTAGCCATACTAGCACAATTGACAACTAAAAGGACAGGGCTATTGGTGATTAAGCTGATTTCTGCTGTTGTCCCTTCGTTCGTTAACGGATTTTTCCCATCAAAAAATCCCATAACTCCTTCCATGATGGAAATATCAGCGTCTTCACTAGCTCGAGCTACAATTTCCCTAACCATATCGTGTTCAAGCATCCAGCTGTCTATATTACGAGACGCTCGTTCTGTAACAGCCGTATGATACGTTGGATCAATATAATCGGGTCCGCATTTAAACCCTTGAACTCTATAACCAGCTTGTTTTAATGCCGCCATCAGCCCAATTGTAAGTGTTGTTTTCCCTACGCCACTTCCGGTACCGGCAATGACGAGTCTTCTGTTTGACATGTTGTTCTCTCCTTTAGTCATATGGAATAAGCGCCACTGAAATGGTGACATTCCCTGACTTTTTCTTCACAAGTTCAAGCGTATCAGCACCGCTGTATAACATAGCAGCAGGTTCACTAACGCCATATGCACCTGTATATTTAAAGACAGTATCTGAAGGCTGTTGGATACTTATGCTGTTTAGCTCTTGGGGCGAATAATAGACAAACTCCCAGCCGTACTTAGACGCCACTTCTAGCAGCCCTTCTTCATCTTTCTTTAACTCTATTGTACATAATGCTTTTACACTTTTCATTGAAAACTGAAGTTCAGCAAGCGTTTTTTCAATAACGGTTTCAATTTCCGCTGCGCTTGTTCCTCTGTTGCACCCCATCCCAATCGCCAGTACTTTTGGACGGTAAAGAACACCGTTTTCTAAGATCGCTTCTTCTTCTTTTTTTAAATTGCGATGCGTTACGACCAAGGCTGCATGTGGCGATGCTTCGAGAGCTGTCTGAATCGATGAGTACGTTTTAATGTTAGCTGGAACAGGGTGCTCATAGTGCCACCAGCCCTTTTCACCTGATTCTTGAACCACCGCTATTGCTTCTTCGTTTACTACAGAAGCGCTGACAGGGGTTAGCTTTTCTGCTGATTCCCACACCCATCCAAAGCGCTTACCAAATAAATCAACGGGAATCGTTTTTTGAACATCGGATGCTGTTGTAATAACAGGATGAGCTTCAAGTGCTGCCGCAACTTCACGCGTTAGCTCATTTGCTCCTCCGATATGACCTGAAAGCACGCTGATGACATTTTCGCCTTTATCATCAATGACAACAACCGCAGGGTCCGTTTTCTTATCTTTTAAAATAGGGGCAATCATACGTACAACTGCTCCCAGTGAAATAATAATAATAAGTCCTTTATACGATTCAAAAAGAGAAGGCAAGAGCATCCGCACGCTTCCTGAAAACAGCTGAATGTTCTGTTCTCTTTCGTCTCCTTTTTCAAACTTGCTCATGTAATACACATCGGACTGCTGAAAAGTGCTGCCTAGATTTCTTGCAATTTCTACGCCATGCTTCGTGATGGCCACGACAGCATAATCCCCGCGCTGTGTAATGAGAGCTTTTTTTCCTTCTTGGAGTTGAATCATTCCGACTTCACTCCTCTTCGAAAGCCATGGGTAAATGTTTTATCATAAAGTTTTGATCGATAATCTTTGTCATGAATGTGGGGGTCAAGGGCCCAGCCTGCCAAAATCATCGCCTGCTTACGAATGCCGTTTGTTCGCATAGCATCATCCAGGTCTTTTACCGTCGTGCGAACAATTTTTTCATCTGGCCACGTTGCTTTATAGACTACTACAACCGGCGTGTCCTCACTCCAACCGGCGCTTATAAATTCTTTTATTACTTTTTTTGTGAGCGTCGCACTTAAAAATAAAGCAATGGTACATTTATGTTTTGCTAAATCAGTTAATTTTTCAAACTCAGGTACAGGCGTTCTTCCTTCAGCACGAGTTAAAATAACCGTTTGAGTCAAATCTGGAATGGTTAATTCTGCTTCAGCCGCTGCTGCTGCAGCAAATACGGAGCTGACTCCCGGAACAATTTCAATATCAACGCCTTCTCTTTTTAAAAGCACCATTTGTTCCATAATGGCTCCGTACATAGCCGGATCTCCGGTATGAACTCTTACAACCATTTTTCCTTCACGCATGCGATCAAGCATCGTACTGACCATTTCTTCTAAATGCATACCAGCTGTTTTTAACACTTCAGCTCCTGGTTTAGACTTAGCAACTAGCTCTTGACTTACTAGTGAGTCAGCGTATAAAACAACATCTGCTTGCTGAAGTAATTTTAAGCCTTTTACGGTAATTAAATCTGGATCTCCGGGTCCAGCTCCGATTATGTATAACTTCATTTTCGCACCACCATTAGTGTTAAGTATTGTAAATCGGCTCCTTCTAGTTCTGAAGCTTTCCAAATAATTTCTTCATCTGACGTTACTTTTGTTACCACCGATGCTTTTTCAAGCAGATCAAGCTCTTTTAAAAGACCGACCATAAAATCGATGACTTTAGCTACTTTAATAAAAATAACGCAGTCGTTTTCCATTAATACTTTTTTCATTGTTTCATAATCTTCACGAGCAGGAACAATGGCCACGTGTTCATCACCGTCTGCTAACGGAATACCTAAACGAGATGCAGCTCCATTAATGGATGAAATACCAGGAATGACTTGAATCGGAGCTTCAGGGTGACGTTCCTGCATCAGGCGCATCATGTGAATAAACGTACTATAAAGCATAGGATCTCCCTCTGTGACAAACGCTACATCTTTTCCTTCCTTGAGCTTTTCCCATACTCGCTCTACCGTTTCGGTCCATTTTCTTTCCAAAATAGCAGGATCTTTTGTCATTGGAAACACAAGGCCTAGCATGTCTTTTTCATTCGCACTGAAATAGACATCAATAATTTTTTGGGCGTAGCTTTTGCTTCCTTTTTGTTTTTTCGGGTACGCAATAACGGGTGATTCTTTTAATTTACGAAATGCTTTTACTGTAATCAGCTCTGGATCTCCTGGTCCAACTCCAAGTCCGTACAATGTTCCAATCATGTTCATTCTCCTCTTTTGGCTGTAATAATATAAATGGGGTTTAAAGCGTCAAATCGTGTTAAGTGTAAAATTGGCTTGCTTCTTGAAATTTGTGCAAGGGTAACAGCAGTCTCAAATCCTCGCTCTTTAAAAGCTTTCATCGCTTCTGCTAAATTTTCAATCGTTACGGCATTTAATACGATGCGCCCTCCTGAATTTAATCGGCTGCAGCACACGTCTAAAATGGTTTCCATGCCTCCTGCTGTCCCTCCAATAAACACCGCATCAGGATCAGCAAACTCACCTAACCCTTCCGGTGCTTTTCCGTGCACAGTATGGGCATCTACTCGAAATTTCGCTAGATTTTCCCTGCAGTTTTCCAAGTCTGCTTCATTTTTTTCCACAGCAAAAATTTGTCCTTCACGCGCAATTTTAGCTGCTTCAATCGCGACTGAACCCGTACATGTTCCGATATCCCACACCACGCTGTCTCTCTTTAGCTGCAGGGCGCTAATACTAAGTGTACGAACTTCTTTTTTAGTAATAAGTCCCTTGTCCGGCTTGCGTTGAATAAATTCATCGTCCTCTATTCCAAGAGGCCAAACTGGGCTTTTTTCTACCTGCTTTAATATCACGACATTAAGCGGAGAAAAGAGTTGATTCGCCGCCTCTTCTAGCGAAAGCAGCTGACAGAGCTCCGCCTCTCCACCTAGATTCTCTGCCACAAACATCTTGTACTCTGTCATGCCGAATGATAATAAGTAGTTTGCCAGAGCACTAGGAGAATTTTGCTCATCGGTTAAAATCGCCACTGTTTTATAGCCATCAATGCGCTGAGCCAGCCCTTTTATACTTCTGCCGTGTACGCTTGTAAAATAAGCGTCTTGCCATCGCTCTTTTAGACGTGAGAATGCAAGTTGAATAGAACTTAAATAAGGATATATTTCAACGTCTAGCCTCGTAGAAAGATAGCTTCCTATTCCGTAAAATAACGGATCGCCTGAGGCTAACACAACCGCATTTCCTTCTTCGTTTTTTAAACGTTCAACAAGAGAAGAAAGACCTCCTTCAATGGCTACTTTTTCTCCTTCAAAATCTTGAAAAAAGTCAAGATGACGCTTTCCTCCAATTAGCACATTGCTTTCATAAATCCACTGTTCATACATAGGAAGCAAACTTAATTTTCCGTCGTCACCTATTCCAATAATTTTAATTGCCATGTTGCACCGCCTGTCCTAAAAAATCTCCTTTTAATGTGTAAAGAGACGTATCGACATCGATTCCGTCCCCCACTTCCTTTAATGCTGATAAACAGCAGTACTCGCACAGTTTTTCGAAAAACTGATGATGACCGCTTTGCGTCATTAAATCTCCCACTTGAGAAGCTGTGTTTGCGCCTTTTATTTCCTCTACCAGTTCAGCAGAAGCGCCTGACTCAGAAGCTGCTTTTGCTAAAAAATTAAAATCAATAGGTGCACTTTTTGAATGAACCATCATAACGCCTTGCGCGACTTTTGAAAACTTTCCCATCATGCCTACGAGCGACACTTTTTTCATTCCTTGCTTTTTACATTGTTTTAACGTAAATCCAACAAAATCTCCCATTTCGATAAATGCTTCTTCCGGAAGTTCTGGGAACTGTTTCATTCCATATTTTTCGCTTCGTCCCCCTGTCGTAATGACAACGTGCTCACAATTACTCGCTTTAGCAACGCTAATGGCCTGCACGATACTTGCTTTATAAGCAGCTGTTGAGAACGGAACAACAATTCCCCGCGTCCCCAGTATCGAAATGCCTCCTAAAATACCTAGACGCGCATTTAATGTCTTTTTCGCCATTTCTTCTCCTTCAGGAACCGAGATGACAATCTTAACGCCTTTTTGTATGTTGTATTGGGCTAGAAGCTGTTCAGCCGTTTCTTTCAGCATCTTTCTTGGCACAGGGTTAATGGCTGCTTCACCGACAGGAACTGGGAGACCGGGCTTTGTCACACGCCCTACTCCCACTCCTCCATCAATGATAATGTCTGCACCATTACACCACGAAACTTCAGAAATAATCAGCGCTCCGTGCGTGGCATCGGGATCATCTCCAGCATCTTTAATGATGCTGGCTACAGCGCTGCTTGTGCGATACTCGCATTCTTCAAGATGAAACGTAGCAAAGCGACCAACAGGTAAGTAAATCGTTGACTCCTCTTGCACTTCTCCTGAAATTAGCGTAAGCAGAGCTGCTCTCGTAGCTGCCGTTGCACAAGCGCCCGTCGTATAGCCTTCTCTGAGTTTCTTAGGTTCTTTTGGTACTTCCTTCATGCGTTACACCTGATCTGCAAGAATTGAAATTGCATTTAATGCAGCAACCGTTACCGTACTGCCGCCTTTTCGCCCGATGTTTGTAATAAACGGCACGTCAAGTTTGGCAAGTTCTTCTTTCGATTCAGCCGCTGAAACAAACCCTACCGGCAGACCAATAACAAGTCCAGGCTTCGCTTCTCCTTCTTTAATCAAACGAATTAACTCAAGTAACGCTGTCGGTGCGTTCCCAATTGCAAAAATCCCGCCGTCTGCTTCTTTAATTGCTTTTCGCATAGAAATAATTGCACGCGTTGTATTTAAGCGCTTTGCTTCTTCCATTACGTCCGGATCTGAAATATAAACTTTGATTTCACCGCCGTGTTTTTCAATTCGCTGCTTGTTTGTTCCTACTTGCACCATTTGTACATCTGCAACCACTTGCTTGCCGCTGCGAATGGCTTTAATTCCTGCTTGAATCGCATCTGGATGAAACAGCATACTGCGTCCAAGCTCAAAGTCTGCAGACGCGTGAATTACTCGCTGAACAATTGGGTACTGTTCATCTGTAAACGGATGAGGTCCAAGCTCTTCTGTAATCATTTCAAAACTTTTTCCTTCAATTTGCTGAGGCTGAACAGTTAACGGTTTAAATTCTGTACGAAAATCCATCTCAATCAACTCCTAGTTTGGTTTACTAAAGCATGAACCACTTCTTCAAACGTGGAATACACGGTCCCATACTCAATTTTCGGTCGCCCAATCATAATGATATCTAAGCCTAACTCTTTAGCTGCTTCCACTTTTTCATCCACAGATCCAACTTTTCCGCTTTCTTTTGTGACCATGACCGTCACTCCGTATTGCTTATAAAGTGCTTGATCAAACTCTTTTGTAAACGGACCTTGAATAGCAATAATATTTTTTTGCGGCAATCCTAACTGCTGACACTTTTCCATATTATCCAGCCTTGGAAGCATACGAGCAACAAGCCGTACATCTGAAAGAGGAAGGAGCTTTTCTGTAAAAACCTGCAGCGTCTTGCTGCCTGTTGTCAGCATAATAACTCCTTTTTTCTCAGCTGCTACTTCAGCTGCTTCTTCATACGTAGAAACCATCGTCATATTGTCGTAGGTAAAAGCCTGCGAAGCCCGCTCATAGCGTATGTAAGGAATCGATGTTTCAGCAGCCGCACCGATGGCGTTTTTAGATGCTTCTTCGGCAAAGGGGTGACTTGCATCCACAATAGCTTTTACACCATGTTCGTTTATAAAAGTCATCATATCTTCTTGTGTGAGACGTCCAATTTTCACTTTCACTTCTGCTCGCTGTAATTCGATTGCTGCATTGTCGGTTACAACCGTCGCCGTAACGTCGTAACCTTCTTTTTTCACTTGAACAGCTAATGCACGTGCATCGCTAGTTCCCGCTAACAATAAAATCATTTTAACTCGCCGACCTTATCTTCATGGTGGTGATGGTCATGATGGTGATCGTGGTGATGGTGCCCGTGATCATGATCATGATCGTGATGATGATGGTGATCAATATGCTCCATAATGCCGAGGCGATATTGACATGTATCGCAGTTCATTTTCACTTCGCCTTCTAATCCTTCTTCAGCACGTTCTTTTAAAATTGTCTGCAGTTTTGGATGAAAACCGAAATAGCCGGCTAGCTTAAACTCAATGTTTTCATGCTGCATTTTATACTGCTTCACCATTTCTTCCAAACGCTTAATTAGTACTCCTGTAAATAAGAAATACGGGAGAATAACCACTTTTTTAGCGCCCAGTTTTAAACATCGTTCCACTCCTTCATCAATCAGTGGAGCGGTCACGCCCATAAAAGAAGTTTCGACGATTTTGTAGTTTGTTTTTTCCCAAAGAAGGCGCGTAATTTTATATAAATCACTGTTTGCATCAGGATCGCTTCCTCCTCGCCCTAAGACAATAACAGCCGTGTCTTCAGCTGGAGTTTCTAAATTTTCTCCTGATTCTTGTAATCTCGTTTTTAAAATTTCAAGGGCTTCTTCATGAACGCCAATGGGACGTCCGTACACGAAGTTTACGTGTAGATATTTTTCCTTAGCTTCATCTATAGCCGCCGGAATATGTATTTTTGAGTGGCCAGCTGGCAAGAGCATAATTGGAACTACAACTACATCTGTCGCTCCTTTTGCCACACATGTATCAATGCCTTGACTTACATTCGGACGTTCAAACTCTAGAAAACACGTTTCTACTAAAATAGATGGGTCCCAATCATGCTTCATAGTCGAGATAAACTCGCGAATTTGATCGTTCCCTTCAGGATCTCTACTTCCATGACCGACAAATAAAACTGATTTCATATAATGCCCTCCCATTTTTAATCTCCACACGGAGCTGGTTCTACTTTTATTTTTGGTGTTATATCTTGATAGTCGAATCCATAAACATTCTTCACACGCTTAAAGAATTTATGAAACCGCTCATTTGGATGACCTTTTTCTTTATATTCATGGACAATGTTCTCCACTATTTCAACAATGTCATCGGGCGCTATGCCTTCCGCCACAATTTGACCTGAATGGGCGTTTCGTCCAACCGTTTTAGCCCCTAAAAATAAGTCAAACGCACCTTTTCTGTAGACAATGCCGATATCTTCTTGAACAGCACCGTAACAGGCCATACCGCATCCATTAATACCAAGCTTCAGCTCTTTTGGCATGTCCATTCCACCGAGACGCTTTTGTAATTGTTCCGTATGCGGGATGGCGTCACTTTTTTCTCCATCACAAAAATCACACGCTTTAATTGTAAACACGTCTCCGACTGGAGATAGTAAAAAGGAAGCTGATTGGAGCTTTTTAATAATCACATCTGGCTGAGCCGTTGGAATTTGCAGTTTGATTTGATGGTCAGGCGTATACTCCATCGTACCTTTTTCACCAACAACTTCTGCTAGTGTTGTCATTTGAACGGGCGTAAACTTCTTATTTGCAAGCCCTGGACTAACTGCCACTTCAAAAATAGACTCAATTGGCTGGTGTACGACCGGTGAAGTAGTTTCACCTAAAATTGCTTGAAGCGCTTCTTCTGCCAGAGCTCGTGAAGCTGCTTTTTCTTCTTTTGTGTTCTGAACATCTTCAATAGCTGAAGCCGTTTGCTTTACAGTCTCCTCTTGATCAAGAGCCCATGGTTCTGCTTCTTTTCGAAGTCGCTGATGCGGTCTTAGCGGCTGCTCTGTTTGGTTGAGGGTATATTTACGCTGATACCCGCGCGGTGTAATCATTAAGTCATCGTAAAAGAACGTAGATGAATTTCCGACAACAACGGTAGTCAGCATGCCTATTTCATGATTTAACATGTCTTTTAAATTGGTCATTACCACTTCTTCACGGTCACGATAAGCGCTTTTCACAAGACCAACAGGCGTATCGGGGGAACGGTATTTTAATAAAATCCTTTGCGCTTCCACAATTTGTCTTGTGCGTCTTCCGCTTTTCGGATTATAAAAAGCTACTACAAAATCTGCTTGTGCAGCTGCTTCGATTCGTTTTTCGATTAACTCCCAAGGCGTAAGGTGGTCACTTAAACTAATCGTACAGGCATCATGCATCACGGGCGCCCCAAGGAGGGATGCGCATGAATTAATAGCCGAAATGCCAGGAATCACTTCCAGCTCTACGCCCGTTTCTTTTTTCCATCCTTTTTCAATCAACACTTCATACACAAGGCCGGCCATTCCGTATACTCCTGCATCTCCGCTTGAAATGACCGCCACGGTTTTTCCCGCTTCAGCTTGCTTTACGGCTTCTTGTGCACGGCTTACTTCTTCGGTCATTCCTGTACTAATAATTTGCTGATTCGTTAATAGTCCTTGAATTAATTCCACATAGGTTTTATAACCAATGATCATATCACTTTCTTGAATGGCTTCTCTTGCTCGCTGTGTAATATGTTCAAAGCTTCCTGGGCCGAATCCAATAACTAACAGTTTACCTTTCATGCTAGCTCCTCCTTTATGCGTTACTTTTTACTTTGTCAATTCCTTCTATGGAGTCACTCTTTTCCGGAGAAACAAAACCGTTTTGATCATATTCATAAATAAGTGATTCCTTTATACTGCAGCCTCCTGCTAAATGTTCTTCAACAATTCGATGAGCTACGTTTTCAGTGACCTGCTTGTACCAATCTCCTGAAGGGTACACGATAGCTACAGGAGCATCTTTGCATCTTCCGTTACAGCGCGTACGGGTTGTGTGAACCGCTTCATCTAGATTCAGTTCAGTCACTTTATTTCGAATAGCTTGCGTGGCTTCTTCTCCACCTTTTCTCATACAGCTGCTTCCATTACAAATCAATACGTGATGTTTTGTTCCATTTAAGTTCCACGTCGTCACACTTATTCGCTCCTTTACTAAAAAAACGCCTCTATCAATGATAGAGGCGCAGAAAAATTCAAACTAAGTTTTTGCACTTCCACCTATATCCCGTAGGGTAAGCTTCGCATTAGAAAAAGGCTGGTTTCCTGACTTCGATTCATCACTTGATTGCGCCTTCCCGAATACAGTGGCATATGCAATCAGCTCCTCTTCACAGTGGCGGGTACCGCGCTGGCTTCACACCAGACTTCCCATTTAACGCAATGTGAACATTGCGCACCTTTTTTGCACGATATGTAGTTTTGTGCTACGAGAAAAACCCGCTTCGCTAATATGCGAGCGGGTAAAACGTCAGAATAAAAGTGTACACGAATGCCACTTTAAGCCAACGTTTCCCTTCCCGCTCCCCGGAGAAATAGAAACTTCACAATAAAGACAGGTCTCCTGACTTGTGTATCATTCTACTTGAGAACCTTCCCGTGATTTTTCCACAGTGGTTATACTCGTTCGTCCACACTTACAGTTGCGGGGGCAGTACTGGTCTTTCACCAGTTTCCCTATTAAGCCTTCTTGGCATCTTTACTGTTGCTGTTTGATATATATGAACCTTTTAAACTATCAGAATAATAGAAGTAACTACCATATCATAGCGTACATTTTTTTTTATTTCAACTCTATTCTTTTCGTAAGATACAAGAAGCTATAAAAAAACAAGAGCATAAAGTCAGCTCTTGTTTTTTCATTATATAGCTACTAATGTTAAATGAGGATCATTATAATACACGACTTCTGAAAGAACTTTACAGCCATTTGTTTTTGCAAAAGCTTCTCTCGCCTGCGTTTCAGTTTCAAATTCAAACATTTTCATTTCTTTTCCAGCATATACCGTCAGTACCCACATGAAAAGATTCGCCTCCGATTATTGTAGTGATCGCTATATCCACATTATGACGAAACCCTATCCTTTTGAAAACCCATTCTACAAAACTTGTCACAAGAAACTTTTAAAAATTTAAAAACATTTTAACTTCTGTAAATGAACAAAATGTACAAAAGGTTTAAGCCGTATTATACCTCTTTAAAAAAGGTGCTTTTTTTACCAACTGTTGCTTCACCAGTAAAAAAATATATAGTATTTATTAAAAAAAGAAGCCGGACAGCCGGCTTCTTTTTTAGGAAAGGAAAGTACAGACATCACAGTCCCGTCCTGCTCTTTGTTTTGCATAAAAATACACTAATTAAATATTCCTTTCTTAAAGCAGAACCATGTTCGATTGCACATAGTGGTAAAGAAGCTTGTACGTATGGTTTAATGAATCTTGATGCGTTCTCTCAAACGCATGAGAAGAATCAATTCCTGGACCAATTAAGCCGTGTACGATGTCATGCCCGGCACGAATAGCAGCAGAAGCATCTGATCCGTAAAACGGATAAATATCTAATTTGTACTGAATATCATGCTGCTTAGCTAGCTCCACCAAATGCTTTCTCAAACCGTAATGATATGGGCCGCTTGAATCTTTTACACAAATAGACACGGTGTATTCATCAGTAGATTGTCCATCTCCCATGGCACCCATATCAACCGCTAAGTATTCTACCGTTTGAGGCGTAATATTAGAATTTCCTCCGTATCCAATTTCTTCATTATTTGAAATAAGAAAGTGCGTAGTGTATGGCAGTTCGATCTGCTCTTCTTGAATTGTTTTCATGAGCTGAAGCAATAAAGCTACGCTTGCTTTATCATCGAGATGACGAGATTTAATAAAACCGCTTTTTGTTATTTCTACACGAGGATCAAACGAAACAAAGTCGCCGACTTCAATTCCAAGACTGCGAACATCTTCTGCGCTATGTACTTTTTCATCCAATCGAATTTCTATATTATCTTGATTTCGCTCAGCTTTACCTGCATCTTTATACACATGAACAGATGTTTGATGCATAAGGATGGTCCCTGTAAATACTTCTCCTGCTGACGTTTCGATTTCACAATATTCTCCTTCAATGGAATTGTAGCGGAACCCTCCAATCAAGTCGATTTTCAGACGTCCACTCGGTTTGATTTCTTTTACCATAGCACCTAATGTATCGACATGAGCCGTCAGCATGCGGTGATGATCCGTATCTTTACCGGGAATAGTAGCGACTAAGCCTCCTTTTCGATTGCGATACGTTTGAATATTTAGCTCTTTTACATAGTCTTCGACAAATGAAATCACCTTTTCTGTATTTCCAGAAGGACTGGGAATCGAAACAAGCTTTTTAATTAACTGAACAGTTTCCGTCATTATGACACTTCCTTTGTCTCTCATTTCTTTTATTTTACCATATGTTTCAAAAAAGATAACAGGCAGCTCCAAACAAAAAAGCCAGGCAGCTGCCCGGCTTTTTTGTTTTAAGCTATGTTTGATTTCTTTAATTCATTTGTGTAATTTAATGATTTTTGCTTATCAAACTCGCCTTCAGACTTGGACATTACAATTGCAGCTAAAGCATTTCCTACTACGTTAACTGTGGTACGCATCATATCAAGAATGCGGTCAATTCCTGCAATAAATGCCATGCCTTCAAGAGGGAAGCCCATAGATTCAAGCGTAGCAAGTACAACTACAAACGATGCCCCTGGTACACCAGCCATCCCTTTTGAGGTTAACATTAGCACAAGAAGGAGCTGAATTTGATCCATAATGGAAAGGTCAATGCCGTACATTTGAGCAATAAACAGCGATGCCAGCGCCTGATAAATGGTTGAACCATCTAAATTAAACGTGTAGCCTGTTGGAATAACAAACGATGTAACCGATTTAGAACAGCCGAAGTCTTCCATCTTTTTGATAAGAGATGGTAAAACGGCTTCTGAACTTGCTGTTGTAAAAGCAAGAAGCAGCTCGTCTTTTAACACTTTTATGAGCGTAAACATGCTTGTTCCAGCCATTTTAGCAATAATTCCAAGAACCACAAGCACAAAGAAAATCATGGTGAAGTAAACGGCGAACACTAATTTCCCTAATGGAATAAGTGATCCGACACCAAACTTTATAATATTAACACCAATAAGTGCAAATACACCTACTGGAGCAAATTTCATCACCAAATTAGTTACCCAAAACATTGCATCCAAGACGCCTTCAAAAAAGGCTAAAACAGGTTTTCCTCTCTGTCCAATCGAAGCTACGCCTACACCAAACAGTACGGAAAATAAAATGATTGGTAAAAGATCGCCTTCTGCTACCGACTGAAAGACGTTTGTCGGAACAATATGAAGAAGCTCCTGAGCAATCCCTGTACTTTCAGACGTTTTTGCCGTTGCCTCATATTGAGAAATATCGCTTTTTGCAATATGTCCCATATCAACCCCTGCACCAGGGTGGAATAAGTTAGCGGCAATAATCCCCACTACAATCGCAATGGTTGTAACAATTTCAAAATAAAGAATTGTTTTTCCGCCAAGCTTACCTAATTTTTTGATATCGCCTACTCCTGCGACCGCTACGATTAATGCTGAAATCACGATCGGTACGACAATCATCTTAATTAAATGAATAAATATGTCTCCAATTGGCTGTAAAATAGAAATGGCCGTATCGCTTCCGTAAAAGATAGCACCTACAGCTACGCCTAAGATCAGTCCAATTAGAATCTGAGTTGCTAGACCTAACCTTTTCACTTTCTTGCTCCTTTCGCACAGTTGACTTTCACCTATCGAGCATATGCGGTTCAACGAACCGTGTATAAATATACATCCTTACAGCACCTTATGTAAACAGTTCTTTACTAATAAAGATGTAAGGCCGCACATGCAAATTTTTAAAAGCTACGGTTCTGTTTTATCATATCAAATAATTGTTGTACACTGAGATTTTTTTGCTAAGTATTTTTCTATTTTTGCTATTTCAGCGAATAAATAAAAAAAATAAAATTTTATATTGAAATATGCATTTTAGGTTAGTATAATACGATACATGTTTATTTTTATTATTCGAATATAAAATTCTGAAAATTTTAATTATTCAACACGATAATAAAAAGCATTTATAATTTTGGAGGTTTTAATGTGTCAAACAAAGTTCCTTTTTCATTTATAGTGGTTATTGGCTTTATGCTTTTTGCCCTATTCTTCGGCGCAGGTAATTTAATTTTCCCTGCGATGTTAGGTCAGTCTGCTGGAAGCAATATTTGGTCAGCAAATGCTGGATTTTTAGTAACGGGTGTAGGTCTGCCTCTGCTAGGCGTTCTCGCATTTGGTTTTTCCGGAAAAGAGGATCTGCAGTCTTTAGCTAGTCGCGTACACCCAGCTTTCGGTATTATCTTTACTACGATTTTATACTTGGCAATCGGACCGCTTTTTGCAATGCCAAGAACGGGAAGTGTTTCGTTTGAAATTGGCGTTAAGCCTTTTTTATCAGAAAATTCAGGTCACCTTCCCCTTATCATTTTCACGGTAATTTTCTTTACGATTACGTGCTTTTTTTCGCTAAATCCTGCGAAAATTGTCGATTTAGTAGGAAAAGTTTTAACACCTATTAAATTAACGTTTATTGGAATATTGGTAGTTGTAGCCGTTGTGAACCCAATTGGAAAGTTCGAAGCACCAAGCGAAGCTTATACAACACACTCATTTTTCAAAGGCTTCCAAGAAGGCTACTTAACAATGGATACATTAGCATCATTTGTTTTTGGAATTATTATTATTAATGCAATTAAAGAAAAAGGGGCAAAAACCAACCGACAAATTATTACAATTTGTGCAAAAGCTACGGCTATCGCTGCCGTTATTTTAGCTCTTATTTATAGCGCATTGTCCTATATGGGTGCTTCAAGCGTATCAGAGCTTGGACGTCTTGATAACGGAGGTACGGTTTTGGCTGAAGTATCAAATTACTACTTTGGCTCTTACGGAGGAATTCTTTTAGGTCTGATGATTACCGTTGCTTGTTTAACAACAAGTGTAGGTCTTGTAACATCTTGTTCATCTTTTTTCCATAAGCTGTTTCCAAAGGTCTCTTATAAGTTGATTGCTGTCATTTTATCAGCTTTCAGTGCCGTTGTAGCAAATTTTGGCCTAACGGAATTAATCGCTATTTCGGTTCCAGTCTTAACAGCTATTTATCCGTTAGCTATTGTGTTAATTGCTTTAACATTCTTACATCCTTTATTTAAAGGACGTTCTGAAGTTTACCAAGTAAGCCTTCTGTTCACGTTTATCGTTAGTTTATTTGATGGCTTAAATGCTGCTGGATTCAAAATTGCCGCAGTAAACGATCTGTTTACATCGATTCTACCTATGTATGGAGTGGGTCTCGGCTGGGTAGTTCCTGCTATTGTAGGAGGATTAATCGGTCTTGGCATTACCTTCCTTCGTACAAATGATAATACGAACAGAAACACTTCAAGAAAATTGATTAAATAAAAAGAGGATGCGAGTGCATCCTCTTTTTATTTTGGCGTCTTATGAATAAGGAGTTTTTTTCTCCGTTAACTTCACTTCTTCCTTTAACACACGTTTTTCATATAGATATTTATCCGTTCGTTGAAAATGATATTTATCAGCTTTTTCTTTTTCAGATGTGGTCAAAAGCACTTGACCATCAGAAGCAGCTGACACACCAAACGTTTCATTTTGATAAGTAGCATACGGAGCTACAAAAAACACGTCTTCAACAGCATCACGAGGAACTTCTTTTGTAAAAGTCGTGTCATTGTATGGAATGAATCCATTTGCTACATCGCCTTTATCATAGCTAATCAGCTTTACACACCCATTTTCCGTTTCATAACATTCGTAGTCTCGTTCATTATATGCTGCATACAAACCTTTTCGAATCATAAAAAACATTCCTTTACATTGGTTTAGCAACCGCTGGTACAAATCGTTTTTCTTCTGCCACATAGGTAGCTAAAAGTACTTCTTCCCCATTTACCACTTGATATAGTTCCGCTCCGTTTGCTGGTGGATAATAGTTATCAAATTTGAACTCTGGAACGGTTTCCCCGTTTCGAGATCCTGTAAACCCATTAAGCGTACATGGAGGTCCATAATTATTACTAATTAATCCCTTTTAGTAGGTCTCAAAAATAAAACACACCATCTAAAATAGATGGTGTGTGAAGTATAGTAAGTAATTAAGAAATTTGTTTAAGTTCTGATGAGAGTTTTAAAAACTCTTCTTTATTTTTCATCAATAGCGTGCGGTCGATTTCTTCTTTTAGCTGTGCTTTACGAAATTCTGCAATCGCCTTGTCTAAAATCATCTCAGCGAATAATGCATCAAGCACCTTTCCGTTGGATTTTTGCGGTGAATTAAGTAAATTCTTTTTCATAAGAAATCAACTCCTTGGCTTTTTTATAATATAACACAAATATTCTGACTTTTCAATCATTTAAACCAAGTATTTTAAATCTATTTTTCCCCACATAAAAAGGCCGCCCTTTTGTTATAAAGCGCGGCCTTTTTTTAAGAATCTGCGGTTTTTTCTTTTACTTCCGCATAGTAGTTTTCATATTCAATAAATTCAGGAGCTTGATGAGCTGCCATGATACCGTGGTAACTGATGTCTAAGCCCACTTCTTCTTCTTCTTCCGTAGATCGAAGCGGAACCACCAAGGAAATAACCTTTAACCCTATCCACGTCGTAACAAATCCCCAAGCGCATAGAGCAATTAATCCGAGAAGTTGAACACCTAATAACGTCCAGTTCCCTCCTGTAAACACTCCGCCGTCTGTAGAAAACAAGCCAACAGCCAACGTGCCCCATATTCCCGAAGCTGCATGTACAGGAAAAGCTCCTACAGGATCGTCGATTTGACGTGCTTCGAGCCAGTTTGTAGCTACCATCATTAATAAGCCAGATACAGCTCCAATAAAAATAGCAGATGGTGTATTAACAAAAGCGCACCCGGCCGTGATGCCAACAAGTCCGGCAAGCGATCCATTTATTACAGAAGGTGCATCTGAACGATTGTAGCGAAATAAAGTATAAAATAAAGTAGCTGCTCCGCCTGCTGCTGCTGATAACATTGTGACAATAGCAATGTGACCAATTCTAACGTCAGTGGCACTTAGCGTACTTCCTGCATTAAACCCGAACCATCCAAACCATAATAAAAAAGCACCAACTGAGGCAAGCGGCAAATTGCTTGGAAGAGAAACAGAACTAATTCCATTTTTCGTGAACTTCCCTTTTCTCGGTCCAATCATTATTGCAGCTGCTAAAGCTGAAAAACCGCCAAGAGCATGGATAACTGCCGAACCGGCAAAATCAAGCATTCCTAGCTTACTAATCCATCCGCCTCCCCAAATCCAGTGGCCGGCTATAGGATAAATAAATGTAGTCATTAAAATCGCATATAAAAGGTATGCGCGGAAATTAATTCGTTCTGCCACCGCTCCAGAAACGATAGAAATGACCGCAATAACAAACGCACATTGAAACAGCCAAAATGTTTCAAGCCCAATTGGAATGTCAAGGTGCGATAAATTACCTGAGAGCGCAAAACCGCTTTTACCGACGATTCCGCCTAAATCATCTCCGTACATTAATCCAAACCCAATTAAATAGAAACAAAGCGTTCCTATTGTAATATCAGCGAATACTTTCATAATAATATTGACGCTATTTTTATATCGGACAAAACCTGCCTCTAGCAAGGCAAAGCCGCCTTCCATTAGCAAAATCATCGCCGCTGTTAATACAACCCACGTCGTATTTATACCTAAACTTAGTTCATTAACACTCATATCCCAACGCCTCCACTGCTTTTTAGTCGTTTTATTTCTTGTACAATAGCAGGCGAAAGCGTAATTTCACTTGTTTCTTCATTTTCCGCTTTTATTAATTCAAGAACTTCATGAAGTTCTCGCATTTGTGCTTTAAGGTGATCAATTTTTTTAAAGCGTTCCTTTACGTATACCATATACTCGACCGCTTGATGCTGACTTAAAGGACGCCCGGTAAAAAATTTACGAAACGGTGATAGTGATTGGTACCAAGCTTCTTCAGCACGTTTCTTCTCTTCGTATTTACTAATTTTCGCTTTTATATCTTCTATTTCTTGTGCTTTAGCTTCTTTTAACTTCATTATAAATTCAATTAATTTTAATTGAGGCAATGTAATGACCACATTATGATAAAGTTCATCCACTATAACCATGTTATATCTCCTTACATAAGATGTTATATTTAGATTATATGTAGAACACTATAGTAAGTCAATGTAATTTTTTGAAAACTCTTTAAATAGTAAATGCGCCCTATCTTTTTACTACTTATAGAATATTAAGTTCGTATGTGTTGAAATATGACGTTATTTGTTTTATCGTAGGAAGAGGAATTATGTTAGTTCCCTATTTTAATTTTATTTACCTAGGCAATTATTCGCTTTATTTTTTATAAACTTTTATTAAACAAAGGGTTACGAGGTTCTTCACTTATTTTTTCAACGAAATGAGTTGATTTTATCTCGTATTAAAATTAAAATAGAATTATGTGCAAGATTTCACAACTTCACAATGTAGTTTGAAAGTCTAGCAGATAACTAGGAACTACATATGCAACAGTATCCAGCAAAGGAGGACTTTTCATGTCTCAATCAACTATTCAAAAATCAGCTGCAGAGGAAAATGCTGCTGTACAAACAGAAGCGGCGGTTAACAAAGGTCAAGCGGATGTGTTAGATCAATTGTTAAAGCCTGAAGTACAAGAAGCTCTTACTGTTCTTGTAGATAATTTACCAAAATTATCTGAAATGGTAACGGTGCTTACAAAAACTTACGACGTTGCGCAATCATTATTAACTGACGACGTATTAAAAGAAGATCTACTTGGTGGAGTAAAAGAATTTATCGAGCCAGTAGAAGGAACAGTAAAAGGTCTTGCAGCTACTGCAATCGAAGCGAACGATCGTGCAGAAGCAAATGCTTCTAATTCAATCGGTTTATTCGGTTTATTACGCATGCTTAAAGATCCACAAGCTCAAAAACTATTCCGCTTTGCACAAGCGTATTTAGACATTACAAACGAAAAACAAAAATAATTTTCATTAAAAAGTGTGGACGGAGGATCGACTATGTCAAAACATATTTTAATTTTAGGCGGCGGTTACGGTGGTTTATTAACTGCAATGACAGCTCGCCAACACCTAAGTGCGGATGAAGCAAAAATTACAGTAGTGAACCGTTTTGCTACTCACCAAATCATTACAGAATTACACCGTCTAGCTGTAGGCGGCGTTTCTGAACAAGCGGTAGCTTTACCACTTGATAAATTACTTAAAAACTACAACGTTGATTTAAAAATTGCAACGGTAAAAGAAATTTCACCAGATCAACGTGAAGTATCTCTTGAAGATGGTACAAAATTAAGCTACGACTACCTTGTTACAGCTTTAGGTAGTGAAACTGCTTACTTCGGTATCCCTGGTTTAGAAGAGCACAGCTTCGTTCTTAAATCAGTAAATGATGCAAACCGTTTACGTGCACACGTAGAAGCTTGTATCGCTGAATACAGCAAAACAAAAAATAAAGCTGACGGTACAATCGTAGTTGGCGGTGGCGGATTAACAGGTATCGAACTTGTTGGTGAATACGCTGACTTAATGCCAAGCCTATGTCTAAAACACGGTGTGGATCCAAAAGAAATTTCTCTATACTGTGTAGAAGCAGCTCCTACAGTTCTTCCAGGCTTCCCTGCTGAATTAGTAGAGCGCGCTCAATCAAGCTTAACAAAACGTGGCGTTACATTCGTTACTGGTACACCTGTAACAAAAATGGATGCTACAACTGTTGAACTTAAAGACGGCAGCAAAATTGAAACAAAAACAATGGTATGGACTGGCGGAGTTCAAGGTAACTCTGTAGTTGCTAACTCAGGTATCGAAGTAAACCGCGGTCGTGCACTTGTAAATGAATTCTTACAATCTACATCTCATAAAGATGTATTCCTTGCTGGTGACTCAGCGGTTGTAATGGGTCCAGAAGGTCGCCCTTACCCACCTACTGCTCAATTAGCTTGGCAAATGGGTGAAGTTGTAGGCGTGAACTTAGCAGTAGCTATTCGCGGCGGAGCAATGGAATCATTCGTTCCTGTCTTCTCTGGTACACTAGGAAGTCTTGGACGCAAAGATGCAATTGGTACAATCGGCGGAAACAAAACGCAATTAAAAGGTTTACCAGCATCACTTATGAAAGAAGCAAGTAACGTTCGTTACTTATCTCATATCAAAGGATTATTCGCATTAGCTTATTAATCCGTCTTAAAACGAAAGAGGAATTTCCCTCTTTCGTTTTTTTATTTACATAAGCCAAGAAATAAGAAGCGGAAGCGTAATCAACGATAAAATAGCACTAATGACAAAAGCAGAGGCCGTTTCGTTTTCCAAGCTTTCAAACCTCAAAGCAATCATCGCAGCTACAGCAGATCCAGGAAAAGCTACCAGTAAAATAGCTTTTGTCACTTCATCTGAAGACAGCCCTATCCATACTGCAATTCCGAGCATAACGATCGGTTGAACCGCTACTTTTAAGACAGCGATCCCAAGCGCGCCTTTACTGAAGTTAATTTTTCCAATTCCAATCGTTACTCCTACTGCAAACAAAGCTGCTCCGGATGTGATACTTCCAATTTGATCAAGCATATCCTGTAACAGTTTAGGTGACTGAAAGCCGCAAAGCGTTAAAATCACTCCAATTAACGGGACGCATGCCAAAGGCTCAGATAGACCATGCAAAATAGAATGAACCGTTACTTTGAATAAACTTGTTTTCTCTTCCCCTTCTTTTCGTCCCCTTTGGCCAACGGTTCCCAAAATCGTTGCCAACGGATCTAAAATCGCGTTCACCACGATTCCTGTGATGGCAATTGGAATCGCTACTGCACCTGCACCAAACAAGCCTCCAAGTACCGGAATGCCCATAAAAGCAAACGTTGGCTGAGCTGAGTTTAGAGCAAACATAGAAGAAGAAGTTAGCGTATGCTTCCCTGCATACTTCACGATGAGCAATATAATGAGATAAAACCCGACGATGCCTAAAATCAGCGCAACTAAAAACGGCCATTCATCTATGAGTGTTTTTCTTGGCGTTGTCGTCACACCTACAAATAAGTGTGCAGGAAGCGCAAACTTCGTTACTAATGTGTTAAGCCCCTTAGACGTTTGCTTGTCAAATTTTTTAAAATGCCCTGCTAAATAACCAAGCAAAATGACAAAAAAGATAGGCGCGAGAATGAGAAAAATTTGACCTATGCTCATTTATCATTTACCTCATTCATTTCTTGCCTTAACAGGTTTATAAACAGGCTGCCATACCGCTTCTTCTACAAGTTCAGCTACATTTTTTTCGGTAACAGTTGCTACGTTATCTTTTACAGCAGCATCGGCAACTGCCACAGCAACCGCCTTTGATACTTTTTGAAGATCTTTAATATTTGGAAGAAGCGTATCTCCTTTTGTATCTGTTTCTGCTATACGCGCTACTGCATTGGCTGCTTCTGCAAACATAGATTCAGTAAACTTTTGAGCGCGAACCACAATTGCACCTAAACCAAGACCTGGAAACACAAATGCATTATTAGCCTGTCCGATTTCGTAAGTGTGCCCGTTATATTCAACGGGTTCAAATGGACTTCCCGTTGCAATAAGGGCTTTTCCTTCCGTCCATTTTATAATATTTTCCGGAACAGCTTCAGCAAGTTTAGTTGGGTTTGAAAGCGGCATAATCACCGGGCGCTCTACATGCTTTGCCATTTCTTTAATAATTTCTTCGGTAAAAGCATCCGTGACGCCTGATGTTCCAATTAAAATCGTTGGCTTCACTTGCTTGACAAGCTCCAACAGTGAAATTTTATTTTCATCGCCCTTTTCCCATTCTTTAATCTCTTCATTTTGGCGAACATATGGCTGTTGAAAAGGAGCTAAATCTTCCATATCTTCCGTTAACAGACCTCTGTAATCATATGCCCAAAAACGATCATATGCTTCTTCTTCAGATAACCCTTCAAGCATCATCGCACTATGAATACGATCAGCATTCCCAATTCCAGCAGATCCCGGTCCAAATACAACAACCCGCTGATCTTTTAAAGGCGTACCTGTAATACGGACGGCTGTTAAAACGGCTGCAAGAGTAATTACTCCCGTTCCTTGAATATCATCATTAAATGTTAAAATTTTATCGCCGTATTCTTTCATAATGTGTCGCGCGTTAATATTACCAAGATCCTCCCAATGAAGAAGCGCTTTAGGAAACTTGGCCGTTATTTCTTTTACAAATTGAGCGATAAAACGATTATAGTCTTCTCCTTTTACTCGTTCATGACGATTTCCTAAATACAAAGGATCTTCAAGAAGCTTTTTATTATTGGTCCCCATGTCAAGAACAACAGGCAGTACGCGGCTTGGGTCAATTCCTGCTGCAGCTGTGTAGACCGCTAACTTTCCAACTGCGATATTGATCCCTCCTACTCCCCAGTCCCCAATTCCTAAAATACTTTCTGAATCCGTGACTACAAGCAAATCAATATCTTCGCTGTCGAGCCCTAAGTTTTCAATCGCCTCACTTAATCTGTCCGCTTCATTTACGGATAAATATAAGCCGTCAGGACGATGATATTCATGGCTGTATTCTTGAATAGATTGACCTACAGTAGGCGTGTAAATAATGGGAAGCATTTCACTTAAATGATCGGTTAATAAACGATAAAACAACACAACGTTCCGGTTATGCAGATCATTTAACGAATTATTTTTTTGAAGATCATTCGGCGCTTTTTCGAACTGCTCATATGCTCTTTTTGCCTGCTCTTTTAACGTTAAGACCGTTGGAGGAAGAAGTCCCTGCAGATGAAGCTCTTCTCTTTCTTCTTCAGTAAAAGCAGAGCCTTTATTTAAATAAGAAGTGGATAAAACTGATTTTCCTTTTAGTGAAGTTGAAATTGACCCATCTTTTTCTACTTTATATGCTCTCATGTTTTTACCTCTTTTCGTGAACAATTAGATAGGGTTAGGTTCAGCAAAGAGATATATTTTTAACCATTTATTTTTAATGAAAACAAAAAAAGAGATTGAGGCATAACTACATCAATACAATCTAAAGACGAAAAAACGGGATAAATGAAACCTGTGTTCAACCTAACAATAAAAAAATCCGAACGATTCATCGTCCGGATCTTCCTTACGCCAAAATACGTTTTTCCCGCTTCGTTTTTTATACCATGCTGTAGTCTTCCTCCTCACTTTCTGAGTAATTAGGTGGCTGTATATGTGAAGGCACAAGACATTCATAGCTTTCCCCTTCTAGTCTATCCTCCAGCTCTTGTTTAGCTTGACTAATCAGCTCTTGATTTTCTATCATTTCAATCGCCGTAGCCGCGATGGATTTTCCAGCCAATAACATCGCATCATGGGCATACTCCGTTTTCCCTTGAGCAACAGCTTGCCATGTATGAAACGGCGTAGCATAAGCCCACGTTGCGGTCACGCACTGTGCAGTGGGAACATTCCAGCTAACGTCTGCAACATCAGTTGATCCTGTCATGAAGGAAACATTTTTAGACATAGGAGCAATTTGATTGAAGACTGGATGATTTGCTAAAGCTCTGTCTAGCAGTGAACCCACTTGTTTTTTTGCTGCTTCTTTGTCTTCAGCGGATGTAGACTCGTAAATAGCTTTGGCAAAGACTATTTCTTCATGTTTCACCTCAGCCAAATTTATCTGCATCATTTGTTTATGCATCAGCTGCTCCATTGTTTGATTTGGAATTAGATTAGCGCAGGCTCCTTGAATTTCCTGTTCCATTTGTGTTTCAGTCATTAAAGCCGCTCCCTTTGCAATTTTCACAACCCGTTCATAAAGTTCTTTTACTTGAGATGGCTTCGGAGCACGAATTAAGTACATGACTTCCGCTTCTGCTTGAACAACATTAGGAGAAATGCCTCCGCTGTTTGTAATGGCATAGTGTACGCGCGCTTCATCTATCATATGTTCACGCATATAATTCACACCAATATTCATCAACTCTACAGCGTCTAAAGCGCTTCTGCCAAGGTGAGGACTAGCAGCTGCATGACTGCTTCTTCCTTTAAATTTAAAAGTTGCTTGCATAACCGCATTCGATGACGTATGCATGACACCATTAACGGTAGCCGGATGCCACGAAAACGCGATGTCTACATCTTGGAAAAATCCTTCTCGTACCATATACGTCTTTCCGTAGCCACTTTCTTCAGCTGGACATCCATAGTATCGAACGGTTCCCGGAACATTTTTTTCTTTTAAGTATTCTTTGACTGCAAGCGCAGCTGCTAGTGAGCCTACGCCAAGTAGGTTATGTCCACACCCATGGCCATTTCCATTTTTTTTGACTGGATCTGCTACTGCACACTTATCTTTTTGACTCAGCCCGGTAAGCGCATCATATTCACCAAGAATAGCGATAATCGGATAACCGTGCCCGTAACTTCCAATAAAACCTGTTTCAAGGTTAGCAATATGTGTACGAAGCGTAAACTCTTCTTTTTCTAACATGTCGCAAATTAGCTGTGCCGACTTATACTCTTCAAACCTCGTTTCTGCATATTCCCATATTTGATCACTGATTTGAGTTAGCTCGTGTCGCTTTTGTTCAATAAGTTGTTCGACTTTTTTGACAATATCCATGAGACACTCTCCTTTTTCCCTCATTATTTAACAGCATTTTGTGCGTTCACTACCACTTTTGCAGGTCGAATCGAAAACAACGAAATAGCACAGACAAGAGCGCAGATAATTAATAAAGCAAACGCTGCATTATAAGACCCGCCAAACGATTGTACTAAAAAACCAATAAGCATTGGTGTTAATACGCCGGCTGCTTGAGCCCCTGTATTAATAAAACCATTTGCTGAACCGACCACTGATTCAGGCAACATTTTTAAAGGAGCTGAAGCGATTAAAATCACATTAAATGAAAACAGTAAAGTTACTGCGCTTTGAAAAACGATAAACATGCCTACGCTAGGTGAAATAGCCATTAAGCAAAGAAAAACGCCCATCAGTAAACCAAAAACCGCTGCTATCGTCTTGTCTTTTCCTTCTGGAAGCTTGTCTAAAATAAAGCCGCTAACAAACATTCCTATAATGCCTACAAATGCTGGGATAGCGGAAAGAAAACCGATGTCCGTTAAATTCAAATGTCTTACTTCGGCTAAATATGTAGGCATCCACGACATGAGCCCCCAGTTAATAGCGTAAATACTGAAATAGGCAATAAATAAATTCCAAATCATCGGGGTTTTGATAATTTCTTTTAATGTCATCTGCTTAGCAGGAATAGCAGAAGCCTCTCTTTTTTCCCCCTGCTGCTTTTCTTTTAGTAAAAAAACAAACAGAACTGTAATAACAAGCCCGATGGCTCCTATGATATAAAAGATACTTCTCCAGCTTATTGTTTGCATCAGCTGCGTCGCCAGAATCGGTGTCACCACGCCCATAATCGTACCTGACGATAACAAAAAAGACATGGCTCTACTGCGTTCTTGCTGAGGAAACCACCCTGCGATTCCTTTTGACGCAGATGGAAAATAGCTCCCTTCCCCTAATCCAAATAAAAAGCGAATGATAATAATAGAAGCAAAAGACCAGGCCATTCCGGTAAAAACCGTAAACAAAGACCATAAAAGCACGGCGATTGTAATGACTTTTTTAAACCCAAAGCGGTCTGCTAGCCACCCACCAGGTATTTGCATCAGTGCATATCCTGCAAAAAAACTGCTTAAGATGATGCCTGTAGAAGAAGCATTAAGGTGTAGATCTTTCGAGATATCTAAAATAGCGTAATTAATAATAAAACGATCTAAGTTTCCAAGCGACCAGCCTAAAAATAATAAAAATAAAATGATGTATTTCCAGTTCGACCTTGCTAGCATAAACGCACTCATCTCCTTTTTATTCCATTTAATGTAATGTTTTGTAACAAATCGATTCGTTACATAAATATTAAAAAATTCTGACTACTTTTTCAATGTGCATTTCTATATAATAAGAACTATAACTATGTATTTTTTTACATTAAGTAGTCTATAAGGGGTTGTTAATATGAGTGATTTATTAGCTAATATGAAAGGTTATCTTACATCTATTATTAAAAACAGTTCTTATCAAATTTGGACAAGTATTGATTCTGCAAATTTTAACATGATTTTTTCCAGTTCTTTATGCTCATCCCTGACTTACACTCCTCCCACTAGCCTACATAACGGCAGTGATTCCTTTCAAAAGCATATCGCATATGAAGAGTTCGAAGAAATTTACTTATCCTTTCCAAACCGGTATGCGTTTGTTGTTCGCATATTTGCTAAGCATGACTGGACACCACAACAAATAAAGAAGCTATCCGCTAACTTTTCTCCTTATGTGCTGCAAAAAAAGCTAGAGCGGCATGAGCACATTTTGAACGTACTTATGAAAAGCATTAAGGAAATCTCGCTTTTACAAGACTCTGACTATCTATTAACAAGAATTCTAGAAAATGCTCTTTCAGTTATTTCTGTTGCGGATATGGGCGTGCTGTGGATGTTTGATTCTTCCACTGAATTTCTTTTGCCTCGCGCCTGGTCCGGGGGGCCAAACAATGAAATTCAAAACATGAAAATGAAAGTTGGCGAAGGAATTATCGGAAAGACATTTCAGCATAATAAAAGCTATATGTATACGAACTTAGAGGATATAGTACGCGATTCTTCTACTATGACTGACGATAATATTCACTATCTTAATCAGTCCTATACATTTACACACATTCAATCTATTATTTCTGTCCCAATTTGCATGGAAGAACAAACGGTATGCGTACTCATTATTTATCAAAACGGTACAACTCCTCTTTTAAATGAAGAGGATAAAGAATTGTTAGAAAGCTTTTCCGATCAAGTTTCGATTGCTCTCTTAAACTCAGCGCTTTTTGAAGATGTAAAAAAACAAAATGAACTTTTAATACGCCGCGATCAAATTCATCGCACATTCATGAACGTTTCACTTCAAAGTAAAGGAATTGAACCGATACTTACCGAATTACGCCGAATGGTTACATCTCCCGTCACCATTGTAGATTTTGTTGATAATAAGACCTATGGCTTTTTAAAATTTCTTGATGTAGACACAAAAACAGCTGAATTTCACACGCATTTTCTTTTACATACAAAAGCTTGCTTTTATACTATTGAGTCACACAACCAGAAGCACAGCGTCTACATTCAACCGATACACGGCATTGATACGCTCTTAGGGTTAGTTATTCTGCAGACAAATCAAGAAGATCTTTCCTCTCTAGATCAAGTGGCACTCGAACAAAGCAGCTCTGTTATTGCACTAGAAATGCTGAAAAAACAAACGTTAGTCGATTTATTTTACAAGCGAACGCATGAACTATTTAGTGAATACTTATCATGTTATGACACCACTTTACTGTATCAAAAAGCAAATGAGCTAAACATTGATACAAAAAAGCATATTCTAGTCGCTCTTATTACCATTCGTTCACAGGCGGACCTCCAGCTCTTAAACTTACATCTTCATCGCCTTGTATCTGACATCAAATCGGTTTTCAGCTTAAAAGCGCCGGTCGTATACGGATTCGACACGAAAGTAACCATTGTATTCACGCTTGATTCTTATGAAGACCATCATGCTATTATCAAACAATTAGAAGATTCACTCTCAAAATGGCGTTACTACAATGAATGTCATGTAAAAATAGGGATTGGAAGTCGTTATTCTCACTTTACCCGAATAGAAAAAAGTTATAGTGAAGCTGAAAAAGCTGTCTCTTACCTTCTGTCTCAGCAGCAAGATGGATGCATGTTGTATGAGGAAATAGGAATTAACCGCTTATTTATTAATCAATCGAAAGAAGAAGTAAAAACCTTTATTGATGAAGTATTTGTCCCTCTTAAAAACAATCATTTGAATGATGAACCTTTAGAGCAAACGCTAGAAGCGTATTTTGATAACAACCGTTCTGCTTCACTTACAGCTAAGCAGCTTCATATTCACGTTAATACACTCTATCAGCGGTTGAAGAAAATCGAAGATAAAATGAACATATCATTTACAAATAGTGAACATCTATTAAAAGTGCAGCTAGCGTGCTATTTGAAAAAATTTCACTACAGCTAAAAAACCGATTCTTATTTTTAAGAATCGGTTTTTTCAGTAGAAAGAACAGCCTTAATTGATTGCTCCCAGCGGCTCAGTACCTCTTTGGAATCATGAAGCTGAAATTGAATGCCCGATGTTAAAACTGCATATTTTGCGTAATCTTCTTTAACAGCGGCTACTTCTCCCGTAAATAGCTCATAGCCTGATAACACAGGAGCTTCTTTTTTCAGCCAAAATTTAATGTAATAAGCTTTGCCTTCAACAACTAATGTAACGGTTGCCTTATGATTCTGTATCATGTTTTTTGAAGACGTGGTATCTTTCCATACTAACAGCTTGACGCGCGAAGAGCTAATAGCTACCAGCTCTCCTGCGCTAATCATTGCTACATGAGGAAACCCCTCGGATGTCACTGTAGATAGCAGCATCGCAGCATGCTGTTTCCTTTCTAGATCTTTTCCATTTAAAAATACGCGCACGGCTTTTGGCAGCTCTGCTTTATTCATTTTACTTACCACCTTTGCTGATTAAGATCGGGGTGGCACAGGAGGCACATGCGTTGCCAGCGGTACGTCTTTTGGATTGATTTTAAATGGTCGAGGGTATTTTTCAGGATTGGTGATCGTCTCAGGTTCAGAAGAACGCCAGGTAAACAAACACACGTTGCATAAGTAAATCTCCCAGGCTCCTTCAACTGGTGATTTAGATACTAAGTTCGCTTGTTTGGCTTCACATCTTGGACAAGTATGCATGTCGATTCCTCCTTGTTTATTTTTGCATCATATTCGTTAAGATTTTTTCCCATTTTTCAGTTTCAAGTGGTGTATCTAAAGGCTGCGAGTAGTGGCCTCTTGTTTCTGGTGCAACCGGTGTTGTAGCATCCAAAATCATTTTATCTGTAATACCAGCCGGATCAGATCCTGGATCAAGTGGCAGAACTGAGAGATTAGGCACTGTTATAACATCATGTTTTGGGTGCATTTTTGTCGATAGCGCCCACATGACTTGCGGTAAATTAAACGGATCCACATCTTCGTCTACTAAAATAACTAGCTTGCAATATCCTAATCCATGCGGCGTAGTCAATGCCCTCATACCAACCGCCTTAGCAAATCCTCCGTATCGGCTTTTCGTTGAAATGATAGCAACGAGACCATGAGTATACATCGCGTTCACCGCTTCAATCTCTTCAGGATATGCTTCTTTTAGCTGCTGATATAAAGGAACGCTTGTATTGATTCCAATTAAATAATCTGTTTCTGTCCAAGGCATACCGATATATAGACTTTCAAAAATAGGATCTTTGCGATGGTATACGCGATTGATTTTGATAACAGGCATGCTTCTCCCACCGGAGTAATGACCTGTAAATTCACCAAAAGGACCCTCATACTCACGTTCACCAGCTAAGATTTCTCCCTCTAAAATCACTTCTGCTCCCCAAGGTACATCTAAATCAGAAAGCTGAGACTTCACAATTCTGTACGGCTCACCTTGAATAGCTCCTGCCATTTCATACTCTGATTGATCGTAATGAAGCGGCGTAGCAGCTGCTGTGACAATCGCGGGTTCACATCCTAAAGCAATTGATACAGGGAGGTTTTCACCTTTTTCTTCGGCTTGTTTCAAGTGAATGGCAATATCATGCTGTGGCACGGGCTGAATGCCTAGACGGTCTTTCCCTTTGACCTGCATACGATATATACCTACGTTTTGTTTGCCGAAATGCGCCTTATCATGCTGATCACGAGAAATAACGCACGCTTTATCTAGATAATAGCCTCCGTCTCCTTGATTCAAGCGGAACAATGGCAAAAGGTCGAATAAGTTAATATCATCTTTAATTTCACACTCATGAAATGGCGCTGTTTCTTCTCTTTTCACTTTAACAGGAAATTTTTCATATCTCCGAGCAAACTCAAAGAACTGTTCTTTTACAGGAGTTGATTTAGGCAGTCCCATCATTAACGCGTGATTTGACCAGGAACCCATTACGTTTAGAGCTACCTTTGCGTTGTTATATCCATAAATATTTGTAAATAATAATCCCGGCGTTTGATCTCCTAAATTACTGATGGCTTGACCTGCTGAACCTAAATCCGGATCTGGCTGCACTTCATCTGTAATCGTCAGCAGCTGCCCTTCTTTATGTAGCGTATCAAGGAAATCTCTAAAGTCTTTATAAGCCATGTTTATTTTCCTCCTTGTGATAAATGTTTAATTCCATTCCATCTTTTTGCCTCAGGAAGCTCAATTCCTAATTGATCTAACGTTCGAACAGCAATATGCGTGACAATATCATCAATTGTCTCAGGTTTGTTATAAAAAGCTGGCATAGGAGGCACGAGGATAGCTCCCATTTTTGAGAGATCCAGCATGTTTTCTAAATGAATCGTATTCAAAGGCGTTTCTCGAGGAAGTAGCACCAGTGGCTTTCTTTCTTTTAACATCACATCTGCCGTTCTTGCTATTAAGTTATCTGCTAGTCCCATTCGAATAGATGCTAATGTTTTCATGCTGCAAGGACTTACAATCATTCCGTCTATACGAAATGAACCGCTCGAAATTTTTGCTGCTTGGTCTTGATATGAATAACAATAATCTGCTAGCGCTTCTACTTGCCTAACGCTATACGGTGTTTCCAGCTTAATTGTGGCATGAGCCCAAGACGACATGACTAAATGCGTTTCAACAGAAGCCTTCTTCAAAAGCTCTAAAATTCGAATACCTAGAATAGCTCCTGTGGCTCCTGTTATTCCTACAGCTATTTTCATTTCTTTTCCTCCTCTCTGCTTTGGTCACACATTTAACTTTACACTTATTTTCCATACAATTAAAATATTGATAAAGTATATAATAATACCTTTAAAGTATGGAGTTGAATATAGTGGAATTAAGACAGCTGCATTATTTTATTGTCATAGCTGAAGAATTAAATGTAACTAAAGCAGCCAAGCGTCTGCACATGGCTCAGCCTCCTTTAAGCAGACAGCTAAAGCAGCTCGAAAATGAGCTGGGCCTTTTGCTTTTTGAACGAAACAATAACAAGCGCTTATTGTTAACGGCCGAAGGAGAGCTTTTTTTAAAACGAGCGAAAGAAATTGTGCAAAGGATCGAAAAATCAGTATTGGAAGTACAGGAATGTAAAAACGTAACAAATGAAAAGCTTGAAGTCGGATGTACAATCTACTGTGCATCAACGGTTCTAGATAAGCTAGCTCTTATTCAAAAACAGTATCCAAACAGTACTTTTAATATCTATGAAAACGAACCAGCTCATTTAAACGAGTTGTTGACGGATGGAAAGATTGATGTAGCAGTCACCACTACAGACTTACCTTATCAACAGGTAAAAACAAAAACACTTGCACCAGATGTCTTTGTTGTAGCAGTTCCCAAAGAAAGTAGTTATGCAACAGAAAAGATTTCAGTCGCTGAAATCGCTTCTCTCCCTCTTATTCTTCTTCGTTCAAATCGGGAAATAAGCATATACAATCGCATTATAAAGGAATTTAAAAAGATGGATATAACACCTACCATTTTATGCGAATGCCATGACTCAGCGATGCTTCTTAATTTAGTATGTCGTGGCCTTGGTGCTGCTATTGTTCCTTATTCGATGCTATCTTCTTTTTCGCTAGAACATATTAAAATTTTAAGCATAGAAGATAATCCATTTGTAATTGAGCCTTTAGTTACGTGGCGTACCGATAGTTATCTCCCCAAAATCGCTCAAGAATTTTTAAAGCTTTTTTAAGTATAGATGCACAAAAAAGGCTTTGCTAAAATAGCAAAGCCTTTTTTATTTTATATTGATATATGTGACTACATTAACCAAGAAATTAATAGCGGTAATGTAACAAGTGACATAATGGCACTAAGTACGAATGCTGAAGCTGTTTCACCAGCTAGGCTATCAAAGCGCACTGAAATCATCGCTGCTACAGCTGAACCTGGGAACGCTACTAATAACACTAATTTTACGATGTCAGCTGATGATAGACCCATTGCTGTTGCAATTCCTAACATTACAAGCGGCTGAATAGCCACTTTTAAAATCGCAATACCAAATGCCGCTGGGCTAAATTGAATTTTACGGATACCAATTGTTACCCCAACTGCGAATAGTGCCGCACCAGATGTAATTGAACCAATTTGATCTAAACTGCTTGATAGTAAATCTGGAGATTGGAACCCACATAGCACTAATACTACTGCGATTAACGGAACACAAGCTAACGGTTCAGAAAGACCGTGTAAGATTGATTTAATCGTTACTTTAAATAAGCTTTCTTCAGAATCCCCTTCACTTCTTTCGCGCTGTCCAACCGTACCAATAATAGTTGCTAAAGGATCAAGCATCGCATTTACTACGATACCCGTAATAGCGATTGGAATTGCTACTACATCCGCGCCAAACAAGCTACCTAATACGGGAATACCCATAAACGCAAACGTTGGCTGCGTAGAGTTTAAAGAGAACATAGACGCGCCTGTTAGTGAGTATTTGAATACATATTTTGCAACAAGTAAGAAAAGAACATAAAATCCAATAATACCAAGAACTAATGCTAGTAAAAACGGCCATTTTTCAATAAGCGTTTGTTTTGATGTTGTTGTAATACCAACGAATAGATGTGCAGGTAACGCAAATTTTGTTACAAGCGTATTTAACCCTTTAGATGTTGTTGCATCAAACTTTTTAAAATATCCTGCTAAATAACCTAGCAAAATAACAAAAAAGATTGGGGTTAAAATAATAAAGATTTGACTAATTTCCATTTTTGAACACTCCATTGTTTAGATTAGAATCAATCATATAAATTTGCTTTCTTAGAAAGATAATTATCTTCTAAGGCTTGTCTATGGATATTGTTTACGTCAGGCCATTCATCTCCCCTTTTGCTAAACATCTCTACAAATATGAAGTAACGTATAATGGTTCATGAAAACGCATGGACTTTGTTTTTCTGCAATCATTTATTTACTTCGAAACTGTTCATTTAATCAACATCAAATCACATAAAACTTGTCATACAATACAGTAACTCTACAACCTTAGTAAAAACTTGTCATACAATCATGTTGTTGGCTTACTTAGGCTGAAAAAAAACACCTTCAAATGAAAGATGCTTAATCTTGTGACGAAAGAAAGCGACTTCTGATTGATGAGGAAGAATCTCTAAGAGTTTGAAACTCTCAGTTAAAAAGTTCCATAATTTCACAAAGTTTTTACAAACTATCTTACTTATTTGTATATTGCTTTCTGTGACGAATTTATGAACATGTTTTAACTTAACATTTGTAGGGGAATTATTCAATTACATTGCTTAAAATTTTAATGAAAAAAATATTTTAATCCTGTTTTTTTTACATAAAACGGATTAAAATAGTCATAAAGACCTATATATTATCGGTTAAAAAGAAGATGATTCATCTATCACCTTCTTTTGCTCACTTTATTTAATAATGACATTTTGATCATAACGTTACTTTATTTTAGCATCAATAATGGAAAAATTGTGTTCTTCTGAAAACCACGTTTTGATTTTTTCTTTTGCTTTCAGTTTAACATCTTCATCAATGTACATGGCAACTTGAATCAATGCAAGCCCCAGAGCTCCTAAATCATCTGTAAATCCAACTCCTGCTGCAAAGTCCGGAATTAAATCTAAAGGAAGAATAAAATAACCTAACGCTCCTATAATCACTGCTTTTGCTTTTGGAGGAATATCAGGCTTTTGCAGCGTGTAGTATAAAAGCAGTACGGCATAAACAACGTTTGCTCCCGCTTTTTTACCAAACTTTTTAAGCTTGTCCCAAAATTTTTCTTCCGAATAATATTTGGCTGTTTCCTCTGTACGAACGGGTACAATTTCTTGTTTCTCTTCCATATCGATCACCCTTTCATCACCATATGTACTTATTATAAACGATTATCTCTACCGAATTCCATTGAGAGCTTAAACTCCATAAACCTGCACAAAGCAGGCTTATGAATTTTTTAATGAGTAATGCTTCATAACGATAGTAACTAAGTCATTCAGCGCCGTTTCACTTTTAGAATGATTTTCAAACTGCTGAATGAGATCCATATGTTCAAGCAGCACTTCGTAATTACCCGTCATCTTTCTCAGAACTTCATATGCGGAACTATTCAAATCCACTTGTATTTTCAAATCCTCCAGCTGTACTAGATACTCATTCCAGCGCTGATCTTGTTCTAGCAGCAGCAACACAATTTCTTTTATCGCCTTCCGCACATTGGACTCCATCTTTTCATCTCCTTTGATACACAGATATAACAAAGTCTATGAAAAAAACGAGCTTTTTCATTCCCGTATTACACAAAAAGAGTTTCTTTTATTTTATAACAAGCCCGCTTAAGAGCTCTTCCCATACTTTATCATCGCGCAGCACGTCCATTGAAAAAATAGGTGCATGTAAAACACATGTATAAGGCAAGTCCCAGTTAGCTTCGGACAAAAGTTCTTTTTCACTGTTTGTCAGCAGCAGTATATAGAAATCGTTTTTGACCATTCCCTTTAAAACATGCTCTAATTCTTTCGCTTCTTCATACGTTCCACCCATACGAATAAACAATATACAAGAACTGGTCTCCATTGACGTTAAAAATCGCTCCGTTCTCCGTTCATATTTTTCTTTGACTTCATTATATGAAAGCCAGTTAGTCTCCGTATTAATAGACGACGGAAAATCATGAGCAGAATCAATTTGATACACCTTATCACGCAGTCTAAGCGTGGAACCATCTCCGAAAGAACTGATATAGGTTAAGTGTTCATATACAAATAAGTCTTTACAGCGATTTTTCAACAGCTGATTGACATGAGAAAGAGAAATGCTAATACACCAATCAATCACCCCGGCTTGTTTTCGCAAAGAATATTTTTTCATATATATCCCTGGAAAACAGTTATAGCCTAAACTGTATATCATATCGTACTGCTTGCTTTTTAGTTCATTTAAAGTAACCATATTCATCCTCCCTTCTTCTATAAAATATGACAGTCTTTTATAGAAAGAGGCGGCTTCTGCCTTATACCGTACAAGCTTTTTGCGTTTTAGGAGCTTGTGTAATAAAAGAGTAAGGAATTAAAAAAAACAACCGAAGCAAAATATTTTGGAACTCGAAAGATTCTTGTTAAAATACTTGTATTCCATTGAAATAACAAGGCCTATGAAGTCTTTAAAGAAAGAAGATGAAATTGATGAGTAAAGCATTAAAAGATATTCCGATTTCCGTGTTAGATCTTTCTCCTGTAGTTGAAGGAGGAACTGTATCTGACTCACTTAGAAATACATTAGATTTAGCTCAGCACGCTGAAAAATGGGGGTATAACCGCTATTGGCTAGCTGAACATCATAATATGACAGGTATCGCAAGCTCCGCTACATCTGTTGTAATTGGTCATGTCGCTGGAGGCACGTCACGCATTCGCGTAGGCTCTGGCGGCATTATGCTTCCTAACCATTCTCCGCTTGTTATTGCTGAGCATTTTGGTACGCTTGAATCACTATTTCCAGGACGTATTGATTTAGGCTTAGGAAGAGCGCCAGGGACAGATCAGCTGACAGCGCAGGCGCTGCGACGCGACCGCAGAAGCGACGGCAGTGACTTCCCAGAACAGCTGGCCGAACTGCAAGAATACTTTAAACCTGCTTCAGAAAGTCAGATGCGTGTTAAAGCTGTTCCCGGTCAAGGTTTAAATATTCCGATTTGGCTCCTTGGCTCAAGCGGTTTTAGCGCACAGCTTTCTGCACAGCTAGGCTTGCCATTTTCATTTGCAAGTCACTTTTCGCCTAATAATACAATGACAGCTCTTAACATGTACCGTCGTTATTTTAAGCCGTCCGACGTGTTAGAGAAACCATATGCAATGTTAGGTGTAAACGTAATCGCTGCTGATACAGATAGAGAAGCTGAACGCTTGGCTACTTCTATGCAACAGCAGTTTCTAAATTTAATTCGAAACACACCGGGTAAACTAAAAGCTCCTGTGGATAATATGGATGAACTATGGACTGACTTTGAAAAAGCTTCTCTTCAACAGCAGCTGGGCTCTTCTATTGTCGGAAGTCCTGAGACGATTAAAGTCAAGCTTGAACAGTTTATTGAAGAAACAGAAGCAGATGAACTGATGATTAACGCTCAAATTTACGATCACAAAGCTCGCCTTCGTTCGTACGAAATTGTTTCTCAGCTGTTCAAATAATAAAAAGGCCGGAAACGTCCGGCCTTTTTATTTGCTTTCTACTGCTTCAAGAAGTAAATCTGCAAGATGAACGGCCCTTACACTTTCTTCTACTCCTTCTCTGACTACGCCTAGCTTCATTTGAATGAGACAGCCAGGGTTTGCTGTTACAATTGTATGGGCATGGGCTTCTTTCACTTTTTCCATTTTATAATCTAAAATTTGCATAGACATCTCTTGTTCCGTTAAGTTATAAATACCAGCTGATCCGCAGCAATGAGCCGCATTTTCCATTTCATTAAACACCGTTCCGTTAATCGCTTGGATCAGTTTTCTCGGTGCGCTGGACGTTTTCATCACGTTTCTTAAATGACACGAATCTTGATACGTAATAATTTGACTTGGGAGCGATAACTTTTGTCTTTCTACAAACTGCTGCTGCAATAAAATCTCTGAGAAATCTTTGACTTTTGCAGAAAAGACCGCTGCTCTTTCTTTCCATTCCGGCTCATCTTTTAATAGATGATCGTATTCCACTAACAGCGCACCGCAGCCGCCTGCATTAAGAACAATATCATCCGCTTGAATGGATTCAAACGCCATAATATTTTGTTTTGCTAACCTTTTTGCCTGATCTTTTTCTCCGCCGTGCGCATGCAGGGCGCCACAGCACGTCTGCACTTCTGGTATAACGACCTTACACCCCGCTTTTTGTAAAAGTGCAATCGTCGCGTTGTTTGTTTCCATAAACATCGTGTCCATTAAACACCCTGTAAAAAAAGCAACCGTACGCTCTCTTGTTCCTTCTGCTTCAAATAAAAAAGGACGTTTCTTCATTTCTTTTTTTGTTGGCACAGGCGGAAGCGTTTTTTCCATTTGTGCTAAATTACCGGGCAGGACGTTTAATATATTTGTTTTTTGAACAGCTTTTTGCAAGCCGCTTCTTTGATAGAAAGCAAGCAGAGAATGTACATTTTTTAATCGTTTTTTATGCGGAAAAAGCTGTTCAAACACCATATGCCTGAGCGCTTTTACCGGCCATTTATGTCGTTTTTTCTGCTGAATAATATCACGCGCTTCTTCTAATAAGTGTCCGTACTTCACACCCGAAGGACAAACAGGCTCACACGCTCGGCAGCCAAGGCAAAGGTTCAATTGTTTTTCAACGGATTCATCCGGTTCAATAAGCCCATCTACAACTCCTTTCATCAAAGCAATTCTTCCGCGCGGTGACGCTGCTTCATATTGATTGGTTTGGCCATACGTCGGACAGCTTGGCAAACAAAAACCGCATCTCATACAATTCATTAACTCGTCATAATCTAACCGTTCTTTAAACGCTTGCTGAATGTCTTTTGTTGCCGTCATGAACGAACCACCACTCTTTTTCTCGTGTCTTTAGCAAAAATTTTCCCTGGATTCATAATTCCTTGCGGGTCCAAAGCATACTTAATTGCTTTCATCGCAGCTACTCCTTCTCCGCCCATCTTCAATGCTAAATACGGTGCTTTCATTTCTCCGACTCCGTGTTCACCTGTAATCGTTCCTCCAAGCTCAATGGCTTTATGAAAAATTGCTTCAAAAGCTTGTTCGACTCGGTGAAGCTCCTCTTCGTCACGCGCATCTGTTAAACAAGTCGGATGCAGATTTCCATCTCCCGCATGACCAAACGTACAGATTTTAACGTTGTATTTTACAGCAATTTCATTAATCGCTTTGACCATTTCACTAATTTTAGACCGCGGGACGGTTGCGTCTTCTAAAATCGTCGTTGGCTTCATTCGTGCTAAAGCAGAAAGAGCTGACCTTCTTGCTGTACTTAACGCTTCTGCTTCTGCTTGCGAAGCCGCTACTTTCACCGATACAGCCTTTCCTTCACTGCAGATGCGTGAAATCATTTCAATATCGCGCTTCACCACTTCTGGCGGGCCATCTTGTTCAATCAATAAGACAGCGTTTACATCAGTTGGAAGCCCAACTTGGGCAAAATCTTCTACTACTTCACACGTCGGCTGATCTAAAAATTCAAGCGTAGCCGGAATAATCTTATTGGCGATAATTGCTGAAACCGTCTTAGCAGCTGCGTCCATGTCTTCAAACAGCGCAAGCAGAGTTTGTTTTGTTTCAGGTATTGGAATGAGCTTTAAAATGGCTTCTGTCACGACGCCAAGCGTTCCCTCAGACCCGATAAACAAGTTCGTTAAATCGTAGCCAGCTACATCTTTAGCCAGCTTGCCTCCTGTCTTAATACAATCGCCGTTTGCAAGAATTACTTCAAGACCAAGAACGTAATCTTTTGTTACTCCGTATTTTAAGCCTCGTAATCCTCCTGAGCATTCATTGATGTTTCCTCCAATGGTTGATATTTTCATAGAGCTTGGATCAGGAGGATAAAATAAACCTTTTGCCTCTACGGCATTAATTAAGTCTAACGTAATAACACCCGGCTGCACGGTAGCGGTTAAATTTTCTTCATCAATTTCCAAAATTTTATTCATTCGGTTAAAGGTAAGAACAATTCCGCCTTGCGTTGGACACGTTCCTGCGCTTAGATTTGTGCCTGAGCCTCTTGGCACAATAGGAACGTGATCTTCGTTGCATATCGTTAAAATTCTTTTCACTTGATCTTTGTTTTCAGGCATAATAACTGCATCAGGAAGCGACTGAAAGTTAGGGGTTGCGTCATAAGAATATACGAGTCTTGCTTCACTGCTATCTTGAAAGTTGGCCGATCCTACAACTTCAATGAGCTTTGCTTTTGTTCGTTCATTAAGCATAACGTTCCTCCTTATATATCTCTTAATCTTATTATAGTTGCAGAAGCCACGAGGGACTATAGATAAAAAACTAAAAAAAAGCGCTTTAAAAACTCATTTTTTGTATGTTTATCTAATGAATAGCGCACTTTATTCTAGTAGAGACAGCGCAAGGTAAAAAAGCGTGAGACCCTTTACACTTTTAGGATCAATGTCTGTTAGTTCTTTCATTTGCTTCAAGCGGTAATGAAGCGTATTGATATGAATATGTAAATCAACTGCCGTTTTTTTTAATGATTGATCATTGGATAAATAGCATTTCAACGTTTCGAGAAGCTCTTTTTCTTTTAAAAGAGCTGAAAGCACTCGACTTAAGAATTCCTTTTTTACAGGTTCAGAAACGTCTTCTAAAATCATGTCCATCAGCAGTTCCTCATAAAAAACAACGGTTTGACGTTTTGAAGCTACTTTAAGCGCTTTTTTTGCTTCTTCATATGAAGCATGCAAATCAAATTGCTCCGCTGGCTTTCCTACACCAATAGTGATGATAACTTGGTTGTTTGCTTGAATGTACTGCTGACATTTTTTTAATTCTTCTTTAAATCCTTGTCTTACCTTTTCACCTACCGCTTCTTTCAGTAAAAGTAAGCGATCGTATCCCCAATTTGCGATATAATCTCCTTCACCTTTATGACTTTCAAACCAGTAGCGAATTGTTTCTTGTACCTGCTGCTGCTTCTTTTTCGAAAGAGATGAGTCAATTTGAAACAGCGTGCAGCAATAAGGACTGTCTACTTGTACTCCTAAAATATGACCTCGTTCAATAAATTCTGCATCTACCTGCTGGCTATAAATCCATTCACGAAAAAAAGCTTCTACTCCTTTATTTTCCCATTCCTTTGTTTCTATGTAGTATGCTTCGCGAATAATTAACTCTGTTAATCTTCGAATAATATCTGCAAAAGGCTCAACAGCTTCTGGAGTACCTGTAATGCCAATAACGCCAATAATGTCTCCTTGATAACTGATAGGCAAATTAATTCCTGGCTTAACTCCTTTTAAATCTGCTGCTTCTTTTTTGGAAATATATAGTTTTTGCTTTTTTTGCATCACGTTCCACGCGCCTTCATGAAAAAAACCAACCCGCTTTTCTTCTGTAGACGCAATAATAATTCCGCGTGTATCCGTTACAATTACATGTTCTTTCATCACCAGCTGTACTTCTTTTATAATTTTCTTCGACAGTTCAGACACTAGCTGCACGTTGTTTACACCTCACCTATCATCAATTAAAAGAGCTGAAAGAATGGTTTTCTCTCAGCCCGCTTTTTTTATTATGCGTTCACTTTTTCAGCTTTTTTTAGCACGTTAAAAAACTCTTTCATAAATTTAGGTAAATCCGGCCAAGCTTGTCCGGTTACTAAGTTTCTATCTACGTGGAGCGTCTGTTCAACAAATATAGCACCCGCCGCTTCTACTTCCGGACGGCAAGCAGGATACGCTGTCACTTCTCTGTCTTGCAGATACTCTCTAACCGTCGTTAACACGAGCTGACCATGACAAATAACGCCTAAAGGTTTGTTTTCTTTTAAAAAATGAGCGGCAATTTCCTGAACTTTTGTGTTCATTCGAATATATTCAGGCGCTCGTCCTCCAGGGATAATAAGTCCGTCAAAATCAGCGGGATCCACTTCATCTACAGAAGCATGAGAATCAATTTTATATCCCGTTTTTTCTGTGAATGTTTCCATTTCTGGAAGAAAATCATGAACAACCGTTTGGAGCTTCTTTTTCACGGGAGAGGCAATGGTACACTGAATATCTTCTTCTAAACAGCGATAATACGGATAAAAAACTTCTAAAGCCTCCACGGCATCTCCTGTTAAAATCAAGACACGTTTACTCATCTTTTATCACCTTTTCTTTTAATGTCGTCATTTACTTCTTCTCGCAAGCTGCTTTCCATTCCTGCTTTTCCCCTAGGAATAATAAAAAAAGCAGGGCCTTCATTCCTTTACTAGGAATGTCAGCCTTGCTTTTTATCTTGTACTCTTTTTAATTCAGCTGTTAATTCAATAAACCAAGCTTCGTCTTTTGTTAGCAGCGCAAGATCAATCAATGAAAGAATCTGCTCTTCGTGCACCGTTTTTTGAAGGGGCAGCTTCTCTATTTTTTCATCCATCATGCCAATGGTTGTACCGACCATTTTTTCATCATCACTTTTCACTACATTGATTAGTGCGGCTTTTTTAGATGGATTAATCGTTTTTATATATCCGTATATAAGTTCACCGTCGCGAGACTTTCCTTTGACCCAGTCGCCTACTTTTAAATTTCCTTCAAATAGCTTCACAGTCATTCTCCTTTCTTCATAAACATGCTAAGAATTAATGTAACGGCATATAGTATTCTAGAAAGTAGTGTAATCATAATACTTACAGTTTAGAAAGTCAAAGAATCTGTTTTAGAGCAAAAGGCTCGATATACAAAATCAGTGCAACAATAAAAAAATCCGAACGATTTATCGTTCGGATCTTTCTTCAACTACACTCAGCCTCTTTATTTGTTATACGAGTCCAGTTAAGCTGTAGATTCCAATGATTAAGAAACATGCAAGCGTTTTTATAACAGTGATCGCAAAAATATCTCGGTAAGACTGCTTGTGGGTTAATCCGGTAATAGCAAGCAGGGTAATAACGGCTCCGTTATGAGGAAGCGTATCCATACCGCCTGATGCCATCGCTACAACTCTGTGCATAACTTCAGGAGGAATATTGTATTGATTAATAGCTTCTACATACTTATCTCCCATCGCACTAAGCGCGATTCCCATACCTCCAGAAGCGGATCCTGTAATACCGGCTAAAATGTTTGTCGTAACGGCTCCATTGACAAGCGGATTTGTAAAGGTATGTGAAATACCATCGCGAACGGTTGCAAAGCCAGGAAGAGATGAAATAACGCCTCCAAAGCCATACTCAGCTCCCGTGTTCATCGCAGCGAGAAGCGCTCCGCCAATACTTGCGTTAAGACCCGCTTGGAAACCGGTGGTCACTCTCTTCCAGTCATACGCAATCGTCGTAATAATTCCAATAACAAGTGCTAACTCCACTGACCAAATACCAACAACTGCGGTTAAATCTACTTTTCCGAACGCTTCAAGGCCAATTTTGGCAAAATCAAAACCGTCTGGGTACCACTTTGGAATAGAAACAGTAAAAAATTTGTTTGCAACCCCTACAAGCACGAGCGGAACAAACGCTAAAATCTGTCTTGCTACGCTAGGTTCATATTTAGGTTCTGTAGAAGGTACAGACTCTTTTTCTAGCTCTGCAGCAGCTGCTAGTTCATTATTAAATCCGTAGTAGCCTTCTCCAGCTTTTCTTGCTTTTTTACTTCGACTTTCTAAATACCAAAGACCTAAGCTAAAAACAATAACTGATCCGATAATCCCCAGTGTCGGAGCAGCATAGATGTCTGTTTTAAAAAAAGTCGTTGGAATAACATTTTGAATTTGCGGTGTACCCGGAAGTGCATCCATGGTAAACGAAATAGCTCCTAATGCAATCGTTCCCGGTACTAATCGTTTTGGAATATTCGCTTCGCGGAATAAGTTAGCCGCAAACGGATAAACTGCAAACGCAACAACGAATAAACTTACGCCGCTGTAGGTTAAGATTGCTCCCATTAAAACAATCGCCAAGATCGCACGTTTAGCCCCCACGACTTTAACAATTGTTTTCGCAATCGACTCAGCGACTCCAGACATTTCTACCATCTTCCCGAAGACTGCTCCTAATAGAAAGACAGGGAAGTAGTTTTTAATAAATCCAACCATTTTCTCCATAAAAACGTTTGAGAAAAACGGGAGTGCATAGCTTGGTTCCGTTAAAATAACGGCTAGCAGCGCACAAAGTGGAGCAAACAAAATAACTGAAAATCCGCGGTAAGCAACCAGCATCAAAAGCCCCAGAGACAGCAAAATAATCAGCAAATCCATAACGTTTCCCCTTTCATCCCTCATTCAATTTGTCTTGAATTTATCTTATTTCTTATAAAGTGCAGACTCAAACTCATATTCATAGCAGGTGTAATACAGCTGGATAATTTCTTCTGCCGTCGGTACAACAGGATGGTTAGCAGGACTTCCGCTTTGAATCGCATCCGCTGCCATTTTTTCAACCGCCGCATAAAATAGCTGACGATCAATGCCCCACGATTGAAGATTAGGAATCTCTAAGTCGATACAAAGCTGCTTGATGGCTTCAATTAACACATCTGCTCCTTCTTTTTTTGTATATGATACGTTCGGAAAAAGAGCTTGTCCTATTTCACCTAAACGATCGATTGAAGCCTCTTTTGTATAGTCCAAAACCGCAGGCAGGAGCATCGCGTTAGAAATACCGTGCGGCACATGGAATAACGCGCCAATAGGTCGTGACATACCGTGCACTAGAGCAACGGATGAATTTGAAAACGCCATCCCCGCAAGCATAGAAGCATAGGCCATTTCGTTTCTTGCTTGAACATTTTCTCCATTTCTGTACACAAGACGAATATTTTTCATAATTAACTCAATTGCTTGAAGCGCAAGTGAATCCGTAAAAGGATGTGCTTTTTTAGACAAATACGCTTCGACCGCATGACTGAGTGCATCAATTCCTGTAGCTGCCGTTACGTGTTTTGGACATGATAGAGTTAATAACGGATCAACAATGGCTGTATCAGGCAATAATTGAGGCCTTGCGAGCATCATTTTTACATCGTACGCCGTGTCTGTAATAACCGTCGCTTTCGTCACTTCTGAGCCCGTTCCAGCAGTCGTAGGCACGGCAACCAAAGGAAGAGGACTACCTTGAAAATCTTGTTGATTTTGAAAATACGTTCGTAGATGCCCTTCATTTGTCATCATAATGGCAACCGCTTTTCCAGTATCGATACAGCTGCCTCCCCCTAAGGCAATAACCACATCGCACTGCTCCGCTTTACATATGGCAAGCGCTTCATCTAGATGAATATCTGTCGGCTCTGAATTTACGCCTGTATACACGGCACAGTCCATGCCAGCCTCTGCTAAGTAACGACGACAAGTTTCTACATTGCCTGCTTTCGCCATAACGTCATCACTTATAAGCAATGCCTTTGTCCCAAGCAGTGCAGCTTGTTCTCCAATTTTAGAAAATGATCCTTCTCCATATAAAACCGTGCGTGGTACAAGTAGTTCATAAATTCCCACTGTTTTTCCCCCTTTGTTATCTCGCTGACAATCTCTCCTTCCGTCTTTTCATGCTGACTTATGTAAGCGATTTCATTTATTTGTGCAAAAAACCAACATGAACTTCGTTTTTCTCCCCTATTTATTCTCTTTTTGTATACCCCTTTCCTCTTTCATTCTAAAATTTCATCTTATATTTTTCAATCTTTTTTTGAAACTTTTTAAAAATTACAAAAAAAGCCAGAGGTATTCTCTGACTTTACCATTTAAATAAACTTTTGAACAGTATTATTTCGATTTAATTTATAAATCGATAGCAGGAAAAAAACGAGTGCAAAAGCTAGTAAAATGCTGATATTTAACCATAGGCTGCTTAATGCGGCTCCTTGTTGAACACTTTTCAACGTGCTTAATACCCACGTTTGAGGAAGAAAGTCGGCTATTTTCTGCATCACATCCGGCATAAATTCAGGAGGGAAAAAGCACCCTGACAGTAAACAAGTTGGCGTAATAATAAGCGTTTGAAGGCCGTTTGCCGCTTTTGAGCTTTCTGTAAAAGCAACGATTACAAGCGACAAGCCGATGGCTACTAGCCCAAACAAAACTAAAATAAAAAATAGCTGCCACACAGGAATGTTCATATCTACATGAAAAAGAGTCGTAATACAAACAAGTGTAATCATTACTTGCAAAGTTAATAAAATCATATTTGTCATAACATTAGATATCACGTATTGCCTTGCACTGACTGGCGAAGCTAGCAGTCTAAAATACGTGCGCTGCTCTTTTTCTTTTGTGATAAGAGCCGATAGATTTACGGCAGAAAAAAGCATAAACATAATTAAATACCCAATTGTCTGCTTGACAATGTTTTGATCGGTTCCTTTGTCTTCAAGTGCATGCGTGGAGACGTGGAATGGCGCTTTTTGATAACTCTCATACATTTGTTTAAACGCAGCGTCATTGCCGCCTGCTGCTTGATTAAGCGCAGAAACATTATCAATATATTGATACAAATAAGACTTAATAAAGCCCGTTACTTCTGCTCCTTTTATCGAAGTAATCGTAATATGATCTGGTTTGTTCGCTTTGACGCTTTCAGAAAACCCTTTTTCAAAAGTAATAACAGCATCAACTTTCTTTGACGTAATCTCATGATCCACTTCTTTGTCAGTGAGCATTTTAACATTTGTTTTATGCAGTCCTTTTAAAAACTGAACGGTGTCTTTTGAGATATCCGTTGAGTCGTGATTGACAACTCCGATATTCACCGAAGTCCCTGCTGTATTTCCATAAATAAGAACGGACATCAAAATACCTGCAATAGGCAAACCAATAACAAGTACAAGCGTCCTTTTGTTTCTAAGCAGCATATTTCTCAGCATATTTGTGACAAGCCACATGATATTTTTCATGTTATAACCCCTCTCTTTTTCTCAAAAGCACAATGGCTGTGCCCAAGAATAAAATAGAGAAGCCTACATTCAACCCGATAACTGAAAGAGAAGCGCCGATATCATTTGTATAAATCAATTTAATAAGTCCATTATTCATCCAGGTTAAAGGTGATACATTGACGAAGCCTTCTCCAGCTCCATTTTGAAAATAGGTTCCTCCCACAATACACGACACTTGAATCACAACCATAATAATTGCTCTTGACGCCGCTTCCGTCTTCGTAAGGTAGCTAACTCCTAGTCCAAAGCTAATGGCAAAAAGAATCTGAGATACTAACATTACGAGTACTAAGAGTAAATGATCTCCCCAATTCGCATCAAAAAAATATTTAGTCGACATAATGACGACTAATACACAAATGGCGTGAACCAAAACAGTGCCTAAAATTTTCCCGACAAAAATTTCAGCGGTTTTAATCGGTGCGGCTACTAATCGAATTGCTGTATTTCGCATACGCTCTCCTCTAATTAAATAACTCGCTGAGATAGATCCGTACAAAACAATCATGGTGGTCATTGAAATAGCGTAGTAATCTATTGAATTTGGCTGTTTTTGAGAATGAAGGGATGTTTCTTGAATATAGTCATGCTTAGACGCACGCAGCAGGTTCTCGACTTGCTGAGGATTTACTTTGGCCACTTCCATAGCCACGTTGTACTTATCAACAAATGTACTTAACATACCTTGCACCACGTTAAATTCAATGCTGTTTTCTTCATTTCCGGAGAGATTAATGCCTCCGTCTTTCACTTCTACATAAGCTGTATAATGCTGCTCTTTTACTTCTTTTTTTCCATCTTGATCTTTTTTCAACGCTTTAAAGTGAATGCCCGATTTTTCTGCATGTGCAGCAAACTGCTTAAAAGCGGCAGATTGTTCATTACTTGTGTCCATTTTGTAGAGAACGTAACTGTCGTCTATCGTCATGTCGTTATTAAAGGCTTGAGACAAAGCTGTTCCTAAAATAAGGACAAGAGCTAGCGGAAAAAGAATCATAAAAATAAATGCACGCTTATCTCGCAGATCACTTTTCATTTCTTTCAAAGCAATTGCAATAATATTCATTCGTTATTCCTCCTTTCTTTTATAAATCTCTTAGACTGCGTCCTGTGAGCGTCAGAAAGACCGTCTCTAAATTAGGGGCTTGTTCTTTAACTGCTTTAATTTCGATATGATGCGTCATTAAATAATGAATGACCTTGTTTAAGTTATTCACTTCGGCGCTTGAATTAATTTTAATGATTCCATCTTCATACGTAACGGCTGTTACGCCTGGAATTTCCTTTAGACCGCTGCAATCTATATCGTCTGCTTCTTTTACTTCAATCCAAATATCTTTTGTATCGGTGATAATCGCTTTCAGCTGCTCTTTTGTTCCTTCAGCAATAATTTTGCCGTGATCAATAATTGCAATTTTTGTACATACCTCTTCTACTTCTTCCATATAGTGACTCGTATAAATGATTGTGCTTCCCATTTCATTTAGCTTTTTTACAGATGTTAAAATATAATTTCGCGACTGAGGATCAATGCCAACCGTCGGTTCATCCATAATGATCAGCTTAGGGCGATGAGCAATTGCGCATGCGATATTTAACCTTCTTTTCATTCCTCCTGAAAAGCTTTTCGGATACGCCTTTTGTTTATCTAAAAGCCCTACAAACGCTAAAGCTTCTTCGACTCGTTCGCTAAGAAGTGATCCTCTTAATCCGTAGAGTCCTGCAAAAAACTTCACATTTTCATAGGCTGTCAAATCTTCATAAATCGCTAAGTCCTGCGGAACAATTCCGATGTTCATCTTTGCGAAATTTCGGTGTTTCTTTATATTTTTCCCAAGTACTTCAATATCGCCGCTGTTGCTTTGAAGAAGACTAGCTACCATATGAATCGTTGTGCTTTTTCCTGCTCCGTTTGTTCCTAAAAACCCAAATATATCTCCTTCTTCTACTTGTAAAGATAAATTATCTACCGCAATAAAATCTCCAAATTTCTTTGTTAATTTTTGAATGGATAATACGTTCATCATTTCACCTCTAGTGTGTTGGTATATCCTTATTTTATGAAAAAAAGGCAAACTTACGTCAGTGCATAAGTTCACCTTTTCCCCATGAGAAATCTCATTATTTACGTATGAAGTTTCTCACCTATCGGCAGCAGTGTGGTAACAGAAAATCCGTTTGCTCCGTCAACAATCACCGTTCCGTTAATGGAAGCAGCGCGCTCTTCCATTCCTGCTATGCCAAGTCCTTTTTGAAACAAGTGAGCGCCTTTCCCATTGTCTTTGACTTCTACTTTCACCATTTTATTTAGTACGTGAAGCTCAATGGCAATCATCGTTGCTTCTGCATATTTTAAAGCGTTTGTAATAGCTTCTGTTATATTTTCATGAATAATTTTCCACTGAAGAGGCGTGATAAGATCTAAATTCCCTTTGTATACAAGAGGCATTGCGATACTATGCTTAGCCTCAAATTCACCAATAAATAATTTAAGACGGCTGATTCCTATTTGCTCAGCGGGAGGCTTTATACTTTTTAACGTTAACCTAATTTCTTCAATGCCTTCTTTCGAAATTGTAATCGCATTTTGAAGAAGAGACAGCGCTTTTTCCTCGTCTTGCTTCATTACGTGCTTTGCTGCCTCCATTTGAATAAGTGCTCCTGTCATTGAATGACCAATCTTATCATGAATTTCCTGCGATAGTCGATTTCGCTCTTCTAATTTTGAAGCATATTGAGACTGTCTCACATACTCTTTATTTTCATTCACGTGCTTTTGCAGCTTTTGCATACTTACTCTCATTTCATCAAGCTTTTGTTCATAATTGTTTGTCCGCTTTTGATAGAGAGCTGCTCCTGTGTAAATAAAAAAAGTAAACGCAGCGACTAACACATACAGAGCTCTAATATCAGAGGGAACTAGCAGCACTGGAAGCAATACAAGCAGCACCATCCATTTTTTTACGACTGATTCTCCAATAAGCTCACAAAGGTTTAGCGGCAAAAGAAGAAAAAACAAAGGATGAAGTTGATACGCACAATATAGAATAAGGACAATTGAAAAAGCAATAAGCATGCGCTTGAACGCGCTCTTTTTCACAATAGACGCGGCGATATTAACACAGCTGTAAAGAAGCAGTGCTAACACAATAGCTGAAATCGAGTGTACATAATTAAACTGAATGTACGTAATAGCCAAAAACAGCATGAGGATGAGCTTGGTCATCATTAATCCGACTTCCATAGTCCTACTTCCCTTTACCGGTTAAATAGTAAATAGCAATTTGAGTACGGTGCTCAAGTCCCGTTTTACTTAAAATCGAACTAATATAGTTTGCTACGGTACCTTCTGAAATAAAAAGCGTTTTAGAAATTTCTTTATTTGAAAGCCCCTTGGCAATCAGCGTCATAATGCTCGTTTCACGCTCGGTAAACTGTGTCATATCCGCTTTGGACTCGCGCTCAGTTGCAGCGTTTAAACTTGATTTAATTTTATCAAGCACAACATCTTGCAGCACCGTATGTCCGTTGAACACACTTTTGATTGCGTCTCGAATGCGCTCTGGCTCTGTATTTTTTAACAAGTAGCCTTTAGCTCCGTTTTTTACAGCATCAATAATATATTCATCGTCATCAAACGTAGTTAAAATAAGCGGCTTTGCTTTCGTTGACTCTGAAATAAGCTTTGTAGCCTCTACACCGTCCATAACAGGCATTCTTACATCTAACAATGCAATATCGACGGAGTGATTCTTGCAATATTGAACGGCTTCTTGACCATCTTTTAAAGTAGCGACAACGTCGAATTCCTCGTATGTATTTAATATAATTTTCATTCCTTCTCGAATAAACGAATTATCATCTGCAATAATAATAGTAATTTTCATTTCTGCAAGTGAGAAGATCTCACTTTTTTTCACATCCTTTTTTCACATCCATCCCGATGCTTCTCATTTATTGTAGCCATAATAAACCAAAAGTTCAATGCGATAGTTTGCAGTCTTTCTAAGCACTAAAAAAGAGCAAACCTCCGCAGGTTTACTCTTTTATCTCATTACTTCTGAGCTAACTTAATCACCGTCTCTAAAAGTACGTTTACACCTTTTTCGCATTCTTCCCAAGGAGTGAACTCTTCTTCACAATGACTTTTTCCGTTTACGCTCGGAATAAAAATCATAGCCGTCGGAATATAGCTAGCTAAAAACTGTGCGTCATGTCCAGCTCCGCTGACCATTCGCTTGTAGGAATACCCTAGCGAACGAACCGACTCTTCCACTTCATCACAAACCGTTTTATCAAACCACACGGTATCGCGTCCCCAAAGCTTGGTCACCCGCACTTCGCACCCTTCTAACAGCTCCGCTTGATCAGGCAGTGATTGAATAATTTTTTCCACGGATGCAATGACATCTTCATCCGTATGTCTCGCTTCAAGTGAAAAAATCACTTTATTTGGAATAACGGTATGAATATTAGGCAGTACGTTCATACGACCCATTGTATAGACTAAATTTGAATCCAATCTGCCGAGCTCATGACGAGCTTCAGCAATCAGGTTATTAGTTGCAAATAGCGCATCTTTCCGCATATCCATCGGCGTCGTCCCGGCGTGATCTGACTCCCCCGTAACTTCAATTTCATAGCATACCATTCCGAGCACGCACTCGACTACACCAATTGATTTGGCTTCTCTTTCTAAAATAGGCCCTTGCTCAATATGTAATTCTACAAATGCCGATGCTTCAGTAAGACGGTTACTTCTATCGCCTTCATATCCGCATGATTGAAGGGCTTGCTTAAACGTCACGCCGTCAACATCTGTCTTCTTCATCATAACGTCTTTTTGAAACTTGCCCGATAAAATACCTGAAGCCATCATAGAAGGCTCAAAACGCGCTCCTTCTTCATTCGTAAAGTTAACAATCATAATCGGCACCTTCGGCTTAATATTATGTTCAACCAGCGTCCTTACTAACTCTAACCCTGCAACTACACCGAGGATTCCATCAAACCTTCCGCCTTTTTTTACGCTGTCCATGTGTGAGCCAATCACAACAGGCGGCTTATCTTCTAGCCCTTCAAGCGTGGCATAAATACATCCAAGGTCATCGATTTTAATATCCATTCCAAGATCCCGGCAGCATGAGCAAAAATAATCTCGTGCTAGGCGATCTTCTTCTGACAGCGCTAGGCGGGTTACACCGTTATTAGGTGTTCGTCCATAATCGGCAAATCGTTCAAGCGTATTTTTTAACCTTTCTCCATTCACTGCTACTTTTTGTCGTTGCAACTCAACCACTCTCCTCATTATTTGGTTATAAAGTGCGTCTAAGATGCTGTGTTAATGAATATCATTCATTATGACATAAAATAGGCGATATCACTTGAAGTCTGTTAGAACCCCTTCCATTGTTTTTGTAATGAAAGTGCGCAGCTTGCCTTATGTATCTATTAGCTTCAAAACGTAAATTTCCTGCTTTTTTCTATGAATAATGCACGCGTTATTTATGCATTTTTATTATAAAAATAGCGATAGGTTTTTTTCAAAAAAAAGAGAATTAGTTATTATACTAACTCTCCTCTACACACTTACTTTTTATTTGCTTTCTTCGCAATCGCAATCATTGTAGCCAAAACACCAACTGTAATAATCACAATAGCAATTACGGCAGTGGTAATAATAATTCCTGATGTCACTTCTGAAACACCCATTAGTTTACGTTCTCCTTTTGTGCCTGACCTATTTATCTAAATCAGCATATTGATCGATTTATTCCTATTATATACGAACTTGTAAAGCGACGAAATATGTGACACATAATTGACATACTGTTTATATGTTTTCTTTTAATTCTACGTTTTATTTAAGAAAATACGGGAATAATTCAAACATATATAAGAAATACTCTTTATTTCTTTAAAGAAGTATTGTAATATAAATGTAACAATTGTAATATTAACAGCATGAATGTTACATATATTTCAATGAATGAGTAGGAGGGAAATGGAAATGAAAAAATTTGGAATAATCTTAGCATCACTTGCTCTTTTCTTTTCACTAAGCACAGGAGTTACAGCTCAAGCAGCATCACAAAATCTATCAACGACTAATGCGGTAAAAATTGCAGCAAACGCAAGCAACCATTTCTGGAATGCACTTCATGGATCTAAAGGTAATTTATGTACTCAAAAAACATTTAATTATAAAGGCACTCAGTACTCATATCTTTGTCAAGATTTTAATACAAAAAGCAAACTAGTAAGCTACTTATCTGAAACGTTTACAAACAGTGCTATTCAAAAAGGATTAACAAATTATCGCTACATCACATATAATGGAAAGCTTGCTCGTCCTGTCGGTGACGGATTCAGCATGCTAGAGTGGAACAAAGCAAAAGCAAAACTAACTTATCAACGCGCCGATGTTCGCTCTTATCAATTTACGGTTCCAACAGTTGACGGAGGAAGTGTAAAACGCACCGTTACATTTTATAAATCTGGTTCACAGTGGAAAGTAAATAAGTTTGATGCTGTACTATAAGCAATATAAAAAACAAGGTCTTCTAAGGCCTTGTTTTTTTATGCTCTCTCTTCCGCTCTTTATTAAAGAAGTTTCACTTTATTTTCACCAACTCCCCTTATAGTATGGAGACACACTACTACTTATTCGATACATTGTCATCGGAGGATTTTATATGAACATACTACAAAAAAGAACGGCTTTTATCGTAACGGCAGCTTTTCTTTTAGCATTTGTTTTCAGTATCGTTTCACTATCACACTATAAAGGAGAAGAACATTTATTTTCAATTCAAGAAAGTCATCAGTTAAAAAAGATTACGAATGGTATATCTGCTCTTGATAATAACTCAAGAGATCATCGTCTTCCTTCAGGAAACGGTCCTGCTTCACCCAGCAATTCCGGAGAACACGTAACGCCTTTTCATAATCTATCTATGGATAACGGTGCCGGAAGTCAAGGAGCTAATAAAGACTATGAAACGCCGCTAGCTCTTTATACGGTGGGCTTTTTTATAGCAGCAGCTTTCGTTTACGGATTAGTAAAGAAAAAGAAATGGCATCATTCGATAGGGCATTCTCGCGTTATTTTATGGTCATTACTTGGCACTGGTTTATTTATTCGGATTGCACTGATTCCGTGGGTAGGCTCTCATATGGATGCGTCGCTTTTCAAAAACTGGGCATCGGTTGCGGCTAATCATTTTTCAAATTTCTACGCTAAAAGCGGAAGCGATTATCCGCCGTTTTATATTTATATCTTGTTTATCGTTGGGAAAGTTGGCAGTTTACCGGATTTTCAGCAGTATTTTTCGCTGTTGATTAAAATTCCGCCTATTTTAGCAGATGTTGTCACATCTTATTTACTCTATCGTTTAGCTCGTAAATACTTGGCACCTTCTTTTGCATACCTGTTAGCAATTGGGTATTTATTTAATCCGGCCATTTTAGTTAATTCAACGTTTTGGGGACAAGTGGATTCATTTTTCACTTTACTTATTGTCCTAGCCATTGTAATGATTACGGAAAAACGAATTTACGCGTCGGCCGTTATTTTTACAGCAGCGGTCTTAATGAAGCCGCAGGCGATTATTATCCTGCCTATTTTGTTTTTCGAGCTCATTCGCCTAAAGCAAGTGAAGCATTTCTTCGGCATTGCTTTAACGGCGGCTTTCACTGCTGGGGTGATTTTATTGCCTTTTTCAGTCGGAAAAAGTCCAACGTGGATTATTGATTTATTTTCATCCACCATTGGAGAGTACCCGTATGCTTCTGTTAACGCCTACAACTTTTATAGTTTAATAGGCGCAAACTATAAAGACAGCTCTGCAACGCTACTGTTTTTCAGCTATCATACGTGGGGACTTATTTTTATCGTCGCGACAACTATTTTTTCTTGGCTTATTTATATAAAAGGACGGAGCTTTAAATACGCCGCTCTTGCAGCGCTTATTCAAATTTCAGGGGTATTTACGTTTTCTTCAAGTATGCATGAACGCTACTTATTTCCAGCAGCAGCGCTTGCTTTAGTGGCTTATATTTATTTAAAAGACAAAAACTTGCTTTACTTATCCCTTGGATTTAGCATCAGTATTTTTATGAACACTTTTTTTGTTTTATACGGCGACAGTAATATGCAAAACAGCACGTCATACCCGTTTTCTATGTTTGCTACGTCGATGCTAAACGTCTTGCTTGTTGTTTATTTAGTAAAAGTTGCTTGGAATTTAGTCCAAAAAAGTACGGTTTTAAAAACGGCATAATACAAAAAGCTCAGTGAGTATGATTGATCACTGAGCTTTTTACATAACAAGCGACATGCCTGGCGCGTCTTCTTCTCTTTCTTGAAACCCTAATTTTTTATAAAAATGATGCTTTCCTTTTGCTGCAAACAGCTGAATCGATTCAATTCCGCTTTCTTGACATTTCGTTAACAGCTCTTGAATAATTTGCTTTCCAAGTCCTTTGTTTTGATACGAGGGATCAACCATCACGTCGCAAATAAGCGCTTGGTAAATTCCGTCTGAAATCATACGGCCAAATGCAATTAAATGTTCATTGTCATAAATACCGACTCTAAACCAGCTGTTGGCTGCCGCTTCAAACAGCTGTTCTTTTGTATAATTGCCTTTTTTACTTTTATGTAATCCGCTCGCTTCATGCAGAGCTGCAAACTGCTCAAATAACGGAACCTCTTTTTTTATTACGTAAGACACGTTCATTCTCCTCTCAATACCGTTGCTTTCTATATTATATTTATACATCAAAAAGAATAATAATTCAACATTTTTATCTAGTTATCTTGTTACCCTTTCTCCAAATAAAAAAACTGCCAAACGGCAGTTTTTTAGGCTTGTGCTGATTTTTTTCGTTTTTTAAGATCAATTCCTGCTATAATAAGCAAAATGATTCCAAGAGCAATCATGATTTTACTCACTGTTTCTACCCACTCAGGTGCGCTTCCAGCAAGTAAAAGTGAAAATCCAATGATATAAATAGGAAACCCAACGAGAGCCCAAGGAGATTTCACCTTCTTTGTCTTCATATATAGGATCTCCTCCTTCTTTACAGATTCTATGTAGGCTGTATATGATGAGTTTATCAGAAAAAATTGGAAACGACAAAGGAGAGAAACGCATGCATACGTTGCCTCAAACATTTTGTGATACAATTACTCACCTTCACTCTCATAAAGGCCAAAAGTGGCTAACTGACTTTCCTCAGCTGATTCGCTACTGCGAACAGCGATGGCATATCACCATTCACAGTCACTTCCCTCTTTCTTACCACTTTGTTGCTCCTGCGCGCAAAGCAGATGGAAGCGAACTAGTTGTAAAACTCTTTGTAGAGCCTTCAGAGCTGCTTCATGAGCAAGAAGCACTGACAGCAATAGCTGGTGAGAACACGGTAAAAATAGTGGACAGTGATGCTAAAAAAGGTATTTTACTGCTTGAAAAGCTGTCTCCCGGATGCCCGCTTTCCTCTTTATCAACTAAAGAAGAGGCTGCGTTAATCGCTGCTCGGCTCATGAAATCTCTGTGGCGCATGCCTCAATCAGACTCCACTATCGAAGAAACAGCCGTTAAAAGAGAGAAGCAGCTTCGAGAGTATACACAAATGTATCCAAGCGGCATTGATTTTCTTTCTTCCGAAACGCTTCAACACGCGCTAGCCGTTTTCTCTGAATTAAACCGGACTTCTCAGCAGCTTTTTTTGCTTCACGGAGACTTGCATCATGATAACATCTTACAGTCTGGTGAAGCGTGGAAAATAATTGATCCAAAAGGGTTGATTGGAGAAAAAGAGTACGAAATTATCCCTTTTCTTTTAAATCATCTGCCTAAGACAAACGTAGCAGAGACAATTGACCATCGAATCAATATATTTGTAAAAGAACTGAACGTAAATAAAAAACGCATTTTACTGTGGGGATACGCTCATTCTGTATTAGCCACGTGCTGGTTAATAGAAGACCGCCAAGACGCCGCTTCTTTTTTACGTGCTATAGAAGCATTTCAGCACTTTTTTGAGTACTATTACGGGCATAAAAAATAAGAGCCGACATTTGGCTCTTATTTTTTGCATTTCTCTGCGACAAGCTCATATGATTTTAATCGGTCAGCCGGATCGTGCGTAATGGTGACAAGCATGAGTTCATCCGCTCCGTAGCGTGCTTGAACTTCTTGAAGACGGACGTGTACTTCTTCCGGGTTTCCGATAATCATAGCTTCTTTCATCTTCTTCATTTTTTTCTCTTCTTCTTCTGTCAGCGGATAGCTGGCCGCTTCTTTAATAGAAGGCACACCTTTTGCTTCCATTTTATCCTGTTGAATTTTCCATACGAGTGAGCTCGTTGCGATGCGATGCGCTTGCTCGGTTGTTTCAGCGCAAATGACCGATACAGTGACAATCGCATAGGGCTGATTCCCGCTCTGTCTTGGCTGAAAAGCCTGCTTGTACTGATCAATAATAGCTGAACCGTCTTGTTCACTCATAAACTGTCCAAACGTATAGGCCATTCCGTTTCTAGCAGCGAGCTCGGCACTTTTTTTACTTGTGCCAAGCAGCCACGGTTCTGGAGAGACAGGCGGAAGCGGCGAAGCTGAAAGCTTGGCGTATTCATGTTCAGCCGGAAATTTATCTTCTAAAAACTGCAGAAGCTCTTCAACAAGTTCAGGCATTTTAAATACTTGCTGCAAGAAGTTATCCGACAGCGCATTTGTTGCTTCAGCCGATCCACCCGGCGCGCGCCCAATCCCTAAATCAACGCGCCCTGGAAACAGCGTTGCGAGCATGTTATACGTTTCCGCTACTTTATACGGCTTGTAGTGAGGCAGCAGCACCGCTCCGGATCCAATTCGAATTCTATTAGTTTGTGCGCCGATATAGCCAAGCATCACTTCAGGAGCCGAACAGGCAAGTCCAGACAAATCATGGTGCTCTGCAATCCAGTAGCGCTCATAGCCAAGCTTGTCACCAGCCTTGGCCAGCTGCATCGATGCTTCTAACGCTTCCGCTGGGGTCTGATGGGATGAAACGGGCGATTGGTCAAGTATACTTACTTTCATCACGCATCTGCTCCTTATTCGTTCACTTCAATTAAACTTAATGAAAAATCCCCTACCTGGCCTTTTTCATATAAATTTGTAAAAGACGTAGAGTACTGATGAATCGTTCCTTGGAAATCCAGATCTTCTTCTGGGACATTTACATGAAAAGTACCTTTATATAAAAGTGTAGTAATATCATGATATTCCTCACTTGTTACCTTAAAATCAACTGAAACTTTTGTTTTGCCTTTTACAATTTCTTGTTCATAGCTGTAAATTTGAATAGGCGTATCATTTAATACAATTTCTTGTACCACGTTAAATCGTCTCCTTTTTTAGTGCGTATGAAAAATAATAGCACTTGAAGAAGTCATGAGCAAATAAAAGAGCTTCTGGTTGCGCATGCAAAAAAAGCATGGCTTTTCGCCATGCTTGTAGTCCAAAAACGATCTTATACGCGCTTTGTACGCGTGCGTTTGAATACGAAATAAAGAACAATAATCACAAATGCCGCAACTACAAACGGAAGCGTATATTTGCTTGCTACGTCTTCAATGTTCGCCCAGTTCTCGCCTAGCTTTCCGCCTAAGTAAATAAATAAAATCGACCAAGGAATCATCGCTAACACGGTTAAAGACGTAAACTTCCAAAACGGCATTTTAGCAATACCTGCAGGGATCGAAATCGCGTGTCGAACAACCGGGACAAAACGAGCGGAGAAAACCACGCCCGCGCCGTATTTATTAAACCAGTTTTCCGCAAGGTCGATATGCTTATCATGAATAAATAAGTACTTGCCGTATTTTTGAAGAAACGGACGTCCTCCGTAGGCTCCAATCCAATATAAAAACCACTGTGCAATCGTTCCGCCAATAATTCCGGCAATGACTGCTCCTGGAAAACTAATCATGCCTTGAGAAATCATATACCCCCCGTAGGCTAGTACAATTTCACTTGGAATGATTTCAATCATTAAGCCGAGCGCAATACCTAAATAGCCAAGGCTCGTTAAAAAATCCAAAATACTCGTAATAAATGAACTCACCTTTAATCACCTTACTCATTCTTTAATAATTTTACACTACTACTATATTCCAACCATCAGTATAAAAGGAAACTATGAACTCATTATGAACAGCTTACTTCCCCGTTGACTGCCGGTACCTTTTCCGCAGCTCATGCGTATGCAGATCCGCTAGGCGGACCGGAATCGGAAGCTTACTTTCTTTTGAAATAAAATGCATCATAAGCTGATATGACATGTCCAAATCAATATAGTTTCCGCACGACAGAAAAATAGGCTTTACCCCTTTGGCTGTCCTTACTACTCTACCATAAACTTCATCATCGATCACAATATCTTCATAAGCGCCCTCTGTATCTTCAGGCATAACGTAATCATGTCCCTTGATCTTTAAATAGCTTTTCCCTATTCCAACGGTAGGTTTATTGAGAAAAAAAGAAGCATGTGTGGCTACTCCCATGTGCTCGTAGTGCAAATATCCGTTGCCATCAAATAAAAACACGTCGGGCTCTATTTGAAGTTTTTTAGCCGCTTCAAGAATTAAAGGAAGCTCTCGAAAAGCTAGAAACCCAGGAAGATAAGGAACCGTTACTTCTCCTACACTGTGCACTTTTTCCACAACGTTTTTCGTCTGATAATCAACCACTACAATGCTGCACGCTCCGTGAGATATGCCGTTTTCTTCCCAGTACGCAACATCAACACCAGCACAGTTATGTATATGCGTCATTTTGACGCGTGATGTTAAATCAATTTGTGCTTTTAGCTTTTGCTGAAGCGTCCGGCACTCCTCTTTCGTTTGCATCGTAAACGCATGTATGTACTGAATATCCATGTTCCATTCCTTTCATTGACTGACTCACCTATTATACAACTATTTTCTAAGAAATTCCTATTCTTTTTTTCACACCTTCTATTATAGCGCTATTTCCTTAACGTTTGATTAAAATCGCTATTCGTTTACGCATTTTTTGTAAACATCATCATGAAAAAATCCCTATTTTTCTTTACGAAATGTCAACGTTTTCTACACACTTCCTCTATATCAGCATCACATTTTTTCGTTACGCTATTTCTATACCAACGCATAGGAGAGAAATGTGATGAAAAAATATTTAGCTGGTTTAAGCGCCGTCGCCTTATTATGCTGTTCAATCGCCTCTTCTGCTTTTGCACGCACGGAAGAAAAACTCACAAATATCGCGCACCGAGGAGCCTCTGCCTACGCACCTGAAAATACAATGGCTGCTTTTCACCAAGCGTTAGAAATGAATGCGGATTACATTGAACTTGACGTGCAGCAAAGCAAAGACGGTGTACTCGTTATTATGCATGACCGTACCGTAGACCGAACGACAAACGGAAGCGGACACATTCGAGAGTTAACGTACGCGGAGCTTCAGCGCTTGGACGCAGGAAGCTGGAAAGGGGATTCTTTTACGAATGAAAAAATTCCAACTCTTTCGCAAGTATTAGATGAATTTCAAGGAAAAATCGGTATATTAATAGAGTTAAAAGCGCCGGAACTTTATCCTGGAATTGAAAAAAAAGTAGCTTTTGAAATCAACAAGCGACAGCTCGATCACGTTATCATTCAGTCTTTTAACGTTTCATCCATGAAAAAAATGCATGAGCTTCTCCCAAACGTTCCTATAGGGATACTAACTTCTTCACAGCGAGACGCAAGCCCAAATTCAATCCAGCAATTCGCCGCTTTTGCCACTTACTTTAACCCGTCTTATGACATCCTAACGCCTGCTCTTATCCACCAAGTCCATTCTGCCGGAATGAAAATATCACCGTGGTCTGGAATCAAGCGGCTTCCCGCTTCATTTTTGTGGAAAACAAAAAGTGACGGAGTGATTACAAATTATCCTGATGAAGTGAATTGGGTGCAAACATCAAGTGCTATCGGACAACAGCTCGAAAAAGGAAGCGCACGCCGAGTAATTACACTTGCCGTCACAATGTGGCCATAGTTCCTGTAATCTTTTACTAGTAACCTCGTCTTCCTTACTGCCTTTTTAACGCTTCAATACGTTTGATTTCACTGAAATACCGAAAGTTCCCTTTAAAACATCTCTCCATCGTTTTAAAAAACTGCTCCGCTCCTCCTAACACCACCATAAAAAAGTCTTGTTTTGGAAGCACTGCTTTTACGGGAGGAGATGTATGCAAGGTATACAGTACAAACTGTTCAGAAGCCGATTTTAAGGTTAATACTAACGGTTGATCTGGAAAATTCATCTCTCCATATCCGGTCTCTTTTAAACTCTCCATTGCATCCAACAAATAAAGCCACATCCCATCTATAACATCCCATGCAGATGCATCAAGAAGCGGCTCACCGTAGTATTCAAGCTTAATAGCTCCTTCAAGGCAAGTAAAATCAAACTGATTACCGTAACGAATGAGTTCTTCTTCGTTCGATATATCGATAAAATAGTGCGATTCCTTTTCATATAGAGATGATAAATCCGTAATCAAAATACCTGGACGCTTAATGAATGTTTGAACACGAAACAACATTATCCCTCCATGCCCTGTTTGCTTTCACAGCTCAAATAAATTTTCTCCGTCCTTATTTACCCAATACTTTTCTATTTTTGGAATCAAACCTGTAAAGTCTTTATACGTTCCTTTCCAATCGCTTGGAACATATTCTTCAAATGAAGCCGGCTCAGGAAACAGTGAGTAAAACGTCTTTTGATCAAAATCCACCAAAAACGAAGGGCTAAAATCTAATACGTCTTCTTCATCTACGCTTTCTATTTTATCTTCAAACAGCTTTAAAAGAGTAGTTGTATCTGCTTGATACGACTCTATACGTTTTAAAAAAAGCTCAGCATTTTCATTGCTGAGAACTTCGATCCCTTTTCGTTCAGGTTCGATGTATTCATTAACCGCTGAATCACCTTCATTTTCAAAAGCTTGTGCAAACTTTACATAATCCAAATACCATAGCTCTCGATCGGTCACATACCATTGAAACTGCTTTTTATGTACTACTCCGACAATTACGTTTTCAGCATATATGGGTTCTAGCATGAGATGGACCTCCTTGCTTTTATTAGCTTTGTGGCCTGTTATATACGATTTAATTAATCTTTAAGCACTCTCTTTTGTACTTTTTCATTCAGCTTTCGTTTTAAATATTCAGCCATTTCTATTTGTCCTCGTTCAATCGCAAATGCGTAAGCATCCATCTCTTTCATATTTTCACCAGAGTATGTAATCGATATATTAATATGATTCTCAACTAACAGTTTAACCATCTCAAAATGACCGTTATATATGGCAGCAAACAGCGGATTTCTATCTGGTTCACTGATATCAATTTCAATATTATGGTTAATAAGATACTTAGCAATATCTATATGTCCTTTTGCAGCCGCTCTTTCTAAGGCATTGGTAGAAAAAGTTCCTCCTTGTGCATTCACATCTATTCCAGCACGAATAAGGTATTGTACGATTTCTAAATGACCATAAGCTGTCGCTACATGTAGCCATGTGCCAAAAGGTGTAATCCATGTTAACATTTCTGGATTTTTCTCCAATAAGTCTCTTACCTTATTTAAGTGACCACCTTTTATAGCGTCTCTAATAGCTTTTGTCATTTGAGTTATTTCCATTTTTCGTTTTCCCTCTACTTTCTACCTTGTAGAATTCTCTCCAAAATATATCGTCTCTCTGCTTGGTGTAATGCGCTGTAGTGTCGGGAGCTTATTATCTATAGCAAGACTCGATTCGCGGCTTCTTTATGTACTCCTACTAGTCTTCGATACTATAATTTTGTTTGATTTTATGTAAAAGAGCCATCACTTTTTCTTTATCATGGGCATGATCTTCCATATATACGTGGCAAATTTTGTGCAAGTAAGTTAAAAACGTTTCATAATCGACAATAACACTTTTGTCAGTGTCACCCGTACCGTCTAGAAATTCAATGCCGTTTTCAACATAGCCCTCTTCCCACGGCTCTAAGTCGTCTGAAAATGTACAAATGTGGTACTCATTTCCATAACCAGTTTCCTCTGAAAAATAGTGTAAGACTTTTAAAAATTTTTGATCTGATAAAGCGCTATAAAAACTTATCATGGGAGACAACGTACAATCTATATCATGAAATAATTCTACGATCTTCTTCATTTATATCCCCTTTTTATAATTAATTGAATCAACGTTTACTATTTGATCACGCCTACTTCTATGAGAGCCTCAAAAAATCCACAATTATTTTCATGCCCTACTTTAGCTGCGGATTAATGAAGCATAGCTAAAAATTCTTTGAATGTATCTGCAACAGGGTACGTGTTCGGCTCAAGCTCAGCAGAATTTTCATGATCCCATACACAAACGCTAGGGTTATCTCTTGAATTTCTATAATCTAAACACACAAAATCTCCTGCAAATAAAGTCGCGATTGGTAATAAAGCTACTCCCAATAAATCTCCATCATCTGTAAGCCGATCCTCTAATTGAGTCCATGTTACATCAATATCAAACGTACCGGCTTCATTGTTCTCTGGGGCTTCAAGAATACATAAAAACCTTATTAATACATAGCTATGACTCTTCACTTTAAAAGCTTTTGCTTCTGGAGAAGCCCCGTTATTTCTTTTTATCATTTGTTTATAGTCTGGAGGTAATTTCACTCTCCAAAACGCTTCCTTTTCAGCTACTAAATTATCCGATGGTAATGGATAAATGATTGAATCTTTTTTTATTTCCATTGAATGTACTCCTTCTCTGTAGTATTCTTTCATTCCCTATTGAGATATGTATATTTAACATAATGAATTACACTATAAGCTGTTCATTTTTTATCTATCTTTTACAGCCTCGAGATATCTCTTTAGATGCTTTTGTCCTAGCTTACTTTTTGGCAAGATACCAAGGTATTCATATTTCCATATTGTCTTCCTAGCATGGGAATCTGCGGCTGAAAGATCATCATAATTAAATTGAATCGTAAACGTTTCTTTGTGATTAAAAATTAAAGTGAAGTTGGTCCATGGCTCTTGGTTCTCACTGGAGGTAAACACTTTCCACAATTCTTGGATGCAGTCTAATAATTTGTTCCATTGTTTAACATAGTCTTCTTCACTTACAGCAAAAATTTCAGGAATGTCATGACTGTATATAATTTCATCACTGTTATTAGGATAATAATAGAAGTACGCTGTTTGGGCACCATCAACAACTTCACCATAAAGATAAACTTTAGAACACGCTTCCGGAATGGTCTCTATTACGATATTGCCTATGTCTTGATATAGCTTATTCACTTTTTCTTCGTTCATCTAACATTCCTCCTGCTGCCTTGTTAAACTGCCTAAGAAGCCCTAGCAAAATATTAAAGCCTATTAAGTTTCACCTTTTCAAACCACTCATTAGCATTATAACTAGCGGTTTTAACATCATCATTTGTATAAACCAACTCGTAATTGTATTCCGCTGTAAAGTGGCCGCTCTTCACATCATAAATTAATTTCATCTCCGTTGGCATGTCTCTGTTATTTTCTTTACACAGCGCTTCAATTTTTTCAATATCTTCATTTAAAATATTTAATACCATAAATCCTCTTTTCGGAGATGTATCATATCTTTCATCCTCATCCTCTAAGGCGTCGTTCACTTGATGAGATTTTACATATTGATTGTTAATAAGATAAAAAAACTTACTAGCGATAATGTTTCCTTCACACGAAGCATAGATATACACTTTGTCGGCTCTATCGTTAATATATTCCATACAAATTGATATCATATCAGCTTGGAGTTCAGTGAATCGTTCTTCAAATTCTTTCATATGATGTTGCACCTCGCTTATAAACTTTTAATTCTACGCTTGTAAAATGTTCCCTTGATGCAATTCTTTAGGGTTAATTTAGTACCTTCATGAGGTGGGAATTTAACCACAAATACTGGATTTATGCTAAATTGGATTATTGGGATACTCATTTAAATACTTATTGATTAAAGTCTTACTTTCGCTATCATCTGGTTCTGTTCCTAAATATTTATATTCCCAAATCACTAGCTGGTCATCAAAGCTGTAATCCGTGTCAAACCAATTTGTATAATCATAATGCACCTTCAATTTGCCATCGCTATTAACAGATAGTGTAAAAGAGTACCAAAGTTCTTGCTGATTATCTTTAAAAACGTTTCTTAATCTATTACTTAACTCAAATAAAGCTCGATCCTTCATTTTATAAAATTCTTTATCAATATCGTCGTATTCACAAGGAATTTCTAAACTATATTTATAGTTCTTTTCATTCTCAAGGGTATTATAAAAAAAGTAAGTGCCTCCGCCCGTTTCGGATATTTGAGCGTAAAAATAAATCTTTGTCCATTTCGTAGGAATCATTTCATTCACTGTTTCAGAAATCCCCCTATAAATTTGATTTATTTCTGTTTCCATACTCAATATGTTCGACCACCTAACTGTTTTTCCAGTTTATAACGCGTTCCTTACTGTACCATCCATTAATGTTTCTCTATAACTATTATAAACCACTACAATAAACTCATCATTGCTCTTATCATAAAACACTAAAGTACTAAATACTTTCTCTCTACTTCCTGCATTGCATTCTTTACATTTCAAATACTAACTTTTTACTCCAACATAAAAAAAGAATTCGACTCTTTTCGAATTCTTTTCCTAATTTAACAACTTCTCTCCTCATTTTTTTGCTCTTAAGCAATTTGTACCACCTGCATGAGAGACAATCTAAACCCAATCAATTTTCAGTCATCCTTTGCTTTAAATATTCAGCAATCTCAGTCTGCCCAAACTCTCTTGCATATTCATAAGCATTCATATTTTTGATATTTTCTCCCGTGTATCTAAGCGACACATCTATTCCTTTTTGTACTAAATATTTAACTACTTCTTGATGCCCACCATAAATTGCTCCAAACAGTGGATTTCTCTTCGCTGAGCTCACATCTAGTTCTGCTCCAGATTCTATTAAATACTTTACTATCTCTAAATTACCGGACCCAGCTGCTAAATTTAACGCAGAAGCATCAAATGTCCCGCCTTTCGCATTAACGTCAATTCCTTTTTCAACTAAATATCGGACGATTTGAAGGTTCTCTTTTTTAACCGCTACATGTAACCACGTACCAAATACAGTCACGGTATTTAAAACCTCTATATCATCTCCTATTAGTTTTTTCACTGCGTTGATATCGCCAGTTTTAATGGCATTTCTTATCAATTTCTTACTATGGTTTCGGTCCACTATGCAAACTCCTTCATTATCATCTACTCAAATAGGATCATTCGGAAATTCACTATCGTACTTTGCAATTAATGCTCTATCTTTTTCTTCACTTGCTTCTTCACCTAGGTATTTACGTTTCCAAGTTATCATTTGGTCACTAAAACTATACTTTGTATCGAACCAATTCGTATAATCATAGTGTATGTTCAACTTCCTGTTACTATCTACAGACATTGTAAATGAATACCAAAGCTCTTGGTAATTATTTTCAAAACTGCTTCTTAATTGATTGCTCAATTCAAACAGTTTTCTTTTACATTTTTTAAATTCTTGTTGATCCACATGATACTCAAACGGGATTTTCAAGCTATACGTAAAACTTTGTATATTCTGAAGTGTATTATAAAAAAATAAGTACCTCCCCCAGTTTCTGATATTTGAGCATAAAAATAAAACTTTCCCCATTCTTCTGGTATCATTTTATTCACTGTTTCAGCTATTTTTTTATGTAATTGCTTCATTTCATTTTCTACTCTTTTCATGACTTCAGTTCGTTCAAATTCTATACCTACCATTCTTCCAGATTTAGCTGCTTGATATTTAGCTTCCTTTATGTATTTTAGACTTAGACCTAACTCTTTTCTCTTTTTATAATGCATCAATTAACCTAAGTTTAGTTACTAATTCATTATATTTTAAAATATCAACCGCATCTCCTGAAGATTTATTAATAAGGAGTTCAGGAATGTTTGAATTACTCTTCTTTAATTTATATTTTTGAATGTTTGTTAATTCAGGATTGAAAGAAATAGTCTGAGATGTAAACTCTAAGTTTATGAGTTTATTGTAAACTTCCCCTAAAAATTTTTTCCAATTTTCCAAGGAAGAATTTGAAACCTCACCAGGATCTTCTAACATACGATACCCGTCTGCATAATGAAACATCAGTAAACCTGTTCCAAAATCACAAGCTGCATTTTCTAGAATAACTGTTGGCACTTCAAATCCACTATTCCAGTTATAATTTGCAGCAGAGTAATGAAGCAATAGAAAGTTATTAGTATTCAATAAATAACTTATTATATAATCCTTATCTGTGCTATTAAGTAACTGTTGAAGAAAATGAATATCGTCCTTATCCATAAGTTCTTGCCTCCTTTTTAAAAAACTCAAATGCTATAAATTATTGATTATTGCTGTTAAAATTCTCTTCATATCTTTTCATTTTCATCATTTGTTCTTTATCTTTTTCATCCGCTAATTCTCTACTTAAATATTTGTACTCGAAAATCCCGCATCTTCACTTTGTGCTTACTGCTTCCTTTATTTGTATAGCCTTAATAATTATTTAAATAGGATTATTTGGATATTCTTTTAAATACTGATCTATTAAACTTTTAGTTTTTTCATCCGCCGGTGCTTCATCTAAATATTTATACTTCCAAATCTTTTTCTGTGCTACAAATCCGTAATCTGTATTCAACCAATCTGTATAATCAAATGATACAGAGAACTTCCCTGTTTGCTCTAACATTAGCGTAAAAGAATACCATAGTTCCTGGTTATTTTCTTTAAAGATTTCCCTGAGCTGTTCACTAAGATCAAAAAGCTTATCTTCTTCATTATTAAATTCTAGTTCCGATATGTTAAATTGTTTTGGTATATCTAGACTATACGTGTAGCTATTATCTCTAATTGATTTATAAAAAAAGTAAACTCGCCCCCCCGGATTCATCAATCTGTGCATAAAAATAAAATCTTTCCCATTCTTCTGGAATCATATTATTAACCGTTTCTGCTATTTCTTGATACAATTCCTGTAACTGGCTTTCCATTTGCATAGAATTTATCCTCCTGACTGGTTTTCAACTGTTGCTATCCCTAGTTCTTCATCTTCAATTTGGTATGTTATTCTAACTGTTTATCTTTAACTTTTTTATGTTTCTTCAAATCCATGTCAGACAACTAAAAAAAGACACTTGGTTACTTTTGTACAAAATCAAGTGCTTTAAGTCCATCTGTTTTTTAGTAGCATTAATGTTGTAACTTTCATAGTAAAAGTATGATACTTATATATATCCTAGCAACTATTAAGCTGACACATCTTATGAACTCTAGCTTTACAAAAGAATTAGCGTTCTTCTTTGCACAAATATAAGTATTGGCCAAACTCAGGAAACACATCCCAGTTTTTTTCAAGGGTATTGTTTGTTTCGCGCTCCTCTACTGAAACATTCTTTAAATCTCGCTTTTCCATTGCTATGTAACCATCTTCTCGGAAATTCAAAATCAAAATACCTACTTCTGTATCAGTTTCATCATCATATTCCCAATACATGGCTGTTCTTAAAAAAACCATACCTTCACTCATAACTTCGAAGTCATAATTTAAATATTTACGAATTAGTTCATCGTAAAACCCTACCGAAACCCATTCATTTGTAATATTTATAATATACTTGTGCTTCTCATCTTCCCTTAGTACGACCGTATAGGGTTTATGTTTTTGGTGGTATGTGTATGCAGTATGCTCATCAAGAATGTTCCAAGGCTTCTTTTTGATATCTGACCATTCGTCACAATAATACATTTCCATAGTCACTTGTACACCTTCCCATAATATTTCTACTAACAGTGCTTTTTTTTTTCACAAATTCTTTATACGTTTCTGGTAAATTCATTCTCCATTTACCTTCCTTTTCAGAAAGCACAGTATCGTCCGGCAAGGGATAAATGATTGACCATCCTTACATTCCATTTGTATACCTCTTTAACATTGTGATGAAGTGTAATATTAAAAGGCGATATATCCATTTGGCTTCTGATCATCGTCCTTCTCATAAAATTCAAATATTAACTTGATATTCCTTGATGATGCTACCTTCATGAACTTTAATAAAGCATCATTCAAGTATACAAAATGTAAATATCTCAAAAAAACAACCAAAAGCAGCTGTCATCTAAAAGTCTCATCTGCTTATCTTTGAAGTTAAAATCTGCTTTTAAAAGTATAGCTAAATAATTACACATTTTTAGAAGTTTCTTAGTTATCTATTTCTCAATAGACTCATCAATAAAAGTCTTTATTGAAATTAAATCTACCCTTTTATCAGCATTCTTTGGATAGTTTTCTTCAAGAAAGTGTAATAGCTTATCTGAGATACTATTATTCTCATATACCTTTTCAAAATTTGTTATGAAGCTTTCAACAGTCTGATAATCAACACTTTCAATAGTCTGGGGAAGATACTTTTCTTTTTCATATTGATACGCCTCCCAGATTGTATATGCCAGAGCATTTCCAATACATATCCATACTTTTTCATTATCTTTATCATCGGCCAGTTGCATATAAGTCATGATATCTGTTTCATCTATGTTTTCTAAATATACATACAGGCTATCTGCGTCAAAATCCTTTAATTTTAGCCATTCCCAAGCTTTTTCTAATGACTCAACCGCTACTTTAAATCCTTTAGATTCAGAAATCTTGTTGATAATTAAATTAGATAGCGACAATAGATATACGACTTTAGCATCCTTGCTCAAATTATTAAATCGATTCATTTGATTTGGTGATCCTCCTTCATACATGGTTACCTTTTGAGTAATTTTATATATTTCGTGTCTTTCCCTTCAAATAACCTTCCTTCTGATTTTCGATTAGCTATATCAAAAAACTCTTTGGCAAGTAAAAGGGATCCCAATTCATAATAAATAACGCCTGAAATAAACTCTTTTTCACCATCATCAAATCGTTTAAAGCCTGATGAGTATAGATGAGTTAGCCAATATTGGGCACTTTCATAGTCATTCATTATGATAAAGGTATCAATGATATCTTTTACCACCTCATAAGTATCACTATATAACCCTTTTGGAAGCGGAATCTCTTCCCACCCTTTGATTAATACATCAACAGATTGTTGATAATTTTTCTGTTCAAATAACTGATCACTTTTCACTCTATATTCTCCAACTCTTTGTTGGATATTTAATTCCATTTTCATTTACATTCTCCTTAATAAAATGGGATGACTTGTTAAGACTAAAGATACATTGCTATTTAATAGTTTTGCACTTATAAAATTTGACCAGATCTATTGATCCCTATCCTAAAACGTAAAAAATACCTTTTTCTTTCCTTTAACAATTACGTACTGTTAAAAATAATGCATTTAACTGCTTTTTGAGGTTTGCTGACTGTTAGTTCTCACTATTTGCTGTAGTGGTCTACACTTACTCATTCGTTCTCTTTATTCAATGGGTTCCATACACTGAGTTAAAATAATTTCATAAAATCTTCTCTTTTTATTGAGGTTTCATTGCTTGTACACTCATAATCATAAAAAACTAATTCCATTCTTTCAATTTCCTCTACTGTGATAAAACCGGTCTCAACTGCGCTATTCAAAAAGACAGTGCTACTATCTGCACCGATACCTTCCAGTGCTTGCGGTACATATTTTACTTTTTCGTTTTTATAAGCTTCCCAAGATGTATAAGCGGCGGCATCCACTAGTAGTGACCATAGCCTAGCCATATTCAAGTCTTCTTCTTCCTCAGCAAATTCTGAGATCCCTGTATAGTCTGCATTGTCAATAAGCTCATAGAGTTCATCTCCAGTTACAATATGAGATTCACCCCATAACCAACATTTGTCTAACGCTTCTCTACCTGCTGGATATCTTTCATCACCTTTACTCATTACAGAAAATACTCTTTCAGCAACAATTAAAACAACCCCAACTTTTCGTTCACTTTGTAAATTAAGAATGGATTTATTTTTCATAAAACCCTCCTTATGTTTATTTAATAATCTTTCCATTTTTTTAAACATACACGTAATTCATTTTTGAACTTTTTTATGATTGTACTGATTGTTACGCTCAAATAAAAGAACGCACCTGCTTCCTTTTATGGACAATCAAGTGCTATATGCTATATAAACTTACTTAGTCTATTTACACATTATTTTTTAATTATCTTGTAACCCTATTAAAATCCATTCATCTACAATATCCCAGAAATCAACACTATATTCAGGCTGGTCATTGGTGAACCACAGTGTTGCTCTATTATCCGTACAATTGTTCAAATCCACCGCAACGTATCCACCAATACCATTCTCAAAAAATCCATAAGTGGTATCAAGATTGATTTCTAATGGATGCTCTAAATCATCAAGAATCCCCCATTCATCTTCTTTAAAATAAGTTACTCTCTCTAACGGTACTAGACCCATTGCTCGACTTGGCATATAATAAAAGCCATTATGTAACTTTCCGTAAAATTTAACAATAGATTGCGGAACACTTGACCAAGCTTGTTCAATGTCTAAATCGTAAATTGATTTGTTTGGTATTCCCCCTTCATAATAAAGAATTTCGTCATTTTCACTCTTCACGCTATATAGAATGGCGTACTGTCCATTATCTATAATGAGTTCAACATCTACTAAATTCTCTTTTAAATATGAAATCGTGTGACTTAATTCTTTTTCACATACCCGATTCCATAAAGCAATTAGTTTATCTTTCCTCTCAGTCTTGTCAGTTTCTATAAATACTTCCACCCATTCTTTCGGGATGTTCTCTTTCTTAATATTTAGTAAGTCTTCATTAGATACAAACTCAATACTTTTTCTGTATTGTTGTAGAAAAGATAACTTATTCACTTAGAATCACTCCTATTTATCCTCTTAAATGCATTTATTAAACTATATTTATTTTCTTCTGTTAGACTATTGTAGAAACCTAGGTGATTTTCAGTATTCATCATTTTTTGGGTCTATTTAAGCTAGTCAGTATATTTAAAATCATGAGTTTTCGGCTTTTCACCTGTCATATTACTTCAATACATTTTGTTTTCGTATCGACCAATGGTCTTTAGTGATTTTTTGTGGAACTGGCTTCGTTTGAACAGGAACTTCCAAAATTAATTCTCCCTCTACTCGACCACCTTTTAAAGTGTTTAGGTTAAATTTACCAGAATAATATTTTTTAGTAAACTCACTTAAATAACTTAATGCGGTCTTTTCTTGTACTTCAGTCAGTTGAGTGAATTTCCTCGAGACAATTTCCCCACCTGGAATATAAGAATCAACAACATATTTCTTCCCATTGTTTTTTTCACAAAATTGGGTATTGATTTCTTTTTAGATACTGCTTTACCGTTCTCTTTAGCATACTTATAAAATTATCATATTCATTTCACCTTTCATACTGAAATACAAAAAGCACTCATCGTCTCTCTTAGACAATTAAGTGCTTTAAGTTTGCAAGTTTTATAGCGAGAGTGTGACACCCTTTACATGCTGTGACAAATCATACATTGAAACGTAGGTGCCAATTTTACATACAATTTAAAATCAACTTCTATATCATTTTCAACACTTGTTCTTTCACATTTTCGTCAAACTTAGCTCCTTCTACATTTGCTCCTGTCCAAACTACATTGTCGAGTTTAGCACCGGTAAAATCCGCTTCTGTGAAATCCCCATTTAAAAGGATTGCTCCGGTAAAATCTGCTTCTGTGAAATTAGCATTTCTAGCATCTACCGCTGATAAATTTACATTTTCCAAATGCGCTTTTTCAAATTTACTATTTGTCAGATTGGCACCGCTGAAATCCGTTCCCATACAGTCGGCCTGTTCCGCATCAATTCCTGACAAATTTGCATGGCGAAATGTAGCATGATTTAAAATTGTTCCAACTAATTCTCCATGTGAAAAATCAGCCTCATCAAAACGAGTTTCAAAGCAACTACTTATATTTATCTTTGCATATTTCATATTTGCTTTAGAAAAATCCGCTTCGCCAAACCTACAATCTGCCATGTTAATTTCCTCTAAATTACAACTTCTGAAATCAGCTAACTCAAAATCGCAGTCATGAAACGCTGCTCTCATTAGGGAAGAGGCTCTCAACACAACACGTTTTGCCATAATACGCCTTGCCATTACTTCTGACAGGTCTGAAAAACTAAGGTCTAAATCACTCATATCTACCTGATCTATAACCTCATCATTATATTGAGATCTATTTACTATTTCCATAACCCTTATTCGCTCATTACTTTTCTCATCCATGATTACAAATTCCTTTCCTTTAATTTTCTAGATACTTCTTCCAAGCAACATTGGGCGAATACGTGACAACCATTCGACTTTCATGAAAACTTGGCACAGCTATTACTTGAGCTGGTTCTAAGTATTTCATTACATGTAACCACCGATCTAGCAATGTATCCCTATCAGCTTCTAATGGATTTTGTAAAAGATCCATACAAACCCCGCCCCATTCTAATTCTGATACGACAGCGGGAGTATTTAGTAGGAATTCCTTATCAAACATTTCTAAAATATGACCACTAAAATATGTTCTAGCTCCTACCCCCAAGGGACCGTTAGGAAGAAACCTGACCGGTATAGGTAGTGAAGACATATTCATCCACATATGTAAGCGTTCATATTCAGTATTCCATGGATAAGATGCTTTCCAAAAAATTTGGGACACTCCATAACGCGGCTTTACAATTTCTGCGATTTGATCAGATAACTCAAAAAAAACAGACCATAATTTTTTAGGTATTGATTTATGGAACTCAAATTCCAAATATGAACTATGACTCCAGTTAACTTTAAAACTCCCTTTATAGTGCACCGCTTTATCACGATACAGGTGAACTTCAGATACTCTACGCTCTGAAATCACTTTTTCTAGAATTTCCCGACGATTATATTCTACCTTTACTGTTTCAGAGTTACCCCAATGGGTAGGAGCAAATTTTTCATTTGACTCAAACACATCCAAAAGACGACCTAGTATCTCTTCCTGATTAATAGATACTGTAGGATACATTGCAATCGTAAAATAATTAGGTTTCATTTAAATCCCCCTTAGTACTAAAAAGTAAAGTTACATACTTATTTATATTTTTATCCATATACCTCCACCAGGGATATCTGGATGATATTCCCATTTATGTGTTACTCTACCACTACTTGGATCAGTATAGAAAATGTCACTCTCTTTCGCTAAAGGGCCACTTGGTCTTGGCTTAGGAGGAATTCCATTTAAATCAGGTTTATCACTTGATATTGTCACAACATGACGACCATTTTTCCCTTGTGCCAGTTCTCTTTCAGCTCGCATTTGACTATCATTATGAATAACATGTTCTTTGTCACTTATTTTGTGTTTGTGATCATGAACCAAGTCAATTTCACCCTTACTATTACGCCCTATACTGTCTGGACGTGTAAGATGCCCTTCACTGGATGTATAGGTAACAACCTCACCGACGTTATTGTTCTCTAGCTTACGATCAAGATGTTCTCCTAAAGCTTTTCTTCCTTTTATTTCTTCTTCTCTACCACGCTCTGTGATCTTTTTTAGATTCTCATTCCTAACATCCCATTTTTCACGATCTAAAGGTTTTTTCGTTTCTTCACAATAACGATCATATCTAATATCATCTGCTACATCATACTCTCCTCGAGCTTCAGCTTCATCTATTTTCTTTCGATAATATATTTCTCGTTCTGGAGTTAGTTTAATTTTGTTTGGGTTTGTATTACTACCTTTACCCGTACCCTTAGTACCTTTTTGAATTTGACGTTCACTCACACGCTCTACTTTTACAGGCTTTTCAATCATCTGCATCGTCTGCTGCTTCACATTCTGCAAGGTCTCTCTCACCGTCTGCTGGGCAAGTGCTGGACCTACCGGCACAAGATCTGGCATGAGTCTTGGCATACTGCTGTCTAGGATGTTGTTATACGTTTTATGTAGCGACTGTGTCCAAGAGGCCGGTGCATTTTTGACGCTTTGGTAGGCTTGCTTTGTGACGTTGGCAACGGCGCTTGTGCGAAGCGTGTTGCGCATGTTGTTGAGCTTTTCGGTTCCTTTGGTCGCAAGGCTTTGTCCCATTTTCCCCGCTACCTTCGTAGAAAGCGCTCCAGCTCCAGCAATTCCTAATGCTTGCAGAAGACTTGCTTTACGCTGCTCTTCACTGATTTTATTCCCGAACATGTCGCGTCCGGTCATGTATTCTCCTAGCCCGTTTGCGGCCACAAGACCGTAGAGGCCTTTTTCCGTTTGCTCTAGGACTTTGAAGGATTTGGCAGATTTGTAGGCGTCTAGGGCGTGATCCGCTGCGCTTAGGCCTTTAGCTGTTTTGTAGATGGCTTTTCCGCCTTTTGCGGCTCGTCCTACCCAGCCGACAACCGGAATGAAGCCGGCTGCTGCCATGGCTCCCGCTGCGACGCGCTGTGAGGTGGAAAGTTTTTCACCCGTAACAGGGTCCACGCCTTCTGCTGCTCGTTTATAATCATAATATCCGCTGACCTCTCCTGTAAAGGTAGAAACCGCGTCCCACGTTTTTTCATACCACGGCTTGTTTGCTTCTTCTTCTTGCTTTTTTTCCAGCTCGTATACTTCTTCTTGCTGCTTGTTGTAGTCAACGTATGAAGTGGCATAGTCGTTTAGCTTTGTTTGAACTTTATACAGCTCGCTGTCGTGATAGGCTTTTTCGTCAAAGGCAAGCTGATAGACACTTCCTCCTTGACTCGTAGCAAGCTCTAAGCCGCTTACTAGCGTATCCACTACCGCATAGAAGTCGTCCATTTCGCTGTATTCTTTTGACCATTCAGCGTCTAACTGGTTCACTGCCTCAATTGTATCGGTGCGTTTTTTCTCTGCTTCTTCTATTTTATCGTTAAACTCACTCGTTGAAAACGCTGAAATAGAGACGATATCGTCAATACCGTTTAAAATACTCTGCAGATCGTCGTGCTGCTGCGCAACCATTTCTTTAGCATTGCTATTGGCGTTTTTTAGCTCTGTTTCTAAAAATGATTCAGTTACAATCGTGCTTCCTGATAGCTTTGCTTTTTCAGCTTTAACGTGAAGCGTTGAAAAATAGCTTTGCTGCATTTTAATTAAGTTTTCCCACTGTCCGGCCGTATCGGCGTGCTGCTTATAAAAAGATTTTATATTGTCAGCGCCTTTTCCTTCTAAGCTGCCATCTAAGTCCGCTACGCCCTGCAGCGCTTTTTTCAGTTCACCCAGCTGGCTTAGTAACTCATCGTAGGCTTTTTCCCTGTCTTTTGCTACATCAAACAGCGCTTTTGCATCGTATACCTTTCCCACAGTCATCCCCCTTTGCTGCTACGAATGGATAATAGATTCGTCTTGTTCTTTTAGTAAGTCTACATTAGATTTTGTATCTTTTACGTTTTTGTTTAGTGCTTTTATATAAGTAGAAATAAGCGTTTGAATTTCTTCTTCGCGCGCTTCCCATTTCTCTGTAGTATCAAGGCTGTTTTTTCCAAGGTCAGGCATTTTGCTAATGGATAAATTTCCAATCGCTGTGCTGACTGCTTCAAGCTTTTTGATAACGTCAGCGTGATCAAGCTTAATTGTCATGAAAACAGCCCCCTTCTAATTTCACTAATCTTGTTTTCTACTGCGTCATAGGCTTCTTCACCTTTAGCTAATAAAGAATCCGCTTCTCCAATAACGGCGTTCAAGCCACTCAAAGCTCCTTTTTCAGCTTCTAGCGCCCATATCTTTGTTTCAATTTCACGAATGTATCCATCGTAATCACCGTCTAAAATGCCTTTTATGTTGTCGTAGGCTGCCGTACGTTTTTCGTCAAAATCATCCGATAACGTACCCGTCCATTTGTCTCCCAGCTCAGGCTTTTTGATGTGTTCAATTTCTTTTAATGAAACAGCTTGTTCATGCTCAATTTTACTTTTAGCCGTTCTTAGCTTAGAGATTTTCCCTTCTACATCTGAGACTCTTCCAGATACTTCACCCAGCAGTCCGTCTAATACGCTTCCTAACCCCATATCGTTCCTCCTGTTCCGCACATTTCGAGTTTAATCCAATAATTATAAGTATAAAATTTGTCTCATTATAGCTAAATAGGAAAAAACTCTCTTTTTTATGCTTCTAGTTTCATGAATTGAGATAAAAATGGAAAATCAGAGAAAAAAGACTCATGTCTAAATACGTCATCCAACCATATACCGTTATCTAAAACAAAGAATAAGTAGAATAAAACCATTTCTTTGTACCCATACCCGTTTTTTCCCACAAATTAAAGCTTTTTGCGTAAAAAGACCAGCTTTACTTCGTTTTTTTACACAGCAAAAAACCTCTGCACATTCTGCAGAGGTTTTGTTTTATACTTGAACCGGCGTTGGTTCTTCAGCTGTTTGTTCGTGCTGTATAAGTCCGTAGTTTTCCCATGCTCGGCTTTTCCAGCGAAAAAACATAATAACTGCGCGCGTCCATTCATCGGCTGCGATGGCAAGCCAAATGCCAGCGAGCCCCATGTCTAAATGGAAAACGAAGAAATAACCGAGCGGCAAGCTCATCATGACCATCGACATCGCACCAATTAACACCGGATATTTGGCATCTCCCGCTGCCCGCAGCGAGTTAATCAGCACAATGTTCATCGTTCTTCCCGTTTCAAGCACAATGCTCAGAAGCAGCACCGTCGCCCCAAGCTCAATGATATGCGGATTGTCTGTAAACACGCTGATCAGCTGTGTTCTGAATGTCATCACAAGAACAACCATCATCATCGTTACGGCACTGGCCCATTTGACGCTTTTCCATACGCGATGGTACGCTTCATCTTTTTCGTTTCCGCCTACTAAACGGCCGACAATAATCGCTGTACCCATTCCAATTGCAATGGCAAATAAGTAAATGAACATTGAAATATTCATTGCGTACTGTCTCGCAGCAAGTGATTCTGCTCCTAGGTAGGTTGCATAGTATAAAAAGACAATTTGACAGCCTTGATACATCACTTGTTCAAAAGCCGAGGGAATACCGATTTTTAAAATTTTACCGATATATTCTTTTGAAAGAGTAATGTAGTATTGAAATTTCACTCTATATTCCATCACTTGATACAGCAGCCAAAAGAACACAATAAGGGCAACAAATCGGCTGAACGCAGATGAAATCGCTGCTCCTTGCACGCCCATTTCCGGAAAGCCGAACTTCCCGAAGATTAAAGCATAGTTTCCTGCAATATGAAAAATGTTCATTCCAAGTGAAACAAACATTGCCTGCTTCGTAAAGCCATGTACGCGAATAATTGCTGCAAGAGAGTTAATAATCGCTTGAAGAAAAATAGCTCCTCCAACGATGGATAAATAGCTTTGTGCATACATCAGCACGTCACCTTGTAAGTTCATCGCTTCCATCATATGTCTTGAAAACAAAAGAAAACCCGCGCTAATGACTAGCCCGACTCCTAAATTTAACGTAACGGCCAAAGCAGAAATCTTTGACGCTTCCATATACCGTTTTGATCCTAAATACTGAGAGACAACAATTGCCGCTCCGTTACCAATGACCTCTAACACCAAAATCGCAATGTGAAGGTATTGATTGGCTGCTCCGACTCCTGATACGGCATCATCCGACAGCGCACTTAGCATAAAGGTATCAGCAATCCCCATTAACATAAAAAGAAACACTTCTAAAAAGATCGGCCACGTTAAGAAAAACAAATTCAGCTTTTCTTTTGGCCCTTTTTTTGTTTCGACCGCGGTCATCCCATCACCTTCTTTACCGATATCCAATTTCAAACAAGAAGTATCTTACCACACATTTCCTTTGTATACATCCCCTTTTTAGCACATTTTTTATTTTATTTGTTTAGGCATAAAAAAAGCCGCTTCCTTAGAGGAAGCAGCTTTTTTTCCGTTATTAAATTGAAATTTTCACTTCTGCGTTCATACCTGGAAGAACTTTATCTGATGCGTCATCAATTGAAATTTTCACCGGTACTTTTTGCGTTACTTTTGTGTAGTTTCCTGTATTTTGAGCAGGAAGCATAGAAGACACTGAGTTTGTTGCGCGACCGATTGCTTCAACATGGCCTTTAAAGACTTTACCTGAATCTCCGTCCACTGTAATGTCGACGCTGTCTCCTTCTTCTAAATCACCTAGGTCTGTTTCTTTAATGTTTGCATTGATATAGATTTTAGATAAATCAGCTGTTTGTGCTAACACATCGCCAGCTTTTACTAATTGATTTTGAGATGCGTTGTTTTTAATAATTGTTCCGTCAATCATAGACGTTACGTCTGTTGATTTTTCGCCTTCTTTTAAGCTTCCAACAGAATCACCTTGAGAAACGCTATCTCCTTCTTTTACATTCCATTCGCTTAACTGACCGTTAGCTGAAGCGATGACTTGTGAAAGCGGTGCTTCTACCTGCGCTTCATCTGTTTTAACGTAATTTGCTTTTTCGTAGAAATAATATCCACCAAAGCCTACTAGTAATAAAATCACAATGATTCCAACAATGTTAGTAACCAATAAACGACTTTTACTCATCGGAATTCCTTCTTTCTATAGTTAGTATATTATACAGAGGTTTCTTCTGTTTGAGGTGCCGGCAGCATTTTTCTTTCTTCTTGCGGCTCAGCTTCTTCTTGAACCTCTTCTTTTTGAACAAGAATTCTATTTTCACCGCTCCACGCTTTACTTAGTGAAGCAATGAGCATAATTACGCCTAAAATACCAAGCATGAAAAATAAGTTGTGATACGCATGTAAAATCGACGCTTTTTTAGCGCCTGCTACAACAGCCGTCACGGCCGATGTTTTTGCGTCTGCTTGACTCATTCCCATACCCATATAGCGTTTGATCATTTCAGATAGCTGCATCTTCACCTGAGGATCTACTGAGCTAATTTGACCTCGGAAATCTTCATAATAAATCGCGTTTTGTCGAACAACAAACCACCCAATCACAGGTGCTACAATCGCTCCTAATAAATTTCGAATGGAGTGCAGTGAAATGGAACGCATCGAAGCTTGATGTAAATCTCCGGCTAGTGCCGCTCCTAATGCACCGGATACAAGTGCCATACTAACACCCATACCAAAGAGCATAATGTGAACATACAAGCTCACTAGTGATGTATCGGCTGATACGTTTACCCAGCTAAATCCTACAATGACAATGAGAAGTGATCCAATCGCTCCAAGATAACCTGGACCAAACTTGTCATACAAGAATGTCGTCGCAAATGCTGAAATCAGTACCCCAACAAAAAAGTATAAATAAAAATAGGAAAGCGTGGTGTACGATGCATTTTGCACATTTTGCATGACGCCATTAATACCTGCAATTGCTAAGATGTATGCCATATGACCGCCAATGGCCATAATTGTACCCGCAACTGGTTTTACGGCTAGCAGCGATTTTAATGGTACTAACGGATTTTCAGCCGCTAAATCAACTAAGACAAAAATGACAACTAACCCTGCTGCAGCTAGTAAGAACGGCCACACTTGGATAGAAGCAAATCCTTCGTATCTTAGTTCATACAGTGGATAAACTAATAAAATCATAATAAGGCTAAGAATAAAGATACTTTTCTTATCCACTGGACGGTCTTCTTGCTGAGTTGGATCATGAGCAGGTAATACCTTATATCCGATAAACAGAGAGACAAGAGAAGCAAGTATTCCTAAAACAAACACCCAGCGCCAATTATCCATGCTAAGAGATACAGCGCCTAAAAAGGCTCCAATCGCCGTTGAACCGAACAGTCCGCCGATCGCTAATACTAAAAAGAAGTTTCGGATTTTATTCGGAAACGAAATCAGCGCAGCTGGAATAATGGTTAAAAACAGCATTCCTGAGCTTAAGCCTTGAATCAGACGACCAAGGGATAAAAACGCCACATTTTCAGAAAAAACGTTGATAATCGAACCTGCTAAAAAGACTAAAACGAACGTTAAGTATGCTTTACGTACGCCATATTTTTTCGCAAGCATCGGACCAATTGGTACCCCAAGTCCAAATGCCAAGTTAGAAATAATAGATGGCAATAGTAAGCTTTGTGTACTCGCATCAAATCGATTTTGAATCAATACTTGATTGACCGTGTAAGATAAATTCAAAAAATACTGAGGGCCAATTGAAAATAGCGTTAAAATCGCCATAATTAAGTATTTAGGTACGCTTAAACCTTGTTTGTCGGAGGCTACTGCTGGATTATTCTGACTCATATTTATTCCTCCTTTTATTAAATTCTTTTCATATGACTAACAATTCCTTACATATTTTATTGTACAAGTTGTATCATGCAAGTTATAGCAGCACTACATATTATACATCTTTTAATGAAGAAATCAACTTCTTTGTTTCAACTTAAAAAGACTATTTTTCAATAGCCTTTTTGTTCATCTATATGTATTCGCTTTAACATCCATTACTGCGCCATCTTTTAAAATCAAGATTCAAGCGTGATAAACTTTTTTCCAGTGCCAAAACCTCTTCTTCCGACCAATTTTCTAACACTTCAGCATAGGCTTGTTTACGCTTGCTTTGTACATGCTGCAAAATATCTTTCCCTGCATCCGTCATTTCAATTAAACTAATCCGCCCATTTTCTGGACTCGGAAAGCGACGAACAAACTGTTTAGTCTCAAGCGCAGATACTTGCCGGCTAGCTGTAGATAAGCTCAGCTTTAAATTTTCAGCTAATGCATTAATCCCGAGCGGACTGCGCTGATCTAGCTCGCTTAACAGTAAATACTCAGAACGGTCCAAGCTTCCAAGCTTAGGACTGTGCGTCGTTGTTAGACGAACAAGCAGCGCAATTTCGTGTTCAATGGTTTGCAGCGAGTCTCGCTTCACCTCTGTCTCCCCCTTTATCTCATGAAACATTCTGTACTTTTTAATATGTTTACTATACCGCAACCGTTCGCGTGAACCAACCTTTTTTCCGTTTTTCTTCTATTATATAGAAAGATATCATAGATGAGGTACATTTAATTCCAACATCACAGGACAGTGGTCGCTTCCCATTACATGCGGATGAATAGTAGCTTCTTGAATAACATCTTTGATTCTCTCCGAGACGATAAAATAATCAATGCGCCATCCGATATTTCGTTCTCTCACTTTGTTCATATACGACCACCACGTGTATGCTCCTTCTTGATTCGGATACAAATAGCGAAATGTATCAAGAAATCCGCTAGCAAGAAGCGTCGTCATTTTTCCTCGCTCTTCTATTGTAAAACCAGAATTCCCTCGGTTTGGCTTCGGATTACGCAAGTCAATTTCTGCGTGTGCTACGTTTAAGTCTCCGCACAAAATCACCGCTTTACGGCTATTCAATTTGTTTAAGTACACGAGCAAATCGTCTTCCCATTGAAGCCTTTCTTCAAGCCTTGCTAAATCTCTTTTAGAATTTGGCGTATACACATTTACTACATAGCATTGTTCAAATTCAAGCGTAATGATACGTCCTTCGTCTTCCGATTCTTTATCCACACCGTATGAAACCGATAAAGGCTTCTGCTTTGTAAAAACAGCCGTTCCAGAATAGCCTTTTTTCACGGCGTAATTCCAATACTGATAATACCCTTCTAGCTGCAAATCAATTTGGCCTTCCTGCAGCTTCGTCTCTTGAATACAAAATACATCTGCATCCACTTCTTGAAAATAATCTAAAAAACCTTTTCGCACACACGCGCGAATGCCATTTACGTTCCAGGAAATCAACTTCATAAACTGTCCACGTTCTCCTCACTTGATTTATGTATCAGTGTTTAGTGTAGACAATTTTTTGCACGAGTTCAAATAATTTAAAGAGTACTCTTCTCTTTAAGGTATTCCTGATATTTCTTCTTATTTTATTTTCTGTACCTCAAACACTAGATACAAGAGGTGAAACATAATGTCAACAAACTACACGTATGAAAATAACGAACAAGTTTCTACTGTTTCTAAAAAAGAAGAGCATCCTACTAAAGAATGCGAAACACAGAATCAAACGGCGCTTACCAAAGAAGATTTTTCTTTAAATGATTCTGCCATTAAGCACTTCAGCAGATAATGGCTCCGCAAAAATAGAGGTTGAGACATAGTTAAGTAGGCGAAACCTTCGTTTACCAAACCAATAAAAAGATCCGAACGATTTATCGTTCGGATCTTCCTTAAACTATTCCTACCCTAAGTTCTTTCTTTACGAAATAAAGCTGCAAATCGTATCTGCCACAAGCGCATGATCTTCTTCTTGCGACATACCTGATACGGTAATGGTTCCAATTACGCCGACGTTTTTAACCGAAATTGGAAATGACCCTCCTACTGCTTCGAATTCCTGAGGATTCGCTGCGTAAAACTGCGCGTAAGAACGATCTTTTAACTCGCAGTACAGCTTCATATAATACGAGCTGTGATGGTGACGAAGAACGGTGTTTGATTTTCGTTTTATCCATTCTTCATGATCGGGAATAGCCCCTTCCATCGCATGTTGAAAGAGAGTTTGACCATTTCGTTTAATACTTACGGTTACTGCCTTACCTTTGCTTTTCGCTTCATTAATAATGGCAGTGCCGATCTGTAACGCCTGGTCATTTGTAAATTGATGAAAGATTAGCTCTTTTTCCTGTTGAACTACTTTTTCAAGCAGCGTCTCTGTCGAATGATTACTCACTGTTTCTCGCTCCTTAGTTAAAATAAACCGCTCGTTTTTCTTTGCTGCTTTCAAATGCCGCTTCGATAACTTTAACCACGTCACGAGCTTCTTCTGCTGAAACCGGAAGCTCTTCTCCTCGAAGCAGGCTGTCGGCGATTTTTTGATAATACATTACGTAAGAACCGTGCAGCGTTTCAATTTCTGTTGTTTCTCCTTCCCCTGTTGTCAGCTTACCGTAGTGTTCAGGACGATCCGCTCCCCACGTATCATCCACAGGCTTCTTGCCAGCTCTTAGCATATCTTCTTGGCCGTCAATTCCGTATTTGATATAGCTTGCTTTTGTTCCGTGAACTTGAAAGCGAGGCCCGTTGCTTGGCACAATGGCGCTTGAATGTAAAATAACACGAAGAGAACCGTATCCAAGCACTAAGTGGAAGTAATCATCCGTGCGTGCATGATCTCGCTGCCCAAACACATCAGCTTGAACAAAGTCAGGCATTCCAAAAAGATGTAAAGCTTGGTCAATTAAATGAGATCCTAAATCGTAAAGCGCTCCTGACCCAGGTCCTTCATTTTCTCTCCAGCGGTCTCGAACAGCTGGACGATAGCGATCAAAATGAGCTTCATACATTTTTACGTCGCCTAATTTCCCTTCTTCAATCAGCTGTTTCACTGTCAAATAATCATTGTCCCATCTACGGTTATGATAGACGGTTAGTTGAACACCTTGTTCTTTTGCTAATTGAATTAATTCATTTGCTTCTTTTTCGGATACCACCATCGGCTTTTCAACAATTACGTGCTTACCTGCGCGTAGTGCGTCTTTCACCATTTCATAGTGCATGCCGCTAGGCGTTGTAATAATCACTAAATCAATGCTGTCATCTTCTAGAAGTTCAGACAGAGTGCTCACTACTTCAACATCTTCTAAGTCGCTCTTTACTTTTTCAGGATTTGAACTCATTACCTTTGAAATATGAAATTCGTCTAACACGCTTAAAAGCGGCGTGTGAAAGACCGTTGCTGAAAATCCGTATCCTACTAATCCTACTTTTATTTTTTTCATCGTTTTTCCTCTCCTTTATCAAAATCTGTGACGATAAGCCGCACTTGATTTTGTTCTATTTTTTCTTTTACATCCGCTTCTGGGTCTTTATTTGTAATTAAGATATCAATGTCGCTCATATCACATACTCGATGTAAAAATTCACGTTCAAACTTCGTATGATCCGCAAGCATAATCACTTGTCTTGCACATTGAATCATCTGTCTTTTTAAAAACGCTTCTTCTTCACTTGGAGACGTAATAGCATCTGCACCAACGCCGCACGTACCTAAAAACAGCTGATCTACTTTGTATTCCTGCAACGTAGAAATCGTTCTTGGCCCGGTGACGTTACGGTTTTTCCCGTTAAACTTGCCCGGCAGCAAAAACGTATCACACGGGGTATATTGATCGAGCAAATCCACATTATCAATGGAATTTGTAATAACGTTTACATGCTTTACATCCATATACTTTGCCATCAGTGCGATGGTAGAAGACGTATCTAAAAGCACGTCATACCCCTCCGACATTAACGCAGCTGCTTCTTTAGCAATTTGTTCTTTCGCTTTGGTAGGCGTTCGCTCACTGTAATCGATGATATGACTTGACGATAGCGTCGCTCCGCCTTTGACTCTCATAACCTCACCGTGTTCTTCAAGCTTGACTAAATCGCGTCTCGCCGTATCTTTTGAAACGGTGAACATATCACAAATTTCGTCTAATGTAATCATGCGGTGTGTGTGAAGGTATTCAATAATCGCACTCATGCGCTGCTCTTGATACACCCGAATACCCTCCTTTTTTACTTTGATATGAGCTAATTGTAGCGCAAAGAAAAGTTAAAAACCAGAAAAAAACTTAAAAAAATTAAGTTTTTTGCTTTTTTAACTTAAATTATAAAAGTACACAAACGTCTTCTGGAAATAACTATCTTATTTTGGATAATACTTCTTTTATATCTGATACCCTTTCACGCTTTTGACTAATCGCTTATGATTTAGACTTCTAGCAAACAAACGTATGTGCAAAAAAAAGCGGGAATCTTTACGATTCCCGCTTTTTCGTTACATCTTATGTTCAAGCGCCTTGAAGTTTTTTTGAAATTGCTCCAAGCGAACAAGTCCTTCTTCACGAAGGCGTTTATTTTCTTCTTCAATTGCTTTTGTTTCCTGCATTCCTTTCATAATAATATTCCACGTTTGTTCCATCGTTTCTACTTTTACGCTAGGGGCACCGGACATTTTGGCGATTTTAACACTTTGCTGTGAAATATTTTCTGCATTTCGAATGAGCAGTTCATTTGTGCGTTTGTCTAATTCGTTCATAGACTCCGCTACTAAATTTTGACGCTTTGCTGCGATTGCGTTAATGAGTCCATTTTTAAAAATAGGAATCGTTGTAATAAACGCCGAATTGATTTTGCCGATCAGCTTTGTATTTCCTCGCTGCAGCATACGGATTTGAGGAGCAGATTGATAAGATACTTGTTTTGCCATTTCTAAGTCATATAATCGCTGCTCCATTAGCTCAACTGCGTTTTTTAAAGTTTGAAGCTCCATTGCCGCCAGCTGATTTCCACTCGACGCTCTTTCTTCAAGCACCTTTAGCTCTTGTTTCAACTCTTCTACTTTCACTTCGCCCGCTACAATGTATTTTTCAAGCTCCATATAATACTGATAGTTTTGCTCGTAAAGCTGTTCAAGCGTTGTGGTCGAATGCTTCATTTCCGTTTCATATTTTGTAATCTCTACATATACTTTATCAATTTCAGAGCCCATTGTTTCATATTTTTGAAACAGCTTATCCACTATTTTTTGACCGCGTTTAAAAAGCTTAGAGAAAAACCCTTTATCTTCAACAAAATCCTTTGCATCAAATTTATCCATAATTTTTCCAAGCTGCTTTAATAATTGACTGGACTCTTCCATGCTAGACGATTTAATTGTACTAAGCACTTTTCCGGAAAACGAGGAAATTTCATTAGCTGTTTCTTTCCCGTATTCAAGCAGAGCCAGCTGATTTTTATAATCAATTTGTTCTGCCAAGCGACGTACTTCCGGCTCTTCTCGCAGTTTTGCTTTTACTTCGGTAGGCTTTGTTTCTAAAACTTCTTCGGCTTCGTTTACATCTAAAGGCTGTAATTCATTTGTTGCCATTTAAAAACCCTTCTTTCTTTAAAAGATTCGTTTTAACCATTTTTGAATGAGCGACGGTTCTTTGAATTCTTCATTAAAGCTAATATCTTCTAGCCAGTGCATATCGAAATACTTTTCTTCGACGAACGCTTCTATATCCAGTTGACCGGTTGGATTAAAGAGAACAATATCAACGCCGAATTCATTTAATAGAAGCAGTAAAGCTGCATCTTCACGCGTAAACGCTTCTCGTTCATTTCCATGATAAATAATGAGACGGGGTACATGCTGCGTATAATCAAACTTTTGAAGCATGCGAAGCACGTTGTTTGGAAGCTTCAAAGACTGATTAAACAAATACATTTGATGCTGATACGCATCTTCATGATCCAAGCGAAGGAGCTTTGAATGTGCACAATACCTAGAAATAGCTGCAGCGAGCCCTTTCTGAAGCCCGATAGGCAGCTCTTTATAGCGCCACCAGTTGCTTTCAATCATTTTATCAGGACTGAGCGTGCCATCACTTCCGAGAGCTCCTTGATAGTGAAAGTGATTATTTCCTTCTATTTTTTTAGCAAAAGGAACAGAATCAATCGTCAGAGCTAACTCATCTTCCGTTTGCATGAGCTCATGCACTTTACTCCAGTACTCTTTTCGGTTTTTAGAGATACCAAGTACTTTTGAAAACAAGACCGGCACGTGTACATATGGCTTGGACACTTGAAAATTAGGACGAATAAACGCCCGTTCTCTCATTAATAAAAAGATTTCATCATACGTCGTTTTAAGAGTAACTGAAGTTGGAAAATACGAACGAAATTGCCAAGGTTTATACAGCATGGACTCCTCTGAATGAAGCACTTGCTCAATTTCTTGAGAAGCTCGAAATGCTACCGTACCTTTTCGAACCGGTTTATCCGTTGGAAAAGGTACAAGAGAGCTAGTAGAAGGAAACGTATAAACCGTTGTTAAGTGCTGATTCTTATCTACTTCTTTTAAATGATCCTTTCCTTCTGGATGAAAGGTAAGGACGTCAAAACCTAGTAAAATTAAATAATGGAGAAAATACTGCTCGCTTTTATTTGCATCCCCATACCACATGATGCGAGGCGCGTGCTCAGGAAATGCTTTATCGACCATCCAAGGTTTTACATGATTCCACTGCCACTTTATTAAATCGATTAATACGCGTTGAAAATGCCCGTCCATAAAGCCCTCTGCGTGCTGTTCTTTAAAACACGTTAACGTTTCAATAAATTTTTCACGTACTCTTCTATGTATAGCGGGATTTTCTGACTTCACGATCAGCTTTTTCCCTTCTAAAAAAGCAAATAGCCGATTGACAGAAAGGCCGCGTTCTTCTTGATTAATTTTAAGGATCGTTTGTACTTCTTTTAATCTATCATTAGAAATGGACTTATCAAGCTTATCGTGCAGGACAAGGATCGATGGTGATGAATGCGCAAGTTCATAAAGAAAATCTGCGTACTCGTCCGCATCAAGATGAGTGCCTACATATCTGCCTGCCACTTGTTTATAGGTAGTTTGCTGCTCATTTTGTATAAAGTCACCTCGCAGAGAAACATCCTTAGAAAAAAGAGAAGTTCCATCCTCCTCGTTAAGATTAATCATATGAGGATCAATTAATTTACTCACACCTTACAGCTCCTTTCTTTTCAGACATATACATGCTAAAAAGAAAGGGTACTCGTTAAAGCACCCTTTCTTTTTCATTTATCGCATGCCTTTTTTATACGGATAGTCCGTAGTTGCGGCAAAGATCGGCCAATCCGCCAGAAAAACCGCTGCCAATGGCATTAAATTTCCAGTCGTTTCCGTGCTTGTATAGCTCACACACCACAACAGCTGTTTCGATTGAAAAATCTTCGCCTAAATCATAACGAAGCACTTCTTCATTTGTTTGGGCGTCAATGAGACGAACAAACGCGTTGGATACTTGTCCAAAGTTTTGTCCGCGAGCATCTGCGTCGTGAATCGTGACGCTAATTCCGATTTTTTCAACGTGGTCAGGAAGAAGAGAAAAATCAACGGCGATTTGCTCATCGTCTCCATCTCCTGCACCTGTACGGTTGTCACCGGTATGCTCCACAGCTCCGTTTGGACTTTTTAAATTGTTGTAAAAAACAAACTCTTCGTCATTTACAACTTGGCTTGATTTATTGGCTAAAAATGCACATGCATCTAAATCGAAGTCCTGAGACCCAGCATATTTATTTGTATCCCACCCAAGACCTACTATTACTTTTGTTAAGCCTGGGTTCGTTTTGGTTAGGTCAATGCGCTGACCTTTTGATAAAGAAATTGACATAAAAACATCCTCCGTACATTTTCTTACTTTAATGATTAGGCGTTTAAACCAAAGTCGTTTACAAGTGCCGCCAAGCCGCCTTGATAGCCGCTGCCAATGGCATTGAACTTCCATTCTCCACCGTGTCGATACAGCTCGCCTACCACGACCGCTGTTTCAATCGAGAAGTCTTCACCTAAATCATAACGAATTAACTCTTCGTCATTTGTTGCATTTAAAATACGAACGTAGGCGTTGCTTACTTGGCCAAAGTTTTGACCGCGTGCTTCCCCTTCATGGATCGTAATGGTGAACGCAATACGTTCAATAGATTGAGGCACATTTTTCAAATCTACTTGAACCTGCTCATCGTCTCCTTCACCTACGCCTGTACGGTTATCTCCGGTATGTTCAACCGCTCCGTTTGCACCCGTCGTATTGTTGTAAAAAATAAAATCAGATTCTGAAGCGCATTTTCCCGCTCCGTTTAATAAAAAGACAGATGAATCTAAATCAAAATCGTTTCCACCGTCATACTTATTTACATCCCACCCAAGACCTACTACTACGTTTGTTAATCCTGGATTCGTTTTTGTTAAATCTACTTTTTGTCCTTTTGAAAGATTAATAGCCATTTCGTTTCCCTCTTTTCTAGTTGTTTATTTTGTATATTTGTTTGCAATTTCAGCCAATCCAGTATCTCTCGTTGCATCTCCAGTTGCTGAAAACTTCCACTCTTTTCCGTCTCGATAAATTTCACCTGCAAATAAAGCTGTTGCTCCTGAATGGTCTTCAGATAGATTAAAGTGTACAAGCTCTTCGTTTTTAGCGCTGTCCACAACACGGATAAAAGCATTTTTAATCATACCGAAATCTTGGTTTCGCTCAACACACTGATAGATGTTGACTACAAACACAAGTTTATGTACGTTTCCAGGAACATTTTTTAAATTAACAAAAATTTGTTCATCGTCCCCTTCACCTGCTCCGGTAAGATTATCGCCTGAATGCTTGACGCTTCCACAGTTACTATGACGATTCCCAAAATACACAACGGCTGAGTTACTTACAAGCTTATCGTTCGAATTGAGCATAAGAACAGACGCATCGCAGTCAATCTCTGGTCCGCTTCCTCCAAAACCAAAAAAGCTGCGTTTTTTTACAGGATCCCATCCTAATCCAACCGTAATAGAAGATAACCCTTCTCTTCCTTTTGTTAAATCAATTTTCTGCCCTTTTTGTAGATTAATAGCCACGTTTATTTACTCCTTTACTATAGCGAACACGTTCTTTTACAGGTTCTATATAACTTTACATAATAGCGTAGATAAATGAAAAAATAGTGAAATCTTTGATACTATTTTTAACGTTTACGTAAGTCTTCTTATGGAGAGAATACCACAATTTGGTGATTGTTTCAAAAATTAAGCTATGTTTTATAACGTAAATTCATTGACTGAGAGTTTAAAATTTAAGTTAAACTATTAAAAAAAGGCTGTCTCTAAACCGGAAATCCGAGTTATGAGACAGCCTTTTTTGGCTTATTGAGCTATTTTTAAAGTCGGTTCTTGCTGTTCAGCTGTTTTAGCAGCTGCCACGTTTTGAATACGGCCTTCAGCTTTGTATTCAAACGGGCTCTGAAGTGTTTTAATATAGTTTACCGTTGCTTGTAAATCTTCTGGTCCCACTTCCATATCTGACGAAAGTGCACCAATACCATACTTTTCATTTCCGTACATGTAGTTATTCACTACTACCGTATATTCTTTTTCTTTGTCGATTTTACTTCCATCTGGTAGCGTAATATCGACTACTTTATTTGTGCTTCCATCCCACGTATAGTTAAAGCCTGCAATATGGAAATCTAGTCCAGATGATGTAATTTGATTATTTAACACCGTTTCTAAATCCGCTCCGCTTAGCTTTACTTTATTTAAGACGTTGCCAAACGGCTGAATCGCAAACAAATCACCGTATGTCACGTCACCTGCATCAAGCTGTGAACGAACGCCTCCGCCATTCATTAACGCAAAGTCAGCGTTCATTTCTGCTTTCATACCGTCAGCAATTAAGTTTCCAAGCGCGATATCACCTGTTGCTCCGCTAGAAGGATAGCCTTTTGCCAAATCTGTAGATGAATTCCCAACCACTTGTGCTTTAATAGGCGCTGCTAAATCTTCGTACTTTTTCATAATGCTTGAAACTTCAGGATCTGGCGTATAGTCTTTTTGGTATACGGTCACAATTTTTGCATCTTTTTTCACGATGTCACCCGTGTTATCAATTTCAACGTCTACGTCAGAAAACGCTGAGCCGTATGAATAAGCTTGAACGATTAGTTTGTTATCTACTACTTTGTTGTTGTATACGTGATTGTGAGCTGAAAAGATCACGTCAACTTCATCGTCAACTTTTTTAGCGATATCTGCTGCATCAAACTCGGTAGACGTTCCATTTTGATTAGATGGATTATGAGCAAGTACCACAATGGCTTTAATACCTTGCTTTTTCAACTCTGCCGTGTATTTATCAATTGCTTCTGCTTCGTCCGTAATTTTTAAGTTTTCATTTCCTTTACGAACAATCATGCTTGGCGTTTCTTGTGTTACAACGCCGATGAAGCCGATTTTCTTGCCGCCTACTTCTTTTACCGCATAAGGTTCTGTAATTAATTTATTAGTTGACGTATCATAAGCATTTGACGCTACTACCGGGAAATTCATGCCGTCGTATCCTTTTGTTCCTTTTGGATGGTCTCCGCCTTCAATCATACGGTGAAGCTCAGCAATACCTTCATCAAACTCATGGTTTCCAAGCGTCCCTACATCAAATCCAAGCGATTCCATCACTTCAACCGTTGGCTCGTCTTGAAACAGCGCTGAAACTAGCGGACTTCCGCCAATCATGTCTCCTGCATGAACTAAAAGCGTATTCGGATTTTCAGCTTCTTGTTTACGAATAGCTGCTGCTGTATATTTCATATTTCCAGCTAACAGCGATTGGCCATTTGAATTGATTTTTGTATCTGTATCGAGCTGACCGTGAAGGTCGTTCATGCCTAACAGCTGAATCTTTGTATTATCTTTTGATTCGCCGTTTAAATTAATTTTGTAAATGCCGAATCCTTTGTCGTCCGTTTTATTTGTATACGTAATGTTACTTCCTTCAGTTAAATAGCTTTCTCCGCGCGGTGAGCTTGTGAACGTCACGTTAGCCGTTCCGTTAATTGGTGCAATGGACCAGTTATCATCAGCTGTCGGCGTAATTTCTTTTTGTTCGGTGATGTAGTCCATTAGAATTTGACGGTTTTCATCCGCTGAATCCACCACAAGCTCGCTTCCTTTTAGACCAGGGAAGTTTCCGCCTCCGCCAGCTCGGTAGTTATTTGTCACAACGATAAACTCTTGATTCGGGTCAACTGGTTTACCGTTATACGTTAAGTTAACAACTCGGCTTGAATCTGCGTGAATCACGTTTCCATTCACATCGTATTTTGCTGGTTTTGTCACGTCGATTTGGTATTGAACGCCGTCAATGACGTCAAAATTATAAACAGGGAAGCTTGGGTTTAATAATTCCTGCTCTTCTGTTTTGTTCGGTGTAATTTGATTAAACTTACCGGCAGACATATCAATCCAGTCTTTTACCACAGAACCTTTTACTTTGACCGCTTTTAACGTGTTGTCATATAGATACAGGTCGCCTGCGCTTCGAATCGTTAAGTCACCTTTTTTAATTTCCGTATATTCATCAACGCCGTTTCTTCCTGCTTTAAAAGGGGCTCCCACTGATAAAATCGGAAGGTCTTTATATTCCGGCTTGTTTTGAGAAACGTATTTTTCCACGTAGTCTTTTTGTGCATTTGTTACAACTTGAATAGAGGGATCATCTTTCACAAGAGAAAAATAGCTGTGAATATCATCCGTCGTTTTACCGATGGGTGTGTTCACATATTTAACCGTTGCATCGTGATCTTTTTGAACTGCTTTAACAACACCTTTATCCGGTTCTACCGTACTTTGCGTAACCGTTTTCCCTGACGCGTCTTTTACGTCTTTATACGTTTCACGCGTGGACGATTGAGAGTTTACTACTTTCCATTTTCCTTTTTCTTCTTTTAACGTTAAGTCAATTAAGCCAAGTGACCCTCCGCCGTAACCTGCTTGGACAGCCGGAACGCCGTTGATTGTTCCTTTTGCATTATCAACGCCAGGAAGAGGCTTTTTATCTGCTCCAAGGAACAAACCGTCTAGCGAAGCTTCCGTTTTAGCAGGGAAGACTTTATGCGTATGCGAAAACGTAATAGCATCAATGCCTTTTACTTCACTTAATGAGTAAATGACATCTTCCGTGTTTTGCTTGTTGCTGCTAAACCCGGAGTGAGCCATCGCGACAACTACGTCCGCGCCTTTTTTCTTCATTTCTGGAATGTACTTGTTGGCTGTTTCCACAATGCCTTTTGTAATGACTTTTCCATCAAGGTTTGCTTTATCCCAATCGTTAATTTGAGGAGGCACAAAGCCAATGAAACCAACTTTAATCGTTCGTTTCTTTCCATTTTCATCGACGACTTTTTTATTCATAATTTTATACGGCGTAAATTTATTTTTGTCGTTTTTCGGGTTGTTGTCATGATCATCAACGTAAACATTGGCATTTATGTAAGGAAAGTTCGCGTCGTTATACGCTTCTGTTAAGAAGTCTAATCCATAGTTGAACTCATGATTTCCAAGTGTTGCAATATCGTAATCCAGCTGATTCATGGCTTTAAATACAGGATGAACTTCACCTTTTTTCAGCGGGTTAATCTTGGCTTTATACGTGCCTAGAGGCGTTCCTTGAATGAGGTCTCCGTTATCTACTAATAAGCTGTTTTTTACTTCTTTTCGAGCATTTTTGATTAAGGTAGCGGTTTTAGCTAAACCTACTTTTTCATAAGGGGCGTCTTTGAAATAATCATAGTTTAATAGATTCGTATGAACATCAGTTGTTTCCATCAGGCGTATATTCACAAGCGCATCTTTTTTATTGTGGCCTTGATGCTTGCTTTGCTGTGAGCTTTGTCCAGGGTGACGTTCTTCTGCTCCTGCCTGTGTAGTTAGAAGCGGCATTGATAATAAAGAAAGTGCCAGTGATGTAGTTAGTATTTTCTTCGTTTTGCTGCGTTTGTTCTTTTTCATCTACCATTCACCTTTCAAGTAAGTTATCATCGCTATAAATCTAGCAACTGTTCAAAAATAGTATAGCAGAAAAGATTTATAAAGGATGTAATTTTTTTGATTTTTTAGTAAACCATTTGTATGCGTTTTATTAACTTTTTGTAAACCGAAAAATTTTTTTTAGTTTCTCTCTTTAAAACAAAGGACTATAGTTTTTATTAATTGGATGAACCCTCCTTTTTAAATGAGTCTTATTACCTAATACATCAACGTTCCCACGTTCTCTTTTCATTCAAAAAAAATTTATTTCAAGCGGTGTGTATATATGTACTATACATAGGATATGAAAAGCAGACATTAAGTTTGTCACAGCTTCTAACAAAATTTCGTAGATATAAAAAAGAAAGAGAAGGTTTTTCCTTCTAATAAATAGATATATTTATATAATTTTACATTTATAACATGGAAACGAGATTGAATTATAAGGCATACCTACTATATCAATCCAATCTAAAGCATCTATACACATGAAACCTACGTTCATCCTACAAATAAAAAAATCCGAACGAAGTTGATTCTCCATCAAGAATCGTGATTCATCGTTCGGATTTTCTTCAATTAGCACACTTTTGTCCCAGGTTTGTTTTTTTACTGACCTAATTCTTTAATTTGTTTCATAATACTTGATACATCTTGAATTGATTGAAACAATTCACTGTTTTTTAGCGCTTCTGGATTGAAGCTGCCATCCTTTATATTGGCTTCATACGCTTCAATTCCACTAATGATTTTTTCGTTTTGCTGAACAAGCTGATCGTGCACATCAGAAGCGATGTCAGGAGCTTTGGTTTGATTAAATTCTTCGGCTTTCCCTTTCATTTCCTGCAGCTTTTGCTCGAGCTTTTTTATTGCCTCATCGTCATTAACAGCTTTTTCCGCTAGAGGCGGTATTTCTTCAGCAAACTTTTGAGCTTCACTCACGTAATCTTTCGCATCGTTTGCGTAGTTCAACGTACTGCTTGTATCTTCAAGAAAAGAACAGCCGCCGACCATAAAGAGAACAGCAGTTGACATGACTAGCATCCACTTTTTCACTTAGCACTCAACCTTTCTTATTTTCTTTTCTACTATCTTCTTTTCGATTTTCGTTTCTTTAACTCTTTCATAATAATGGGTACAGCTTTTTTTATTCCTTTTTTTACAGCGGGGCTTTTTAACAGTCTCGATAGTTTTGACATTTTTAAGCTCCTCTCTTCTTTTGAAATAACAAAAAACACCTTTACCATATGTGGTAAAGGTGTTTGTATCCAGACCTTTACCAATGGCAACATTGGCAAAGGTCTCGCTAACAATTTGCATTGTCAATAAAGCCGGAGATAATAATCTCGAAATGACGACTTTACTGCAAGAGCTACTCCCCTTTGAGCAAAACAGCATTTTTTGTTAACACAATCATAACGTATGTTCCTGATTATCGTCAACTTATATGGAATTAATACACATCTTTTTTGGTAAATACCAGAAACGACACCAGCAGCCCGGCAAGTCCCCAAATGGTTAAAACACCTAAGGAAAATCCTAGTGTCATTCCTTCAGTCGGAGGAGCTGTGCCTTGCAGGTAAGAAGTTAAATTTAAATTGACCATAAACAAGTACTTAGCTGAATTCCACGAAGAAACCATACTGCTTAAAATCGTACCTGCAATCAAACAAGCAAGCATCACACCCATACCAGCAGCCGTACTTTTAATTAAAACGGACAGCATAAAAGCAAGCGTTCCAACCACCAGGGATACAAACCAAGCAAGGCCAAATTCCATTAAAATATATCTCCACTGCGAAATTAAATGAACGTCCGCTGTATTCAAATCATTGCCCTGCACGCTAAATCCCGTAAGAATAGGCGCTGTCCAGCCTTTAAATCCAAATACAACGCCAGAAATGAGATACGACAAAACGCCAAACATTAAAATTAAAAACGAGACGGACATGACGAGCGTGATGTATTTACTAAGCAGGATTTTCCACCGTTTCACAGGCCTCGTCAACAGTACCTTGATGGATCCCAAGCTGTATTCTGAAGACACTAAATCCGCTGCAATAATCATAATCATTAGCGGCAGCAAAAGCTGAATGGCGTTTTCAATGAACCCTCGCACAAACGTTGGGGCTCCTGGTTCCGAAGGATTAATATCGTTATCTAAGTAATACTGCTGCTGCGCCACGCGAATTTCAAGCTGCTTGCGCCAATCATCTGAAATTTGGCTTCCGCTCAGCCGGTTTTGCGTATCGATAATTTCTTGCTGCAGCGTACTGCGCCAATCGGTCGTTCCTAGCTTTTCTTGAAGGCGCTGCGTTTCGCGAAGCTGAGCATAGGTGAACATGGAAATCAAAACGCCCATAATAAGGGTAACGATTAACAGGCGCTTTTTTCGAACGAGCTTGATCATTTCATTTTGAACCAAACTAATCAATCGATTCGCCTCCTGTCATTTCGATAAATAAATCTTCAAGAGTCGGAAGCTTTCGGTTCATTTCTTTTACCGTTACTCCTGCTTGAATGAGCTGTTTGTTCCACTCTCCCACTTCAGCTTCCTCATAAAACGTCGTGACATATTCTCCCTGCACTTGCACAAAGTCCGTCACTTGTTTTAAGACGTCTATTCCCGCTGGCTGCGGATCTAGCTTCCACAGTAAGCGCTCCTGCTGAGTTAACAGGGTCTTCACCGATTCTGTGTGAATAACTTCTCCTTTTGCAATAATCGCTACTCGGTCACACATCAGCTGAATCTCGCTCAGCAAATGACTCGATACTAAGACGCTTAGACCTTCACTTTCAGCTAAAAAGCGAATAAATTTACGCATGTCCCGAATCCCAGATGGGTCGAGTCCGTTCGTTGGCTCATCTAAAATGAGCACTTTTGGTTTTCCGAGAAGCGCTTGCGCAATTCCTAAACGCTGCCTCATGCCTAACGAATACGTGCGAACTAAGTCGTGGATGCGCTCTTGCAAGCCAACTAATGCCACAACTTCATGAATGCGTTCTTCCGTCATAGAAGGAATCATACGTGAAAAATGCTGCAGATTTTCCCAGCCGCTTAAGTATGGATACAGCTCAGGATTTTCAACAATACAGCCGATATGCTCCATCGCTTTTGTAAACTGCTTCGATACGCTGTATCCACAGATAGAAATGGAACCAGCCGTCGGGCGAATCAAGCCGACAAGCATTCGAATCGTTGTCGTTTTACCGGCTCCATTGGGTCCTAAAAAACCGAACACTTCGCCTCTTTTTAATTCAAAATCAATATTTTTGATGATTTCACGTTTTCCTATTACTTTTCTCAGTCCTTTTACGGAAAGTGTTACTTCACTCATATCATTCCCTCCCTTACCACGTAATAAGCGATGCTACACGTTCTGCGATCAGCTTGTAGCCTTTTGCATTCGGATGAAACTTATCAGTATATAAGTAGTCATCTACCTTTAACTGAAACAAATCAAAGGTCGGAACAAAAACAGTTTGCTTATAATTAGCGCTTAATTCGCTGCTTTTATAATTCCATTCTCGTACAATAGCCGTTGTCGTTTTTGCATCTTGCAGGTTACTAAACGGATTATACAAACCAATTAAAAAAATCGTCGCGTCTTTATTTGCCGAACGGATGCTTTTTAAGATGCTGTCTACGTTTTTTAAATAGTCATTTTCTAGCTTTTGAATATTGTTTTTATTTAAGTTTTGCAGCGTTTGTCCACCTTGAAATAAGTCATTTCCGCCAATCGTAATCAGCACGGTGTCTGCAGACTTAATCTGTCGCTGAATTTGCTGCTGCTTTACTTGACTTGCTAGCTGCGAAGACGTTTGACCTTTTATTCCAAAGTTACTTAAGAGGATTTTTTTCTTCGTTTTTTCTTCAAGATTATCTTTTAAATACCCAACGTATCCTTTCCCCGCTGCGTCTCCTGTTCCTCTTGTCAGTGAATCTCCTAAAGCAACAATCGTATAATTTTTGGTACTTTTGTTACTGCTGCTTGTTTCTTGCTTCGGCTTTGGCATTTCTTTTACAGTAGCTTTTGAGGCGCTAACATAATCATAAATAGACATTCCAAGCCCTGCTGCAAACAGCAGACACGAAATAATTGAAATAAAGGATACGATCCATACCCACTTTCCTTTCGCTTTCACTGGCTGCACTCCTTTTCGTCTTTTTAGTTATCTTTTTTTAGAGCTTCAACTGTTTTTAGTAACGCCGACCAGTCTAAATGACCCCAGCCATTTTCAATTCCTTGTTCATAATGACCTTTCACAAGCTCTCCTAACGGAAGCGGCGCGGACACTTTTTTGGCTGCATCAATAGCCAAGTTTACATCTTTTAATCCAAGCTCCAGCTTAAATCCGGCTGGATCAAAGTCTCTTTTAGCAATTAAATTGCCGTAATTTTTATACACAGGAGATGCAAATAAGCTGTTAACCACTTCAAGAAACTGCTCCGCTTGCATCCCGTACTGCTCTACCATGACTACTGCTTCAGAAACAGCTTCTAACATCGATACTAGTAAAAAATTATTGCCAAGCTTAGCTACATTTGATAAGTAAGGCTCGTCTCCTACAGTAAAAATAGTTTGACCAATCGCTTCAAACAGCGGCCAAACGTGCTCTCTTGGTTCTTTATTACCTGCAACTATTACTTTGAGAGCCGCAGCAGCTGCTGCGTCGGGGCGCCCTAAAACGGTCGCTGCAACAAAATGCTGTCCTGATGCAGCATGTGCGCTTGTTAATTTTTCGGACAAATCTACGCTAATAGTACTCACAGAAACGTGAATACCGCCTTCTTGGAGGCCTGCAAGTATACCGTCTTGTGACATCGTTACTTCTTCTAAAGCCTCGTCATTGGAAAGAATCGTAAAGACAAGATTCGCTTCTTGTGCTGCTTGGGCAGGTGTCTCTACAACCTTTGCTCCTTTTTTCACAAGACTTTCCGCCTTTGAAGCAGTTCGGTTATAAATCACAAGTTCATGACCCGCTTTTATCATATTTTCCGCCATCGGTAATCCCATATTTCCTAAACCAATTAAACCCACTTTCATCTTTACCACTCCATTTCAGCGCTCAGTATGTACATTTATACTTGTTTTCTACCTTTAGAAAAACCATATTTTCATTATTATATAACTACAGTAAAAGCGAATACAAAGAATAGCCTTTCTAAAATGTTCAAAATGTGACATTTTTTAGACGTGTCTTATGAAAAACTTGTCAAAAAAATACGGATAGTTTTTAAATAAAGCGCTTGCAAGCATAGGAAATTTCTGCTAAGATATAAGAGAATTATTTTTGTTCGGTGGGGATGTATGAGTATTGTCACTTTTCGTCTTTAGATTTGAGCAAGAATAGTACCACAATGTGCGAGTCCGCACGAGGAGGCAACAATTATGGAACAAGGTAAAGTAAAATGGTTTAACGCAGAAAAAGGTTTTGGATTCATCGAGCGCGAAGGTGGAGACGATGTATTCGTACACTTCTCAGCAATCCAAAGCGAAGGCTTCAAATCTTTAGACGAAGGTCAAGCTGTAACATTTGACGTAGAACAAGGTCAACGCGGACCTCAAGCTGCTAACGTTCAAAAAGCATAAGAAACACAACATATCAGAAACAGATCCTTTAAGGGATCTGTTTTTTTGTGTACAAACATAAAAAAGCCCTGTTTTTCAACAGGGCCAGTCGGTACAAATACAGAAGTAAAGTTAATGGTACTCTTAGTATAGCACAAGATCATAACAATCTATACGAAATAATAAAATAAAACTTTCATCCAGCACGTTTACCTATGTTTATAGCTATTCCAGACTCTCTAGGGCGCTCGCAAATCGTTTAATTCCTTCTCGAATAACCTCTTCTTCCCCTCTGCCAAACGTAAAGCGAATAGCTCCGCTTTGAGAACTCAGCACGCTTCCTGGGACAAAGGCCACTCCTTTTTTAAGCGATTCTTCCAATAGACGATAGTCATCGACCGGCTGATTCACTTTGCACCATAAGTGAATCCCGCCTTGAGGCGAATCGAAAGATACTTTTGATCCAAGCAATTCGTTCAGACTCGACGACAGGGCATACTCTTGCTTTTTGAGCTCTTGTCTAAGCTTTTCAATATGAGAAGAAAACGTAGGAGAATCTAAGAATTGATAAGCAATCCACTGCGGAAAGATGCTATGACCAAAATCAATTTGCTGCTTAGCGTCTGCCAGGCGCTGAATTACTTGCTCCGGCCCCACTATCCAGCCGATTCGAAGGCCTGATGCAACAATTTTAGAAAGCGAGCTGATATAGAGGACGTTTCCGTTCTCGTCCATCGATTTCAGCGTTTGATGTACATTGCCATCAAATGCCGTGAGTGAATAAGGATCATCTTCAATAAGCGGAATGCCGTATTCTGAAGAAAGCTCTAGAAACCGCTTTCGGCGCGCTTCTGATAACACAATACCGGTCGGATTTTGATAGTACGGATTTAAAAAAACCATTCGAATGCGATGCTTTTTATGTAATTCTACTAAGTCGTCCGGGTTGGCTCCATTTTTATCTACAGGCAGTAAAAACGTTCGTAGACCTGCTGATTGAAAAAGTGGCAGTGAATAGCTATAGGATGGATCTTCAATCGCTACTGCATCCCCTGGTTTTAACAAACACTGCACAATCAAATGAAGTGCTTGCTGTGCACCTGATGTAATTAGAATAGAATTGGAGTCAGTGGAGATTTTCCGGTACTCATAAACATGAGCAGCAATAGCATCACGCAAACGTTCATTGCCGTGGGGATGATCATAGCCTAAATGTTCATTAAAAGGCATGCCCGCTAATATTTGCTGAAAATCTTCGCTTGGAAATAAGCTAGGAGCTAACTCTCCGCTGGCTAAGTTCACAAAATCTGTTCGCAAAGCCTCGCTTCTGATTCGCTGTACGAGCGGTAAATTAGGCAAAAATGAACCGTCTTCTACATATCTCCCCCAGTTTGGAATACGTTTTCGGGAAATTCCCCAGATGCTCGAACTCACTCGCGTGCCGCTTCCTTTTTTACGTTCTACGATTCCAAGTGCCTGCAGCTCTTCATAAGCAGCTACTACCGTGCTTCTGTTCACGTTGAGCTCAGCGGCAAGCGTTCGTTCTGATGGCAGCATAGAATCCGGTGGAAAAGCTCCCGATGAAATACAGCTTTCAATATATTCTGCAATTTGTTTATAAATCGCTTTTTTGCTAGCGCGATCTGGTCTCCAGTTCATGCGGCGTCAGTCCTTACATTTAAACTTTCTTAATTAGTAGTTTATCCTTTATCTCTCTTATCTTAAAGCAGTTTTATAAAAAAAGACCATCCAATTCGGTGTTTTTTTGCTCATCCACTTTATCAAAAATTATGATAGTAGCTACTTTTCATTTTTAGGTATTTTAGTTTACATAATAATTTTATAGTTAATCATATTGAATGAATTTCACCATGAAAAAGAGATTGAGACATAACCACACCAGTCCAATCTGAAGACGAACAAATGGGATACATGAGCTCATATGGGTTGCTTGGTACACCACATTTGATTTCCGTGCAAGACTTCGCTTTCCGCGGGCGGCCGGTGAGCCTCCTCGTCGCATACGCTCCTGCGGGGTGTCACCTATTCCGCTTTTCCCGCAGGAGTCTTCGCCTTGCTCTCCAATCAACTGCTAGAAGCAACGAAATACATGAAAACTACATTCACCATGCCAATAAAAAAAACCCAAACGAAGTTGATTCTCCATCAAGAATCTCGATTCATCGTTCGGATCTTTCTTCAACTAAAATACTTTCGTCACAGCCTATTTTTTTATAAAGGCGGTAAATCTAGCTTGCCTTCTTGAAACAATTCTTTCACCATGTGCTTGGCATACCCTGTTGCTTGCCCAAGCGTTATTTTTGCTGGCATAGGCGCTTCGTTTGCATCAACGATTACATCGATAATACACGGTTTATTCTGTCTAACTGCACTTTCAAAAGCAGGCAACAGCTCGTCTTCCTTTTCTACTCGGTAGCCAACACCTCCGCAGATATCTGCATACCTAGCAAAATTCGGGTTTGTTAAATCTGTCCCAAATTCAGCATTTCCCATTACTTCTTGTTCAAATTTAATCATGCCGATTTTATGATTATTAAATAGCACTACGACTAGCGGAAGATTGTATTTAACAGCTGTAATAAAGTCAGCCATTGTCATCGCAAAGCCGCCGTCTCCACACACCGCAAACACCTGCTTCTCGGGATAAGCAACTTTTCCAGCAATTCCGCCCGGCAGCCCGCATCCGAGAGTGGCTAGCCAGCTTGAAATCACAAACTGCTGATTTGTCATCCGAAAATGACGCGCCATCCATACTGTGACGTTTCCTACATCTACAGACAAGACCGCGTTATCATCCGCTACGTGCTGAAGCGCTCGAATCACTCGCTGAGGCTTGATAGGTACACTTTCTTTGGCTTCTTGGGTATCAAGCTGACTCCACCACTTTTTCATACGTTCTTGACTTTGCTCTAAAAACTGGCGATGCTCTGAGCGGCCCACATTTTCTAAAAACCACTGAACCGTTGCTTTCGCTTCTCCTGCAAGCCCCGCATCTACAGGATATCTTTTGCCAATTTGTGCAGGATCAATATCAATATGAATCGTTTTCGCATGGTCTGGCAAAAAGCCTGTAAACGGATAGGACGTCCCAATCATGATGAGCGTATCCGCTTCTTGCATTGCTTCATACGCTGGCTTTGTCCCGATTAATCCAAGTCCTCCGAGACAATATGGATGCTCATCCGGTATTGCGCCTTTTCCAGGAAGCGTAAGGACAATAGGTGCTGCGATTTTTTCTGCAAATGCAAGCAGCTCTTCTCTCATTTCATGTGTGCCTCGACCGGCTAGGATAACCGGGCTTTCCGCTTTACCAATCAAATCTTTTGCTTTTTCAAGATCTTCTCTATGAGGAAAAATGTCTTGTTTGACAATTACGCTTGATGTTTCTCGTGCTTCTGATCCAACTTCGAAACGAGGAATATCATCGGGAATGGTTAGCACAGCCACACCTTTTTTAGCATACGCTGTTCGAATCGCTTGATTAACAACAGTCGGAAGCTGCTCAGCGGACATGATTCGCTGGTTATATACAGCCACATCATCGAACATTCTCTCTAAATTAATTTCTTGAAACGCATCGCTGCCGATGAGATCTGATTCTACTTGCCCTGTAAGTGCTAAAACGGGCGCTTTGTCTAATTTGGCATCATATAAGCCATTTAGTAAATGAATTGCTCCCGGTCCGGCAATAGCCGTGCATACACCGATTTTACCCGTTAGCTTCGCATATGCAGCTGCTGCGAGAGCTCCCGCTTCTTCATGCCTTACTTGAATAAATTTAATTTTATCCTGGGCTTTGCGAAGCGGTTCAATAATTGAATTAATGGAGTCTCCTGGCATGCCGTAAATATGATCAACGCCCCATTCAATTAGCAGTTCAATCAGTTTTTCTCCAGCTTTTTGTTTAAACATATGACTACCCCTTTCTTCTTATATATAGAGATAGTGTGACCTGATACGCTCTTTCTTACTTATTTTCAGCCGTATAATTTTCGTTTTCTTTCGTTAAAGGAAGACAACATCTTCGTTAAATTTTCTTCATTCCTTGCAATTATCATTATCTTTTGCTATTCTATAAGAAGAATTATTTTTGTTCGGCAACAATCGATAGGTGAATACTTTCGTCTTAAAGATTTTGATCATGAGCAAGGATAGTAATACAATGTGTGCATAGCACACGAGGAGGCAACATTCATGGAAAAAGGTACAGTAAAATGGTTTAACGCAGAAAAAGGTTTCGGATTTATCGAACGCGAAAACGGCGACGATGTATTCGTACATTTCTCAGCAATCCAAAGCGAAGGATTCAAATCTTTAGACGAAGGTCAAGCTGTAACATTCGACGTTGAAGAAGGTCAACGCGGACCTCAAGCTGCTAACGTTCAAAAAGCATAAGTAGTAAAAAGACTCTGATTTCAGTCAGAGTCTTTTTTTATGTAGAGCTACGCATAAATTTTTTTAACATGTAGTTTATACACGTTATTATAAATAGTAAACTAAAAGAGTCTCTTCATTCCGAAGAGACCTTTTGTGGAAGAAATAGTTGAAGAAATAAAGTGTGGATGTTGCATCGTCCTCATTTTTTAATAATTAGCACCAGCCGCCGCCGAAGCAAGAAGCGCCGATGATGATTAATAAGATGAAAAGTACAATGATTAAAGCGAAACCGCCGCCGCAGCCACCGCCGCCATAACCACAACCGTATCCGTAACCTCCGTAGTATCCCATGTGTTTCACCTCCATTTGCTATACTTTAAGATATGTGGATTTAGTTAAATTGCTCCTAATAATTCCATAGAACTTTTGAAAATGTTTGTCATACACTAAAATACTGAGCTTCTCAAACAAGTTCCACAAAGTGATAAAATATCTGATTTTATGGGCATTTACTCCTCTTTTCTTTATCTTTTAAAAATGTAATCGCTCCCTTTTTCATGAATGTACAATGCGCTGAATACCTTTAGTTATGTACACTCACACAGGAGGGATTCAATATGTTAACACTCGAAATTTCAAAGCAAATCGTTAAAAACGTCTACCCTATTGTCTTATCGAACCGCAGTAAAATCTTTCAAGAGGAAGTGAGCGTCGCCGCCTTGCAAGACTACTTTGGTCTTGATCATGCCTTTAGCGTATATGCAGCTGCCACCATTATTTATCAGCTAGAAGCTGACGGATATGTATCCAAACCTCTGAAACGCAGCGAATACAAGCGAATTTTGCTCAAATAAAAACAAGCATCCCACAAGGATGCTTGTCTTATTTATAGCTATACCTGTCGAATAATTGCTCGACTCTTTTGTGATAGTCCGCAAGGTAATCAGAGAGCTCCGTTTTGCTCAAATTATTGGCCTGCTCCTCAAATAGTGACAGCAGCGAAATTTTAATCATTTCCATTTCCGTTTCCGAACGATTTTCATTTCGCAAATCTTTTCTTAAATTCCACAGGCTTTGCTCCATTTCATGCTTTAATTGTTCTAGTGAGTGTGGTTCTTCAAATCCGGCACGAATGTCTTTTTTAAATCCACTCATCTTATCACTCCTCGCATTTGCACCTGCTAGATAGTATCTAATGTATACTATACCATAAATAACTATACGAGGCTTAAGCATGCATTTTAAGCAATTGGTCACAAAATAAAAAACATCTCTTTGGATGTCTTTACGTTACTTTTTATCTTACTTCGTCTTCTTCACCTTTTACATATTTAAAAAATGAATCAATCATTTCATTTAAAAAATCATTTCGATCTTCAAAATTCATAATTTCTAAAAACTCCACAATATCCTTATCTAAGCTAATAGAAGCGGGAACATAAGCAGCTGCTTCCCTTCTTTGCGGGAATGGAATCACATTATCTTTCTTCTTCATAAAACACCGTCCTTTTTCTGTGCTTTACTAGTGTAAGCTTTCAAGGAACGATTTGCAAGTCCCTCTGATGTAAAATTTTATATAAACATTCTTCTGAAAAGACAGAGTATATCTTTAGCTACTCAAGCAAGCTCATTTGACCTTAGCCTTTTTCGTGTTCTGGCGTCATATTAATAATTCGCCGCTGTTTTCTCTTTTCCTTTTGGCATCTTTTGGCAAATTTAAACACAAATAGTTTAAAAGAGGTTTTTATTTCCTTCTTATAGGTTAAAGAAAGGAAACAACATTTTTATATGGAGGGGTTACAAATGATTGCATTAACTGGAAAAGTTGCGCTTGTGACGGGAGCGGCATCTGGAATTGGACGCGCTTCAGCCATCACATTAGCTGAACAAGGAGCGCGCGTTGCTCTTTTAGACTTAGAGGAAGAAAAATTACAAGAAGTAAAAGAGACCATCATGGCGAGCGGCGGAGAGTGTATAGCCATTAAAACAGACGTATCTGACTCTGAAAGTATAAAAGAAAGTATCGAAACGATTAGCAGCTTATGGAGTCAATTACATATTGTTTCTATTAACGCAGGCATCAACGGTACGTTTTCTTCTATTGAAGAACTATCACCAGAAGATTGGACAAAAACAATTGATACAAATTTAACGAGTACTTTTTTAACCGTGAAGCATTCTATTCCTTATTTAAAAGCTCAGGGAGGAAGCGTTATTATTACTAGCTCGATTAACGGCAACCGTACATTTTCAAACATCGGCATGAGCGCATACAGTTCCTCAAAGGCTGGCCAAATGGCCTTCGGCAAAATGGCAGCTCTTGAACTTTCTACATACGGAATACGCGTTAACGTTATTTGTCCAGGAGCAGTTGATACAAATATTGAAAGCAATACATTCCGTCAAGAAGACAAATTAAAAGAAGTCGCGATTCCAATTGAATATCCAAACGGCAATCAGCCGCTTGCTAAACGCTCGGCTAAGCCTGAAGAAGTAGCAGATTTAATTTCCTTTTTAGCTTCTGACGCGTCCAAACATATTACCGGAAGTGAAATGTTTATTGACGGCGGAGAATCGCTGCTGTAACGTACAAGCCCCTGCATTATCTGCCAGGGGCTTGTTTTTTGCTTTTATGAACAACGTCTACTCCACCCGAAGCAGATATAATGCTGCCTGTAATCATATCTGAGTTTTCATCACAAAGAAACTCAATAATACGCGCAATGTCTTCTCCCGTACCTGATCGGCCCACAGGCGTTTCCTTGTCTTCTAGTAATCTTGCTTTTATGATATCACTTTCTTTCATGTCTCCTACAATATCTCCGGGACAGACCATATTGGCCGTAATCCCGTATTCGGCTACTTCTAGAGCAAGCGATTTGGTCAGAGAAGCCAGCCCTGACTTAGCGGCACTAAAAGCCGCGCGGTCCATCCATCCAGGGGTATGCTCTACATCTTGAAAACCGTATGTAATAATCCTTCCAAACTGCTGCTTTTTCATAATAGGAACAACAGCTTTAACAAAGTGAAAAACAGAGCTTAAATTCCCTTCCACCATTTCATACCATTCACTGTCTGTGTACTCTATTAATTTCTTTCTTTCAAATACATACGGACCTGCATTATTAATTAAAACATCAATACGTCCAAACCGCTCCATAGCCTGCGCAACGACATATTCAATATCTTCTTTATTTGTTATGTCTCCTTCTACAAACTGTACGTTATCACTATATTGATGCCATTCTTCTTGCAGTTCTCGCACTTTATTTTTATCACTGCGAAAATGGACGGTAACGGAATACTGCTTTTTCAGAAACTGTTCTGTTACTTTTTTGCCAATACCTTTATGACCTGCCGTAATTAATGCATGTTTCATCGACCTTCACCTCTTTTACTCTACTTCTCTACTATATATATTAGACAGCTCCTTGATTTCTCCTTTACTAACGGAAAAAAGCCCTTGACGAAAGGGCTTTTCTTTTACGGTCTTAACAAAATTTTACCTGTACTTTTTCGGCTTTCAAGAAGCTCATGTGCTTTCGCTCCGTCTTTTAAGTCAAATACCACAGGATCGGTTAGCACAAGCTGACCTTTACTGATCCACTCAAACAGCTGCTGTGAGCGTACTTTGCGTTCTTCATAAGATACAAGTACGTTCCACAGATCTCCGCCTGTAAGCGTTTTAGAGGTATCCATCAACATACGCGGATCCACTGGAGCCGGATCGCCTCCTGCCATTCCGTAAAACACTACGGTTCCTCCTGTTTTTACGGCTTCAAAGCTTTTTTCTAGCGTAACCCCTACAGATTCGTAGGCAACATCTGCGCCTCGCTTCGTTACTTCTTTCACTTGTTCCACCCAGTTATCTTCGTATAAAAAGACATGGTCAGCCCCTGCTTGAGCCGCTGCTTTTGCTTTTTCAGAAGATGACGTTAAGCCAATAACCTGTCCGCCTAACAGCTTAGAAATTTGAACTAAAAGCTGCCCTACACCTCCAGCAGCTGCGTGAACAAGTACATAATCACCCGGCTGAATGCTGTAGCTGTCTTGTGTTAAATAGTGAGCCGTTAACCCTTGCAAAAGCACAGAAGCAGCTGCATCAAACGAAATATCTTCAGGTACAGCAATTATTTTATCCTGTGGCACGGCAACAAGCTCTGCATTTGCAAAAGGAACGTCAGCAAACGCAATGCGGTCTCCTACGTTAACGTGACTTACTTCTGCTCCTACTTCTTCTACCACACCTGCTCCTTCATATCCTAAAATATATGGAGGTGTACCCGTTAAGTGATAGTTCCCTTTTCTTCGGTAAACATCCGCAAAATTAAGTCCAATTGCTTTTGTTCTTACTAGTACATCTGTTGGTCCAATAGAGGGATTCGGTATATCTTGATAGTGAAGAACGTCAGGTCCTCCAAATCTTTCAAATACTAATGCTTTCATATATAAGTTACCTCGTTTTCTTTATGTATTCCCTTTCATCGTAATTCAACGAGATAACAAACACAAGTTTCTTACTCAGCAAAAAACGCTTTGTCTCCTCATGAGACAAAGCGTTCTTTTACTTTGTTTGCGCTACAACTTCTCGCATTGTTCCATTTTTTTGATAAGACGTATGAAAAGAAAAGGCTTTTTCAAGAACGTGCGGTGTTTGGCCGCCTCGCGTGAGCGCTTCTTCGTAATACGCCATAAGCTGATCGCGATACATTGGGTGGGCACAATTTTCAATAATGCGTTTTGCTCGTTCTCTTGGAGCGAGTCCGCGTAAGTCTGCGTATCCTTGCTCTGTTACAATGACATCCACATCGTGTTCCGTATGATCAACGTGCGAAACAAACGGCACTATGCTTGAAATATCACCGTTTTTAGCAATGGATTTTGTTACAAAAATACCAAGGCGCGCATTTCGGGCAAAATCTCCTGAGCCTCCGATTCCGTTCATCATTTTTGTTCCCATCACATGTGTGGAATTGACGTTTCCGTAAATATCTAGTTCTAGCGCGGTATTAATTGAAATCAGCCCTAAACGACGAATGATCTCGGGATGGTTGGAAATTTCCTGCGGACGAAGAATAAGTTTACCTCGATAGGCTTCAAAATTCGAGAAAACTTGTTTCATTTTATCTGCTGAAAGCGTAATTGAGCAGCAGGAAGCAAACGTAACTTTTCCTGCGTCAAATAAATCAAACACGGCGTCCTGCAATACTTCGGAATATACTTCTAAATCATGAAACTCAGAATCTAACAAACCGTGGAAAACGGCATTTGCCACGGATCCAATTCCAGATTGTAAAGGAGCAAGCGATTCAGTTAATCGCCCTTCTTTAATTTCTTGGCGTAAAAATGAAATCAAATTTTGAGCCATCACAACCGTTTCTTCGTCAGGTGCTACAATTGTAGACGGTGAATCTAGCTGATTTGTAAACACAATACCCTTTACTTTATCTAAATCAATTGGTATGCCTAACGAACCAATACGATCATCGGATTTTTTCAAAGGAATTGCATCTCGCTTTCCTTGAGCGCCCGGATCATACAGATCGTGAATACCTTCTAACAGCTCTGGCTGCGCTGTGTTTATTTCAATAATAATTGATTTTGCATGCTCGGCAAACACCATTGAATTGCCGATTGACGTTGTTGGAATCATCATTCCGTCACCTGAGATAGAAATCGCTTCCAAAATAGCGAAATCTATTGAATCTAACACGCCTGAACGCACCCATTCAGAAGTATGCGATAAATGCTGGTCAATAAACTGAAATTCACCTTCATTAATTTTTTTACGCATCGTCGAATCCGCTTGAAACGGCAGGCGTTTGTTTAACATACCTTTTTCTGCAAATAGCTTATCCACATCTGACCCAAGTGAAGCACCGGTATACACGCTGACTTTTATTGCCTCAGTTTCCGCTCGTTTCGCTAGCGCAAACGGCACAGCTTTGACATCGCCCGCGCGTGTAAAACCGCTTAGACCAAGCGTCATTCCATCTCGAATCCAAGACGCTGCTTCTTCAGCAGAGACAACGCGATTCTGTAATGCTTCATGCTTAATTCGATTACGTACGTTTTCCATTCTCTTCACTCCTTGTTTTTGCTCTTTTTACCATTTTACTGTAAAGAAAGCGTCCACAAGAGTTTTTGGAATGAAATGGACAAAAATAGCGACAAAACAGCATATTTGATGATAATGAAGCTAAATGACGGTTAAAACCCAAGCAGCTTTCGAAAATAACTGGCGTACGACTGACTGACCGGAATTTTTTCTCCATTGTTCATCACTAATAAAAAGGTTGAATGTGTATCAGGGTAAATTTCTTGAATTTGCGTCACATTGACGATAAAGGAACGATGACAGCGCACAAACTCTTCTTTTGGAAGCACATAATCAAATTCATTTAACGTGTATTTATGCGTACCCGTATACTTCTGTGCGTACACATAGGTTTTTCGGTCACGCGCTTCTACGTAGATGATTTTTGAGAAAGGAACCGGTATCCATCCTTCGTTCACCTTTAACGTCACAACTGACTTTCCGCTCGTTAACGCAGGAAAAATCGCCGTTACGCATCCTTGAACATCTCCTTCATCTAAAAAAGGCACGGCCATGCCGTAGTAAGGTGTGCCGAACACGTCTCGGTGAATAAATTCCGATACTTTTTGCTTTCGTTCTAATGCTTTATATGTAATCGTTCCTTTTTTTATTTGATCTCCAGGGCTGATTTTCAAATTAATTCGTTTGCTTGCTCGGTAATACACGTACGTTTCTAGATCTGAAACGGCAATCGACGCTTCATCGGAGAACAATTCACTGATAACATCTAGTAGGGCTGAGGCTTTAAATGGTTTCATGGTTTCACCTTCTTTTGTCTAGTTAAACACGTTGCTTCTTTATTGTAGCGCAAAAGCAAAAGCGATTGGGAGACAAGCATGGAATTTATCCTTTTAACTGCATAAAATTTCTATTTTTTCACAACATAAAACAATGAAATGAAGGAAGGGTGAAATGTATGGGCTATGCTGAATCGACGTTTCGAATCGCCTGTTCATTTTTTGTGCTGCTTCTTTTAACGCGGCTCATGGGAAAAACAGAAATCAGCCAGTTAAATGTATTTACATTTATTACAGCAATTACGATTGGTAATATCGCTTCTTCCCTCTCCACCGATGAGCGAGTGGAGATTGATAAAGGGGTTTATTCACTGCTAGGTTGGACATTTTTAACGATCGCTATGGGCTATCTTGGAATGAAATCGAAAAAAGCGCGGCATCTTATTACCGGTGAGCCTAAAATTGTAATTAAGCAAGGGAAAGTGATGGAAAAGGCATTAAAACAAGTCCGGCTAGATATTGAATCTCTTTTAGGCATGCTGAGGCAGCAAAACGTATTTTCCATAAAAGATGTCGAATACGCCATATTAGAAATCAATGGAAATCTTTCCGTTATGCAAAAACAAGATAAAAAGCCAAACGCGTGGTCAAAAACGCTTTTATTTCCCACTTCAACCGGCGTTATTTACGACGGAAAAGCGAATGAAGATGCGTTGAAGGACCTGCACGTAGATCATAACTGGCTGCATAAGCAGCTCGAAAAAGCCGGAGTCAAATCAATTGATGACGTCTTTTATGCTGAGGTTCAGTCGGACGGATCGCTTTATATTGACTATAAAAAAGATAAATTTAACTCATAAAAAAAATCCGTACCATATAAGGCACGGATTTTTTATTAGCTTGCTTTTTTTACACGATTTGTAATGGTATCTTCTTTTGGTGATGTTTTGCGAATAAAGAAGGCTAAAACAAACGCGATCACACTTAAAATCGTTGCGATCATAAACGCATCGTTAATACCCATTGCTGTACCTTGATTCACAGCTTCAGCCATACTGCCTTTATCTGTCGGCAAAATTTGCTGATTCGTTACGATGTTTTTCACGTGTTTTTCACCTTGATTCATCATAATGGATACAAAGAACGCCATTCCTACAGCTCCGGCAACCATTCGAAGCGTATTAACCATCGCGGTACCGTATTTATTTAAGCTAAGCGCAAGCTCATTTAATCCAGCTGTAAAGATCGGCATCATAAGCAGTGACATCCCAAACATACGAACAGTATAGACAATCATGACATACATAAATGTTGTGGTTGTTTCAAGCTTTGTTAATTCATATGTTGTCACAACGGTAATTGCTAAACCAATAACAGCAAGCCATCTTGCGCCGAACTTATCAAACAGCCTTCCTGTAATCGGAGACATAATCCCCATTACAATTCCCCCAGGAAGTAGCAGCAAGCCTGAAAGAAATGGTGAAAAGCCGCGTACATTTTGCATATAAATCGGCATTAAAATCATACCTGAAAACATTGCCATCGTCACAATTACGTTAATAATTGTTGTCAGCGTGAACATACGGTAACGGAAAATACGGAATTCAAGAAGCGGCTGATCAATTTTTAACTGACGGAAAATAAAGAACAGAATCGAAATACCGCCTACAATAAACATGGCTAACACTTCGGTGCTGGTCCACCCCTTTGTACCGCCCGTAGCGAACGCATAAAGCAAGCCGCCAAATCCAATTGTTGATAAAATAACGCCAAGCACGTCTAGCTTAGGTCGGCTTGTTTCCGTTACGTTTTTCACTAAAATAATAGCCGCAATTACGTTGATAAGTGCAATTGGAAACATCATAAAAAATAAAACACGCCATGAGTAGTGCTCAACGATTAAACCAGAAAGTGTCGGCCCTACTGCCGGTGCGAAGTTCATCGCTACTCCAAAAATCCCCATCGCAAAACCGCGTCGGTCAGGCGGGAATAACGTGAAAATAACGTTTGTAATTAACGGAAATAAAATTCCCGCTCCTGCAGCTTGCACGACGCGTCCCACTAAAATAACAGAAAATGTCGGTGCGATACCGCAAAGGAGTGTTCCTACTGTAAACAGACCCATTGCTGTAATATACAGCTGCCTTGTCGTAAATCGATTCATTAAAAATGCTGTAATTGGAATAACAATTCCGTTTACTAACATAAAGATGGTTGTTAACCAGTTCCCCGTAGCCGCCGTTACATGGAAATGATCCATCATTTGCGGAAGCGCAATGTTAATTAGCGTTTGATTTAAAAAAGCGACGAGCGCTCCCATTATCATTACGCCAAAAATAGACCGAGTTCGCGCTTGATCGGACTGTTGTGTTTGTGTATTCATTTTAACAAGACCTTTCCCTTTTAAAATTATCTGTATGTAAATCTTCAGATGACAAACAGTTTAAGAATATAGTTTATGTGTTCATTCTATTAATTTATGTCACGAATATTTAATGAACTTAATTATATACCGGATAAATATATCCGTTTCCGAAATATTTGTCAACAAATATGATCATTTTCGTAAAACTTTTCCATCAGTATATATAAAGTAGCATGCCCTTTAATGAAGAAAAAAATGAGAGCCTTTCAACGAAGGCTCTCATTTCTTTAAGGAATACTTATTTTAAGATTTGAACTTTTACTGTTTTTCTTCCCCATTTTAACGCTTCTTTTTGAGAAGGAAGAAGAACATCAATTTTATTTCCTTTAATCGCACCGCCTGTATCAGCTGCGATTGCCGTGCCATAACCTTCTACGTATACTTTTGAACCAAGCTTAATCACTTTTGGATCGACAGAAATCACTTTTTGATTTGGATTCTTTTTCAAATCGATTCCAATCGCCGTTTTTCCGCTGCAGCCTTTGCAGTTCGCTGTGTACGCTGTTGCTGTTACTTTAAATTCTTTCACCACGTTTGAAGACTTCGCAGGCGCTGCTTTAGCAGGCGTGCTTGATTTTACTTGAGATACTTTTAATACTTGTTTCGGATGAATGCTGTCTGACTTTAAGTTATTCCACTGTTTCAGCTGACTAACCGATACTTTATATGTCTTTGCAATTTTGTATAGCGAATCTCCGCTTTTTACTGTATATGTATTTGTTGCAGCTGATGCACCACTTGCCACACCGAACAGTGACATTAGAACTAAACTGAACGTAATCATTGTCTTTTTCATGTAATTGATTTCCCCTTTATCTACCAATACATAAAAAATAACACATGAATATTACAGTTATATTTCAGTAACATGTCAATAGTTTGATAGTTTAGTTACAGTAAAAATAAAGATTCTTCCTTTTAAACTAGTAAATTAATCACCTTTACTCTTCAAAAACATACATATTTAGGAATATAACGGTGCTTTTACACACGTTGATATTAGATTATTTCATTTGTAACATTTAACTGGTTCTAGAGGCTTATACTTTTTTTATATTGGTTGTTTAGAACATAGTTTATTTAAAAATAAATAAATGCGTTAAAGTAGCTAAAGGAGCTTAATATAAATCACTTTTTACACCGCAGTTAATTTCCGTGCAAGACTTCGCTTTCCGCGGGTGGCCGATGAGCCTCCACGTCGCTTGCGCTCCTGCGGGGTCTCATCTATTCCACTATTTCTACAGGAGTCTTCGTCTTGCTCTCCAATCAACTGCTAGAAGCGTATACATATATCAACCGCCATAACAATAAAAAATCCGAACGCGTTGGATTCTCCATCAAGAATCTCAATTCATCGTTCGGATTTCCCTTCAACTAAAATGCTTTTATCATAGCCTTTTTATTTGAAATTAAAATACCTGCAATACTTGTTAATACGGCTGCCACTGAAGCATTCTAGCTGCCTCAAACCTTTTTTCTACATTCGGCCAGTAAACGATTTTCCACCAATTATCAACGTATGGATCACGTTCATTTTTGTACTGTAAATAATATGCGTGTTCCCATACGTCTAATACAAGAAGCGGAATCGTATCCCACTGCGTGAGAAGCTGATGGCGCTCAGCTTGCAGAACTTCAAGCTTTCGCGAACGCGGCGACCATACTAAGATTGCCCAGCCAACACCTTCGACTTTTTTAGCGGCTTGAGAAAAGTGCATCATAAACTTCTCATAGCTGCCAAAGTCTTTTTGAAGCTGCTGCAGCAGCTGTCGTCTCGGTCGTCCTCCTCCTTCTGGACTCATAATCTCCCAAAAGATTGTGTGTAAGTAATGACCGGAGCCATGAAAAGAAGCTTCCCGTTCCCAATGTTTTATGAGGTCAAAATTGTTTGTGTTACGGGCTTGCTGCAGCATGAGCTCTGCTTTATTTAATCCATCGACATAGCTTTGGTGATGCTTGCTGTGATGAAGACGCATAATTTCCCGGTTAATATACGGTTCAAGAGCTGAATAGCTATAGCCAAGCGGCGGCAGCTCGTGCTGTCCCGGCGCTATCGATTCTCGCTCCCTGCCATCGTCTCCAAGCCGCTCTTTTAAAACTTTATCAATATGCCGCACTGCATTATTGATTTCTTCTAACGTATATTCGTTGACATCTTCTTCGCTTAAATATTCAAGAACGTCTTCTTGCGTGCGCGTTATATATGACGTTATATCTACTTCTGTAATGGCTTCTTCAAATACAGGATCACATACTTGTTCAAGCCAGGTCTGAACTTCCATCAAGTATCTTTTTCTCTCATCTTGATCGGCCATACTTCCCCTCCTTACACCTCATCTTCACTATCATATTCAAAAGAAAAAGCAACATAACTTCCTACTTGTATCTATTGAGGTAGAAAATTCGACATAAAAAAGCAAGAGCTCCTTAAAGGATAAACTCTTGCCTTTTTTCTTATATCTTCTTCGCCATATTCACATAATCAATCGTTTCTTGCTTACTAACAGCTGCGTGCTTCAACTTCGGGTTATAATAGAGCTCCACTTTTATATTATTAATTTCACAGCCGTCTGGCATATCCTGCAAATCCGTTAGAAACGGCAGCAAGTGATTGTTCATATCGTATTCAAACGCCCCGTTTTGCAAGTAATACACCTTTGGCACATAGTTAATATGGCGAAAAAACTTCACTACGTTAATTCGCTCACCGTATGAGGCGATCACTTCATCTTCTGTGAGGTTAGGATAAGATAAATTAAACACCTGTTGAACCGGTGTTTTTAGCCATTTGGTTAAGCAAGTCTGCGGATTATTGACAAGCGCTTTTGCTCCTTTTACGTACCCCGCTAAAAACATTGACATAAAGCCGCCGCCCGAAGATCCGTAAAATAGCACATTAGACGAACTCACCTGTACTTTTTTCATGAACTTTTCAATTAAAACCGCAATGTCTTTTAAATAAAAACGGTCGCTTGTCCCTTGCCCCCACGCAAGCGACACCTTTCCTAAATAAAGCGTAGGATCGTTATAATAAATAATTGAATCTTGGAATTCATTCATCCACGAATGGCGCTGAAAATATGGAGGACCTGCCGGCATTTCTTGACTTGCTCCTCCTCCTGAACCAAACACAAGCAAATGAGAAGACTCTTTTTTCAGCCTTACTAAAAACTCAAACAGCACTCCGTTCCACTCGACTCCTACTAAAATGGGCTTATCAAACGGCAGCTGAAGTTCATCCAGCTTTTCATACGTACTAGTTATCTTTTCATATTGATCAAGCAACAGCTCTGCAACTCACTTTCCTTAAAATGATCCGTCTTATGCGTCTGACATTGATCATGGCTCTGTAAAAAAAGAACCTGTTACAGTGTATGAAAATCAGTGGACAAATGTTTGTACACGTTATCAAAAATAGGCCTTACCTACATATCCTCCTAGGCTTCTGTCACGAAATAAAACTCTCTACATACGATACAGCATCATAAAAAATTCAAGGATAGGAGCTGGAGACCCTTGTCAACGCCCTATATGGATTACAATAATCCAAACGTACAATACTTTTCTGATGTGAACAAAAACAGACTTAATACGCGAAACGATCAAAATTACATTAACCGATTGGGCCGGGATGTGCTCAACACATTAGGAAATGTATCATTACTTGATATTTACTTAAGCAAAAGCCGCGTAGTCGAACCGCACTATCACCAAAATGCCGCTGAGCTTGTCTACTGCATTTCAGGCTCAGCCGTCGTTTCATTAATCGATCCGTTTAACAACGAAGTCACAAATATTCCGATTACTCCCGGTCAAGTAGCCAATATCCCTCAAGGCTGGTGGCACTGGGAAATTGCGTCTGAAGACAATACGCATTTACTTGCCATTTTTGACGCCCCTTACCCGGAATATATTTTTGGATCGGACATTTTAAATAAAACGCCTATTGAAGTCCTTGCTCACACGTACTGCTTAGATCCGGAGCAGCTAAAGGAAACGCTGGCTCCGCTAAAAAATCAAACCATCGTGATTGGACCAACGGACGAATGCGGAGAAAAAGAACACTATAAAAAGAAAAAACAAGTAGGCCCTGTACACCACCAGCAGCCTACTTATACGTATCCTCCGCCTCAAAATCCTTATTACTCTCCTCAAAATCCCTATCACTATCGATATTGGTAGAGACAAAAAAAACCCGCTGCCAGTGCAACGGGGTTTTTTAACGAATACATAACGTTATTAATCTGTATATGTACTGTGAAAAGCGGCTTCAATATATGCAACTTGGAAATGATAATGTCCAATTAAATATTTCACAATGTCCACTTGATCGATTTTGCCAGGCTTATCGACCATCGCTTCTTTCACCATTTTTTCAAATGTACCTTGATCAAATTGTTCTTCATGAATAACAATTGTTTCAGAGTACGTTTCGCCTTGCCCTTCTGAAATGCGGTAGTAATACAATTTCTTCACCTCAATTTATATTAAATGTATGTATACCCTTAACTACTCATTTTAAAACATTTTTTCAGCGTTCTTTTTCTACTTTACGATAGGCTGCGGCTTTTGCTTTTACGAGCAGCCTTGTAACCCAATACGCTACTAACGTTATTCCTATATCAATCAGAAAAATATAAAACAAGCTCATTCCTTTTCCTGAATCAATAAATTTAAAATGGTGTTCAAGAGGGGCTAGCCCAAATGAAAAAACAGCGCTCAGCAGAATTGTATACAGATAAAAATTCTTTTGGTGATTCGTACAATATTGATAAAGCAGCAGAAAGCCTACCGGCAAAATAGAAGCGGTAATATTCGTTGCGTTCGGAAGCAGCGGCGTTAAAAAAAACGTGTGCGTTAAATGACCGCTTCTCCCAAGTGCAATATCAATATATGCCCAGAGCATGTGCACTGTGTAACCGAAGAAAAACACCTCAAAGATCCTCGTCCGATCTACGGTAAAATACAACAACACAAGAGGAAGAACGAGCGAAGCAAGCACCACCCAAAACTGCCAGTTTCCAAAATCTGAATACTGATGCCAATACGACGATAATAACTCCTGCAGCTTATCGCTTTGTTCATGTATGTTTCCCCAGTATCGTTCATAACTCACTGAAGTAACCTCCTATATAGAGTCTCTGCTTATATATGTACGAATAAGCTCCATTTTATACAGAGAAACATGGGAAGCGGCCATTTATTGCTTGTGATCACCCAAATAGGTCACCAGGAGTTCACGTTCAATGATTTTGCTCGCTTTTCGATCAACAGCGTACGCTTTTGCTGTAGACCTTGAGCTAACTGACGCGGATAGCTTCTCATCTTTAAAATGCAGCGCGACTCCGTCATCTACAGCGTAGCCTTCTTTCATTTCCCCGCTTGCCATTAACTCATGATACGAAGGTCTTCGATTGCTTTCTCCGTCGTAGTGAGGACAGTTGCTGCCCGTTAAAAATCCTAAACAGTCGATTTTAGACAGGTTATTGTTCATTGAATCGGTGACGCCTTCTTCAAACCAGCAAAGTGAACCTGCGCTTATTCCTGCTAAGATTATTCCTTTTTTATAAGCTTCTTTTAGAATTGTATCAAGTCCCCACTCTTTCCATAAAGAAAGCATATTCCTTGTATTACCGCCGCCTACATACAAAATGTCGTGCTGCAGCACATATGCTTTTAAATCTATAAAGTTTGGTGAAAACAGCGATAAATGAGACGGTGTACATACCAACTTCTCAAACGCTTCATAAAACCTTTCTATGTAATTATCGGCATCTCCGCTGGCTGTAGGGATAAAACAGATTTTCGGCACATCTATATGAGCTTGTGAAAGTATGTATTGATCCAGAAGCAAGTTATCCGGCTCCATCGAAAAACCTCCGCCGCCCATGGCTATAATTTGTCTCATTTCAATCATTCCTTTCAAAAAAGTGATATAGGAAATGTAAATTCATACTATTTCAAACAAGAAGTTTTCCGTATAATGGAAGAGTGATAAAAAGGTGGTGCAAAGCTCTTGAAAATAGTACGAACACTTTTACTAATACTAGGCATTTTTATTATCTTGTTTTGTATCTTTGGCTATATCGATTATAACGGTCAAAAAATGGAACTTGGAGCCAAACAAGAAAAAAACATTCCTTCTTCCATTAACACTGACGGGGGAACTATTACGCTATCTGCTATCAGTAAAAAATACGATAAAACGCAGCTTGGCTTTTTTGTTATTCAAAACAATTCGACGCATACCTTAACGATTCCTTATGAAAATACGGCGGATCACTTAAAAGACGGAAAGTGGTACGAAGTTGTGCTAAACGGATTGGAGTTTCCTGATAAAACTGTCACGCTGAAGCCAGGGAAATCACTCAAATTAGATATCGCAACTCCTAACTACAAAGTAGGAAAATATCGTTTTGTTCAACACTTTAAAGATGAAAACGGAAAAGAGTATGTACTAGCGGCTCCTTTTGAAATCGTTTGGCCGAGTCTTAAAAATGTTCTCGGACAGTTTGATTAAAGGTAAAAAGAGAGATTTAGAAATACCGAAATTTATCTCACTTAAAGACGAACAAATCGGGTGAATGATTAGTATGAATTGCTTGTTACCCCGCTGTTGATTTCCGTGCAAGACTTCGCTTTCCGCGGGCGGCCGGTGAGCCTCCTCGTCGCTTTCGCTCCTGCGGGGTCTCACCTATTCCGCTTCTCCCGCAGGAGTCTTCATCTTGCCCTCCAATCCACAGCTAGAAGCAGCTACCTTCACTATAAAAACAGAAAAAACGAACGGTTAATCGATAAACCGTTCGTACATTAATTCAACTTATCCTTGCCTCTCTTTATCAGTTCTGATTTAAAATGCGAAGCGTAACTTGCTTTGTTCCGACTTTTACCGTCTCTCCGTTTTTGATGGCTTCTTTCACACTGAGACTGTGCAGCAGAAGATTTTCTTGAAGCAGCGTTTCAAACTTCGCAACGGCTTCCTTCACTTCTTCGTCTCCGCTAAGTTCCAAATCAATACGTAAGTTCACGGGTAAATCCAGCTTTTTACGATAGTCTTGAACCGCTCGAATTACTTCACGAGCGACTCCTTCCTGCACAAGTTCTTCGGTTAACGCCGTATCCAACACCGCAGTATACATGCCGTTTGAAGCAACCGCAAAACCTTCTTTTGGCACTTTTTCAACAAGTACGTCTGCCGTTTCAAGCGTTAGGTTTTCTCCTGAAGCAAGCGTAACACTTAGCTTGCCTTGTTCAACAAACTCTTTTCCTTTCTCTTCTGAAAGGTTTTTCAGCGCTTGGTTGACCTCATTAACTTGTTTCCCGAACTTTGGTCCAGCCTGTTTAAAATCAAGTTTTAATACGTATGAAACAAGTTTGTCGTCGTCTTGCTCCACGTTAAAGTTCTTTACATTAAGCTCATCTTTGATGACATCACGGTATGCTTCCCACTCTACATCTTCTTCCGTTACCACAAGTGAAAGACTTTGCAGAGGCTGCTTTACTTTTAACGAATGCGTATTTCGGATGCTTCGGCCTAGCTCAACTACTTGCAGTACCGCTGCCATTTCTTTTTCCAGCTTTTCATTCACTTTGGTTTGATCACATGCAGGATAGTCTGCTAAATGAACGCTTTTTCCTGTCAGATTTTCATGAATATCATCCGCAACAAACGGCGTAAACGGTGCTAACAGCTGACTAAGCGTGACTAACACTTCATGAAGCGTATCGTAAGCCGCTGCTTTTTCGCCGTCCATCCCTTCTGACCAAAAACGATCGCGAGAACGTCGTACATACCAGTTGCTTAGCTCTTCAATGAATGCTGCGATTTCACGAGCGGCATTTGTAAATCCGTAATCTTCAAGATGTGCTGTTGCTCGCTTAACCGTACTATGCAAACGCGAAAGAATCCATTCATCCAATTTTGTTTTTTTCAATTCATACGTTTGCTCAGGGTTATAGCCGTCAAGCTTGGCGTACAGAACGTAAAAGCCGTACACGTTCACAAGTGTATCAATCACTTTTGACTTCGCTTCTTGCACGACGCGCTCTGAAAATTTCTTCGGATTCCAAGGCGCACTGTCTGCTAAAAGCGCCCATCTAAGCGCATCCGCACCAAATGTATGAATAAGATCAACAGGGTCTAGCGCATTTCCTTTACTTTTAGACATCTTTTGACCGTTTTCATCTAACACGTGGCCAAGAGACAAAACGCGCTTATAAGGCGCTTTTCCAGTAAACAGCGTTGAAACTGCCATCAAGCTGTAAAACCAGCCGCGCGTTTGATCAATTCCTTCTGCGATAATGTCTGCTGGAAACTGCTTTTGAAACAGCTCGCTGTTTTCAAACGGATAGTGATACTGCGCAAACGGCATCGAGCCGCTGTCAAACCAAACGTCAATCACTTCTGGCGTTCGCTTCATTTCTCCGCTGCAGACCGGACACGTCAGCTGCACGTCATCTACGTAAGGCTTATGAAGTTCAATACTGTCATCAACGGAATGAGACGCATGATTTTGAAGCTCTTTGATGCTTTTTGGCGCTACTTGATGCTGACATTCCCCGCACTCCCATACGTTCAGCGGCGTTCCCCAGTAGCGTTTTCTGCTGATGTTCCAGTCAACCATATTTTCTAAAAAGTTGCCAAAGCGGCCGTGCTTGATATGATCCGGGTACCACGTCACGCTTTCATTGTTTTTCAAAAACTGTTCCTTCAACGCCGTCGTTTGGATAAACCAGCTTTCATTTGCGTAATAAAGAAGCGGCGAGTCGCATCGCCAGCAAAACGGATAGCTGTGCTCATGCTTTTCTTTATGATACAGCACGCCTTCATTTGCTAAATAACGTACGATATCAACGTCGCAGTCTTTCACGAAACGTCCTTGAAAAGGCGGCACTTCAGACGTGTACTGTCCTTTTTCATCCACTACGTTCACAAATGAAAAGCCGTTTTCTTTTACGACTCTGTAATCATCTTCACCGTATGCAGGTGCTAAATGAACAACACCTGTTCCGCTTTGGTCCGTTACGTAATCAGCCGTTACGACTTCATGCCCTTTTTCAACGTTCACAAAATCAAACGGCGGCTCATACGACATCCCTTTTAACTCATTTCCTTTATGATGAGATAAAACGCTATATTCTCCTTTTAACACTTTGTCTGCGAGTGCTTCTGCCACTATATACACGCTATCGCCTTGCTCAGCGCGAACGTAGTTCATCTCTTCATGCACCGCAAGCGCCACGTTTGACGGAAGCGTCCAAGGCGTTGTCGTCCAGCCTAAAAAATACTCGTTATCGCGATTTTTCACTTTAAATTTCACCGTTACCGTTAAATCTTTTACATCTTTATACCCTTGCGCTACTTCATGCGAACTTAGCGACGTTTGACAGCTCGGGCAGTAAGGTGATACGCGGTGTCCTTTATAAAGAAGTCCTTTATCATGAATAGTACCAAGCACGTTCCATACGCTTTCAATGTAGGAATTCTCCAAGGTGATGTAAGGGTCTTCCATATCAACCCAATAGCCTAGCTGCTCCGTGAACGTGCGCCACTGCTTTTCATACACAAACACACTTTCCTTACACTTGTTGATAAAAGCTTCTACGCCGTATTTTTCAATGTCATGCTTCCCTGAAATTCCGAGCTGCTTTTCGACACCGAGCTCTACCGGTAGTCCGTGCGTATCCCAGCCTGCTTTTCGGATCACTTGATGCCCCGTCATCGTTTTATAACGAGCCACCACGTCTTTAATCGTCCGGCCTAGCGCGTGCCCAACGTGAGGCAAACCGTTGGCTGTCGGGGGCCCTTCATAAAATACAAACGACGGATGCCCTTCTCGGTTTTGAACCGACTGCTGAAACACATTTCCTTTTTGCCACTGCTGCTGGATACGCTGTTCGCGCTCTTGCGAAGACTCCCTTACATTCACTTCTTTCATGTGATACCACTCCTTTTAAAGTTAAAAGCACACAAAGAAACCCGTCCCTATGACTAGGGACGGGTTTTAAACCGCGGTACCACCCTGGCTTCTATTGATCCGTTCATCAATAGCACTCAGCAACGTACAATCATACGCGTTCTTTTTAACGGTAGACTACCGTTCAAACTTACTTATAGGTTCAGTTTGACTTCTCAGAGAGGATATTCCCCTGCGGCTTGAACACTGGCTTTCAGCTATCACCAGCTCTCTGTGGAACAAACTTGCAGCGTACTGATTCTCTTCAACGAATTTGTGTGCTTTTATTAGTAGCTATTGTATGCGCTTTGGAAGGGAATGTCAATGTTTATGATATTTATGTATGTTTCTCCGTATAACGTAGCCATCTATTGATAAAATAACTGCTTACCACTGTTTGCTGCCTTTTTCACGCTCTTAGAAAAAGGCAATGTACACAAAAAACCACCTCATTTAAGGTGGGTATTATTTGGCTCTCCGACTTGAAAGACACTCTTTAAAACCAGTTAACAAATGGCGGGATGCTCTGAGGGAAATGAAATAGATTGCACGGATCATATGCTCGTTTCACTTCTCGAAGCTTTTTAAAATTCTCTCCATAATACGCCGTTGGCCAATCTCTGATGAGCCGGTCCGGCCAGTTCACATAATCTCCAGTTGTATATCTCGATAAAGCATTCCTTAAGTCTTCAATCCATCGAATGTTTACTCGCTCTTCTGAAGGATGGCTCCATGTGGCAAGGTACTCCTGTGCGATAATAGCATCTCTATAATAGAAGGCCGTTTCATTAGAGCCAACTTCCTCCACTGCTCCCCCAAGAGACTGGTGCCAGATACTAGATTTTTCATTCGGAGCATTTTCTAAAAAATGCTTCATTGTTAAAATGGCCTCTTTTGGAAAAGGTTTATTAAGAAAAGAACCTGACCTTTTCCGAGGGGCGGGTTGGTTTCCGCTCGGATCGTCAAAAAATTGTACAGCTTCAATATATGAAACTTCCTTTATTACTACTTTTTTAGGACAACCAGCATCTATTAAAGGCTGCAGAAGTTCCTTCAACTTGAATGATGAACCAACAAATTCACCTTGAGCGATAATCTGATTTGCTTCTTTCGATTTTAACTCGATTTCCGAAGTTAAGCGCTTATCCGTATTCGTGGCCCAGTGCTGCCATGCATCAAAAGCAGCTTCGAAATCTTCCCATTCCCATGTAATTGAAAAGATTGACACCTTTGAAATAGGCTGCACCTTAAAGGTAAGAGACGTAACAATACCAAAGTTTCCGCCCCCACCCCCACAACAAGCCCAAAAGAGATCGCTATTGTAATTTTTATTCGCCTTAATGAGTTCAACTTCTCTCTGTTCATTTACTATGGCCATTTCAACTTCAACTAAATTATCACAAGTAAGCCCAAACAGCCTTGATAACATCCCAATTCCTCCGCCAAGCACAAGGCCTACAAGGCCAACACTGCTTTCCGTTCCTGCAGGGATAGTCGTTCCCTTTTTCCATAATTCATTATATACTTTCCCTAGATTAGCTCCTGCTTCTATTTTCGCTGTCATTTCTTTAGAGTTGAACGTGATTCTATCCATTTCACTAACATCAATCACTAATCCACCGTTTACTAATGAAAAATTTTCATAGCTATGCCTACCGCTTCTTATTCGAAATGGGACATGATTTTCCTTTACCCACTTCAATGCATTTACTACATCGTTTGTATTCTGACAAAATACAATTATTCTTGGAAATTTAGGCACACCTAAATTATTATTTGTTCTAGCCTGATCATATTCCACATCATCAGGTGTAACGATTCGTCCAGTAAGCTTTGTTTCCTCCACGATATAACCCCTTTCTTACATAAAAGATGCTATATCCTATGAATTTTCTTCAAAAAAGACACACAGTTTAAAGGGAAGAAACAGAGAATAGAAAACTTACTGGAGGGGTTCAGGATAAGTGTGCTAATTTATTTTTAACGTATTTTAAATGACGCCACTATGTGTAAATTACTTCCTAAGTATAAACATAGCAATCTATCATGTGCAAAAATCAATTTATATCATTTACTTGATATCTAGCGGGTCCTCTAAACACTTCTCTAACATGCCACCCAAGAAAATCTTCACTCGGCTGGTATGCCGGATGAATTGGATCTCTAAGCTTTTGTCCATGATACTTCATAAGCCACTCTTCAAATCCATTTGTCCCGTGCGCTTGAGTTGCCACTAACAGCTCATTATGATCTGAAAAAGTAAAAACTCCTCGATCAAATAATTTATGATGCATCGAACACAATGCGATTCCGTTACTTTCAATATCTGGCCCTCCCGCTTGATGCCACTTAATATGAGCGGCCTCTACACCAACTAAATTATGACCAAGACGAACGTTAAAACCACAAACAGCGCAGCTATATCCGTAAGCTTGAAGAATTTTCTCTCGAAACTTTGGATTTCTTCTTCTCTTTAACTGTGTTTCAAAATCCAACCCTACCGCTCTTAATATATCTTCATGGATCGTATCCGGAAAATGCTCATTTAATAAAAATTGCGCTGCATCTTGAAGCAGCGTAGGATCATTTGCAAAAAGGTTATAAATATCCTGTCTAAAACCGCCTACTATATTTGTACTCAGCAAATATTTATCTGTAAAGCTACGCTTATCAACTTCTTCACTTAGCTCCCATATTCCATCTCCTGTCAAACGAACAAAAGGATGCTCTGGATGATAGGAACTCCGAGAAGGTCCAAACTCCATAAGCAGCTCTTTTAAAGGGATTTTCACCTCGCTATACGGCAGGTGCATTCGTTGCTTGGCCTGCAGCTGACCTAAAGCATACAGTATTAGTAATGGTTTGTGCGGAGCTCTTTGATCTCTTTTTTTCCAGATGTTTAAGTTCTTTATTTTTTGAAGTACTTCTTCTCTGTTCATGTTTATTTTTAGCTCCTAACTCTATAACAACTCCATTCGACACTACTTTTTGTAACACGTTAAATAATGCTATATTGCTAACTTCAATATAATATATAAATTGAATATATTAAACTTTTTAGAAGACCAGATGCGGTTTCCTCATGAAAATTTGAAATACATCTACCCTGCACTCTCTACTTAGTTTTATTTGTAGTAAACTCGACAAAGTAAAAACTTAGAGTTCTTTTTTACCTACTAACCTTTCAGTCAACGGTAAAAAAGACTCACAATCGTGAGCCTTTTCCGTTAAACATTTAGCTATTTATACAAAATAGATTTTTAATAATCGATTAACCAGTACCTCATGACGGTTCTCACACTCAGAAATAGTCCATTCTCGGATAGGTTTCAGCTCTTTAGTTAGTTCAAAGTCGGTGATGCCATTTGAAAAATATTTATCCAACTTAAATTGAAAATCTTTGTTATTAGCAGATGAATTTTTCTTCCTACTTAATAAGACTAAGTTACCCAATTTATGAGTCCAATTTTTTCGATCTTCTTGAGCAAAAGCTCCTTCCCAAGCGCTTTCTTTGGGAGGATTTTGAGGCAAGATGTGTTCAACGCTAATTACTCCGCTATAAGCCTTTTTAATTGTAGCATTTTCACTTAAACTCATATCTAAGCGTAATAATAAATATTTAGCAAACTTTTTCCGATAAAAATCTTGCACATTAATATTATATGTAAAATCAGAAAGGCTGTTCTCTGTGTTAAAAATATCAGATGTTATAACTTCTTCTACTGATAAAGCCGTATCAATTGATTGAATCATCTTAACTGTTTCCGTAACACGTGCGGTAGGTGATAACCCTTTAACCCAGCTAGTCACAAATTTCTTTTCTAGCAATTGTAGAAATGGATATACTTGCTCATTATCATTAAATTTTTGAACAAAATGAATGAATACAGGAATCCAATCAGATCCAGGAATGAAGTCTCGCATTAACGTTAGCAAACCATAATACTTTGCTTTTAGATCTGTATCTCTACTAGCCAGCTCTGCATTTAATACTTTTTCACGATAAATCTCAGCAAATTCTTTTACATATTCAATAAAATTCTTTCCTTTAAAATCAGAATTCTGTTTGAATACTTTTTCATTATACTCTTCTTGAATCGTTTTCTTAGCTTTTTCTTTTACGTAAATTAGTCGAATAAAACCAAGAAGTTTCTCCAATTCTTCACGACCTAGTTCTTCCTCCATTGTTTCCCAAACATTTTGGTAGTAATGGCGCTCTGTATCATTTACCGCCTCCAAGTTCATGCTTTTCAATAAATCGGCATTACTTAACGGCATACCCCGATCATTTAATACAGAAAACAAGCGAAAAGCAGATGTAAACGTACCAGTTTTTACATAGACAAACATACAATTATTTAAAACAAAAACAACCATTTTGTTTAATAACTCTTCATCTACTAAACCTGTAGCTTCATCTCTAAATTTATCTTTGAACCGCTCAATAGCCTTACTCATTCTTTCTTGTGACTCTGTGACAAATGAGGATTCGGGCTGTGACGTGCCGCCTTCTTCTAAAATATGTTTTTTGAAATACGCAAAATCTCGATCTCTTACTTTTAAACGAAAGGTTTCAGGTTTGTCTTCAAAAATATCAGCTTCTTGATAGATTTTCGATTGGAGTGTGCTTTTAGCTTTTGGAGATGTAATTAAATCTCGCATTACAGCTAATAAAATTGTTAAGGTTGTTAAGCGCTGCTGTCCATCTACAACATCATAAAGACCGCTTTCATCACTTTTTTGAGAGATTATTTGTAAAATTACACTTCCCAAAAAGTAACTATTTTCTCCGTCTTCCATCGCTTCTCGAATATCATCAAACAGCTGATCAAGCTGGTCTTTTTCCCATGAATATTGACGTTGGTACCCTGGAATTTGAAAAGCAAACTTAGAACCAAATAAATCCTTAAATAAAATTTCTTTTGCTTCAATTTTTGTGTCAATTACTGTTGTCATGTTATCCTCCAAAATATTAATTATATAGAATGTCAATATACCTAAAATTATTATAATACAAACAACTTGAACATGAGGGGATATTGACTAGAGGTATGTGTTTATAATGCCCTACACTTCTACATCTTTATCTCTTTCTTCATCTATCGGTTCAATACTTTCCCATTTACCCGCACGTTCAAGTTCACTTTTTAAAATATCAAATAATGTACGGTGATATCGTACACTATCAGGGTTATCACTTACACTTGTTAACCTAGCATCGGTAGAACCAACTCTCATGGTGATTTGCCCTACTTTATTTTTAAAAATACGTAGTGGTACTTCAATGGTTTTAGTGTTTTTGCCTTCTTGCATTTAAATTCCTGCCTTCTGTTATTATTTTTTATAATATTACTGGAATGTTTGATTTCATATATTTAATATTATTTTGATTATTATTAAGTTGAATCAGATGTGTCTCATCAGACTTTTTAGTTAACTTCATCTTTTTTAGATTCTAATCAATAGTTATAGTTACAGATTCAGGAAAATCAATAGAAAAACCATCTTTAGAGATACGAGGATGCAGATAAAATTTTGACTGAAAACGCTGAGAATAAGATAAGAGAAGGACTTTTTAACACAACAAATGAGTATTCAAAACAGCAATTACTTAAACAATATAAAAAGCAATTAAGTATAGAATAAAAAGAATGATTAATATAGCCTCTAGGAGTAGGGGCTATATTAATTTAAATATTTAAGGATAGTGTGTCGCTTCAAGCAAATAATGCTGTTTTCATAGCTCTTTCCTCTATAATTTCATTGTCTTTCACTATATAAATATAGACTTTATCTAGAATCTCATTTAAATCTTCTAGATAAAAACTTTTTGGAACAAAATGCTGACTATTTGTGAGGATAATATATCGTTCTTCTCCATTAAATCTTTCACTATAATAATCAATTAAGCTTAGGTTATCAAACATCTTTACATTTAGGCGACCATTTTCTCGTTCATAATTCATCACTACTTCGTAATAATCTTTAGCAATTAGACGTTCACAAACTCCACTTGGAACTACTTCAAACGATATAATTTTCTTTGGAGGCTTCAAAGAAATATTTTTTTGACGGTAGATTATATTTAGTCGTTCTTCTTTTTTAAGATCTAAATCAATCAGCTGAGCATTCATTTGATTGATTAAAGCACTATTTCGATTATCTATATTTTCCTGTTGATATTTTTCTAGCCGGTCTAGTGCTTCACGATATTGCTGATTAAAAGTTTTTTCTAAAAACGTTAGCAACTTGTCCAATTGCTTCTCTCTTTTCGATGAAAGTTGATTTCGTTCAGAAATAGCCCGGTGCATTGCCTCATTGGTACATTGACTTTCTACATTTTCCTTTTTCATAAAAGAAGTTTCGGAGAAATCATTTGCAAATATCCAATACTGGTCTAAAGGAATAATATCTCCATTTTCTCGTTTTGCCAAATGAAGATAATAATTATTTAATTCTCTTCCTGTACCATCTATAATACTTATATAATAAACCTCTATGTGAAGTTTCTCAGGAACATTTGCAGTAACTATATAATGATGCCATGCTAGACCTTCAATTTCTTTTTTCATTAACTCTAGACTCGCGTGAAATAAAGGGTGATTTTCATCTATCATTGGTACGTTTTCAATCTCAATAGAATTAGTAAAACGAAAACTATCCTGTTGATAGGTTTCTAGCTCTGGGATACGATCTCTAATAAACTTCGGTAATCGCTCGATTCGCATAACTCTTGAATCTTGAGACTTAAAAATACGTACACGTTTTCTCTCTAGTATATAAGCGGTTAAATTAGTAAAAGCGCGCTTTGATATTCTTTGAACCACTAAATCATTCTTTACACGCTTTAATGTTGAAATATCTATACTTTCTCCGCTCATTCTTTCTTCTTGCATTAATTTTAGAAGTTTCTCGTGCTCATCAGATAATGTTTTTTCCATCCCCTCAATTATCTTGTCTAGATTCTCACGATGTAAAATCGCTCGCTGCATTAAGTCTGCTAAACTATCATAATTATCATCTAAAACTTCACCTATAAAATCGTATACTAAATCGGAGCCTAAGTCCGTTTTCATCAGCTCCATTTTATCTAGTAACTTAACCATGACACTACCTTCACGCGTATTTTGAGCAACTAAATTAAATACAGCTACTTCGTTCTTCTGTCCAATACGATGGATGCGCCCCATTCTTTGTTCAAGTTTATTAGGATTCCATGGAATATCATAGTTAATCATTTGATTACAAAATTGAAGATTAATAGATTCACCGCCAGCATCGGTTGCTATCATAATTTGACATTCATTTCTAAACATTTCAACTTGTTTTATACGTTCATCCATTGAAAAGTTCCCAACAATTTTTGCTACTTTTAATACTCTTTTAGATAATTTTTCTTCTAAATAATTTAGTGTATCTACAGATTCTGTAAAAATTAAAATCTTTTCATTATGATTTAAAAGTCCATCTGTTCCAAATAATGTTTTTTCAAGCTCTTGGTATTTTCTCTCTACAGCATATAATTTAATATTTTCAGCTTGTTGAATAAGCTTCTTTAACATAATTAATTCATTCTTTAATGCTTTAGTATCAATTAAATCTATGGCTTTCTCAATTTGATTTTCAAGCTTTTCTTGAACTTGACTGTCTTCTTCTAAATAATTTTCTGTTTCAAGTGCTTTCATTTTTTTTACGTATTTATTTCTGTCTTCTTCAGTTTGCTTATAAAGTTTAAATAATCGACTATACCTTCTCTTTAAAGAAAGATAGATAGCAGTAATAGAGGAACTGAGTCGACGTTGAAGTAACATCATTGCAAAGGCTGTACTGTTACTTCCATTATTCATTGCACGATTAAAATAATGACGCACGTACTCTGTTACTGCTTCATAAAGAGCTAATTCTTCGTCTGTAAGGCGATATTGAATAGTTTTAGTTGTGCGTTTAGGAAATAATGGTGTTCCATCAAAATTCTTTAAATTTTCTTTTAACCGCCGGATTATAAAAGGGTTTGCTTTTTCTTTTAAATCTCCAGATATCTTACTGCTAGAGAAGACATCTTCATCAATTAATTTCATCAAATGTCTAAAATTTTCAGAATCGCCCTTATGAGGAGTGGCTGTTAGTAGTAAACAATGTGACGCCTTTTTTAGTAGAGACTCCCCTAATTGATACAATTTTGTCCGAAAGGTTTTCTTTTTTAATGTACCATGTGTATAGGCTGCCATCTTATGAGCTTCGTCAACAATAACTAAATCGAATTGAGCTTCTTGTATAAGTGCCTTTACATCTTCTCTCATAGCCCAGTACATAGAAGTTAAACACAATTGATTTAATATAAATGGATTTTTTCCGCCATATTCTTTTAAGGTCATACGATTTATAATGTGAAAATGTTCATTGAATTTCTGTTCTAACTCCCCTTGCCATTGTCTCAATACAAGGGGTGGCACCAAAATCAAAACCCTACTTACACTTAGTCTAGCCTTCAATTCTTTAATCAACATCCCTGACATAATTGTCTTACCTGCACCGGGATCATCTGCTAATAAAAAACGCACCTGAGGCACTTGAAGCATTCTGCTATATACCGCCTCAATTTGATGTGGTAAAGGCAATAAATTTTCATTACCAAGAGCTCTCGTTTCTGAAAATCTCATATCGTTTTTTAAAATCAAATAATGTAAGTAACGTTGAACATCTAACGCTTTTTCCTCACGTGTCTCAATTTCCTGCTTTAAACGTCTAAACTTTTGAATCTTATGTTGTTCAATTACAATCTCATAATATTGGCCTGTTTCTTGTCCAATTGCCTCAATAAGAAAATACTCCCCTATAGCTTCACACTTTTTTATTTGTACACTTTCAGGAAAGTGTGAAGTGGATACAATATCGCCTACTTCCAACATACTTGGTTCCTCCTGTGTGACAATAAAACTTACTTTTATAATAATGCAGTCTGAACTATGCTATTACGCTCAACAACCAATGCATCCATTCCCTGACGGTGAAAAACAAGACCATTATGCTGCCTTAACTCTAAAAGATTTAATTCATACATAAACGGGAAAAATAAACTATGATCTTGAATAATATCTAATTGTAAAGATGTGTTCTCTGTTATTTGCAAGAGTATCTGTATAATAAATGCTTGCATTTCTACATTACCTATTTGGATTTTATCATTTAATTGATAAGAACGATTTTGAGCTGGAATTATAATTTCCCATGCTTTCATACTCATTAAGACAGCACTTGTTGCAACTTCTACTCTTCTTCTATCCCCATAAGCCTCTTTCATTCGTTGTCCTATGACTGTACTTGGTACGTTATCTTGTAATTGAAACAGCCTACCAAGCTCTTGAGCAACATCTTTGAAAAAAGGATAAGCGGCTAAAGTCATCCCCCAATGAATAAGTAACCTTTCCTCTTTAGTTAATAAAGGGAATATATCTAAAATGCTATTACGAAAGGGAACTAATTTTTCATCTACCGAATACCATATCTTCATTAGCATCGTAATAGCATTTTTTCTTGATTTAGCTCCGCTAATATCACTACGCAAATAACCATCTAGTAGCTCATACATTTCTTTTCGAGAATATTTATTGATATGTTTTGCTGTGAAATCTAAATGATGTAATAATACTTTTTGATCAAACCCAACAGGCTTTTCCATTAAATATCCTCTCCTTGTTTTTTCTGTATTTTAATAAAAGGTACAATGACTTCCTCTATACTAATCCCACCATGAGTAACAATTTTCTCATTCTTTGTTACAAATGCCTCTCCATATTCCGAAAATAGTGCATAATAATTCTCAGGAAGGCCAGCATTACTCCAAGCTATAGATTGAATATTTGATAAGGAATCTTCATAAAGTGTACGATCATTATATATTCGTACACGCTCTCCTTTTTGCTCAACTAGAACACCTTCTGAAACACGACCAATACCTTTAGCATTTGTATTACCATGGTCAGAAGTTAGATAAATAGTGTAATGGTCATTCACTAAGTCAGTCAATAATTGTACTAAATAATTTGTTTGTAACCATAGATCAAGATTAGATACCAAACTTTTTTCTCCTAGAACTGCATGGTGTGTAAGTTGGTCAATGATATCTACTACACATCCGTACACTTTAATTGAATTTCTTTTTAATGCCATTATATTATCACGACTATATGGTTCTTTTCCTAGGCCTCGTTGATATGCTACATATTGCTTTAAAACTCCATGGCTTTCCCAAAACGATTTCCAATGTTTCTCTTCTGCAGCCGTTGTTTTAATAGTTTTCCCAAATGTATTAGGAACATTACCTGAAAAAATAGATTGACGTGAGACTGAAGTAAGAGTAGGTACCCATGCAAACACACCATTCTCTTCAAAAGAAAAACCATTTTCTTTTAGATATTTTCTTATTTGTTTCCACTGAATAAAGCTCATTCCATCTAATACAACCAAGGCATTTTTTTCATTATTTTCTTTTTTTGCATACATTACATGGGGAATATGATGAACCATTTTAGGCTTTGGTAAAGGCGGTAAACTTACTAAAGCCTGAAATTGATCGTTCATCCAACTTTGGAAAATTTTATTTATTTTCACCATAATCTCTTCTGCTTGATTATATTGCTCCTCATCATCATTTTTTAAAGCAACATATTTATATTCACCAGCCAACTCCATAACTTCAATCCAGTCTTTATATAACTTGATATTTGTAAGCTTATGATTTATTTTTTCCTCAAGATGGAGGAATACCTTGCAAGAATCTAGCAGTTTATAGTCTTCTTCAATAATTCCTATTTTCATCCACTCAGGCAAGTGGGTGCTTGAAGCCACTTTAACCTTTGACAGAATCCCCTCCATAAATAAATTATTTATTAAACTATGGACATTATGACTTGCAAAGGGATGGATATCTTTTGTATGTCTTTCAGAATTTATTTCGCCTTCATTGATTTCCCTATATAGCTCTATTAAATTAGCCCATTGCTCTTCAATAAAACTATAAAAAAACGTAGAGGAGGAAATCAATTCCTCTATAGGTAATTTCCCAAACACTTCAACTCGTTTAAAGTTATCAATAAGCAGTTTCTGAACGCTATACGGAATTTCCTTTTGCGCATAGTGAAGGGAAAGTAATATTCTGTATAATTCTATTTCATTATTAATAATTTCATATGGGATTTTATATAATTGTTTAATGAGATACTCTAGAGTATCTTTATCAGAAGAAGAGCCTTGATACTGGGCATGCACAGTAAACAAGGCATCAAAATCTTCACGATTCATACTTCGAAGTATAGGTACAGAAAATTTAGGGAATATCGTACCAATGTTAAGTTTGAAACTAACGCCTTTCTTTAAAAGGTCAAAAGGAAAAACAATTTTATTATTTGTATATACAATTAATTTTAAATCTCCTTCTTTTCCTCTATATGTTTGTTCGAAAATATATCTAAATGAGATACTATCCTCAAAACGTACAACATTGTAACCATATTCATTTAATTGCTTTATTATTAATTCGTCATTTAGTAAATAGTCTTCATCATGAATTAATATAATAGGACTGATGTTATCTTGAAACTTTACTAGTATCTTATCACGCCAACTACTCATATTAATCACCATCTATAATCCTAATCGAATACAAGCATTATCATAATACATAAGCAACTTATCATCTTCTTGGATAACACTTTCAGGTAGACGCTCTCCAATTTTAACAATTTTTTCAAAATCTTTTTCGCTATACGCTTTCTTAAATCCATAACGGATAGCCTCTGTACGAAATTGTCTTAGTTTTTTCTTACTTTTTTCTAACTCTTCTAAATAACTATCAAACTCACGTAACAATGCTTTTTCACGTAATTTTTCTAAGTCTGCTTGTTTATTTGGATCTGGAACATACCATCTACTCCAAGCTTTTTCAATTAACGCTGGGTCATTTGAATCTAAACCACGTAAGTCTTTATAATTTTTTCTCAAGTAAGAAGTAATTTGGTCAGGCACTATTCCATCGCCTTCATACCTCAAAAAGTTTTGATCTAACAAATCATCTAGTTCTGGTAATAATTCGTGCTTAGCAATATGCTGAATTTCTTTCATATAACTTGGATGTAAATCCTGTCGTTTTTGTGGTTTTTTCAAAAGTTGTTGTCTTATCCATTCAATTGCACTATTTTCATCTGATACAAACAGATTCATTTGTGCGAACTCTTTTACTAAAGTACGCTTCTTATCATATTCAGCAACCTGATTTTCTAGGAATATCATACCATCACGCATTGGAAAACGCTGTGCTACTCCCACTTGAAAATCAGCTGATGAAATTGGAACAGGTAAATTATTTTGAACATGATAAGCTACCATCCGGTCAAATAAGATACGAGGCGTTCTTTCCGGTATAACTTGAGCTTCCCCTTTTAAACCAATAAATGTAGGTAATTGCTCCAAGTGCTGTGCAACGAATGTCCATGCGGATTCTTTAGTATTTTGTTCTTGTTTCATCTTATCTATATCTTCTTTTTTAGGCTTATAAGCTGAGATAACTAAATCTTGTTTTACTGCTGTTGTAGTAGTGACAGCTTTAAAACTCCCCTGCTTCTTGTCTAAAGCCGCAACATTAGCTATAATAAACCCAGCTTTTTGAATTGCTTCTTGAATTGCGTTCCAGACGCTTGCTTGGGAATTGCTAAATTCTACTGTCATCCACCTACCAGGCTTTAACACTTTAAAGTAACTTTTAAAGCTCTCTTCCATAAGCTTTTGATATTCTAATAAACCTTTTGATTGTGTATTGTTCATAATAGCTTCATCTTCATTATTAGTAACTAACTTGAGCCAACACTCCCAAAGAAAATTCAGCTCTGAATACATTAAATTCTTACCAAATGGAGGATCTGTGAAAATATAATCAACAGCATTTTCATTAATACTTTCAATTTTAGAAGTAGACTGAGTAGAGGTAATCGCCGCATAGCCTTTACTTTTCTCCTCTAGTAACATTTTTTCATAATCCTTTAATTTTTTTTCAAGTAATAAAATAACATTTCTTTCAAAGATTAGAGATGGTATATATAAGGTTCCACTCAAACCACCAGTTCCCCCAAACCGGAATCGATTAGTTTTAGTAGCTCGGTTAACTGAAGCCTGAAAGAAAAACAATAACCTATTGAAATATTTAGATTGTTTGGCATGGTTAACGAAACTAGCTAAAGTAAATATATTCCTATGTGTGTAATAATGATGAGAATGAGTTAAGCCGGTTCTGTCATTTCTTCTAGATTCATCCCCCGCTGGCATTCTTTCAAGTGGGAATTGATAAGGAATTTTATCAGTTTTAATTTTTTCAATTAATTTTAAATCTTCCTCATTAACTGCTCTTTCAAATCTTTTTGTTCCAACTGAATAATTAATATATACGGGGTTCTGTTTTGCAACAGTGATTACGTCGTTAAGGTACTTGTCATAGTAAGAATCCCACGCTCGTTCTAATTTACTTTTCTGGAGTTCAATTCCACAATGACCACAATTAAAATCACTAAGGATTTTCTTTTCCTCGGCATCTACAGCAACATCCCAATATGTAATTTCATTAGTACAGTTGGGACATTGAAATACATCACTCCATACAACATAATTAATCTTTCCATTACCATATTGATTGTTTCCTGCTTGATGTACTGTTTCATACATCCAACTGCACTCTTCTTTTACTAATTCTAAGATTCTTTTAGCTTCTTTAACAAAATCCTGAACATCTGGCACAGAATTGTAGTTATATGTGATTAAAGTAGCTGAGGGGGAAAGATCATTTAGTATAGTTAAACGTTTACCAAATTCCCCCACTTCTTCCCCTGAACTATTAATAATCTTTTTATCACTAATTGTATATCCTAAACTTTTAATGGTCTCTTCATTACCACACCTTCTAGCTGCTACACCTGTCATACCTGTCCCTGAGAACCCATCTAATACAATATCGCCTGGACGAGTATAATGTAATAAATAATGCATTATAGCTTTATAAGGCACCTTTGTATGATAGCTATGTGCATTATAGACTGCATCATTTTTTCCTTCACTCACATCAGAAGCAAAAGGTTCACAGTGATATTCCTCATCATTCTCTCTTCCGTACTTCTCAACTTTTTCCCGCTCCCACTCCTTAATAAAATTATTTAGCCAAGGATTTGGGCATGCAGTATAATATGGAGGATCAGATAATGCAATAATATCCTCGTCTTCGCCTTTTGGAAATCCTTTTAACTGTTTTAACTCAGGTAATTTTTTTCTTAGCTCATCTCGAAAGTATTTTTGACGTACTTCGTCATTTTCAAATTCCATACCTAAGCAGATAATTGGGTTATTATCTGCTTGAGTTTGTTCTTCTAAAAATGATAATTGTTGTGTTTCTTTATTCAAGTTTAATTCCTCCTATTTATTTCTTAACCATTAGACGAACACGACTTGTTTCGTTAATTCCAACCAAGTCTTTTATTAATATTTCAAAGTTTCTCCTTGCTTCATCCACACTGATAGGATTTCCATCGCCAAATATTTTTGTAAGTTCGGTTAAGTCAATTTGTTCTTTATGAATTCCTTTAAGAACGATATTAATTGCATCAACTAAACTTAGAGGGATTGGAAAACTAAATGCCTTGTTAGAGATCAGTTCTTGAATCAAGAGTTTCTGGTTAGATTCAAGTAGTTCAATACTAGTTTTTACTAATGGGTCATTAAAGTTAGTTAGTAACATTTCTGTCCATGAATTCAGTAACTCTCCTAATTGATCCTCTAATTGAGATAATGAAGGTTTTTGTTTATTTTGTTCTTCACGTGGGTTATATCTACAATTCGGACATTCAGGAATATGACTCATATTCTCGATTGTTAAATTATAACAATCTTTAAGAGATTTTAAACTTGTTTCCCATTCTTCAAAAGATTGACTTGGCAAAAACATAATTTCTGACGAAAGGGTGCGCAGAGCTTCATAACGTGAATCTCTTAATAAATCTGATTTTCTTTTATTTTCCGTTGCATTTAAACGTGCCCGCTGATGTAAACTCATATAATGGTTAATATACTGTTTCTTTAATTCTTCCAAGTCTGAAACAGCTTTGGTGCAATCTTCATCCTTTTTTAAAGCAATACTTAAATCACCTAAAGCTATATCAACATCGTCAATCCAACTTTGGCTTGGGGAAACAATATATTTTGCTTTAGTCAAATAATTCGCTACTTTAGTATATTCATTTATCTTTTGCTCTAATTTGATTAACTTATGGCTAAGTGTTAGGTGAATTTTTTCTTTTTCGATACGATTTACGTCATACTTTAAATTAACCATTTTTGCACGTGTATTATACACTTGCAACCCCTGTAAGAACTCACTTAAACTTTCTAATTTAGCAATAATCTCATCTTTCTCTTCTCTAGAAAAGAGCTGTCCATCCCAGGTTTGGAATTTATCACGTACATTTGATATCATTTCAATAGTTTTTACTATTTCCTCTTTTGCTCTTGATATGATTTGTTTAATTGAAAAATCTACTGAATTTGGATCTGTAAATTCAGCCGGGACCGCCTTAAACATTTCTATTAATGCTTTTACTGCATTAACTGGTAAGCCACTTGGTTTTTTTATATGACTAAAGTAAGTTAAATCACTAACTGGTAAACGTAAAAGATCTATAAAATTCATAGCTTCATAAGTTGTACTATTTATGCTAATCACAATTTCTCCACTCTGTATTAGCGCTGCTAGTACTACCACTAACAATTCAGGTTCCATTGCAAATTCTTTAGTTAATCGTTGATCAGGTGTACCGTGAACAGTGTTAATAACCTCAATTAGTTCGTTTTGGTTTAATACCTGTCCTTGCCCTTTTTTATTTAACAGCTCTAATACCCATTTAGCATATCCTGAATTCCTTGTAGTAGGATTCCCGTTATTGTCCAGTAGGACTAACCCATCTAGTATCGCTTCACCTTGGTTAGTTTTCTTTCCATTTAAATAATCTAAAGCATCTCTTACATACGTATGCATGTTGGCTTTTGTAACATATGATCTTTCTAATTTGCGAAAAGATGGATATTCATCATATTTAGTTTCAAACCATTGTGATAATAAATCTTGTGCAACTGAATCAATAACTTGAATCAAAGTATCTGGATTACTTGGAAGGAAAAAACCATGTTCTATAACATTTGCTTTGTTTCCTTTATAGACAATTTCAAATGCATCTACAAAGTTTTCTTTTAACCACTTAATTAATTTCTTAAAATAGGCATCCATCTTCGGTTTATATAAGTGACGGTTTGTAATTGTATCATTATACATCTCACAAGCGCCTCCATATAAACGCAACAGATCAATTAATTCATCATTTTTCTTAATTAGACGAAAGAAAACCTCATCTTCTTTATGTTCATCTTTAAACTTAGGCTCTTCAAATGGTTGAAGCATATAAATATAGAAATCGCGTTCAGGTTGTGCTGTGGAACGCTCATTAGGCGCGCCAAAGAAAAGGTAACCTTGACGTTTTACTCGACGATCTTCCCAGGGAATCTCATGCAACCATATCTTATATCCGTTAACATATGAACTTTCTGCAACTTCTGTTGCTTGCTTTAAAACTTGAAAGTAATAACTATCTAATTGATGGTCAGCTAAACCTTCACTGCGCTGTTGAATTAAATCGTCTACTGCCGTTACTTTTTCGATATCAACAAAATATTGACCGTTATCTTTATTCAGTGATATAAATTGGTAACTAGCAGCGGTCATTAATTCTTTCATTGCAGCTTCAATCATTGTTGTTAAAAATTCAGATGCTTCTTCATCTAATTCTAATAGCATAGGGTTACTGAGAAATAATTTATCTCGTAGAGCTTCTGATGTAAGTCCAATTGGTGTCTTTAAATCATCCGTAGTTAAACGATAGACAGCGAGAGCATCTACAAGTTGATTTGCCATGTTTTTATACTGCCGCTTAACACTGTTCTGAATACATCCCTTTAATGTTTCAACTTTATCCATAATTAGCCTTACATTCTCTTTAATTCGAAGCGCAGAATCCTCTTCAATATACTTCCAATAATGATCAAATGAAATTAACCCTGTTGTCTCTTCAGGAACTTCATTCATCAATAATTTTTTAATTTCCTTACTAATTGTCTGAAGAATAACACGCTTTTCAGCTATATTTACCTTTTCAAATGTTTCAAGGTAAGCGGGATGTATTGGAAACATGTCAACGTAGGTTTCCATGTCTTCTCCAAGCCCATTATAAAGTTTAGTAAATTTACTTAAGTGCTCTCGAATTAAAGCTCTTTGTTCATCGTTTTTTTTCAATAACCGTTCTGATACAACAAACGCAATATCTTCTCGAACAATCCTCACCTCATTAAAACGTTCCTTAACTCGACGAAGTGACTCGGCAACAAAGCTAAACTTTGGATTATCAAATAACATTTCTTGTACACCTGAAATGAAACGAAAACGCGATTTACTACATACTTCCCCTATCTCTCTCAAAAAACCTAAGTCAAGTGTGAGCTCTTGTTCCTTACGCCCACGTAGATAATCAAGCAATTCATCAATTACTAATAATAGACCTTTATCAGGGTGTTGCTCATGAAATAAATCCATCATTTCATAAAACATTTCTTTGTTATTTGTGACCTGATCAGATGATGGAAAAGAATAGTCAACACCCATTTTTTCAAGTCCTCGTTCTAATTCACGACAAATAATTTCACGTAAAGGCATTGTAACTGCACCAAATTCTGCCCTTATGACTTTAAATTTCCCTTCAATTTCTCTAGCTTTTTCCGCTACTTTTTTATTACGTAAATGCTCACTTGCACCAGGTAATTCGGCTATCGTAGAGATAACACTCATTAAATGTGACTTACCAGTTCCGTAATTACCTACAATTAGAGTACCTTTATTATCAACTAAGCGGTCAAATTGAACATTCTCAATAATTTCAGTTGTTAATTTTTCAGCCATATTGTCAGAAATAACGTATGTGTTTAATAATGAAATTGCATAATTATTGTTATTTGCTTCTTTTAACTGTACAACAGATTCAACTGCTTCAAATTCTATTAGATTACTATAACGTAACATTTAAATTCCCACCTTTAATTCACAATTACTTTCCCTTCATAATCAGAACATGTAAAATATTCAGGATGTCCAACCTCAGCATAATTTAATATTCCATTCTCGTATAGACCTGGCCATATAACGATTAATTTATTTCGTTTACTTATATTTTCAAATAAACGAATAGGGTGTATTTGAAGTACAGGATCAAATAATATCTCAAAATGTTGGAATATATATATTTTTGATTGATCATATAAAAAGTTTTGAATAATTTCTTCAATATAAAGAGAATATTGACCTTTAGGTAAATTTATTAATGATTCACTAAGCAAAAGGTTTAGGTTTAACACTTTAATCTTTGGATCTAGGAGTGCTAGTTGGTTTATTAAAATTTCATTTTTGTATAAAAATAGAAGTTTGTGCCACTGGTCTCCTATTTGCTCTATCTCATTTTCCGCATTATGCAAATTCATGTATTAAACATCCTCTTCAACGTAAAATCATCCGAAAAAATTCCAATTCATATTTTTAACCCTACTAGTTCAAGTTAAGAGTGATTTGTCTATATAAAATATACTAATATAACCTTAGCCCTATAACAACAAAAAAAGGTAGTAAGAACCCTTTTTTAAAAAAAGATTCACTACCTGACAATTCTATTTATTTAATATAACTCAATAGAATAAATGGAACTACTATGTATATGTAAATTTATTTACTCTCTTTTTAAATTATATTTTATTAGAATTTAGCAAGATTATAATACTTAGTTATTAACTCTGTAAGAGGATTCATCCTAACAAGAGAAAGATAAACCTTACCTGTGGTACTTATTTTTCTTCCGCTCTTACTATAATCCCCTTCTGCTTCTTTGCGAATATATATTTCTTTCCCTTCCATTTCTGTATAAACACTTTGCGCTTCTTTCCAAAATACGCCTTTAATGCATGGCATTTCATACCAGTAGATATAGTCTACCTTATCTAACCCTATTTCTTCTTCAACTAATGTTTTTTGCTTTTGGAGCTTTTGTCGTTCATCTTCACTCCCGTCATCTAAGGTCAGAGAATGTGAGTAACATTTATAGCTGCTATCTACCATTTCCGATATTAGAACATAGGGGCGAAATATAGATTTAAATTCAAAGAAAGCAATAACTTTTTCGTCCTGGATCCTAATAATCTTAAAATCTGGCATATGAAAATTATCTTTATCCGCCCTTTCACTTCTGACCCTTGCCGAATTCCCTTTGGTACAAAGAAGTCTGTTTAATAAGGCTACTATGTAGCTACTAAAATATCGTTCTAATTCATTTCCAAATTTCACATCTTTATATTTATCTATCTTTTTTTTATTTTCCTCTGCGAGAAAAAAACTTTTGCAATCATTGCATATCTTTCCTCCGGGCTTATCTTTCAACTCCTCAGTAAAGCCTTTCTGTTCAAGATATAAACTAGAATAAATATTAAATGTTTCCTCAGTGATATTAAATACGTCGGGATGAGCTGCAGGCACTTCTAAATTATCTTTTTTTGCTTTTTCTGCAAGCGGTTTATAAAGATTGATGTCTTTCATAATAACCTCCTCTAAGTTATGAATAGATATATATACCTAAGTTCATAGAACCATTATAATGTATTTTTTTGATATATGTGAAATTTATATATTTATTTGATTTTATTATTACTAATGTTAAAATTAAACAAATTAGATTAAATTAAAAGAGGACATCAATCAAAACACAGAATACTTCTGTGTTTTGATTGATGTCCTCGAATTTTCTAATAGTTGATGAATTTTAAAGTTCATTCTTTCAATGCTTATTTAATTAAAAATATTTAATTGAATTTGTATGATTTTGTGTCATTGAGTAACCTCATTTGCCTATCCGTCAATTATAAGGGCTAGCATGTTTAAATTAACTGTTCAATTTGAATTCTTTTCACCCTAAAAATTAAAAATTAACCAATTGCAGCGTAAAATAGAGCGAACCATTCTTTTAATGGAGTAGTATTTGCATAAATGTTCATAAAGTTCGTTCTGATCTTCCTTATATAAAACAGACAGATGCTCTTTAGCATAATTTTTGTCAAGTTTGTTTACACCGACATATTTTTTTTCATATTCTTTTACATTAGTCGAAGAGTCAACGTTATCAATAGTTCTCTTGCTGAGCTTCTTACAAAGTACTTTATAAATTACATCTATATGATCTTCTATCGTCCTTCTTTGTTCGTTCCTCTTTTTATTATTGCTATAACTTTCTTCTCTCTCTCCCAGTTGATTATTTATTTCTCTTCTAATTGCTTTTCTTATTAACTCTATCTCAAAATCAATAGCTGGATAATCTTTTGCAACAGAAAATGCCTGTCCTGCGGCCAGAGGTTTCCCCGGTAAATAAGAATAGTGATAATGTTTATTTTTGGGGTTGAACGGATGCTGAAAATGACTATTATTTGCTATCTGTTTATTTCTATAATATTTATCTGCCTGTATGTACGTATGATATGTAGGTGCCACATAACCTACAAAAGCATCATCGCCGAATGATTTCATTAACTCGTATAATGTCTCATTTTGTCCTTGACTTAAACTAAAAGCATATATAAATTTATATACCTTTTTAGGAGTATTCCATGTATTCCAAATATCAAAAGGTTTTGACTTACCGCTAGCCCTACTTCCCTTAACGCTACGAAAAGGTTCTAAATAAGAAACTGGCACTTTGCACTGTAAAAACATACTCACATACCTTTTGGGTGTTTTTGTGAATAAATCTTTAATTTTATCCTTAAAAATTTTATATCTTTTTTCCAATTTTAACCCTTTATGCTGTATATTCACTTGCTTCCACACTCTTATTTTGGTATTCCAAACAAATCTAGGATCAAGTAATTCAACGTTTTTAGAGCTATATTTCTTTAGGTAATTTGATAATATTGCCAAATCTATTCCCAGGTACTTTTCTGCTTGAATTGAAGGCTTAAATCCAGGGTTAGAATTATGTATAGAATATTTTGTTCTTAATTCATTCATTAGATTACATTCATACTCAGCTTCAGAAAAGTGAGATTTTTTTTCAGCCAATATAGTCCCCCCTAATATATACTTACATAAATTATTTAAAACTGTCTCTGAGCCCTTGATAAGAGTATCTTCTTTTTGTCTTCCCTTACAAATTTTTTGACTAAAAAATCGCTTCGCTGTTGCAATTATAATATAAAAAAACAATTCAAATAAGGCTGATTTCTTGTTTTTATTAAATAATTTTAATATCAACTTTCTTTTTTATCTTCTTATTAATTAGCCTCTTCAACAATATGAACTTAATAATATGAATTTATTGGGGACAACTTGGGGACACAAATAAACAAACTGTCCCCATCCACTCCCCACTAAAACCGAAATATTGAAAAAACAATCTTATTATAACAACATTTAACTAATTAATCTGTCGTAATCAAAAACCTTGTTTATCTCTGGCAGCGTAGCAGTCACACTACCCGGAACACTTTCACTCACCCAACCACAACAACCGCTAGCTCCAAAAAGGAACTAGCGGTTATTTATAATCTCTCAGAAACCGCTCACTCTTCCACCGGCTTCTGCTCATCTGTTAACGTATCAATTTTATTAATTTGAAGTTTGTCTTTGCCAGCAGCTTTCACATGATAAATTCGTTCTTTTTTAAACTGCGTGCTTGCGTCATATGAGTCGGTGAACGTGTATACTTCGTTTGTATAAATGCTGTAGGTTCCATCATCATGTGACTCTGTTTTTGTCACGAGAAACTGATCGTTAGCAAACGATACGTTTTTTCCAGCTAAGGATGTGATATAGCTTTTTAGCTGCTTATACACTGGCTGACCCGAGTCGATATAAGGCGCCATCCCACTAAAGTCGCCGCTGTTTAAACTTGAAAAGTAAGCAGCTTTATAAGAAATAAAAAAGTTTTCAAGATCCGTTTTGCTTACAGAATCTGGCTTAGTCTGTTCATTTTTTAACGACTTCGTGCTGGCCGTAGCTTTTATGTTTGAGCTTGTTTCTACCGTTTGATTATCACGATTCATATATACAATCGTCAGCAATAAGACAAGGGCGATAGCGCCTCCTATTAAAATAGGAAAAGTGCGCCGCCGTGATGATTGCTGCTTTTTGAGCACGGGAAAGTCTGCGTAGGATGGCAGCGTAGCAGGTTTTATATCTACCTTTAACCGAGCTAATGGCTTTGGTATTTCCATGCTTGTTACACTCCCAAGTGGCTGAAGTGCTAAAAATTCTTCGTATGTAACAATAAATTCATTTACTGCTATTCCTTTATACATACCGTAAATTCGGTTCCATAGCTCTCGACATCGAGTATCCTTGATATCTTCACTCAGTTCGTTAAAAAATGGTCGTGATTTTTTAATAAAAGCCGCTAACCACGTTTGATGAGCGTCGACTTTGTGGACTGCATGTAGGTCGGTAAGTGATTGCTTTAACTTGGCGTGTTCATTTGCATCATTTTGGCTAATCACTTCCATACTGTATTCCGTTTCTTTTAATACAGTAGAAAGACTCTTATTCATTTTTTCTTGCAGCGCATCAAACTGGCTGCGAATATCAGGCCAGTAAAGTTGGAGTAACTGTTTTTGTGCAGTCGTGGCTTTTCTAATATTTTCATTTAGCTCATGCTGCTTTGTGCGAAAGGCGGTCGCTTTTTGTTTGGTCATCAATTTGTTTTTGCTTAGCTGATGCCATTCTTGCTTCAAGCTCTTATCTTCTTCGAGTACTGTGGCTATCGCTTGTTTTACATGTTCATTCTTTTTTTGAAAGTCAACGAACGCGGGCAAATACGTATTCCAGTTTTCCTTCATTTCTTTTAACGATGACGCGTTAGCATGTCTTTCTGTTAGTTGAAAAAAGTCGTTTCTAAACGCTACCATATCCGCTTCAGAAAAAAGTTCTTTTCCGAAAAACTCTGTCACATTCCTATGTATGTTTGTTAACTGTTCAAACTGTCTCATATTGCTTTGACGCTTTTTTATGTACTCCGGATAGTCGCTTGAAAGAAACGTCACCATTGTATATTCACTATTGTTCATATTGTACTCTGTCCGTTCTTTTTCCAGTTCGTCATACACTTTCTGCAGCTGACGTTCTACTATGGAGAGGAATTTTTCTTTATCCATCCCGTCTACTTCTTCTTTTAGTATGTTTAAAGATTCCGTTTCTTCAATAAGAAATGTTTTTTCTTTATATAGCTTTATCCACCTTTCTAGTAAATGTGCTGCTGATTCATTCCAGTGGCTTGTATTCATCGTTTGCTTCACCTGTTGTTTTTATTTTTATCCTTTCTTAACTATACAGGAATTGAACAGAAATTCTATTACAGTTTTATTACTCTTGAAAAATCAGGTTCAAGCTTTCTAGAGCCGCTTCTAGCGTTTGTTTATCTCCTTGATCGTAGCTATGTGCCACAAGCACTACGGTTGTAAATACGGCTTTCCATTTTGCAAGCCTGTGCGTTTCTTCATCTACTTCTCCGTATTCTTTGAAAAAACGAGCTCTTCCTTTAGATGGTAGGAAGCTATAGGCAATCGCTAGGTCAACTGCCGGATGACCAATATGAACGTCTCCCCAGTCAATAATGCCTGAAACCATATTGGTTTGATCAACAATCATGTTTTTAATATGAAGATCTCCGTGAACTAGTACATGTTTTTCTTGATACTTAATTTCTTGTATGTCATTTACATAGTCTTCAAGAATCTCTTGTTTTGAATAAAGACTACGCTCTTTCATTTGCTTGACATACTTCTCTAGCGCAGACTTTCGCTTCATCATATCAAGCCGATTTAACTCATCAAACGGAACACTGAGCTCTTGCGCTTTTGAGTAAGGATAGTGATGTAACGTGCGAAGAAACCTCGCTAGTACAGAAGCGGATTGTATGCGCTCTTCTTCTGTTAATCTTCCAGGTGGAGTTCCTTGAACGTAGTGATAGCCCGTAAAAGGCCAAGGATAGCCTGCATTCGGCTTACCGAAAAAAATGGGCTCTGCAATCGATAGAGGCAATTGAGAAGCAAGACTTGGTAAAAGTCGATTTTCCGTTTTTAGTAGCCTCACTGCTAGTTCTCGTCTAGGAAACCGGAAAACAAACCGGTCGTTTACTTGATAAACCGTATTGTCAAAGCCGTAGCCAAGCAGCGAAATTACAGCGGGCGCAAGTTCTGGAAACTGCGTCTCGATTAGCGTTTTGGCAAGCGGTGCTGATACGATTTGTTCTGCATCCCATGCATTTGGCACTGTGATCACCTTTCTTTAACGTGAAGTTTGTATGTAAAGTATACTATAAATAATTTTGACCATAAAAACCCTCTGACACAAAGCCAGAGGGTTTCAGTGAGTATATAAATAAGATAGAATGCCTTAGAACGGCACACTACGCCTCTAAGTTAGTAGCCTACGGTACGTTTACTACTTAATACGTACACCAAAATACCTCATTGGCTGTTTCTTCAACATGCTCCATCTTAATAAAGTTCAATAAAAGATCCGTTTGGTCATTTCCTGTATACTCATCTTGGTCAACATTATAAAATTGAATAAGCTCGACCTTGTACATACCGTTTTTAATATCAATTCTATACTTAGAACAGTTTTGATCAGGCACAGACTGATCTTCAAACTGGGCGGCCATCGTAAGGCAGTCATAATCTACGAGATAAAGCTGATGATTGGTTACATTTATATAACCTGTTGCTTTTCTAAAGTATGTACCTATATCCGACTCTGTTCCAATCTTCACTTCTACGTTCCAGGAGTGTTCAATTCCTTCTTCTGTCATTTGACATACTAGGATATTTCTCTTTTTCATTTCACTGCCAAAATGGTTCAAAAGCTGATCTAGCTCCCAATCCTCATCGACAAATGATTGATATTCTTTTGCATTGGCCACTCCGATAAAATTGGTATCGCCAAAATCCATAGAAAATTTCATTTTATCTCCTCTGCTCTTTAAAGTAATTTTTATTATCCATTAACATATATCCGCAAACTTCTTACACGCTTTCTCTAACTCTTCTTTTTTAGCAAGCTGACAAACCCACTCTTCAGGAATGCCATCCAGCTGATAATATGCTCCTGCCATAGTACCGGTAATAAAGCCTATTGTGTCTGTGTCTTCTCCTAAATTCACAGCAGTGAGTACAGCTTCTTTGTAGTCATCACTTTGCAGAAAAGACCAAAGAGATGCTTCTAGCGAGCTGACGACGTATCCGGTTGACCCGATTTCCTTTCTCGCTGCGTGCGGCAAGCTTAGGTTTAACACTCGTTCATACGCAGTGAACTCTGCTTCATACTCCGTACCTGTTAGCTGCTTTTGACAGAGATTTACCGCTTTTTCATATGCTTTAAAAGGCTCGTCGCCGTCAAGAAGGCGAATAAGCAGCTCCACGTATATAATGCAGCCAAGAGTAGAGCGCATATGGCGGTGCGTGACGTGCGCAATTCTTTCTATTGCTTCTTTTCTTTTTGTAAAGCTAGGTTCATCACATAGTGTAAACGCAAGCGGTGCGATACGCATAAGCGCTCCGTTTCCGTTGTCGTATTCAGCGCTTCCTCCCCACTCTTCTTTAGGAAGCCCGCTTTTATAGCGGCGAATCGCTTCGCTTGTTGCGATGCCAATATCAAACATTTCTCCGTACGGCGTCCAGTAGCCATCCGACCAATAGTTCGCAAACTTTTGCATCAAATCATATTCATCTTGTTTTTCTAGTAGATTATCAATCAAGCACATCGTCAGAGATGTATCATCTGACCACGTTCCTTCAGGCTGGTTATACGTACCGTAGCCGGTCATAGTTGTGATCCGAAATGAATCGCGTTTTTTAAACTCAACTGGAACGCCTAAAGCGTCTCCGACAGCTCCTCCTAGAATTGTAGAAAGGACTTTTTTATGTAGCGTCATGCAATCAACTCCTTTCTATTATTGTAATTGTTTGATTTTGGAATTTGCAAGAGATCTCTTGCCTAGACGTTTTTTCTTCTTTTTACAAAGGAATTTACAAGCCTTAATCTAATTTAGTAAGAGGTAAAAAAACATGTGAGGTGTGGTAGATGATTCATTTTTTTGAATATAATTGGCAAGTGAGAGATGAATGGTTTAGCTGGTGTTATCAACTTTCTAGAGAAGAACTGTTGAAGAAGCGGACTGGAGGAACGGGCAGCATTTTACAAACTCTGTTTCATATTATTGATGTGGAAGACAGTTGGATACGCGCCATCCAAGGTAAACCAGATATCGTTCTTTCTTTTGAAGAACACGATACGCTCGAAAAGCTTCAAGCACTCTCTTCCGCACATAGACCCGAAATTGCCGACTTTCTAAGTCATTTGAATTTTTCCAACAAAAGGTACGTAACAGTCCCTTGGGATTCTACTTCTTACACGGAAGCTGACATTTTGCATCACATCATCATTCATGAAATCCATCACATCGGCCAGCTTTCTATTTGGGCAAGAGAGGTGAATAAACAGCCTATTTCTTCTCACTATGTAGGAAGAAACATAAAAGACATTCCTTCGTACTTCTCTAAAAACAATTGACCAACAAGAACAAACGTTCTATAGTAAATATATGGAGGTGAAAACGATGCGACCTGAACTTACAAAAAATTTATCTATCAATGACTTTACGAATTTTTACTGGCTCAAAACCGAGCTGCAGCAATTTTGCCGTGAAAACAATATGAGCCCGTCTGGATCTAAAATGGAACTTTCAAAAAGAATTGAAGTGTTTTTAACAACCGGTAACACTCAACAATCAAAATCACCTTCTAAAAGACGCTCGTCCTCTAAAACGAAAGCGCTGCTAACATTAGATACCGTCATTGGGGAAAATCACCGCTGCAGTCAAGAAGTACGGGCTTTTTTTAAAGAAGCCATTCATCCTACGTTTCATTTTTCCACGTATATTCAAAACTACTTTAAAGAAAATGTAGGGAAATCCTATCGAGACGTGGTAAAAGCGTGGCATGAAGAAGAAAAACGAAGAAAGCAGCCTTCTTATCAAAAAGAAATTGCGCCTCAGTTTGAGTACAACCGCTTTATTCGCGATTTTTTTAACGATCCGAAAAACAATGGAAAAAGCCGCGATGATGCAATTGCGGCGTGGAAGCATTTAAAAGTTCAGCCTGGAAGCAATCAATACCGCTCTTAAATCAAACTCTACATATAAAGACCATTAAAACACCACCTCAAGAAAAGGTGGTGTTTGTGCACGCCTGTAGATTTCTTCACATACGCATGTGCTGTTTGTTGCGGCGTAAAATCTTTAGCTATAAACAGACTCTTTTTTAATTAAACCAAGCGTCTGTGAAGTAGACGCATGAATTTCGTTAAAGAAGTCTGGATGATCAACTAACGACATGCCATAGGAAGGAATCATTTCTTTTATTTTTGGCTCCCACTTGTTCATGTTTTCTGGGAAGCATTTTTCCAATACTTCAAGCATAACGTGCACCGCCGTTGATGCACCAGGCGAAGCGCCAAGAAGTGCAGCAACAGAACCATCAGCGGCACTTACAACTTCTGTACCAAACTGAAGCGTTCCTTTTCCTCCGGCTTCCGTGTCTTTGATTACCTGCACACGCTGGCCTGCTACAACAATATCCCAGTCTTCGCTTTTCGCGTTCGGGATAAACTCACGCAGTTCTTCCACACGTTTTTCATTTGATAACAGCACTTGCTGAATTAAATATTTTGTTAACGCCATTTCTTTGACGCCTGCTGCTAGCATGGTTAAAATATTATTCGGCTTTACAGAACTGATTAAGTCCAGGTTTGAACCTGTTTTTAAGAACTTCGGTGAAAAGCCGGCAAACGGGCCAAACAACAGCGTCTTTTTGTTGTCAATATAGCGTGTATCAAGGTGCGGAACTGACATTGGCGGAGCTCCGACTTTGGCTTTTCCGTATACTTTTCCGTGGTGCTGCGCAATTACTTCAGGGTTATTGCATACCATAAATAATCCGCTTACCGGGAATCCTCCAATATGCTTGGATTCAGGAATACCTGTTTTTTGAAGTAAAGGCAAGCTTCCGCCTCCACCACCGATAAAGATGAACTTTGCCGTGTGGTACTCAACTTTTCCGCTGTCTACATCTGCGACTTTTACTTCCCACATACCGTCACTTTTACGTTTAATATCTTTTACACTTCGTTTGTAATGAACGTGAACCCCTTTATTCTTCAGGTGGTCAAACAACATGCGTGTTAAAGCACCAAAGTTTACGTCTGTTCCCGAATCAATTTTAGTTGCGGCAATCGGTTCATTTGACGTGCGCCCCTTCATGATTAACGGAATCCATTCTTTTAGTTTGTCAGGACTGTCGGAATACTCCATTCCTTGAAACAACGGATTGTTTGACAGCGCTTCAAAACGCTTTTTCAGAAACGATACATTTTTTTCCCCTTGTACCAAACTCATATGCGGAATTGGCATGATAAAATCTTGCGGATTGCGAATCAACTTGCTGCTTACCAGATAAGACCAAAACTGCCTTGACAGCTGAAACTGTTCGTTAATTCGAATCGCTTTCGTTATATCTATAGATCCATCAGCTTTTTCTGATGTATAGTTTAGTTCGCACAGCGCAGAATGGCCCGTCCCTGCATTATTCCATTCGTTCGAGCTTTCTTCCCCTGCGTCTGCGAGTTTTTCAAATACTTTAATGTCCCATTCAGGTGCTAACTCTTTGAGTAATGATCCCAAAGTTGCGCTCATGACTCCGGCACCAATTAAGATAACGTCTGTTTTTTTCTGTACGTTGCTCATTATAACCTTCCTCATCCCCTATATTTGTAAAAAGATGTAGGCGCTCCTGCTTACGTAGTAAAAAAATTCAGGTGCGACCTAAGAACACACCTTTTTCTGTCTCACTTATAACTATATCACAGTATAATTGTCTGATGATTATAAACTATTCAAAAATGATAAAAAAGTGAGAAAATCGCCCACAAATTCCAAAAAACTTATTAAATTCCGTCTGCATTTTCTTTTATTAGTAAACTTTTATACCTACTTCTAAGTGGCAAAGCATCGATCAATAAAATAACAAACTATTCCAAAAATTCAGCTTAAAAACCAAAATAACTGTCTTGAAAATTTCACCTACTATAACTATACTCATTTGAAAGAACAAACAGCACTATAAATAGAAAAGCCTTCATTCTTTTTGACTAGTTATACGTAGATGTATATATATATGTATAGAGCACCGGCTCGTCCGGGTGCATTTTTAGAAAAATAAGTATATATTACAACAGCTAATTCTCAACAGATATTGCAAGTTACAATATCTATGTCATATAACATACCATGAAATAAGTGAATAAGTAAATGATTATTCAGAAATTTATGTTATAAAACCTAACATGTATGTTGACTTTTACATAGACTATATTTGAATATTTAAAAGAAAACCCTCCAAATTTGGACGAGTGACATATTGTTATACGCTCGAGCATTTTTTCGATGAAGCATTTCCACAAAAATACCCCTTAGAGACTTTAGCAAATCAACGTGCACTTACAAAAAGCTTTTCAATCATGTAATTTACTTAAAAAATCCGTAAACGTATCTGCGATGTAAAATACATTGCTCCTTGCACGTTCTTCCACTTGTTCTTCAGTTAAACCTTTCTCTTGCATTAACACTTCTTTTTCAGCAGCATTTTCATGTTCCCAAAATACCACAATCGGATTGTCTATATTATTTTTACAATCTAAACAAAATAAATTTCCAGCGGGATCATTCGCAATAGGAAAAACCTTTTGCGGAAGCATAGGTTTATATAGTTCATATTTTTGAACAATGTACTTACTGCTTTTCTTATCAAAGCTAAATAAACTACCAAAACAACGCTCTACGTTGCCTACATTAAATTCTTCTGGTAATACGCTAGCACCTCCATTTATTTTTACACAATCAATATAATCTTTAGGTAAGTGGAATCCTAATTGCCTTCCACTTTCTTCAACCTCATTTTCTGATACTTCTCAATCAGCATATTCCCACTCTAAATCTTTTCTCATCTAATTCCTCCTTATAAATACGGATTATTCCATAACTCCAATCAGAAATGGATATTTAATTCTTCACGAATCGATTTTTCTAGATAGTCTTCAAAGCTTCCGGCTAGAACTTTTTTTCCGCCAAAGTCAAAATCAACTATGATGATTTCTTTATTAGGATATTGAAAGCCTACTGGATTTCCCGCACTGTCTACTCCAATCACAACAAAATGCTCGTATCCTTGAGGCAACATATTTCTGAACTGTAGAGATTTATCTACAAATGACGGTGTAGACACAAACTCTGCCTCTCTTAACCCTAAAACAACCGCTTCACCAATTGCCCCCGAACCATACCTCAAAAGAAATTTTTTAAAGTCCTCTGGAAGTTTCACTTTTAGCTTAGCTTCAGCTTGTGTCACTTCCTCACTAGTAACAGCACCGCCAAAAGCTTCAGGGTACATTTCCAACTCTTGGTCCACTGCTTTTAATAATTCGATCTTCATTCCATCCCTCCCCTTTCTGTAGATGATGAATTTATAAGAAATACTTATTTAATTTTAATTTCACTACATATGGAGTTTAAGTAATCTATGTCAAAGAAATTAAAAATTTACAAAAAACAAAATAAACCTTAAAAGGTAATGTAGCCCATCAAGGTATATGTTTAGAGTAACGTTTTTATTTTTTAATATCCCTTTTCCATACACTTTCTCCGTCAGTTAAAAAAACTGCACTTGGCGGATCATCATAAAGTGAAATTTCAACTAATGAACCTTTCTTTTGTATTAGCCAATTATATAAACAACTTTCCTCACTAGTAGGATGCGCTAAAATATCATTTACTTGAAATACAGCTGCATCATATTCGGTATAATTTATATCGTCGTCATCTAACCCATTATCTGTTTCAAAAACTGTATCTAGTTCACCAACAATCCTTAATCCATTTTCCCATTCTAGTATCATGTCACTATGTTCATATTTTATTAATGTTCCTATTAAAGAGTCATACCCCATATACATCCTCTTTTCTTTTGTTTTTACGGCCTTGATGGTACTATATGAGCTCCATCTTTGCCATAATGCATCAACCCATTAGTAGTCTCAAGGTATTCACCGGTATTTCGACTATAGTACTTCCTAATAGTTTTACCAAAGTCTACTCTTTCTTTTTTACCGTTTGGCAGTAGTTGACCTTTCCCTGCAAACGTATCAAGCAATTCATAAGCTGTTTTATATTTCATCATATCATATACAATGTTTACAAAACTTCTCATAATACATACCGCTTGTCCTTTTGTTTTTCCCTCTTTAGTTTCTGTTGATAATATACATGAAACACTAGGTTTCTAGGTAACTTACTTCCTTTCGCTACTTGCACTTGCTGTACGGCTAAATTATAAAATAAAGCGTGTAGCGCCCTCTTTCCTTGTTTGCTTTTGTGTGTTTTACCTTTCCCACCAGAACCAACGTAAACAGGTGCAATCCCCGCAAATCTTGCTAATTTATTGGCATTTGGAAATGGCCTTACACCCCCAATTTCTGCAATTAATGCCGATGCCGTCACAAGTTCTATTCCTGGCATCGTCTTTAATTGATAATCTAAATGTGTCTACCTATTTCTATCCTAAAACGCAAAAAAAGCACTCGTTGCCTTTAGTTGACAATCAAGAGCTTTAAGTTCATATGTTTTTAAGTAGCATAAATTTGTAAGTTTTGTAGTAACTGTTGTCTGATTTTTGTTTGCTTCACCTTAACGCTTCCCACTATAATAAATTTCTTAATAAAAAGCACTTGTATTCAATGTTTTTATATTTTTTTGCAAGCTCTACTATTATTTCGCTACAACTCTCACACCTATCTAATTCCGCAAATAACAGAATTCTTCCTTTGATTTTTATAGTTCCCAAGAAAAAGCCCTTCTGGATTTACTCAGAAAGGCTTTGACTGTTATTTATTTAATAAATATATTTATATTTTATTTTTTAATAAATTTTTCTTATCGCTTGGTACACCCATTACTTACTGTAAATGCCCCTAGCATATAAAATGCCATCTCGCTAAATTCTCGTTCTTTTCTCGTTATTCCAGTATTAAAATAACATAATAGTACAGCCTTAATAAGCTCTCGATTTAAAACATATAATTGATACTCTTCAATTACCTAAACATCCGTCCTTCATCAAGTTTAGTATTTTTTATAAAGGCAAAGCCTTGAAAGGCATAAAATTCTTCAAAATAAATACAGTTTTTTTTATTTCTTTATCTGATATCTCTCTTTAATTTTATTCATATATTTTTCTATCTCTGACTCATTTTCTGGATGTCTCGCTATATAATCACCAGTTATTTCTTTTAAATATATAAATAAAGTTTCATAGCCTATTATTACTTCTTCATCCTCTTCTACTGCAGGATAATCGAAATAAAAGGCTATCCCTTCATCTCCAAAGTAATCCTCTTCCCATTCTTCATAGTCTTCAGCAAATACACACCAAACATGCTCTATTCCATACCCTTCTCCACCAGCTAGTTTTTCCAACACTTTTAAAAATCTGTCATCTCCTAGAACTTGAAAATAGTAATTAACTAGTTTCTTATTTTTATCTTCCATTTTATCACCCCATATTATCTATTCATTCTTTTATTCTTAGACCACTGTTTACATAGTACTCCGTGATGGCCCAGCCTTCATTAGCTCTCGATTCTCAATCAAATCATTTTCTTATTGTCTCGCTCAAAAATCAGCTGATTTAATATAAATTAAAGTAAAAACCTTGAAAGGCATTTAGCCAATCAAGGTGTTTGCTTGGAAATCAGGATTAATCTCTCTTGATACAAAATATCATTATTTGTTTCTTCTAAAGAAGTAATTAGTCTAAATAAAGTATTTTTCCGCATAAACTTTTGGATTCAAAACTTTGATATCTCAAATTTAATCCAAGTACTCCTCAGCAATTTGCATACTTCTCTTTAAGTTTAAGTCTGGGTATCTTTGATCTAGGCAATATAGTAATTCAATATACTTTTTACTTTGCAAATTATATGCCACTTCTTCAAAAATCTCACTTAAAAATGAAAGTTCTGTTTTTGTACAAACCTTTAAGAAACTCAAAGTCAAGTTTTCATCTTCACTTAGTAAAACAATTAACTCTTCCCATTTCTGCTCAATTCTTGGGTCATTATCATCTAGTAATGCTCGTGCACATAAGACCGCTCTAACTATTAGGTAGATGTTAACTTCTTCTATAATTATAATGGTTTTATTCGTTAATAATAACCAAATGCCTAGTTTGGCAATTTTTCTTTAATGTAAGAATGTTCAAGAAAACTAAGCAAACTCTTGGTTAAATATTTTACCTGGTATTGATCTAAATCACCATTGACAATTAACTGACCCTTCTCTTTTCTAAGTAATTGATCCGAACCGTTTTCTAAAAACAATAGATTTCCGCCAACTTGTCTCATAAGATTCCCAATAACTTTAAACAAAACTTCTATTCCTTGATAGAAAGTGTTACCAAATAATTGAACTCTAATGCATACATTTACTTCTAAATCGTAATGCCTTCTAATAAAAGCTATGTCAGATATATCCTCTATTTCTAGAGCTAATGAATAATACTTAATCCCAATAACTATTTCTTCTTCACTAATGTGAACAGTTATATCTTCGTTCACAGACCCAACTATTATACTTCGAATAATTTCCGCCAGGGATTTACAACTTAAATTAGAGCTTAAAAACAATTCGTAATCCATTTATTTCTCCTCTCCAAATACTCGTGTAATTTTTCCGTCGTTCACAATAAGTAATTCTTTTAAGTTTTTCAAATCTCCATTTGGATTAGCTTTTCTTTGAATACCTTCAGTAATTTCAAGAATTTTCTCAGGTGGAAAATTATCCACATTTTCTAATGCTTCTTCGTTCAGTTTTGCGCCACTAATTCCTTTATCTCTAAAAATATGTATCAAGTTCAAGCCTTGTTCTTCACAGTATGCTTCAATTTCATCTTCTTGATATTTCAAGCTATATCCCTCTTTAGCTTGCCCTTGAGTGGAGACTCGTATATACCCAACAACGTTCAACTTTTCACCCTCCCATTACGAAAATTAAAATTTATGTAACGCTTTTCAAACGAATAGCGAGTATTATATGACCGTCTCTAGTAAAAATACAACCCACTATTTTTTATCCAAAGCAGCTGCAAAAGAAAATCCTTTTACATTACCCATTGTTTATCGCTACGAGCTTTTACGATCTCGTTAGTTTATCGTCATTGCCGTGTATAAAGTCCCTCGGCCATGTAAAATGTCATCTCGCCCGATTATCTTACTTTGCATGCTATCCAAGTATTAAAACATAATGCCTTGATGGTACAACCATCATGAGCTATTGATTTTTATTAGCATTTTTGTGTAGTCTAAAGCATAAATTTCTTACAAAAAACAAAAAGCACCTGTTGCCTTTAATTGACAATAAAGTGCTTTAAGCTTATATGTTTTCTTAAATGTATAAAACCTCTATACAATCTTATTCAATAAAACTACCTAATTCCTCTTCCCAAAAACACCCTTCAGTTAAAGAGGCAGCGTCGATTTTTTGAAGTTGGCCAGAAATCCAGTCTAACAAATCTTTAGTTGCATTTTTTTCGAGATAAGCTCTTCTTCCGTTAACAGCCTTTACTTTCTTTATAAATTCTACGTAGACAAGTAAAGCTTCTGCAAACTTTGCTATCGTAGTATTTATTAAAACAACCTTATTATCATTATCATAATCTATATATACGAGCTCTGAGTTAGATTCATCAATACATATTGGATATCCACTACCAGTAAATCCGAAATATAAAAACTTATGATACGTCGTTTCTAATTTATTGTTTTTTTCAATTAATCTTTCCCCACCACCGCTAACTGCAGATTCAAATGTTAGAAATGAAGGAGAAGATTCAGGAAAACCTGCTTCAATTAAGAAATCTTTAGTTTCTTGGGATAAGGGAAGTGAGTTAATTATTTTTTCATCATAGTTAACCAAACCATATATGTCTTTATTCCAATTGTCTAAAAAATCTTGTGGTGAAATCATTTTTTATACCTCCACTAAATATTATTAATTTTCACTTAATACGTTATCTTAATGTTTACGGCTGCTTTTGAGACGTAAATACTTCTCCAATCTCAGTCAAGGGGTCGTTGTCTCTAATCTTGTATTCTTTTTCAAAATTGTGTATGCCTCCAAACCCCTTATGTAATGATTGTGGCACAGCAGCAGCTTGACCTCCACCATCTATATGATGATGTATCAGTTTATCACCCTTACAACCTTTATATTGAGGAAAATACTTAATAAAGTCGTCATCTACTACAGGAACTAATCCGTTTTCAATCCTCTCAATATTTGCTTCACTAAAAAATTCGGGATGCTTATCTAATAATTCATTAAAGTGCTTAGAGGCACTTCTTTCCCATCCCGCTGCATTTGCTCCACTTTTTTTCTTTCCTTTATATATAGTTCATTTCAGAAACAAGTCTAGGATCGGCCCTATATTCTATTGGTACTTTTTCTATATCAATATCACGGTAAGCACGGATATCACTATAATCAACTTCATTGACTGTTTTAATTATAGTTTCACCCGTACCCTTAGAAACAGCCGCCTGATCATGAACCCCTTCAACACCCGCCTTACCACCAGGCTTTTCCACTTTCTCCACAGCTTTCGACTCGCCCTTGGAAACATCTTTAACCTTATGCTTGGTTACGGTCTTTTCTGCTTTGTTTACGCGAAGTACGTATTCTGCTCCTTCGCTTCCGTATTTCACCACTTTCCCTGGCACTCTCGCAAAGCCGCCAAGAACAATTCCTGCTCCCGAAACAGAACGGTCAAAACTAGATAGTTCATTCCCCGTAATAGGATCGTATCCTACACTTGCTTCCCATCCACCTTTTACATTGGAAACCATAGGCACCATATCCGCTACAAAAGAAACAGCTGCTAGACCATCCTGTTGTTGCTTTTTGGCTTCCTCCTCATATACACTTCTTGCAATTTCAGGCTTTTTATCATTCGTATATATCTATAATAGATGCTTATTTAATTTTAATTTCACTATATATGGGATTTAAGTGATGCAGCTAACTTTTATGACAAAGAAATTTTAAAAAAACTTATAAAAAAACAAATAAACCTTGAAAGGCCTATAGCCAATCAAGGAATAATTTAAAAATCATTTTTTGTTTCTATAAATTCATCATGTAAAAGTCTGATGCGATTTCAGTCCAGTAAGTTCAATCAATAATACGGAACTATAAAAAATCATACTAAGGATTTCATCACAAAAGAACTGTTTCAAATGCATCACCTAACAGGGAATCAAAATTTTCAAATGACTGAATTAAAGTTCCTGAAGGTTTATCGAGTTCCACATATAAACTCTCTGTTAAATCATAACAGTACCATGCTGTATCAGAATCCCCCCAAAATATATATTGCTTTTGCAAACCATTTTCGTACCAAAGCTCGTTTGCTTCAATAAAACCATAAATGTCTTCATCTACTTCCTTATCTAGTAAAGCTTTATCAACACCATATATTACCAAACCATTAAAATCTAATCCATTTACATTTTTCAAAAATTCAATATATGACTCGGGTAATGCCATACTCCCTAATTTCTCTTGAATATTATGATTTAATTTCATAATCTCTCTATCTGATGCTGGACTTCTAAGTGAACTTCCGTATTTTTCTTCAACCTTTTCTATTTCCCTCAACAAATCTTTCCACTCGGGCATATCTACTCTTCCCTTCTTTTAAAAGGTTTTAGGGGATAAACATCATCCTCAAACATTGGCCAATCTATAGTTTTACTTTGTTTTGGTGCCAAACCTCTTGTTAAAGAGTTTTGTTGATTAGTAACCGCTTTATGATAAGGATCATTCTTTATTAATACTAAGTTAGTAAAAGCATTTATACCACCATCATCTAAAGGTAAATTGTGATGCACTTGCCATCCTTTAGGATTAAGTCCATCTTTCATTCTAGCAATATCACCTTCACCCAGACCAGCTTCTCTAAGATATTTAACTCTTACAAAGTCGTTAGCAAATTCTTTAAGGAAATTTTTCCTAATAGAACTATTAAATTTCTTCCTAAGCTTAGCTGTTTCTTCAGGAAGTCTTTTAGTATAAATGATTTCTTCTACCTTTACACCATTTAAATGAATTTTCTCTCCTTTTAACGTTCCTATAAAGTAATCATCTTTTTCACCATTTCCTCTACCCTTAACCACTGCCCTTTGATCATTGATCTCCTCAACATCCCTCTTGCTCTTACCACCAGGCTCTTTCACTTTCTCCAATGCTTTGGACTGACCTTTCGAAACATTCCCCATCTTATACGTCGTTAACCCATGTAACGCTTCACCAAAGGTCTTTCCAGGTAACGCCTCTCCTATCCCTACCAGTTGAGGTTGAGGACGTAAAGTCGGTATCTCAGCATCTAATAAAGGTTGAAGCTTCTTCTGAACAGGTTCATACTCCTTCTTCGACCAATTGCTTGCTGCTTTTGGGCTGACGACATTTCGCATATCGCTTAATGTTTTGGTCGCTTTATGGGCAGGTACATGCGGAACGCTTGTTACTTTTGGAACAGTTTTTGTGGCATTTGTGGGTTTCGTTCTCCAAACTAGAAAACAAAGTATAATTTTATAGCCAAAACACTCAGTTTCTTTAGTTTACAATCTCATACTCTCTTATTAGATTAGCCCAATGAATAGCTTCTATTTTTAACAGAAGATTATATAGACAAAAAATCCACAATGTAAAAATTTATCACTGTGGCGTATTACATTTATTTTTCTTGGAAATGTACCATATCATAAGGGTAGTACGGAGTATCTTTTAAAGCTGAGTCATCTAATTTTAAGATTTTTGCGATTGCTCCACTTTCAAAGCTCCAGTAACCACTATAAATATCATGTTTGTTTTCATGCGCGTCGTACCATGCTTCATCTGAATGTCCCTCATACCAATATTTATTCATATATTCTTCCAGTTTTTCTATGGAATTCTCTTGTGAAATTTTATTGTTTTCAATTACTTCTTTTAATTTCACATATGGATTTTTTACATAAAATTCACTCTGCTCATGAAAATCTGAGGCCTCACCCCTTCTAAAAGCAATAAAATAATTAATCAAATAGTCATTTAATCCTTCTTTCTTAATCATTGTTATCAGTCTATTAAATTCTTTATCTTCAATATTTAGCATCACTGCTATGGAGGTCATCCATAGCATACGTATATACCCACTTTCTTTATTCCATACTTTCTCCATAATATCTATTACTTCAGGTAGAAACTCACGAATGTTTTGAACAGAGAAACCCGCAGAGTACATAGCCCTTAATTTATTAAAATAATAGCCTTGCAATGCTATGTATCCATTCTTTAAACCTTTATCATCTTTCCCTCTTTCTTCAATGACTTTTTCAATTAATAATAAAAATTTTTCTATTCGTCTTTCCTCATAATGAATAAACTCGTCGAAATATATATTAGTTTTAATTTTATCCCGTAGCATACTCTCTCTCCACCTTTTATTCTTCAAGGATTTTCTTTACTACTGTTCCATCAGGCATAACCTGTATAACAATCCTTTGAACATTTTCTGGATTGAGCAACATTTCCATCATAATACATTCAATTTTAAAAAAAACCTTGAAAGGCATATAGCCAATCAAAGTCTAAGAAGTCTAACTAAAAAGCTAAAACTCAAATAAACTAAGGGATATTAGTTAGCAATATCAACATCAATATAACCACTTACTGGTTGTACCATACCGACATCAGCTACCAAATTCATATTCACTGAGATTGTAATTTCCGTAACGCTTTTAAACGAATAGCGAGTATTATACGACCATTTCTAGTAAAAAAATAACCCAAAATTTATAAGCCAAAGCAGTATAAGAAACAGTCTTACACGTTACCCATTGGTTATCGCCACGAGCTTTTTCATTGTCGTTAGTTTGTTAGCCAATCCATGTCATAACTACCCCTACCATATAAAATGTCATCTCGCCTAATTATCATTCGTATTTATATTATTATGAAAAGTTCAGCCTTTAAATGTAGCTTTCTATAAGTATCCATTATTCTGATTCATATAAGTTATTAAAGAACCCAGTAAAACTATCTGCAAGGATAAACATATTGTCCATTTCGTCTTCGGGTTCTATATCATGAATCCAAAAATATACTTTTCCCTGATACTCTCCACTAACTCCTAATAAAATCTCATTTCCTCCAGGGTCATTACCAATTGAAATAAAATCTTCTGGTATTTCTCCTTCTAATACCTCAAAAACTTTACTTAAATTACTTTTCATATCGCCAATTCCATAAAACTTATTGACTAAACTTTCTCCTTCATCATCAGAGATTTTAAAGTTAGATTCTTGAGGAAATCCTCCATTGTGTTCTAGTAGAAAATCAACATATTGCTTGGGTAGCGTAAGTTCATACTCTTGTTCAAATTGTTTTATATCCTGTAAAGAAACTTTTGGATTTACACTAAGCATTTTTGTCATACTCTCACTCCTATATCATTACTTATTTTTTCCATTAACCTTTGATTGACCACCAATGTGCCTAAACTCTCTGTGGATATCTTCATCTACTAGCATCATTGTTTTTCCATCTTCATGATGATGCCACGTATAACCGTCTGGCGGCCTTCTAATATCTATTATTGGTGGATCAATATCTTTTGTAAGTCTAGCTGCTTTGTTTGCATTTTCAAAATCTTTCGGATTATTTTTAGGCGAATGAACTTCTATTTTTAAAGGCTTAACATTTGGATACATAAAAGGTGTAAAATCTGGATAACCATTCGGGTAGCTTACTGATGTTCCAGACTTGTTAGTATAAGTCCAAGTACCATTATTTTCGATGGAGATACTTCCACCTTTTTTATACCACTTTTCAGGTATTGGAGAGTTCATTGGTTTAGTCTCCAATATCTCTTTAGTGAAATCTTCTATTTTTAGTTTATTACCTTTAACCGTACCCTTAGCAACAGCTTCCTGATCATAAACCCCTTCAACATCCGCCTTACCACCAGGCTTTTCCACTTTCTCCACAGCTTTCGACTCGCCCTTGGAAACATCTTTAACCTTATGCTTAGTTACAGTCTTTTCTGCTTTGTTTACCCGAAGTACGTATTCTGCTCCTGCACTTCCGTATTTCACCACTTTCCCTGGCACTCTCGCAAATCTGCCAAAGACCATTCCTGCTCCAGAAATGGAACGGTCAAAACGAGATAGTTCATGACCAGTAATAGGGTCATAACCAGAACCTGTTTCCCATATACCTGTTAAATTGGATATACCAGGGAATATATCCGTAACAAAAGAAAGCGTTCCTAAACTCTCCTGTTGTTGCTTTTTGGCTTCCTACCTATATACACTTCTTGCGATTTCAGGCTTTTTGTAATTCTCATATAGATACGGATACTTTTTCAACTCTTTTTCTAATCTATTAAATTATTGCTTCATGCTTCCCATTTGCTTGTATTTGTCCGTATGTATAAATCCCTCTCCTATTCTTCCCCTATTTATTTTCGTAGTCGTATAAAATTTAACACTTAGTACACTAATTAAATAATCAGTGAAAATGCAAAAAAGCACTCATCGCCTATAGTAGACAATCAAGTGCTTTAAGTTCATATCTTTTCTAAATTTATTAATATCTTTAAGTTTTCATAAGTTTGTAAGTTTCATGTTTTTTATTTCTTGACAAGTGTCACGTTTAAACCCATGAGCCTGTTCAATCTCGTTAGTTTTTTACTTACGATACCCATGATGGTCCTGGCTAGTAAAATGTCATCTCACCATATTCTCGTTCTTATTGCCTTAGTATTAAAACAATGCTAATACTCCTTGAAGGTATAACCTTCATGGGTTATTAATGTAAATTCGAGAATATTTTCAACTGTAAACAAGTTAAAAATGAGCATCTCACATTGCATCCTTGTTTATCACCACGAGCTTTGTCATTCTCTTTTGCTTTTTAACTATGCGATGTCGCAAACTACCCCTAGCGTATAAAATATCATCTTGCTTACTTCTCACGCTTTTTATCATCGGGTGACACTCTTGATGGTACTGCCTTCATGACATATTGATTTTGTAAATGTGGGAGCTTTATTTAACACCTACACTATAAACCACAAATTCTCACAGTAAATATGGGTTGTCTTCCTAAACTCGTATTGTTTTAACCATAACAAAAAAACTTGAAAGGTAGTTAGCCTATCAAGGTGATAGTTAAATATTCAAAAAATAATTTTATTCCTAATTCAAATTTAACATTTAACCCAAATAATACTTATTCTCACATATATACTAGTACTTTTGATTAATCTAAAATCTGGTAAATGTGTCTTGAAATATCTATTTCTTCTCCATCTTAAATTATGATAAATTTAAAATTTCTTTTAGTTCTTTTAAGGAAACTTCAACTCTTGTTCGATCTTGAGGTCGTCTTGTTAAGTAGTCTTCCCCAGCCTCTGTTAAATATTGAAAAAATACATTTTCATCTACAATAGCATTTTCCTCAACTTCAGACATAGGAGGTTGTATACTGAAGTTAACACCAGTTTCACCAAAATACCCCTCTTCTCCTGGCTGATATTCATTTGCAAAAATACAACATACTGGATCAATCCCAAAACCTTGTTTGTTTTTGAAGTTTTCAATCACTTCCATAAACTTCCCATCACCTATTATTTTGTAATATAGACGCATCAACTCAACTTTTTCTGAAAATTCTTCAATAATAAAAACTTCCTCACTCATAACAAACACTCCTTTAACATTTAATCTAGAACTGGGAAGAAATTCGAAATCTCACCTGTATTTTTGTCTTTAAAGCTCATAAATTTCAATTATTCCCCATTTACATTGACATACCCTTCTACCATATCACTTGGTGACCTATCTCTACCTTGAATTATCCTATTATTACTAATACCTTCTTCCATTGCTTCCCTACCCAACTTTAATATCTGTTCATCAGAAAAAACCTTTGGGTCATATATTGTCTTAGGGTTCTTATACTCTTTCCACTGTCCAGTAAAGTTGCCTTTCCATCCATTTGCTGTACTCAATCCATCATAAACAGGAAGCTTATATTTCACCTCATAAATTCCTGAAATATCAGGATGAGGCGTTTTAGTAACAGCTTGATTAATATCCTTAACTTGATTACCAAAGTTATCTAAAATAAATTGTTCAAAGTTCTCAAGATTGTGACCACCCTTTATTCCAATATTCGGTTTTGCTTTAAAACCCTCCACTTCGGTTAAATGTGTATCATAACCCTTTTTAAAAGTAACATCTTTTACCGTACCCTTAGCAACAGTCGCCTGATCATGAACCCCTTCAACATTCGCTTTACTATCAGGCTTTTCCACTTTCTCCAACGCTTTGGACTGACCTTTCGAAACATTCCCTATCTTATACGTCGTTAACCCCTTTAACGCTTCCCCAACGGTCTGTCGAGGTAACTCATCTCCTATCCCTGACAGTTGAGTTTGGGGACGTAAAGTCGGTATCTCCGCATCTAGTAAAGGTTGAAGCTGCTTTTGAACAGGTTCATACACCTTTTTTGACCAATTGCTTGCTGCTTGTACGCTAAATCATTTGTTCAAGACCTACTTCATTTATTACGTTCACTTGGTTTTCTTTTCTTGTCAAGGTTAGTTAAATCCAGGCTTACTCCTAATTAGCTAGTCTCATTACTTCTTGATCACTACATCTATTCTTCTTTGGATACCTTTTTACCAAATCCAACTTTATAAAAAAACCTTGAAAGGCATTTAGCCAATCAAGGAATAAATAATATATTCGTTAAATTTCCAATCTACTAATAAATCAAGGTAATACTTATCATTTTCTTCTATTTTCTTCAAAAATCAGCAACCTTACCCATAAATTTAAAGCTAACATAGAAATTTAGAAAACATATGTACTTAAAGCACTTGATTGTCTACGGTAGGAAACACATGCTTTTATTATTAGATTACATACAATATAGGATATAAATTTCGTAACGTTATAAAAATAGGATGGCACCTTTTGTATATCGGCCATGTGTCTATATTCATCACCCAGTAAAATGTCATCTCGCCTAAGCTCGTACTCCGTTTTTCTATTCTATCATTACGCTCAGTACTCCCTGACGGTACAACCATCATGAGTTTTTACTTTTTAACAGCCTATTTCAAATTGCAACATCCTGGTAACCCACTTCAGTTACTTTTTCATTTAATAGACGAAGCCCTAGTCCATTTTCTGTGTCCCATGTACAATCGAAGGTTATCGCAATATCTCGATCTTCATTAATATCTCCATACGGAACAACAATTCCAACTAAAGTTATCATCTCAAGTAATTGATTAGTCGTTTCGATTTGCGGATAATTTTCATTAACTTCAATGTCATACCCTAGTTCTTGACGCTCTAGTTTGTTATAGTCTAATATTGCTTGTAAAAAACCTTGCTGTAATTGTTCCCAATTTTGCACTAATGAGTTATAAGCACTATATTGTTCTTCATCAAACTTACCGTCTTCTTCACCTTTAACCATTAATGCTATTCCAGCTTCTTTTCCACAAAATTCAATGGTAGTGTACTTAACCCATCCATAATTATATTCAAGCTCACCAAAAACCACATCATTTATTTTCACCTTATCTCTCCTACTCCACCACTAATTGTCATTTCCACAACGTACTTTAAACGAATAGCAAGTATTATAAGACAATCTCTTGTAAAAATACAAAATGTCACCTCGCCTATTCTTGCTCTTATTACATTAGTATTAAAATAGCATCTCTTAATAACTTTTCTTAATGAGCTATTAATTCGAATTCAAGGATATCTTTAACTGTAAACCAGTCACTCATACTGAGAAAAATAAGTATCTCCTAATGCTGTATAAATCCATGTACTTGTTTCCCAATTGTTCTTCGGTAACGGAACTAAATCTAGAGCAGCTATATAGCTCTCTATTGCTTTATCATCTTTTCCTTTTTCAACAAAAGCATTTCCTTCACTACATAACTTTACAATTTGGTCATACACTTGATCATTGAGTGCCAATACAAATCCCTCCCAATAATTATTTACCATCCACCTCAAATTGATATGGTAATACCACTGAACCATTAGTAGTACACTCTACATCTCCGATTAACGCTTAAAGGACAAAGTTTTTCAACCTTGTTCTTTAAATGACTAGCTTATTTTATTTAAACGCCAAACCCCATAAGGGTTATAAAAAGGGTCATCACTTTCAAACAGCACACACGATTCTTCCCTTAATTGAAAAACCGGAGCTTTAGGATTAACACTAAATGTTTCTCCACTATTAAATACAGGATTTTCGATCAACGTATATAGGCAAAAGGTTTGAAACAACTCTACTGTTTCAGCTGGATTGGTATTAGATGTAGATGTTAGTAAATCTTTATAGCCAAAATTATGCATACCACAGGTGTAAAACACATCTTCTTCTCTAGACATTTGAACGAAAGCAGCAAATGCTCTGTTCTCTGTACCATTGTTAACGTATTCTAACCAATTATCTTTGGTAGTGGCCTTTCCAGATGACTCAACGTTCACTGCTAAACCGCCCGATTGAAGGACTGCCTTCCCGACACTTATAATTTCAAAAACTTGCTCAAGTGATCCACCTTCTGCAATAATATATGCCATACTACGGTGATTTTGAAGGGTTTCAATATCATCTTTAGTAAATGTCCCATTTCCACAAAGCTCAAACGCTTCAGCTACATGAGGAATATGTTCATTAACAAATTCCACTTGATAAAAATATTCAGGCGTCTGTAATTTGCCTATATGTTCCCCTAGGTATACAAACTCTTGTTGACTTTCGTTAAATTTGTCTTTAAATGCTTGTCTATCTTTCCATGTGCCCGGTATTCCCAAAATAATTTTCGGATTATTTTCCACGCTCTCACCCACTTATAATAAATTAATTTATTGCTAGCTGTTCTTCAAAAATAGCTCAATTCGCTTAATTTGAATAGCATGCATAGATTCTTCTTTGAGTTTTTCAAGATTTTTTTGTAATTTGTCTAATGGTTTTTATAGTTTTCAAGAAAAAAGCACTTCTGGATTTATTCAGAAGTGCTTTTACTATCCCTTATTTAATAAGCATATTTGCCTTTAGTTTTCATCAACAACTCTTCAATAATCTCTTTTTTAAAGAGAGGAATCAATTAACCTTTTATATTATATTTATCTTTTATCTTAAAAAGAAGTTCTTTCACGTTTTCAGTACGCTCAGGATGTTTTTTAATGTAAAATTGGCATGCAGTTTGAAGATATTTACATAACTCTTCATAATCTACAATATTTTCTATTTCTTCATCTACACCATAGTAGAATAGAACTCTATTTTCTCCAAAAAATTCTTCATCATCTCTATCAAATTCATCTGAATATACTACACCCATATAATCCCGTCTTTCGACATATTCCTCCAAAAAGCCTTCTAGTATCCTAACAAAGTCATACTCCATTACAAAATCACCAAGCACATCAATAACTGAACCTTTATGGAGTCCTTGCTCCTCATACATTCGAATCAACTTATTTTTATCATCAAAAACAGTACTCATTGTATTATCTCCTTAGTTCTGTCCAAATTTCAACACTGGATAAAAATTTTCTATTTCCCCGGTATCAGTATTTTTAAATCCTTCAAACTTCAATCCATTACTTGAAACTCCCCGAATCATTTGTTTATTTGTCTGGCCTTTTAATTGTTTAACTCTTGACGATTCAATACCTTCCTCCATTGCTTCATTCCCCAATCGAACAATTTCGTCACTGGATATTAAAGCAGGGTCATAAACCGTTTTCTTATGAGGAGGTTTATCTTCCTTTGGTACAAATTTAAATTCTCCGGTTCCTTGTCCTCTATAATCTTTTATCTCAACTTTTAATCTATACTCTATATCGTATACCCCTTTAACATCTGGATGCTCATCCTTCTTAACTTCATCTAATTTATATTGATCACTATTATCAAAGTATTTTTTAAATTCATCATAGTTATGTCCGCCACTTACACCGTGACGTTTTGTACACTTTTCTACTTTCCCAGTTAAATGCTCAATATAGTAGCCTTCTTTATATCTTATATTCCCCTTAACCACCGCATCCTGATCATAAACCCCTTCAACATCCGCTTTACCACCAGGTTTTTCCACTTTATCCAACACTTTGGACTGACCTTTCGAAACATTCCCCATCTTATACGTCGTTAATCCATTTAACGCTTCACCAACGGTCTTTCCAGGTAACGCCTCTCCTATTCCTACCAGTTGAGGTCGAGGACGTAAAGTAGGTATCTCAGCATCTAGTAAAGGTTGAAGCTGCTTTTGAACAGGTTCATACACCTTCTTCGACCAATTGCTTGCTGCTTTTGGGCTGACGACATTCCGCATGTCACTCAATGTTTTGGTGGCTTTATATGCAGGTACACGCGGAACGTTTGTTACCATTGGAACAGCTTTTACGGCACCTACTGGTTTCGCTCCTCCAATTATACTTGCAAACAGAATCATGCTGTTTTCCCAGTGCTCTTTTGAAAGAGGTTTGTCAGGATTAAGTGCCTGCTGCCCTACATCTAGAAGTCCCATCGTTGCGTGATTGACAAAGTCATACGGTGAATCAAACGATTTTTCCCCTCTTTCATCCAATCCTTCTTTGAGAGCGATAGCTCCATCAAACCCACCTACCGTCACAAGGTTTCCAAAGTCATACCAGGAGTTGTCCCATTTATCTAACCGCTGTTCTATTACGGTCAAAAAGTCTTGTGCTACTCCTTTATTACCCGTAACTGTACCTTTTGCTAAGGTGACAGCACCTTCTCCTACGTCCTTGACTAAAGCTTTTATACCGGTTTCTTCTTTTTTAGCTTTAGGATTTTCACAGATTTCTGTAAAGTCAAAGGATTCAGCTGTTTTTTTAGTCCCAACACTCCTAATCTGCCCCTGACGCACCACCGACTGCATAAGCATTCCCTCAACGCTCGTAGCGTTTTGAAGAATCTGTTGAGACGTTAGCATGCCCACAGTTGAAGAATCGTTGAGCGCCTGCAGGTATGGACTTTTTTCTAGTTCCACTGCTTGCTCTGCAGGTGACAGTTCCGCTAGTTTTTTCATGTTAGCAGGTGCTGTATCCTGCTGAATTTGCGTTAGCACTTCTCTTATGTAAGGCGAGTTTTTTTCAAGCTTGTGAATTTCTTTTAACTGTTCAGCAGGCGTCATTGCTTGAAGCTGAATCAGTTTTTCAATGCCTACTTCCTTTATCACTTTCTCTTGTTTTTCTTTTCTTGTCAAGGTTGTTGGAATGCCTTTTTCAAAAACCGAGACGCCTCCTGAATCGGTCATCGCTTTTTTCGCCAACGCGCTCAGCTCACTTACATTGCCCGGCTGAATGGAACCATTTTGAAACCCAGCTTTCACTTTAGAAAGCAGCGAATTTAAAGACGTCAGCTGATCTTGAATGACTGAAAGGCTTTGCGTTTGCTGTTCGTCAAAACGGACTAAACCATTCATCGTTTTGTCCGCTTTGTTTTTTGCTTGTTCTACTTCTGTTAAAAAACCTTGGTCGTTAAGCGCTGAAACAGAAGCAAGGTGACTGACTTTTTGAATCGCTGCATTCGCTTGATCGACAAGCGAGACGGTTGTATTTCTTGTTTGATTTAAATGCGCGGGAATAGTGCCTTGCAGAAAGGGCTGCGTAATGTAGCCGTCTTCGCTCGGTTCGAATGAGCGCAGCGCATGTGTGATTTGAGTTAGTCGAGCTTCATAGGAAGTGAGTAATGAATGATACAGCGTTAAAAAAGAAGCATGTCCCGTTTCGTAAAAAGACCGAATCGCTTCTCCTCCTTTTCCTTTAAACGCATCATCTAAGCTTGAAAATGCCTGAACCTGTGAAATCAGGCCCTGAATTTGTTCTTTTTGACTTTTAATAGAGTCTAAGATAGCTTGAATATTTTCGTGAAAAGCATCGACATCAAGTGTTTTCAATAACCTGTAACCTCCTAGCTGTATCGATGTAGAAAAACAACGAACGGTTAACGAACAAGCGCCCGTCATTTTTCTAAACCTAAGCGGACGCTCCTCTTTATAAGGCTTGCATCATCCGCTAGGTAAAACCTTTTTATTTGAATGCCAAATCTATGCTGGTTGAAAGGTTGTTTTTGATAGCTTTATATAAAATATGAACATTATTTAGCGGCGTTTGCAGCTTTTTCATCTGCTTCTTTTATGGACTGCACGGATTTTTTGGTGGCGTTCAAATCATCGAGGAGCGTTTGCTTGTAGTCCACAATTAACGTTTGCAGCTGCTGGTTCAGCTGGTTTAATTCATCGAGCACCGCTAGATCTTGTCCGCTTCCTACGTGAAACGGAAAAAGCGGCTGGAACTGCTGCGCAGCAGCGCTTAGGTCACTAAGCGTTCTATTAATTTCACCATCTATTACTTTAATTTCGTCTGCCATATTGCATCACACCTTATCTTTTGCTTCGTCTTCTTGCATTTTAATGGCGCGTTCCATCCCTTGTATATCCGATTGAAGCGCCGTAATTTTTGCTTCAATTGTCGCAAGGGCATCCGTCAGCTGACGGGTCAGCAAATCATCGTATTCGTCTAACATAGCGGTGCGGATGTCTTCAAACCCAACAGCAAGGCTGCCTGACCAAGTGTCGGAAGTGAGCTCTGGTTCTTTTACCTTTTCCTTTGCACGTTCAAGCTCGCCTTTAACTTCCGTTAACGTGTTTTTACTAGCGGTAAGCTGCTGGATATCTTCATGTGCCTGCTTCACTTGGGTATACAGATGAGCAACAAACATCTCATTCATATGATGACACTTCCTTTATATCTATCTCTTGGTTCTTCTAACAGTAATTCCCTTTTATAGCTTATCAAATAAAGAAAGAGAGCACATCGGCACGTTTTCTTATATTTTTTGGGAATAATGTAGGTTTTTAGTTCAATACCCACTCTTCAGGATAAAATAACCAAAACTATCTTACTATTGACAATTTATCAAGATTTTCGAACTACTTCATGTGTTATTTCCATGCCACTAAAAGGTCTTTTTACACAATTTTTTTGTTAAAACGCATTCATTCTTTCTATTTCCAAATATTTAAACATGCGCTAGTATATACATAATATAAAGAGGAGGTTGAGTATGAGAGAAAAGCTCGTAAGACTCGGTTATTTACTGGGGTTGGCTCTTGTTTTGTCCAGCATTTTATATTTCTTTGCATCGAACTGGCAAGGCTTTGACCGCTACACTAAAATTGCGCTGAGCGTGGGGCTGATGCTGCTGTTTTACGGAAGTGCATTTGCGGTGCGAAAGCTGCTTCCTCAGCAGGCGTTTTTAAGTCACTGGACGCTTTTGGCCGGCGCTCTTTCATTTGGATTAAGCATCGCGCTTCTTTCTCAAATTTACAACACGCACGCTGAATCGTACTGGCTGTTTTTAATTTGGCTTGTGCCGATTATTTTGTTTAGCTTTTTTACAAAGTATCAGCCGTTTTACGTGTTATCGTTTGTTTTATTTCAATTCACCATGGCTTTTTTTATTTCACCAACAGGCGCAGTTTCACAGCGAGGCGAACACGAGACGCTTTTACTTTACGCAGGAATGGCGTTTGTGAACTTACTCATCTTTTGGATCATAAAAAAGAAACAGCGCTCGTCTCCTGTGATCATGTATGCAGCGTTTTGTTTGTTTCACTACATTTTTTTAACTATCTCCCTGCCGGATTTCACAGGCAGCTCTAGCTTACGGATGGGTCTTATTATTTTTTATTTGCTGTTTTTACTAAGCTCCTTGTTTTATTTTTCAAAAGTGGAGCCGCAAAGGTCATTTTTAGGGATTTCCATTGTGGCATTTGCTTTATTTGTTATTGAACAGTTTTTCTCTTTTATTTTTAAACACTACGCTGAATGGTCACTGTTCTTAGCTTTAGGATTCGTGATTTTATTTATTGGTGCAAGCGTATGGTTTGTCAAATGGCTCACTACCAACACGTCAGCACAAAAAACCTCGCTCCGCGTCATCAAACGAATAGCGGTGATTGGGATTACGGCTATTGCATCGGTCATCGGCAGCAGCTCTTTAGGAGGACTTGTCACACTTATTACAGGAACGTACCCAACAAACGGAATGCTTGTGATTGGCGTTTTGCTGATTGTGGCATGTTATTTGATTAAAGCAGATATTCCAACCGTGAAATATACGCTTTTAATGATGGGCGTATTAATTAGCGGCGGCGCTTCTTTTTTTGTGAACGACATTCTGTTTTTTATCTACGTCATCGCACTTGTAGCGCTTTTAGTATTCACAAAGCATATGCCCGTTCGCCTGCTGCTTTTTGTGCTAGTGCAAGGGCTTCTGTTAATAAAGGTTCCGACTGCTTACTATGACACTATCAAAATAGATTATGTGCTGCTCGCTTTGTTTCTATTAAATGCCGCTGTGTACGCGATAAACGTACACCACGCGTTTAAAAAAGCGGCGCTGCTTCTTGCTTTTATCTTTTTACTGTCGCTGACTGAATTAAGCGAACCTTCTTTTTTAAATATCATTTACTGCACGGTGTTTTTTGTGATTTCGACCGTCTTTTTATTTGTGACGGTACGAAAAGAGCCAAAATATGATTTTATTGTTGGCATGATCTTCTGGTTTGTTTTTTTAGCGATGAAATATTACGACTTTGTGTGGGATTTATTTAATAAATCACTTGTGCTCGTTATTTTAGGTCTTATCTTTCTTTTCCTAAGCAGGAAATGGGACCTGTCAACGCCCGATCAGCCGCAGCCGTCGTTTCTTGACCGCAGCCGAACCGCTGTATGGATCATCATTCTTGTTCAGCTTATTATGCTGGGCGGCATTTTCACTAAAAACGAAGTGCTTCTTCAAAACGGAAAAGAAATTAAGCTCGCTTTACAGCCGATCGATCCGCGCTCGCTGCTGCAAGGCGATTACGTTGAGCTGACTTACGACATTGCGCACGTTACCTTACCTCATGTGAAAGACGGTGAAAAAGTGAAGCTCGTTCTTCGTCCTAACAAACAAGGCGTGTATGAATACGCAAAAATCTACCAAGCGGATGATGACTGGAATAAGCCGTATACTTCTAAAAAGAAAGACGTTGTCATTACGGGGAAGTATCACGACTGGGGAATTCAGTACGGAATTGAACATTACTTTATTCCAGAAGGAACTGGCAGCAAAGTGGAAAGCGAAGCTCGTTTCGCTACTGTACGCGTTGGAAAAAATGGAGATGCGATCGTTACAAAAGTAGGCAAATAAAAAAGCAGCCGCTTCAACATTGAAGCGGCTGCTTTTTGTTTTAATTGATAAATACGCCGATGATCATCGTTAGAGTAAGAATCACAAAGAAAATAATGATTCCATAGCCAATCCATTTTATTCTTTTGGGCGTTCCTTTTACATTCATATCCGTTAATTTTCCTTCAATACGCTTTTGATGTTCAGTAACATCATTGTATTCATTGTTAGGTGAAGTGATATTACCCTTCCTTTCTATTTAATCGTTTTCTTTCTTCTAAAAGCTCTTCGTATCTTTTTTCAAGACGCTGCTTGTCTTTTCCTTCTGGGGTGATAGAAAGCTCGCTAATCACTTTTGTTAATTCTAGTTGAAGCGCAAGTTTCTCGGCTTCATTTTGCTGCTGTGACGCTTTTTTGCTTTTACCCGTGTCTTCAATCGCCGCGAGATCCGCTTTGGACTGTTTTAACGTCAAAACATGCGTCGCAAGCTTTTTAACAAAATAGCGGTCGTGCGTCACAAATAAAATCGTCCCTGGATAAGCTTTTAACACTTCTTGAAGCGCTTCTTTTGTATGAAGATCAAGATAGTTGGTCGGTTCATCTAAAAGAAGAACGTTATAGTTTCCTAAAAAGACTTTTGCTAATGCCGTTTTGACTCGTTCTCCTCCGCTTAGCATCTCTACTTTTTTATACACGTCTTCACGTTTAAAAAGTAAGCGTGATAGTACCGTACGAATAAACTGTTCAGTGTACGGACTGTCTTCTTTAATGTTTTCTAAAATGCTTTTAGCGGGATCTAGATTTTCAAGGCGCTGATGGAAAAAGCCGAGTTTTACAGGCTTCGCAACCGTGATGCCTTCTGTTCGCTGCTCAATCATATTCAGCAGCGTAGATTTTCCGGCGCCGTTTTTGCCGACAATCGCTACTTTCGCTCCTGGCTTCACACCGCCTTTTAGATTTTGAAACAACATATGATTACCAGCTGATGCTGATACTTTGTCAAAGCTCAGTACCTGCTTGCTGTGCACTTGGTGAAACTGCGATAGGTCAAAATGAATTTCTTCCATTTCTTTTGGCTTTTCTTTTTTCTCCAGCTTTTCAATTCTTGTTTCAATCGCTTTTGCGCTTCTATCTAGCTTCGCTTTTTGTTTTCCGACCGCTCGCTTATGAAGTCTCGCTTCAGAATTGCCCATGCGGCTCGGCGCTTTTTTAAGCGACTTTGATTTTTGGCTTTTTTCTTCAGACGCCAGTTCAAGCCGCTGCTTTTCTTGTACATACTGTTCGTATTCAAACTGCTGTCTTTCAACCGCATGTTTTTTTTGCGTCACATATTCTTGATAATTGCCTTCATAACAGTTAATTTTGCCGTCTTCTAATTCCCATATGGACGTACAAAGGCGATTTAATAATTCTCGGTCATGTGAAATCAGCAGCAGACTGCCTGTAAAAGACTTCATTTCTTCTTCAAATTTCTCTACGCCTTTTACATCTAAGTGGCTCGTTGGCTCGTCGGCTGCAAGCAGTTCCGCGCCGGATGAAAGAGCAGATGCAATTTTCTTTCTTGTTTCTTCTCCTCCGCTAAGAAAGTCCGCTTCAGTTGGCACACTCCACTGACTTTTCATCTCAGGAGAAACGGCAGATGTAGGTTGAACATCAAGCTGCGGAATCAGTGAGGAACGGCCATATGTTTGCACAATCCCTTGATCTGGACTCATTTTTTTCATTAAAATATGAAGCAACGTCGATTTGCCTTCTCCGTTTTTCCCAACAATTCCAATTCGCTCTCCGCGATGTACTTGAAGTTTCTCTGCTTGAAACAGCAGGCGATCTCCATAGCTTTTTTCAATATTTATAGCTTCTAACAATAACATAAAAAAACCTCCCTAGGATTTCTAGAGAGGATTAGAGGTCATAATTAGGCATACGCAAATATGCACCCTTTTATAGAGTAAAAAAAGGGAGAAATCACTTCATATAAGACATATAGAAATGGCACCTAAAAATGTACAGACTAATCCTATCTAGACAAATGTTCATTTAAAATAAAGTTTTAAAAGAATGTCTAAAAAAATAGGATTACTTATCCATTGTCTACGGTACCTTTCCTTTCTTAGTATAAAATGACTTGCTTCTTACAGTGTATGATGAATATTTTTAAATGTCAATATAGATTTGGATGATATTCCCTTCTTTTCCTAAGTACAAAAGAATCCTCAGCTGATCTCAGCCGAGGATTCTTTTCTTACACGTATTGGTTCACTTTCCCTGTAAAGTCAGGCAGCCACTCACCGTGGGCTTCAATTAAATCATCGCACATACGAATGATGTCATCCATGGATAATTCCGCATTTGTATGAGGATCTAGCATCGCTGCTTGATAGATGTGCTCTCTTTTTCTAGTGACAGCTGCTTCAATAGTTAATAATTGCGTATTAATATTCGTGCGATTTAACGCCGCAAGCTGCTCTGGTAAATCTCCTACATAAGTCGGCATAATACCGCTTCGGTCTACAACACATGGAACTTCTACACACGCTTTTGTCGGCAGGTTACTAATTAAGCCTCCGGTATTTAATACGTTACCCGCAAATTTAAACGGCACGTTTGTCTCCATTGCTTCAATAATTCTAGAGCCGTACTCATGCGAACGTGTATGAGTTAACTGACTGTTGTTAACCATTTCTTCTCTCATGGATTCCCAATTGCTGATTTGCTCTTCGCATCGGCGCGGATATTCATCAAGAGGGATGTTAAACTGATCAACAAGATTTGGATATTTATGTTTAATAAAGTATGGATGATATTCTGCGTTATGCTCAGACGATTCGGTAATATAATAACCGAACTTATCCATTAGCTCAAAACGCACCATATCATGATGCTTTGTTCTTTGTTTTTCTTTTGCCAGACGCTTGATTTCTGGGTATAAGTCTTGTCCATCTCTTTTTACTTCTAGCAGCCATGCCATATGGTTAATGCCTGCGATTTTCTCTTGTATTCCTTCATGATCCATTCCGAGAGAATCAAATAAATCTTTTGTACATACTTGAACACTGTGACAAAGGCCTACCGTCTTTACATTTGTATAGCGCAGCATTGCACCCGTTAGTGTTGCCATTGGATTGGTGTAATTTAAAAACAGCGCATCCGGACATACTTCTTCAATATCTTTTGCAAAATCAAACAGCACTGGAATCGTGCGCAGTGATCTGAAGATTCCTCCAATTCCTACTGTATCTCCAATCGTCTGACGCAAGCCGTATTTTTTAGGAATTTCAAAATCAATGACGGTGCTTGGTTTGTATCCGCCTACTTGAATCGCGTTAATCACATACTTTGCTCCTGTTAAAGCTTCTCTGCGGTTCAAATAGGCTTTAACCGTAATATCCACTTTGTAGTTTTCTTTTAGATTGTTTAGCATATTTTCCGAATCTCTTAAACGCTCGGCATCTATATCGTAAAGTGCAAACTCAAAGCCAGCTAAAGCAGGCACAAACATGCAGTCTCCTAAAATATTTTTTGCAAAAACTGTACTTCCCGCTCCGATAAATGTGATTTTAGACATCGTCATCTTCCTTCCTCGTATTGGTTTTATCCTTTTACAGATCCTGATGAAAGCCCTGCAATAAAGTATTTTTGTAGCACTAAAAATAAAATGGTCATTGGAAGCATCGCAATGATCGCAGCTGCTCCTACTAAGCTAAGATTATTTTGATTTTCGGCAAAAAAGCTCGCTAACGTAACGGTTAATGTATGCATTTCCTTATCTTGAAGGAAGAAAATTGCAAACTGATAGTCGTTCCAAATATAGACGCTTGCAATAATTAAAATAGACGCAGTGACAGGCTTTAGCAGCGGAAATACGATTTTAAAGAAAATCGTTAACGTGCCGGCCCCGTCAATTCTTGCTGCTTCCTCGAGCTCTTTAGAAATAGTGGAGCGAATGAAGCTGGCATATAAAAAGATCGTTAGCGGCAAAAATGCTGCGACATTATTTAAAATAGCAATTTGATACGTGTTCATCATCCCCATATTCACAACCATTTTGTACAGCGGAACTAGCGCTGTTAAAGGCGGTATTACCATCACGGCGATAAAGATAAAATAGACGTACTTATTTAGTTTCGTTTGGCGTCGCGCTAAAGGATACGCAGCCATTGATCCTAAAAAAATAAGCAGAATCGCCGAAACGAACGTAATGATAAATGTATTAACAAAAGAATTTCCTAAGTTCGCTTGCTCCCAAGCCGATGTGAAATTTTCAAGGTGTATGCTTTTTGGAAATACCCATTTTGAACTAAAATCCCCGGTTGCCTTTAAAGAAGTCGTAACTAGAATATAAAAAGGGACAATATGAACGAGCGTTATACAAAGCGCTAGAAAGGTAAAAAATCGTTTTTTCCGTTTATTTGTATAGTCCATCACGCTTCTGTCTCCTTTCGCTTAAAGTACACAAGTGCTGATAAGCTAATGACTAAAATAATGAGCGCCATGCACACACCTTGAGTTGCAGCATAGCCGGCGTCCTGTCTTCTAAAATATAAATCATACATAAAAGTAGACATTGACTGCGATGCATCTCCAGGCCCTCCTCCTGTCAGCGCAACAATGACGTCAAACAGTTTTAAACCTCCGATAATATTTAAAACGACGTTAATTGTAATCGAAGGCATGAGCAGTGGAAGCGTAATGTTTTTAAACTGCTGAAGAGCCGATGCTCCGTCAAGCTGCGCCGCTTCGTAATAATCTTTTGAAATACTTTGCAGCCCCGCTAAATAAATAATCATCGCAATTCCAACGAATTGATACGTATTGACGAACACAATAATCCAAGAGTTAAGCTCCGGAGTCCCCAAAGCATTAATCTTCTCAAAGCCTAAAAATACAAGAAGGTCATTTAAAGCGCCTCCTTGGTAGGCAAAAAAGAAGTACCAGATATACCCCATAATAATTGGGCTGATAATAACTGGAAGGTAGACAATTGTTCTTGTTACAGCTTTCATTTTAATGCTTTGATTGAGAAGCAAAGCATACAACAAGCCAATAATGTTTTGGAAAATTGTACTGCCTATTCCGTAGAGCAGCGTATTTTTTATCACAAGCCAAGTCGTTGGGTCTGCAAGCAAACGTTTATACTGCTGGAGCCCAATCCAATCGTATGTTTGTGAAAATCCATTCCAATTAGTAAAGGAAAGTCTAATTCCGTTAATAAAAGGATAGATAATAAAAACGGTGATAATTACTAAGCCGGGAAGGTACATCCACCATAAAGAAGACTCTGTTTTTAATTTTTTCTTTCGTTTTTCCGTATCTCTTACTACGGAAACCAACTCTTTCCTGACTATTTCATTCATCGTGTTCACTCCTATTTCAGCTTGTGTTGAAAAGAAGCAGAAGACTATCTCCCTGCTTCTTAGCGAACAAGGAACTTTTGCACACTATTTTATTGTTTACTGAGACGCTTGTACTCTTTTTCCATCTCTTTTGATAATTGCTTTGGCGTTAAACTTCCCGCTAGCAATTCTTGACCTGTAGAAGACATCACTGCCCACATACCGCTCGGTAAATACTTTCGGTCGAAGTATGGCTCAACTTTAATATCGCTATACTTATCGTAGTATTCAGAGTAGTAGTTTTGGGTTTTATTGTTTGTCAGAGCCGATGCTGAAGACGTTCCTTCGGCAATCTTTTTGGCAACTTCCGGCTGTGACACAAATTCAATAAATTTTTTCGCTTCTTTAAGGTGCTTAGAATCCTTCCACGCAGCAAGGGTAAAGCGCTCTCCGCCAATCCAGCTTTGCGTGCCCCCTTTATGAATAGCAGGCACCGGTACCGTTCCTACTTTTACTTCAGGATTTAATTCTGTTGCATCCGGTCCAAGAGATCCGCCCACAAATGTAAAAGCAATTTTATTTTGAGCCATTAATTCCGTTGCTTGAGATACTTTTGCGGTTAATACATCTTCATTCAGCAGCCCTTTTTTCTTCATTTTTGCCATTGTTTCCGCTAGAGGCGTATAGTTTGACCAATTGAATGTCCCTTTTTCCAACTGCTTAGCATAGTTCTTATTTTTTGCTGTAATAAGCTGAGGTGTAGCCAGCTGATCAAACACTTGAGCAATATTGCCATTTTCCCCTCCTGGGATCCATAGAGGCGCTACTTCTCCTTTGCTTTTCTTTTTTACTGTTTCTAACGCTGTTATAAATTCATCCATTGTGTTAGGAGGCTTTATTCCGTATTTTTCTAACAGCGTCGCATTATAGCTAATTCCGTCTTTTGCTTGATTTAAAGGATACGCATACACTTTGCCGCTTTTATCTTTTAAAATTTGATTTAGCGCCGGATCCAAATGCTGAACCCAATCCATATCTTTTAAATCTGCTACATACTCCCCGTAGCGAAGCTGAGACCAGCCGTGCGTATCAAATAAATCAGGCATATCATTTGCACCCATTTTCACACGAAGCATATCTTCATAGCCGTTACCCGGAAAATTCGCATCAATTTTAATATCTGGATTTTGTTTTTCAAATTCTGTAATCGCGTTTTGAAGCGCTTTTCTCTCGCCTTTATTACTCATCGTAGAAAAAAGCGTTAGCGTTGTTTTCCCATTTCCGCCTGTTGCCGCTTCTTTATTTCCGCAGCCCGCTGCCACAACAGAAAAGACTAGTAATAGAACAAAAAGATACGTAAGCTTTTTCATTTATCTTTTTTCCTCCTTATACTCTATCAAGACACAAATAACTGAATATTCAGTTATTTGTACATAGACAAATTCATTGCACAACGAAATAAAGTCACTTATAATTTAATCCTATACTTTTACAAAGGTTCAAAGAGTCCTAGAAATGAAAAAGCTTTTTCATCTACATATTTATCTGCCAATAAGTATGTAGTTTCTAGGGCTTTTTAACCTGCCTTTTTTATGATTTTTTCTATTTTTCTTCCCCCTTATCACTCTTTATGTATGAATTCTGCTTTTCTATCACCCCCTTTCAAGTTATAACTTTTAGGTTACTGCTTCTTGAGCAAAGCTCCGCAGCTTTCACGGTAAATTAGTTTGGTCGGCACCATGACTTTTAAAGGAATGGACCTGCCGCTTAACCGATCTACTAGCATTTTAACAGCCTGCCTTCCCATTTCTTCGGTATATACTTTAACTGTGGTGAGCGGCGTGCTCGCAAATGCTGCGACATCCACATCATCAAAGCTTACAATCGCTACGTCTTCAGGAACCTTTATATTTGATTGCTGCAGGGCACGCATCGCTCCTATCGCCATTGCATCACTTGCGATAAAAAATGCCTCAGGAAGATTTCCTTGCTTAATCGCTTGTCCCATCAGCTCATATCCTTCATTCATTGAATATTCGCCGACATAAACTTTCTCAGAATCGAACAGGCCTTTTTCATGCATAACGCTTTCAAAAACCGTTTGACGCTGATCTTCAATAATAGAACTTCCATTGATATAATGTTCTCTTTCTGTCCCTCCGATATAGCCAATTCTTTTATAACCGAGGTCAAATAAATGATTTAATGCATGTTTAGTAGCTTTCTCAAAATCAATCATGACCGAATCGTACAAATCCTCATCCGCTTTGTGATTGATAAAAACAATAGTATCTAAATGATTGCTCACTTCTTGAACCGTTTCTGGACTAACTCTTCCCACTACAATTACTCCATCAAGATCCTGCAGCAGCTCTTCTTGCTTCATGCCTTTTAGTCTAAATGACTTTACTGTAAAAATTTCTTTTTCTGCGCATTCACTCTCTATTCCATGGCGAATAGAAGAGAAAAAAGGGTCTACTAACTCTTCTTCAAGGGATTGAGCAAAAATGATACCTATCCTTGGAGCTTCTATGTCTTTTCCGTTTGCCGTTCCTTTTCGTATCTTCACGGGTGTATATTGCAGCTCCTTGGCTGCATGAAGAATGCGCTCACGAGTAACCTCAGATACAGAAAGCGTATGATCATTATTTAGTACTCTGGATACGGTTGAACTGGAAACATTAGCGTACGCCGCTATATCTTTTAAAGTTGCCATCTTTTTACCTCTCTATTATAATCTTCTATTTTTACTAAATATTTATCTCTTATATTGGAAGAATAGCACATTAATAAAACGCTTTCAATAAATAATTTTAAAATTTCAGTAAATTTATTAAAATATCCTCCAAAATTCTTCATTTCTTTTGCTAGTTCCGCCGTTAAAATGACAAAATCACTGCTATTACTACTTTATTTTTATCACACTGCACTAAAACTTAAGTAAACTTTTAGTAAATATTAATTTTCGTAAGAATTTGTTCATATTTGATATAAAACGGTTTGTTGGGGAAAATAAAAGGAGAAATACTGATAAGGAAAGAGAGAGCCTATGATTAGCCAACATTCTTATTTTCAACAATGTCTGCCTGCCCTTCAACAATTACATAATATGAATTTCACGAAAGAACAGCTGTTGCAAAAAGACTTTTTAATCGCTCAAGAACATGAACTAAGCATGTACTACTCGCCCCATAACGATTACATAAATCCGGACGCTCATATTATTATTGCCGGCATCACACCAGGGTGGTTTCAAATGAAAACTGCTTTTAAACAATGCGTTTCCAGCCAGTCTCATCACCATCCCCTTGAACAAGTGCTGTACGAAACAAAAAAAGCCGCGAGCTTTAGCGGAACGATGAGAGTAAATTTAATAGACATGTTAGACAGGTGCGGCGTTCAAAAAGCGATCGGTATGGACAGTGCCGCTGAGTTATTTGCTTCACAGCGAGATATGCTGCATACCACGTCCGTATTAAAGTATCCTGTGTTTTACAAAGGAAAAAACTATACGGGTCATCAGCCGCCAATTGAACGATCAGCGCTTCTTTCACACTATGCTTTTGAAGTGTTTCCACAGGAATTGAACGAAATAAAAAATCCATGCTTAATCATTCCGCTAGGAAAAGCAGTTGAAAATGTTTTAAGAAAACTTTCGCGTGAATTTTCGTTTTCTCGGCATACGTATTTATTTGGCTTTCCTCACCCATCCGGAGCAAACGGACATCGAAAACGGATATTTGAAGAACACCTAAGTGAATTTACGGAAATTGTGGAGGGGTGGGCTGTAAACAGAAGGAGTTGAAAATGACCTTTAGCTCTTTCTGTTTACAACATCTCCTTCTTTTTCTTCTATTTCTCGTTCATTTTGTTCTTCGTGAAACTCTTCTTCTGTTTGTGCAGCAAGATAGTCAAACGGCGTATAGTAATTACGAGGAAGCTTTCGGTGCCAAACTGTTTTAACAATAATAATCATCAGCGGAATACTCACCGTTAAAATAGCGACTAAAACTAGTAGCGAAAAAATCATAAATTATTTCCTCCTGCTTTATAAACCGTTCCTCCTGGAACAACAAAACGGATACCCTACACCCATTCACTTATATTCAATCTACATTTACCGCCATCAGTATACGAGATTCATGAGTGACAAAACCGTTTTTTTCAAAAAAACGTTCTGGTTTGCCTTGGCCTCCTTCAGTAGAAACGTAGACTTCTTTCACTTCTTTTTGTATAAGTAACTCGTTAAGGAAAGATAAAAGACTCGTTCCTATGCCAGTTTGCTGAGTGCTGCTTAACACACAAATTTCATTTACATAAAACGTCTTATAGTTCGCCCACTGTTCTTCATTTCCTACTATAAATCCTATGAGTTTATTATTTTCACTATGAAAGAAACCTATCCCTATGTAACCTGGAGTTTTACTGATATCGTATAAACGAGCATAAGCAGTGTTTATACTCCAAGGCTCATTCCACGGTGACCCACTAAAAACATTTGTATAGATGATTGCTGCTTCTTCTAATTCTTTATCGGTTAGTAAACGAACTTGACTTTTCATCATTGCTCCCCTTTTCTCAACAGGTCTCTTGAAACTCATTCATAACGTTCAATAGTTCTTTTAAATCCTCTATTATATATGAATCTGTAAAACTTCCGTCAAAGAAAGCGTCTTTTTTCCATACAGCATGCATGCCCGCGCCTCTTGCGCCAAGCACATCATTTTCTGGATGATCCCCGACATATACACTTTCTTCAGCCGACACATCAAGCGCTTTTAACGCTCGCAAAAAGATATCTTTATGCGGTTTTTTAATGCCTTCTTGCTCGGAAACGAGTATAGTATCAAAATAGTGATCAATTCTAAGCGCCTTAATATTCATCCACTGAAAGTCCGTAAAACCATTTGTGATCATGCCTAGCAACAACCCTTTTTTCTTTAGCTCTTTTAGTACATGCTCCATATGTAAAAACGGAACGCAGTGAGCTGGAAAATAGTGAAGGTAATCATCTAGCATCTCTTCCCACGTCAGATTCGAAAGATCATATTCGTTCAAAAGCTGCTGATATACTTTGTCTTTCCATACGTAGCCTTTTTGATCCAGCTCGATAAATCTAGATATGTATTTCTGCTTCGGTATGTGTGCTAGCTCTTTACTATAACGCTCATACTGATCTTGAATAAAATGTTTTAACGAACTGTCTCGGTCTAATAGTGTCCCATCTAAATCAAAAATAACGGCTTTAATCATGATTTGCCTCCTCTATATATAAATCATTCCAGCGATTGGTTAATTATAACATTTATAGCTATACAGCTAACTAGATTTAATTCTTCTCTATAAAAAAGGAGACCTCTTGTTTGGACTCCTTTTTCTTATATCCTTTATTTCCTTGTACTTGAATTAATAGATGTATCTATAAAATCATTTACATATTTGCTCATTTCTCTGTACTTCGTCCAGTGTAAATAGTGATGCCCTTGTAAAACAACTAGCTTTTGCGACGATACGTGACTTAATTGGTTTTGATAAAACGTAATATTCGATTTTCCTTCTTTTGCTTCTTTATCTATTTTTCTAGTAAAAATCATTACGGGCATTTTTGAAGGAAACGACATATCGAGAGTTTTATTTATATTGTTGTTCAGTTCTTTTGCTTCATCAATGACGTTTTTGTTGTAGCCTTTCCAGCTGGAGATTGCTTTTGTCATTTTTAAATTTTTTGCTGTATACGTTCCTTCTTCGGCTAGCGGTAGATACTGATTAGGACTAGTAAGCAGGGCTAAGCGAGCAACTCCACTTGGCGCTAAAACACTCATCAAACTTGGTATATTCGGCGTTTCTTCTTTAAAATAATCCAGCGCTTTTGGCAACGTAGGGTCTATTCCAATAATTGCTTTTACTTCATCTGGATATTTATTAGCGTAATACATGCTGTACACGCCAGAAACTGAATGCGGCATTAATATATACGGACCCTTTATATTCGATTTTTGCAAAGCTTCTCTCATTTCGCTTACACTATTTTCTACCGTACGTTTTTTATTCGTAGTGTCACTCCATCCGTATCCAAATGGTTCTACTACCACAACTTTATTATCCTTCGACAGTTCATTTACTAACGGTTCAAAATCAAGTGCAGGCGCAGCCGTTCCCAAGCCGCTTAGTAGTACAATTGTATTTTCCCCTTTACCTTTTGTATATACATGAATATCTCTGCCATTAACCTCTACTAATTGACCAATAGGCGGGTACTTTTTCTTTTCCACTGCCGTCATTACTTGATTCGTTACAATCCACATGATGCATATCCCCAATATAGCTACTATCACGTTTCGTAGAATTCTCAAGAACCTAAACTTTTTTTGCACGTTTACCTCTCCTTTCCGTAAGTAGCAGTTAGTAAGCTGACGAGAATGCTAGCGAATCTTTGTAACTGCTTACTTACTATGACGCTTTAGAAAATGTTTAGTTCTATTTCCTATATAAAATTTAAAAGAATGATAGCAGCTTACTTCAGCACTAAACGAAAAAAAGGCCTCTTCTGATGAAAGAGACCTTTTACTATTTATTAAAAAGAGAACAATAAAAACTGTAACTTCTTCACTTGATGCCTAAGCGTATAACTGACGCTACGTTTTTAGCCGTTCGTTCAATGTTTTCACCCGCTTTTTCCAGCGCTTCTGACAGATCGACCGCTCCGGGCACGACGCTAAATAAAGCCGAAATACCATGTTCATACACAGCTTCGCTTCCTGCTCCAATGCTCCCTGCTATTGCTATCACCGGAACGCTATGCTTTTTTGCTGTTTTTGCTACGCCAATGGGTGTTTTTCCGTAAATGGTTTGTCCATCTATTCTTCCTTCACCGGTAATGACAAGATCGGCATCCTTAATATAGTTTTCTAGCTCAGTTGCTTTAATCACAATGTCTACACCTGGCTTTAACTCCGCAGATAAAAATGCCAGCAGCCCGCCTCCTAGCCCTCCTGCTGCTCCGGCACCAGGAACGTTCTGAATATGAATATCCATTTCTTTTTCAATAACTGCTGCGTAATGAGCTAGATTACGGTCAAGCTGTTTAACCATATCCGGAGTTGCACCTTTTTGAGGGCCAAATACCGCAGATGCTCCGGTTTCACCCGTTAACGGATTGTCTACGTCGCACGCAACTTCTACTTTGACTTCAGCAAGCCGAGAATCCAAGTTTGTCAGATCAATAGCAGCTAACTGGTTTAAACTGCCGCCTCCTTCTTTTATTTCTGCTCCGTTAGCATCAAGAAGCTTTGCCCCTAAAGCCTTTGCCATACCGGCTCCTCCATCATTTGTAGCACTTCCTCCGATGCCAATAATGATATGCTTCACTTTATGATCTAACGCTTTAAGAATCAGCTCGCCCGTTCCTCGCGTTGTGGTGATAAGCGGATTGCGTTCATCCATAGGAACATGATGAAGGCCTGAAGCGGCTGCCATTTCAATAACAGCCGTGTTGCCGTCTCCAAGAATTCCGTAAAAAGCTTCAACCTCTTTACCTAAAGGTCCGGTTACTCGCGCTTGTATAATCTCTCCACCCGTTGCGTCTACAAGCGACTGAACAGTTCCTTCTCCTCCATCTGCCATGGGTACTTTACTAATCTCCGCGTCTGGAAAATGAGCTTTTATTCCTTTTTCAACTGCTTCACAAACATGCAGAGCCGTTAAGCTTTCTTTAAATGAATCAGGTGCAATCACAATTTTCATAGAAACACTCCTTTTTGTTTTTACCCGTATAGCTTTAATACACCAAATATAAGCGTGGATACAATTGCCATAATGAGTCCAATCAGCGATTCATAAGGGATTAATTTTAAACGTTCTTTTATTTTCATATTTACACTTCCGCCCGTTGCGTGGAAAAAGCTTCCGTGCGGAAGGTGATCAAGTACGGTCGCTCCGGCATGAACCATAGCAGCTCCGGCTAAAGCAGAAACGCCTAGCTCTAAAATCGTCGATCCAAAAACTTGGCTTGCTACTGCTGTTCCTGCGGTTGTCGAAGCCGTTGCGGCTGACATAAAAATACCTGAAACCGGTGCTAAAACATAAGCAGGCAACCCAATGGCAGACAAGCCTTGAATAATAACGTCTTTTAGCTGAGAGTTAGCAATGATTCCTGCTAATGTCCCCGTTCCAAGCAGCATAATGGCTACACCTGACATTTTCCCTAACCCTGAAATAGCGTATGTATTAAGCTGTTTCCCTTTTTTCATCACAATGGCACCAACAATCCCTCCTGCGGGAAGAGCAACCATCGGATCAACATTAATATCAAAAAGCGGGCGCAGCGCCAGCAGGACGATGGTAACGATTGGCGCTATGATGGCTGTTAAAAACAGCGGCAAGCTGCTTGCATCCACTGTATCGATTTCTTCAGCTTGAACCATTGTTCCTTTTTTCACTAATCGTTTGGCTACTACATAAGTAGCTGCTACGCCGAATATAGCGGGAATAATCCCTGCGGTCATTACGGATGTAAGCGGAATATTAAATGCATCTGAAGCAGCAATGGCGTTAGGATTAGGAGACATTAAATTCCCTGCCTTTCCTCCTCCGATCATTGCTAGTAAAATAGCAGGCTTTGACATACCCGTACGTTTCGCAATAGCTAAAGCAATAGGGGCTACTGTGATCACAGCAACATCAACAAACACGCCTACTGTCGTAAGAATAAGTGTGGCTAGCGCTAGAGCTAAAAGTGCTTTTGTTTCCCCGAGTTTTTTTACAATGGTTTCTGCTATAACCGCTGCAGCACCTGATTCTATTAATACCCCGGCCAATACCCCAGCTGCAAGAATCCGCAGCACTGCGGGAATGATGCCTTGCGCTCCTTCAATCATTAAAGTAACGGTATCAGCAATATTAACTCCGCCTATCAGTCCTCCTATTAAAGCTCCGGCTATCATTCCGTATGCAGGAGCCACTTTCTTTAGAATTAATATAATGGCAATTACTAATGCACAAATCGCGCCTAATGCGCTTACTTGAACGTCCATAAAGCATCCCCTTTCTTATTCTTATTTCTTCTATCCCCAGTGCTAATTGTAAGCGCTACCTTTAATTCTTTCATTAGTCATTTCAACAAAAAAAGACCTTGCTATCGCAAGATCTTTTATGCACGTGCACAATTATGAAATTTTAGATAGCAGCATGGCTACATACAGTTCGAGAAGGTCTTTTACTTTCCTTGGATCTTTTCCCGTAATATCTTGAATTTTATCTAAACGGTAGCTTAGCGTATTTCGATGAATAAAAAGCTTTTTAGCTGCCGTGCTTCCTTCGCCATTTTCTTCTATGTAGATCGTTAACGTTTCGATAAGCTCTTTTTTCTTATCATATTCCTTAAGCTTTTCATAGTATTGCAACAGATCATGATTTTCTTGAAAACCGGCGCGTTGACGTAACAGTACGGGAATTTGATAATCCGAATAGCTGTAGAAATCAGCTTCTGGATGAAGCTTTGAACCAACAGCAAGCGTATCTTTCGCCTGCTGATACGATACATGAAGGCCTTTAAAGTCAGCTTGAACAGATCCTGCAGATAACTTACACACCATACCAGACGCACGAAGCTGTTTTTCCAGCTGTTCAGCATAGCTGCTAGCGCTGCCCGCTTCTATAGATTTTAATATGACTACTCCGTCTGGAAGCATAGCGTATAGATCATTATTAGCTATGTATTTCTTTACAATCTTCATAACTTCATGGCGATTTTCAGCTTTAATAATTAGTGCCATTCTTGGAAGGTATAAGTTAATATTAAACCGATTCGCTCGTTCAAAAAATAAGGAATCCAGCGGCTCTTCTTGTTGAAGAAGCTGATGAACCACCTCTTCTTTTAATCGTTCATCCCACTGAATTTCCTCTATTAAAATCATTTCTTGAAAAATCATTTCAGCAGCCATACGCACAAGCTCTCCGTAATTACGAATCTGTTCTGGCAGTCCTGTTAATCCCACGACTCCAACAATTTCTCCGTTAAAGAAAATAGGCAAATTCACGCCCGGTTTGGCTCCGCGCAGCGAGTCAGCCTGCTGCTGAGTAATTTCGTAAGAACTGCCGCTTTTTAATACCATTAGCGCTCCTTCGTGAATTTGGTCCATTCGCTTTTTGTCACCAGAACCAATAATGACTCCTTTTTCGTTCATCACGTTAATGTTGCAATCAATAATCTCCATTGTTCTACCGACAATTTTCTGAGCTAATTCTTTTGTTACATATCTCAAGCCTGCTCCTCTCTTTCTTTACATTCCCATCTTTTTAGTTTCTTTATCAAAGTAGAATGATCGATACCTAATTCTTTCGCTGCCTGCCGGAGTGATGGACAATGTTGAATAGTCTCTTTAACGAGTCGCTGTTCAAACTGCTCCACTTTCTTTTTTAGAGGTAAATAATCACATTTTTCATCTTCATGATAAGTATGAAAAGGTAAATGATGAGCTTCAATTGTTTCTCCAGGAATAGACACAATCATATTTTCCACCATATTCCGAAGCTCTCTTACATTTCCTGGCCATTGGTAAGCTTCTAATACTTGCTTCGCTTTATTTGATATGCGCTTTTGGACGTAATACAAGCTGCAAAAGTAGGAAACATAATGATCAACCAGTAAACTGATATCCTCTTTACGTTGAGATAGAGGCGGAAGGCTGATTTCGACTACCTTTAAACGGTAGTATAAATCTTCACGAAACCTCCCCTTTTTAATAAGCTCTCCTAGATGTTGATTTGTTGCCGAAATGATTCGTATATCGATACTTTTTGTTTTAGTTCCTCCAATTTTCTGTACCTGCTTTTCCTGTAACACTCGAAGCAGTTTCACTTGCAAGGAAATCGGCATTTCACCAATTTCATCAAGCATCAAGGTTCCGCCATCAGCGAGTTCTAACAGTCCTATTTTCCCTTCTGTTCGAGCGCCAGTAAAAGCTCCCTTTTCATAGCCGAACAACTCCGATTCTAGCAACGGCTCAGGAATGGCTCCGCAGTTCACTTTAATAAATGGCTGATTGTTTCTATCGCTTGAATCGTGAATAAGGTTAGCGACTACTTCTTTTCCGGATCCTGAGGGACCTGATAGAAGAATACTTGTAGGAAACGGAGCTACTTGTTTGGCTTTCTGATAAACCAAGTTCATCCTATTGCTTTGAAACACTAGGGGCTGTTCCGACCCATTCACTTTTACAGCGTATTTATTTGCATTCATATGCGAAAACTCTTGTACCTTTAAAAGCTCTTTTTTAACTGCGTTTAACTGTGTAATATCCTGTACAGTGGTCACAACGAGCTCTATTTCACCTTGTTTGTTAAACACTGGATTTCCTGTTACCATAACGTCTCTTTCGCTTGAAATGGTTTGCATAATAGAGCGCTGCTGTTTTTCTACTAACACAAGTAGGGAAACAGATTGATCAATATATCCTTCATCGATAACGGTTTGCATATGCTTTCCTAATACGTCTCGTTTATTTGTTCCTGTGATTTTTTCATAAGCTTCATTTACATATATCGTTATTCCCTTTTTATTTACTACATATATTCCGTCCGTAGAGAATTCAATGATGGCCTGTAACGTTTCGTTCGTCAAATCTTTTTTTCCTTTAAAAGAAGTCATTGTTTCACATTCCTTTCTTATGGTGAATTCCCGCCAACATATGGTGAAACTTTTCACCACTAACCATTCAATGCACAATAGCCTTTTTCCTTCTAAAAGCGGTGAATTTTTTCCGCGCTTGGTTATAAGAACCAAGGAAAACTGCGCTAATATTTACTTTTCAAATACTGGCATAAAAATTGCAGTCTAGTATGTTGAAAGAATAGGAAAGAGTCTATCCATTTTAAAAAGGATTATTCTCTCCAGCATATAGGGTAAATGTAGTATAAAGTCATTTTGAAAACGCAAACAAAAATTCAACTACGTTTAGGAGGCTATTATATGTGTAATATTATCAAACCTAATCCAAAGCTTTATGTGATGGACAACGGCTCGATGCAAATGGATAAAAACTGGATGCTTGCAATGCATAACCCAGCAACTGTTAAGAACCCTCATGCACCTACGGAATTTGTAGAGTTTCCAATTTATACTGTATTAATTGATCATCCTGAAGGGAAAATTCTGTTTGATACAGCCTGCAACCCTGAATCAATGGGACCACAAGGGCGTTGGACTGAAGCAACTCAACAAATGTTTCCTTACTCCGCTACAGAAGAATGTTATTTACCAAATCGATTAGAACAATTAGGGGTTGACCCTAAAGAAATTAAATTTGTTGTTGCCTCCCACCTTCATCTTGATCATGCCGGCTGCTTAGAATTGTTCACTAACGCCACTGTTATCGTTCATGAAGATGAGTTAAACGGCACTCTTCAGTCTTATGCACGCAATCAAAAAGAAGGTGCTTACATTTGGGCTGACATTGACGCCTGGATAAAAAATGACCTTCGTTGGAAAACGATTAAACGAAACGAAGATACCATCAAACTGGCAGAAGGAATTAATGTCTTGAATTTTGGAAGCGGACATGCTTGGGGTATGCTTGGTCTTCATGTTCATTTGCCTGAAACAGGTGGCATTATCTTAGCATCCGATACAATCTATACAGCTGAGAGCTATGGTCCTCCTGTTAAACCACCCGGTATTATCTACGACTCTCTTGGATATGCAAACACGGTTGAACGTATACGCCGTCTAGCCTATGAAACTAATTCGCAAGTTTGGTTTGGTCACGATGCAAATCAATTTCAGCAGTTCCGCAAATCTACTGAAGGTTATTACGAATGAAATCAAGCAGCTGCTTAATATAAAAAAATTTTCTATAAATCGGAGGGCAAACAAATGACCATTTCAAAACTAGTTTTCACCCCTCTCAGCTACACAGGATGGGGATCACTTCAGCAACTGCTTCCGGAAGTAAAAAAATATGACCCTGCTCATATTTTAATCGTCACAGATCCAGTGTTAAAAGACATTGGACTTGTAGATAAAGTGAGTGCTCCTCTTATCCAAAATGGATACGAAGTAGATGTATATGCAGATACGGCACCAGAGCCGCCCTTAGCGCTTGGTGAAAAACTAGTATCTTACGCAAAAAGCCGAAAATTTGATTTAGTCGTTGGAGTGGGCGGCGGAAGCGCATTAGATTTAGCAAAACTTACGGCCGTTTTAGCCGTTCATGACGGAGCTGTAGAAGAATATTTGAACTTAACTGGCACGAAACAAATTACGGAAAAAGGACTTCCAAAAATTTTAATTCCCACGACCTCCGGCACGGGCTCAGAAGTAACGAATATTTCTGTATTATCTCTTGAAAGCAGCAAAGACGTCGTGACCCACGATCATTTGCTTGCGGACGCCGCGATTGTAGATCCCGAGCTTACGCTGAGCGTTCCTTCTAAAGTAACGGCGGCTACAGGGATTGATGCATTAACTCATGCCGTTGAGGCTTATGTATCGGTAAATGCAAATCCAGCAACGGACGCCTTAGCCCTAAAGGCTATACGCATGATCAGCTCTTCTTTAAGAGCAGCTGTAGAAGATGGCAAAGATAAAGAAGCGCGAACTCAGATGAGCTACGGAAGCTATTTAGCAGGTCTCGCTTTTTTTAACGCTGGTGTTGCTGGGGTTCATGCACTTGCATATCCGTTAGGCGGACAGTTTCACATTTCTCACGGTGAATCAAATGCCGTACTGCTTCCATACGTTATGGGCTATATCCGCAGCAGCTGCGTGACAAAAATGCGGGATATTTTTGAAGCACTAGGTGGAAACGCTACCTCTTTATCAACAGAAGAAGCTTCTTACCAGTGTGTAAAACACCTGCAGTCACTTGTCAAAGACGTCGGAATTCCTCAGACTCTTCGCGGATTTGATATTCCAGAAAGTGCCCTTCAAAAGCTGACAGAAGATGGCGTCCAGCAAAAACGAATTCTCGCTCGCAGTCCTTTGCCTCTTCGTGAAAAAGACATACGAGCTATTTACCAATCGGCTTATGATGGAGCTATAGTGGAACCTGTCCACTAAAAAACTCCCCCTTACCTAAGGGGGAGTTCTAATTATGCTGCTTTGGCCGTTGTACCAAAACGATTCTCTTTTGGATCGCTAGGCTGGCAGAATAAAACAATTAGCCAGATACTGCCGATAAGTGGAACCAATGTAATGAGCTGCCACCATCCGCTTTTTCCCGTATCGTGGAGTCTTCTTGCTCCTACCGCTAACGATGGGACTGCAACCAACAACGAATAGATAACCGGAAGAAAAAGAGGCTTATCAATAACGAACTGAAGGAACGAAAGAATAAATGAAATAACAAAGTTAACTAACACAAACATCCAGTATTCAGTTCGGCTTGCTCGACCAGAAAATACCCCGTAATTTTTTAACACCTTTATGTACCATTTCATCTGCAAAATCCTCCTTTTTTATCATATAATTGTAAATTTATAGTTTATATATCCTTTTTATTCAAAAAACAAACCGTTAAATAAACAAATAACGACATTTTTTATCCAAAAGAAAAAACTTCTTTAAAAAAAGAAGTTTTCTTAATGTATTATGCTTTTTCTATTTAATCAAATCATTTCGGTCTTCCATACTTGGCGGTTCCTCAAGCCATCCGTTTTTGGCCATGATTTTTCCCCCTTCTTGCCCGTATGTTAAAATGTCTTTAGCCGTACTGACAAGTGTAAGGGGAAGATCTCCACGCAAACTAAAGGCAGTGCCTAAAGCGTTGCTTCCCAGCCCGAAACTGCAGAATAAACTTACGCAGTACATCATCAGCTTATCTGAAAAAGGTGCTACTTTTGATTCTGTCGCTTTCGCTCCCCACGTCGCAGGCGTCTGAATATCGCTCTCCAAAAGAATCTTGCTATAATCACTTACAACTTTTTTAGCCAGCTCTTTTCCTTTTACAAAGTACTTCTTCACTTCAGGTTCATTTGCTACTTGAGCAAACCCTGTGATCATTTGCATGCCCAAAATGTTGCTTTCAATAGCGTAATAAATATGTGCTACCTCTACAGTATTTAATGCACGTTTACTCGAAAACAAATGGATTCCATTCATGTAATCTGTGCCTTCGGCAAACTTCACTGTTTTAGGTACTGAAACAGCTGGAGGTCTTGGAAGCACGTTTTTTTCCTGAAGATAATCTACACATTTGTCATAGCCACTTTGCGTGAAAGCGGTAAGCTCTTTATATAGTGAAATCATGTCTTTTCTGTAGGACATGGTTAAATGAAGCGTATGTAGCCCCATGCTAATTTCTTTTAAAAGGCGAAGAAACATAATATCAAACATCTTATCATAAAGCTTAGGAACACCGACATTTACGTCTTTTTCTGTGTATCCTACCGGTACGGCTGCCCCTTCATTCTGTAAAATTTTTTTGATATCTTCAATGTAGTTCACCACTTGCATATGCGTATCTTTCATAATTTCTTTTGCTCGGTCATCTTCTGCGTGTGCAATAAAATATTCTAAGATTCTTCGGACCATTGTCTTTTGCTGATAGGTCATCCAAAGAGTAGCAATTTCACTTGAACTTAAGGGTATTTCTTGACTCATACACTAAACCTCCTGCTAGGGATACATAGAGCTCTATTTATTCAAAAGTCGGCATCTGTACTAGTGAAGATTGTATTCTACTTTAACGTTCATTCACGTAATCAGATACAAAACTCTGTCTCTTCCTCAATTAATTCTGCTTCATTTACTATGCACAAACTGGAAGAATTCTATGTATTTCCCCTTGCTTTTAAATGGAGGAAACAAAAAAAGCCCCTTTCCATTTAAGGCGCTTTTTCAAAGAAAACGGTTTTATTCCATCGTATCAGAAATTCTTTTGTAGCTTCCGCACTTTTTTAGATATTGAATAATATCTTGATCTTTTACACGCTGGATAGCTGTTCCGAACAGTTCTGCTGCTACCTGCATGCGTTCATGTTTATGTTCAATGGTCATAATATATCGAAGCGCATCCACAACCGGTGCATTGTGACGTGTACGACGAGTTATGTACTCGTGAATGGCTTCATTTAACCCTTCCGATTCCGCTTGTTGAAACTCAGGTTTTCTTACTGCTTGACTATATACCACTTTTTTGCCACTCCTTCTCCTCATTTTTAATCATTTTTTATCTCTCTTTTATTTCCAGTTCCCTAACAAAAAGGAAACAAAACATGCAATCTTAACTTTTTTTATAAAAAAACAATTATTTTTCATAAAGCTCTAACAAGCGTTTGTGTATCCAAATAGCAGCTTGTAAACCTTCTCCCATCGCTACCGTAACTTGTTCAGAATGAGCCACAATGTCTCCTGCTGCCCACACGTTTGAAACATTTGTTTCTTTTGTACGCGGATTTACGATAATGTGCTGATTTTCTAGAAGTTCTACTCCCAGCTCATGCGCTAATTCTGTTCGAACTTTATTTCCTCCGAATGCTAAAAAACCTCTTTCTCCATAAATAAATTCATTGTTTTCTAGGATGACGCCTTTTAACATTTCTGCTTCAGTTATGACTTTTTTTATTGCCGCTTCTTTATAGGTAATTCCCTTTTGCATCAAAGTATCTGCTAAAGGTCCAATTTCTTTTTTGTCGTGATTAATGTACGTAATGTCATTTGTCCAATATGTTAACGTAAGAGATAAACTGGCTCCTGCTTTTCCTGACCCTAGTACTAATACCTTTCTATTATTTACTTCATATCCGTCGCAGTCGGGACATACATATACGGTTTTTCCCATGCAAGGATATAGCTCTTGCTGAAGGTCAGGCGGAACCCGATCTACTACTCCCGTCGCAAACAGTAAAGTAGCTGCTTCGTAGTTCGCAGAGTTTGTGATGACGTTAAACCCATCTATTTCTTTTTGACACTGTATGACACGATCTTCTGTAAATTGAATGCCGTAGCTTTTTGCTTGCTGCCTTCCCGTTTCTCTTAGAGTTTGCCCGCTTATTCCCTCAGGCCATCCCAATATATTTTGATAATTTTTGCAAAGATTGGAACGTCCATCGTTTGAATCAATAACCAATACATTTCGCTTATATCTTCCAAGCTGAATAGCAGCTTGAAGTCCTGCAATTCCTCCACCTATAATGACGCAGTCATACTTATCTGCCACAGCACATCACCCCAGCTTTTACTATTTTCTAAACGAAAGCTTCAGTTTTTCATTATCTGTTTTTGTATTATTTTTATACGCTTTATTGTCTTTATTTTTTGAAGTCATTCTACATACAAAAAACCGCCTCGGCAGCTGCCCTGCCTAGAGACGGTTTTTTATAAAATGAAAAAGACGATATTACTCATTTTTCTTTCCTGCTTCTTTTTCATTAATTTTAGTAATCAAATCTTCTTTATATACTTCACTATCTTTCCCGTAGCGTAGACGGCTATGACAGTTGGGACATAGTGCCGCAGCGTCCATTGGCTTAGCGAGTCCGCTCTCTGAAAGCTTTGAAAGATAGTACATTTGCAAAAAGGAGCTCCCATCTTTTGCGATAAACGGCGCGCTTTCTCCGCAGGCTTCACAAATACCAGCTGCGCGTTTGCGAACATATTGTTTAAGAGCTGCCGTTTGTTCATAAATACTTGTCTTTTTTTCTTTCCCTAACGCCATATGACGAAGCTGTTCAGTTGAATAAGCTGAAACATCCAGCTGTGCTGCTTTTTCCTCAATCACAGGATTTCGTTCAAGTTCAAAAATAATGGCTTCACGCAGCTCTCCGTCTGAATCCCACATAATTTCTAATTGATGATTGATATACGTCACTTCATCAATAAACTCGACCACTCCCGGCTCCACGTAGTGAAACAAATAAACAGCTTTTCCTGATAAAAAATGTTCACGAAGCGCTTTATTGCCTTTAATGAGCTGCATCGATCCTCTTTGGCCTTCCCCCGTATAGAAAAAAGCGGTTTTATCTTTGTTCCATCCGTGTCCCGTTCCGTATTCACTTCCGCTTTCTTTTGTAAAAATAAAAATATATGGATGCGCTTTTGGCGTTGATATTTCGCTTTGTTCCTGTCCTTTATAAAGCTTATGAATTTGTTTTCTGCGATAACGATGTCCTTTTTGAAAGAAATCTCCGCGCTGTAAATCCGTAATCAATGAATGGCCTCCTACTGCGGTCCTGCTTTTATAGTACTTATAGCTCTACTATACACTAATTTTTGTTTTCTTTGCAGATCGTTTCTTCTATCTATTGGATTTATATCATACAAAAAAGCAGCTGTATGGGCAGCTGCTTTTTTGCTATAGTCAATTTTGCACCGTGTAGTCTTCTCCTAGCCATTTTGTGCTGAGTTTTTTTAACGTCCCGTCTTTTTTCAGCTTTTTAATCGCTTGGTCAACTTCCGACTTTAACTTTTCGTCTTTTTTGTTAAACATAAAATACACTTTTGAATTAATCACAATATCTCCAACCGTTTTTTGCTGAAATTTTAGCGCTTGATTGCTAAAATCGATGGAAAATGGCGTCGCAAGCGTAGCATCTGCTCGGCCTGTTTTTAATTGAGTGGTAGCATCATCCGCACCTTGACCGGCGTAAACTACATCGATTTTATTGCCGTGTTTTTTATTATATTTGTCTAGATAGACAGCCGCATTGCTTGTAGCTCCTACAATCATTTTTTTCCCTTCTAAATCTTTTAATGAATGAATATCATTTCGAGTTTTAGGAACTGTTACATAAAGCGGAGAATAATTATATGTTTCATCATTAAATAAAAACTTTTTCTTTCGCTCAGCGTTCTGAGCCATGTTATGAGCAATCATATCAATTTTATTACTTTCTAAGCTAAGAAGCAGATTTGAAAATTCCATCGTTTTAAATTCAAATTTATAATCCTTTAACTCTTTGTCGATCGCTCTTACTACTTCTACATCATAACCGGTCAGTTTGCCTTTATCATCAATAAAGCAAATGTTAGGAAACTGAGTGCCCGTTCCAACAACAATCGTTTGAACATCTTTTTCTTTCTTTTCTCCCGCACTTGAAGATGCGTTTGTTCCGCATCCTGCCACGCTCACAGCTACTACAATTGAAAGTAAAAACAGCCAATATTTTTTCATACGTTCCTCCCCCGAATCCCTATATTATGTAATAAAAAAAAGGCTCTTGATAAAGCATCTGCTTCATCAAGAGCCTCTGGTTAACCAGTGGGCTTACTTCGTGTAAGATTATTCACATCATAATACTAGTTAACCGATAAATCAAGTAGGTTTTGAAAAAAAGATTATCTTGACAGCTCAGTATCTACCGCTTAAGATACAACTAACAAAACAATGAAACTGCATATCTACCAGTCAACTGGAGGCAAATGGACACGGCAATGCGTGTACGTTTGCTTTTTTTATTGTCGTCCAGCATTTTATCTTTTGGAGGTAAAACGTATGAAATTTGCTTTATTTAGTCTTATTCAAAATATCCCGAACCCGGTTACTGGAGAAACATTAACTGCTCAAGAAAAATTTCAGCATGTGTTAAATCAAGCAGTGCTGGCAGAAAAATTAGGTTTTGATGCTTACGGAGTCGGCGAAAGACACGGAGCTCCTTTTTTGTCTTCTTCTCCTCCCGTTGTTTTAAGTGCAATCGCTGCTAAAACGTCTCATATTCGTCTTCTTACTACCGTTACCGTTCTAAGCATTTTAGATCCTGTACGAGTAGCTGAAGATTATGCAACGCTTGATCACCTGTCGGGTGGACGCCTTGAACTGATTATCGGAAAAGGCAATGATCCGCGTCATTATCCGCTTTTTGGCATTACGGAAGAAGAACAATGGGAATCTCTTGCTGAAAGATATGCTCTTTTGAAACAGCTTTGGACAGAAGAAAATGTCACGTGGAGCGGCCGTTATCGTCCGCCTTTAACTAACGTTACGACTCAGCCTCGGCCGTTTCAGCCTTCTATTCCCGTTTGGCATGGAAGCGCGTCAAGCCCGCTGTCTACAGAACTTGCAGCTAAATACGGAGAGCCTCTATTTTCATCCAATTCTTTTCACCCTCAGGCTAAATATAAAGCGCTGATTGACCATTACCGCGAACGTTTTGCTTATTATGGCCATGACCCACGCAAAGCCATCGTCGGTTCAGGGGCAAGCAGCCTATATATTTCTAATACAACGGAAGAAGCGATTCGCCGCTATCGCCCGTACTATAACGCGTTTAGCAATACAGAGGCAGCGAAACATAATCAATCGCCGTTCACGTCACTAGAAGATATCGTTCAACACGGTCCTGCTTTAGTAGGAAGCCCGGAGCAAATCATTGAAAAAATAATAGATTATCACAACGCTTATGGAAACGAAGTGCTGAGCATCAGCGTAGACGGTCTAAGCGAAGCAGAACAGCGCGAACAGCTAGAGCGCTTCGCAAGTGATATTGCACCTGTTCTTCGAAAAGAAATTCCCAGCAGCGTATGGGAAAATGAAAAAAAGAGATTGAGACATAATGAAATCAATCCAATCTAAAGACGAACAAATCAGATACATGAGCTGAACCGCTTATGACACCGCCGTTGATTTCCGTGCAAGGCTTCGCTTTCCGCGGGCGGCGCTAGAAGAACCTATACACATAAAATTCACGTTCACAATCACGCTATGAAAAAATCCGAACTAATTGGATTCTCCATCAAGAATCTTAATTAGTTCGGATTTCCCTTCAACTAAATTACTTTTGTCCCAACCTCTTTTTAATTTAGATACAATTCGCACGTTTAGTTTACTAACTTTTTAAACTAATAAACTACTCTGGTTAAGACGCCTGCGTGTCTGTATCGTAAATATTGGCTGTTACTTCGCTTCTTTGACAAAGTAAGATGAGCAGCCAAATGCCTCCAATAACTGGAACAAAGTTAATTAAATACCACCAGCCGCTTCTTCCTGTATCATGAAGTCGGCGAACAGTAACGGCAAGTGAAGGCAGAATCATTGCTGCTCCGTAAAGTAATACTAAAATAACTCCAAATACTGCAAGTGAATCGATAAAAACCAAGATATATGGAATGATCATAAAGATATAAGCAAATAATGTAAACATCCAATACTCCGTACGCGTTGCTCTTCCTCGAAACGTCGCATAATTTTTTAACGCTTTTATATACCAGTACATTTTTAAACCCTCTCTTTGTTTATTAAATTAAACTACCTAACCGTTTAAGTCCTACGCAACTTTATTAGGTACATCAAACCGGTTTAACTGCGACTCACTCCGTAGACAAAGAAGAATTAATAGACAAATACTTCCCGCAATCGGAATAATAGTAATGAGCTGCCACCACCCGCTTCTTCCTATGTCATGCAGTCGACGTGCCGTCACAGCAAGGGATGGAATGAAGACTGCAACAAGATAAACTATACGCAAAAACGGAGGCATATCTGTTATAAGTTCAATAGCTGAAAGCACACACCATATAATAAAATTAAATAAGACAAACATCCAATACTCTTTACGTGTTGCTCTTCCTTGAAACGTTGCATAATTTTTTAGCACATGTAAATACCATTTCATACAAAAACCTCCTTTTTAAACCGAATTTTGTAAGACAAGCTTACTAGCAGTAATTACCTTAGCATACAAAAAATTAATTTCATATCCTATTTTTTGAAAAAATCCCAAATGGTAATATAGATATAGGAGAGAGATGGATAATAGTTAGTAATAAATACCCAATAAATTCAGTTAAAAAACCATTTAATTACTATAATTACTTTTAATTTATAAAATGTTTTTTTATAACAAAAATCCTGCCGTATTAATCGGCAGGCTCTATCTTTACTTACGTGCGGTAAAAGTAAGGTCCACATGAGCTTTCATGAGTAATCACATAAGTCCATGTAAAGTCTTTATCTACGACATATAAATCTTCTAAATACATGTTTGTATTTTCACTTAAATCAGCGCTTGTTAAATGCTTACATTTAGATAGCTGCAGCACTCGTTCATCATGCTCAAACAGCAAATAACAGTCGTTCTTAACTTGGTTCTCAAACGCTTGAACCGCTTGTTCCTCTTGCAAGCAAGGAAGCTTTTCATAGCTAAACGTATGCCACAGAAACTGATCCATATAAATTTTCTTTTTTTGCGATGCGCTTAAAGCATCTGCAAATTCATTTTCCCACCGCTTCCGGAAGAATTCACCTTGATTCGATAATTTTTTAACAAACATTCCTTTTTTCTTTAACGCATCTTTCATTTTCACTGTGCTTTCTCACCCTTTATTCTGTATTCATTTCTTTTTATCGGCTTCTTAGCTTATTTGTCCATTAGTACCTATGCGTTAGATTCCTTGTTTTTTGACTAAACTTATTTTATAAAACGCCGGCTTTAACGTGCACAAAAACAATACAACCGTACTTAAAAGCATGATCAGGCTTCCACCAATTACAGCTCCTTGAATTGAAACAATGTGTGCAGCCATTCCGCATAGAAAGGTCATCATAATAATTAGCAGTGACTCAAGTAGCCCATAGATACTTCCTACTCTCCCCATCATGTCAACGGGAATGCTGTTTTGATAAAAGGTTTGAAAACCAGCACTTGCAAAAGCTAACGCAAAGGATAAGCTAAAAAATCCCGCTCCCATAGTTTGAAAAGAAGACGAACACGCATACAGCAAATAGCCAAGCGATACTCCTACACTGCCGGCACCTATTAGAAAGTTCGTGGACAGCTTCTTAGCAAACAGTGTATTAATAACTGCGCCAATCATAATACCAGCGCCTGCTACGCTTACTAAAAATCCGTATTCGCTTTCGGATAAATGAATGACTTTTGTTGCAAATGAAACTTCAAGAGAATCAATTGCCGTGGCCATGACCATTAAGAAACTGAACAATACATAAATGGTGATAATGTATCTGTTGGCTCTACTGAAACGAAACACCGCTTTCCAATCTTCTCGAATGGTGTTTACAGAGAGTTTATTTTCTTTAGTTTTTGTTTTTATATCTAAGTTAGGCATTAATAAAGTAACCATTCCTGACCACACGAGCGCTGCAGCATTGGCATAGATAGCAAACGCGGGCGTTCCAACCATAAATAACGCACCTGCTGCGGCCGGACCAAGAAGAAAGCCTCCTGAGTCAATCAAACTGCGCAGCGAATTAAATCTTTTTCGCTTTTCAGTTGGAATAAGCTTTGTAATATAGACCATCGATACCGGACGAAACATCGAACCTGCCATACTGATGATAAATACCAGCACATAAATGATCAGTATGGATGAGAAAAGCGGAAGGCAAGCAATGACCCCGGCGCGCATCCAATCTAAAACCATCATAAGCTTCTGTTTGTTCATGCGGTCAATTAAGCTTCCAGACCATATATTTGTACATAGCGCAGCAAGCGGCTTTATCATGTATAGCCCTGAAATCGCAAGCGGCGAATTCGTCATATCAAGCATCATGACATTTAAAGCGATCAAATAAATCCAGTCGCCGATATTGCTAGTGCCAATTCCAAACAGCAATAAACACGGGTATTTCCAAGACAACAGCTTACTTTTCATAAAAGAAAGGCCTCCGCTTCACTATTGATTTTTGTCAATAAAAAAAATCCCACCCCCAAGACATCTGTCTTAGGGGCGAGATTATAAATCGCGGTGCCACCCTAGTTTGTTCATATGTCGCCATATAAACCTTATCGAGTACGGCTTTCGCTTATACTCTAGCTCTGTAACGGAAGCAGCCGTCGCACTATCACGTTAGATCCAATGCGCTGCTCAGAGGCTTGCTTCAACAGCGTTTTTCTTGCTCCTTTTCAGCTTCCGGAGCTCTCTGCTAAGAATACGCGCTGTCTACTTTTCTCTTCACGGCATTTAATTTCTAACATCTTACCATTATTATCTATTTTTTGTAAATACTTTATTTCAAAATCATTTTTTTCGGCTGAGAAAAGAATAGTCGGTATCCTACGTATACAAAATAAATGATGGAAGCTACCAGCACGATTCCCCACATATTGTACATATCTTTATTTCCCCATACGCCCGTTAGCGAAAACAGCGCTGGAATTGTTAAGGTAACCCACGACTGTACAATCGCCACTTTCCCTACATATGCAGATACATCTTTTTTGCTCGTATTAAGCACATAAAATAAAAACCATAAAAACGACCAAAGAATCCATGTAATGGCGTTTACGACGTCATGATAGTGAACAAGAGAAACCGTCACGTACACTAAAGCGATAATCGATACCCAAAGTGAATAATAGCCCAGCCCCGTTCCCTGCATTCCTTTTAATACCGTCACGCCTACATATAAATACGTAAGGCCAAATAAAAAGATTGCCGTTCTTTCATATAAAATCCAGTTGCTTTGGTCTGACGTAATAATTAAATAAAACGGAACAATAACTTGAAAAGCTCCAACAAATAAGTTAAATACGCCTACGTTTTTTTCATCTGCTTTTCCAAGCAGCATGAGTCCGTTTAAAAATAAAGCTGCTCCTGACAGCAATAGTCCAATTTGATCCATTTTTCAGTAAGAAAAGCCCCCAGCTTTTCTTGTCCTCCTCTGTGTCGATGTTTTTCTTTAGGATGTGCGGAGTTACGGTTTACATGTAAAAAAGAAAAAGCACTTCCTTTTGAAAAGGAAACTGCTTTTCTTTCTGTTTCTATTACATTTATAAAATGAAGCTGACAACAATCGCTGACAGTACGCTTACAAGCGTAGCTCCGTACAGTAAACGAAGACCAAAGCGCGCTACTGTATTTCCTTGCTTTTCACTTAAGCCTTTAACCGCTCCTGACACGATTCCAATTGATGAGAAGTTAGCAAATGATACTAAGAATACGGATACAATTCCAAGCGTTTTAGCACTGAATGTTGAAGCCATATCTGAAAGACTCATCATTGCCACAAATTCATTTGTTACAAGTTTTGTTGCCATAATTCCACCCGCTGCTACTACTTCTGAAGCAGGAACACCCATGATGAATGCAAACGGTGCAAACACATAGCCAAGCAGGTGCTGGAACGACAGACCAAACAGCATTTCAAACACGTTATCAATCGCAGCCATCAGCGCAACGAAACCAATCAGCATCGCACCTACGATAATCGCTACTTTAAATCCGTCCATAATATATTCGCCAAGCATTTCGAAGAACGTTTGCTTATGACCTGTTTGTACCTCTAAAATATCTTCTTGATCCGTTACTGTGTAAGGGTTAATGATAGAAGAAATAATAAATCCGCCAAATAAGTTAATCACAATTGCTGTTACTACGTATTTTGGTTCAATCATTGTCATATAAGCACCGACAATGGACATTGAAACAGTCGACATAGCTGATGCACAAAGCGTATATAAACGGTTTGGCGGCAGTTTGTCTAATTGCTTTTTAACGGTAATAAATACTTCTGACTGACCTACAATGGCAGAAGCTACTGCGTTATAAGACTCTAATTTTCCCATTCCGTTAATCTTGCTGAGAACTAACCCAATCCATTTCATAATGAAAGGAAGAATTTTAAAGTGCTGTAAAATCCCGATTAAGACAGAGATAAAAACGATTGGAAGCAGCACGTTTAAGAAAAACGGCATTGATCCTTTATTCGCGATTCCGCCAAATACGAACTCTACGCCTTCATTTGCATATGAAAGCAGCTTTCCAAAGACGCTGGCAATGGCATTAATAATAATTAAGCCAAACTTTGTATTTAGAAGTAAAGCTGATAATAGAACTTGAATCACAACCATAATGACGATTGGTCTATATTTGATTTCTTTGCGGTTATTACTTGCAAGATACGCTAATCCAAAGACAACGAGTAATCCTAAGATGCCAATTAAATATTTCATAGTATCCTCCACTGCTTACTTATTTTTGTAAGTCTTTTGATGAAAAATAGCCCGGTAAGATTTCGTTGATGTTTGTAATCACAAAATCTCCTTTTAGGTTTGCTAAGATAATTTGTGTGTGATCATCACAGAACTCAGCTAATACTTGTCTGCATGCGCCGCAAGGAGAAATTGGCCCGTCCGTATCTCCTACAACTGCAATAGCTGAAAACTGCTTGTCCCCCTCTGAAACAGCCTTAAAAATAGCCGTTCTCTCAGCGCAGTTCGTCAATCCATAGGAAGCGTTTTCAATATTGCATCCACGATAAATCTTTCCATCGGTTGTTAAAAGAGCTGCACCAACATGAAAATGAGAATACGGTACATGTGCTTGTTTGCTTGCTGCGATTGCTTCATCTATTAATTGTTTTGGCTCCACCGTCATCATCCTTTGCTTAGTTTACAGCAGGTTAGCTAGTACTAACCTGCTGTCATTTATTAATAATCAGAGTTGCTTAATTGACCTTTTGCAATTGATACGCCAGAGCTTGCACCAATACGTGTTGCACCTGCTTCAATCATTGCTTTTGCATCTTCTAAGCCGCGAACGCCGCCAGAAGCTTTTACACCTACATCCGGTCCAACCGTTTTTCTCATAAGCGCTACGTCTTCTACCGTTGCGCCTCCTGTTGAGAAGCCCGTTGACGTTTTAACAAAATCAGCTCCAGCTTTTACAGCTAGCTCAGAAACTTTTGCTTTTTCTTCGTCAGTTAAAAGAGCTGTTTCAATAATTACTTTTACTAGCGCTTTGCCTTTTGCAGCATCGACTACTGCTTGAATGTCGCTTTGCACTAGGTCATAGTTTTTATCTTTTAACGCGCCGATGTTGATCACCATATCTACTTCATCTGCACCGTTTTCAATTGCATTTGTTGTTTCGAATGCTTTTACTGCTGAAGTCGTAGCTCCAAGAGGAAAGCCAATTACCGTACATACTTTTACTTCTGGAGCATCTTTTAATAACTCAGCTGCTTTTTTTACCCACGTTGGATTTACGCAAACTGAAGCGAATGAATATTCTTTTGCTTCTTGTGCTAAAACCGTAACTTGCTCTTCTGTTGCATCTGCTTTTAATAATGTATGATCAATAATACCCGTAATGTTTTGACTCATTTTGTTCTTCCTCTCTCTTTCTTAATGAATTTCTTTATAAATTAACGTTGGAGCTTCTACTTTTTCAGCGACCGTGCTGTAAGAATCATAAACGATATCCATTACTTCCTGTACATCTTCGCTGTTGCTGTGGATTGTAACAAGAGCGTCGCCTTTTTTCACTGAATCTCCAACTTTTTTATTAAGCATAATACCAACTGCTAATTCGATTTCAGATTCTTTTGTTGCACGTCCTGCACCTAGCTTCATTGCCGCTACGCCGATTTTTTCTGCAACGATTTCTGAAATGTAGCCATCTTCTTTTGCTGGTACTTCAATTTTGTGCGCTGCATCCGGTAATTTAGACGGATCGTCTGCCACAGAAGCGTCTCCGCCTTGTGCGCTTAAGAATGTTTTAAATGATTCTAATGCTTTTCCGTTTTTAATTACTTCTTGAAGCATTGCACGCGCTTCGTCTAGGCTGCTTGCTTTTTCAGCAAGTACAACCATATGACTTCCTAATGTTAAGCAAAGCTCCGTTAAATCTTCAGGGCCTTCGCCTTTTAACGTGTCGATTGCTTCTTTCACTTCAAGCGCATTACCAACCGCAAAACCTAGAGGCTGGCTCATATCTGAAATGATTGCTTTTGTGTTTCGGCCTACGCCCTTTCCGATTTCAACCATTGCTTTTGCTAATTCTTCAGCGTCTTCAAGCTTCTTCATGAATGCGCCGTTCCCCGTTTTCACGTCCAAGCAAATGGCATCTGCTCCAGCGGCAATTTTCTTACTCATAATTGAGCTTGCAATTAACGGAATCGAATCAACCGTTGCTGTTACATCACGAAGCGCATAAAGTTTTTTATCCGCTGGCGTTAAGTCTCCGCTTTGGCCGATAACGGCAATTTTATTTGTATTTACTAAACGAATGAATTCTTCGTTTGTAATTTCAACATGGAAGCCAGGCACTGCTTCTAGTTTATCAATCGTACCGCCAGTGTGTCCTAAGCCGCGGCCAGACATTTTGGCAACCGGTACATCAACCGCAGCTACTAAAGGTCCTAATACAAGTGTTGTTGTATCACCTACGCCGCCTGTGCTGTGTTTGTCTACTTTAATACCTTCAATTTTTGATAAGTCAATTTGATCGCCTGATTCAACCATTGCTTGCGTTAAATTTACGCGTTCTTCCTGCGTCATTCCTTGAAAGTAAATCGCCATCGCAAATGCCGATAGCTGATAATCAGGTAAATCCCCTTTTGTATAACCTTCGATAATAAAATCGATTTCTGCTTTATTTAATTCATGTCCATTACGTTTTTTTTCAATTAAGTCAACCATTCTCATGACGTTTTCCCCCTAAAAGTATCTGCATATTGTGCATCCACTAAAACGTTTTCAACAACTTACACCCTTACTATATAATAGCTTTGAACAATTGTAAACAGATATATTTACATTTGTTCAAAAATATTTATAGCTGCTGTTTTAGTGAATAAAAAAAGACTTCCGCACTCGGAAGTCTTCCCTTATTTTTCAGCTTTTATCACAAATGACAATACGATTCTGTACTTATTCTTTACCTTTTTATAAGGAATTAATACGTATGGCTGATCAGGCGGCGTAAATCGTTCAATTCCTTTTTGATTAGCATCAGGAGAAAAGTACATTCTTCCCCACCGTTTAATGATATAGCCCGTGGTTCCCTTGGCAATCACTCCGTCTTTTGAAACGTCTGTTTGAAAAGGATACCGGTTTCGCTGTGCCTGCAGAGACGACACAGAATAAGATACAATATCTTCTACTATTTCAATTCGATGAAGCTTTTGCTCTTGAAAAAACAGCGTCTTCATCTCCTTTACTCTTGTTTATCTAATAAAAAGCGCGCCGTGAACTGATCAGTAACGAGTACATTTGCAAATTTCCCTTGCAGCGCTCCGTAAATGCTGTCGATTTTCTGATCCCCGCCAGCTACTAAAATGGCGTACTCTTTCTTCTTAAGTTCCTCCAAATCAAGTCCTAGCGTCCGTTCATCCAGGCTTTCATTGCAAATTTGTCCATCTTTATCAAAAAAGCGTGAACAAATGTCTCCTACGGCTCGCGAAGAAATCATCTCTACATCTTGCTCGGAAAAATAGCCAAGCTGAAAAAGCAGCGAATCCGTTTTAATGGGTCCCGTAGTAAACACGGCAATGTTGGCTTGCTTGCCTAAATCTAAAATGCGCTTAATATGACGATCCGTTTCCATTGCTTTTTTGACTACCACGTGATCGACAATCACAGGCAGAGGAAGATGCATAGGAGGCGTATTGTATGCCTTTCCAAATAAGTACATAATTTCAGAAGCATATGTGCTCGTTTCCGAATGGCTTACTCCGCCTTTTAACTGCACAACCTGCACGTCATTCACATACTTTTGTTTTAAATCGATGGCCACTTGATAAAGAGTTGTTCCCCACGTCACCCCAATAATATCTCCATCTTTTACGATGTCATAGAGATAGTCAGCTGCTGCCACGCCTAGATGACTTTTAATAATGTGATTTTCATATTGAGGCACCGGTGTGACGATTGCTTTTTTTAGATTGAATTTTTGTTCAAGCTGAGAAGACAATTTTTCACTATTGATAGATGAATCCACAATTTTAATTTGAACAATGCCTTCTTCTTTTGCTGTCTGCAGCAATCGAGAAACCGTAGGCCTTGATACACCAAGCTTTTTTGCAATTTCACTTTGATTATAATCAAGAATATAATACATCCTTGCCGCTTCAATCACTTTATTAAATTTCTCTTGATCCATCTCCATCGACTTGTTCTCCCTTACCTCATGAATTTCTTATCCCAATTTTACCAAACTTATGTCTTTAGTTTACTTGTTTGGTGAACAAAATTTCAAGAGGTAGATGAAATATAAAAATTAAAATCCTTAATTCAAAAGATACTTCGTATACGTTGGGATTTAATTTGAATTTTCACTGTTTTTTTTCGAAGTGTTGAGCAAGTCGATACTCACAAATTTCTTTAGTCCATTTATACAAAGTGCTATTATCAGCTTCTTCTACATCCAGGTTAAAGCGAAAAACTCCATCTTCAAACTCTACAAGTCCTTTTGAACTTCCACTCCACTTTGTCATTGGCATTGTAGCAATCAATTTGGCAACTTTTTTTTCATCATATTCCCAAAGTTTCTGAGTAAGTTTGTCAGAAAAATCAACTTTTCTTCGATACGTTTTTCCCATTAAATATTTATGAAAAAATGGTGCGACCTCCTTAGGTGTAATAAAACTCAACCAATGTTCTATGCCGCGTTCTAGCATATATTTTAAAACAATCATTTTGTAGCTTTTCGACATCGACGTACGTTCAACCTCTATAAGCCACGACTCATAACGTAAAAATATCTTTCTCTCTTTCTCACTTAACTCATTTGCCCAATTCAAGAAACCAATGAATGTTTTAAATTCTTGCTTGTAAGCAATTGAATGCTCACTTCCATTTAAATGTAATTCTTTATAAGTAGGTCGCCTTCCTAATTCCTGCTTTAACTGAATATAGGCAGAGTAAAGTTGCTCTTTTCTTGGTTGACGCTTTTTTGCAAGTTCTTTCAACAAATCAACCGCTTTTACATCGATATGGAATTCACATGATGTTGGCACTGTAGGAATAATTAATCCTTTTTTCTTATCCACCTCTTTAATATACCCATGAAATAGCTGAAGTTTTATATCAGCATTGCGATAATTTCCAATTAAATCAATGATTGTACAGTGTGTTTTATTAGGATGAAGTCTCAACCCCCGGCCAATCTGTTGAGTAAAAATAGTGAGTGATTCAGTAGGCCTTACCATTAAAAGTGTGTCAACTGAAGGAATATCTACTCCTTCGTTAAAAAGGTCTACAGTAAAGACGATGTCAATCTTTCCTTCTACTAGAGATTCTATCGCCTCTTGCCGAGATATTCCTAATGTTTTTGAATGAAGGCTTATTGCTCCAAAGCCTTGTCTCACAAAATAAGAAGCAAGAAAGTCAGCTTGTTCAATTGACGAGCAAAATCCAATTGTTCTTGTTTGTCTATGCTTTTTCCATGCTTCTACTACCTTTTCTGCAACTTCCACCTTCACTTGCACTGCTAATAATTCTTTACGGTCATATTTTGTACCAAGCCAAGTAATTGCTGAGTAATCAGTTTCATCGTATATACCATAATAATGAAATGGCGTCAGCCACTGCTTTTGAATTGCTTCTATAAAATGCAATTGATATGCAACATTTCCTTCACATAATCCATAAATATCTTTTTGATCCATTCTATCTGGCGTAGCAGTGATACCTAATAGAAAGAGTGGCTCAAAATACGTTATAACATTTTGATATGTATTAGCTGCAGCATGATGAAATTCATCCACTACAATTAGATCAAATTCTTCTGGGTTAAATCGTTTTAAATGTTTAGTTCTACCTAGTGTGTAAATCGAAGCAAATAAAAAGTCGGCTTTTTCATCCTTCTTTTGCCCGTAATACAAGCCTGTCATTTTAGAAGGCATAATATGCTTAAACGTAGATTCCGCTTGCTTTAAAATCTCTTCTCGATGGGCAATAAATAGAACCTTCTTAAATTTCTTAGCAAAAAAAGCTGCTAAATATGTTTTTCCAAGACCTGTAGCTAATACAACCATTGCCTTTTTATAACCTTCTTCTTGAGTTTGTTGCAATGCCTCTAAAGCAAGATGTTGAACGGGTCTAGGGTGAATATCACCATAATTTTTAGCTCCCTCGCTTACCTGTACGGGCTGATTAGCTCTTTTAGCTTCTGGAATCATAAGCTCTGTTTCCTCTAATTCAGTCCATTCTTTTACTATCAAAGGATTCGTTTCTCTGTACTTTTCATAATTATCCTTATATGTTTCTATAGTTTCTACATTTATTGGAATAGTCTGGTCATGATAAAATAAACGCATGAATTCTTCAGTTGCCTTTTCAAACGATGAAGCCTCCTGATGATCCTGAACCTTTACGCTCCATTCTACCCCACTAGTTAAAGCAGACGCAGATAAGTTAGAGGACCCTACAATAAGAATACTATCTTTTTCAGTTTCGAATATGTAAGCTTTAGGGTGAAAAGACTTGCCTTTACTGTGCCAAAGTCTTATCTCTAATCGGGGATGGATTTCTAGTAAACGCGTTAATGCTCTTGGCTGTGTGATATATAGATAATCCCCTGCTAGCAACTTCACTTCGGTTCCTCGCTCAACGGCTTCCTTCAAAGCCTTTTCAATAACCTTTACGCCTGATTCCATTACAAATGATGTTAAAATATAAATGCTTTTAGCAACATTTATTTCAGCTATAATCGTTTGACCGATTTGTTCGGTAACTAGCTCAACTTTGCTCATCTTCTACCTCAATCAAATAAATTCGTTCTTCAAACCCTCCTCGTTTCTCAGCCTTTTTATGACGTACTTCTTCCAACTGTTCTGGAGTTGCTCCGTGAATGGCAGCCAAGGCGTACATAACTTCAAGTAAATCCGCTAATTCTTCAATTGAATCTTCATGATTTTTAGCTTCACTATATTCTTGAAATTCTTCTTTTGCCTTTTTCATTAACTCTGTTTGATATTCTTCTCGTTGCAACACACGTGTTTTGAATGTCTTTCCCGATTGTTCTATAATAGTTGGAATATGATCTCGTACTAGCTTGTTATAAGTTGGCATACCTATCCCCTCCATTTTTTAATAGTTTAATAGTTTTGAAATGATCTTTTATTACCTTTAAATACATTTAAATCAATGAATTTCTCTTCACCATTATACCCTTTCAACCGCCCTTTGTCCGTATACTGCCAAAACGTCCATTCTTGCTGCTCTTCAAGAGTGGGCTTTTTCACAACGTCGCGAATCCAAATATCACACTCAGGATATCTGTTTTTAATATACAAGTCATACGCTTTAGGCGTCGTATAAAGAATGACGCGCTTGTCATAATGAGATTCAAGACGTTTAATCATGCTAGAAAGCTCCTTGTATACATGTTTCTGAGACGGAAGATTTTGTTTTTTGTCTCCGTAAAATTCAACATCAATCACGGGAGGCAGATCGTTATTTCTAAGAGAAACCGTTTTGATAAAATTAGCCGCTTGTGTTTCACCTTTGCTATCATAACTAAAAAAGTGATAAGCTCCGATCCGCATGCTTTTGCGATTTGCTTGTTCCCAGTTTTGTTTAAATAAAGGATCTTGAAATGAACTTCCTTCCGTTGCTTTGATAAAAGCAAACTGAATATCTTGTTTACTCAGCACACTCCAATTAATCTCCCCTTGATAAGAAGATACGTCTACGCCTTTTACATCATAGCGGTTAGCACTTATCGCATTAGGAATTACCCACCCTTTACTCCATAGTAGAAATATAAAACTTACAAGAGCGGCTAATATAACTCCTACGGCAAGAAATCTGTTCTTCTTTTGATTTTCTTTATCTATTGTGTTTACTCCCTTTTTTAGAAAATACTTCTAATATTCTAACATAAAAAGGATTTTTCAAAGCAAAAGAGCCTACCAGTCTTTATTTGGAAATATAAAAAAACCACCTAAAATCAGGCGGCTCTTCTTTTATGCTGCGTCTTCAGATGGTTCATTATCTTTGGCTGCTTCTATAAGTAAGAAAATAGCCGTTAAGATGTGCATGATCATGCCGACAATTGGAATCCACGCAATAGCAGAACAGACAATTCCCATGATATGCCCTGTCCGAACTTTGTTTGTTTTAATCGCAAATACTAAACCTACAATATGCAATGCGAGCATTAAAATAAGCGGCGTGTAGGCTAGGCCAATAACCAAGGTCCCGCCTAGAATTGGAATCCCCCAAAGAGCCTCTAATCCTCCGCTGACCCATTTCAATATACGACTTGTTTTTCCCAATGTATCCTCCCCCTTTGTCTTCAATGTATGCACAGAAGTTTTGTTTCTGAACGGTTGTATATGAAAAAAGTGGTAAAAATACGTGTACTAAAAATAAATCGATAGTCCCATATAAAGATACGTTTTTATACGGGACTAGTGTAGTAGTGGAAAATGAATGAGAGGAAAAGGCTTTGTTTTACATGTAATAACGAGGAGCTCTTCGTCGAGAGAATGAAGTAAACATCAACAAAGAAGCCGAACTCAAAATGTAAGCTCGGCTTTTTCTTATATGATAAATAGAAGTATTATAAAATGTTTTTTGTATTAGTGTTCTCGACTCTTCTCAAATTTTTCAACAGCCTCAAAATCAAGTTCGGCTGATATCCAATCGCCTTTTTCCGGGAATTCTAGATTTCGAACGACTATTTTATTCGGCCCTTTTTTTTCTAAAATTTTCGCCTGGCAGTTTTTGTACATAACTACTTCTCGTTCTTTGATATCTGTCCACAACAAGTGCAGAACCCCTTTCAATTTTAAGAAGTTAATATTTCGAAACACTGTTTTACATTTTATTATATTTTTTTGGATTTGTTAATTTTTTTGTCTTGTTTTTCATAAAAAATGATCAAAACGCTTTTTTCCACTACAATATACCCAAAATATCTTTTAACCTTTAAATATTTATGGTATATTTTTAAAATTGTATTACAAGTTTTTTTGTTTTTGCCTTTTCGTTTCTTCTCTTTTCTTCTTTTTACATATTCATAATAGACATATCAATCTATACTAATACGTATCAAGGCTTAAAAGTTCAAAAATATCTTAACATACTAAAAAGCATTGGATTGTTCCACTAGAAATCCAATGGAATTTACAAAAACTCCACCGAAAAAACTAGAAGCCTTTAGCCATACAAAAAACTGCTTTTACCGCATTTATATTTTAATGAATACTAACAACACAATTTGAGGTGCCAATAATGAACGTACTAACAAACGCTATAATTATCTTATTAGCTTATTTAATTGGGTCAATTCCTTTTGCTTTAGTGATTGGAAAGGGCTTTTACAAAACCGATGTTCGTAAGCACGGAAGCGGTAACTTAGGAGCTACTAATACCTTTCGCACTTTAGGAAAGAAAGCAGGTATTATAGTATTGATCGGCGATATAGCAAAAGGCTCGCTAGCCGTCTGTTTACCGCTTATGATGAATAGTCACTTGCATATGCTTGTCCCTGGATTTATTGCTATTCTTGGACATAGCTATCCGATTTTTGCAAAGTTTAAAGGAGGAAAATCTGTAGCGACTGCCGCTGGTGTATTCCTTGCATTTTCACCATTAGCTTTCATTCTAGGGATTCTTGCTTTTTTAATTTCTCTCAAAATTTCTAAATACGTATCCTTATCTTCACCTATTGGCGCATTGGTTGCCTTTTTAGCATCAATTTATGTAGGTGATGTTGTACTAATCGTATTTGCAGCCGTTATTTTTGTTTTCATTACATGGAAGCATATTAAAAACTTCAAACGAATTAAATTGGGTACAGAGCCTAAGGTTAATTTTTAAACGTCATGAAGTTATTGACTAGTAATCTTTAAATATGTTTACCAAAAAGGTGTTCATGAGTTGAACACCTTTTTTTATTATTTTAGTACGCCTTGTCCCAAGATAGACGTAAATTATGAAATTTCTTTAAAAATGCTCTTGATTATAGAGTAAACAATGCATTCCATTTGATATTTACAATTTAACTACTTAACATAGTAATCTTTTTAGTAAATTTGAATAAATAAATGAAACCTTTCCTCTCTACTAACCGTATACCTATCATGCACGTATTAGTTAAAGGAGGAAGACTTGTGCTAAAACGAATTTCACTGTTTATTTTCGTTAATATTCTAGTATTAATTACAATCACAACGATTACATCTTTATTAGGTGTTCAAAGCTATATGGGAAGCGGCGGTTACGGCGGCCTGCTGGCATTTAGCGTCATTGCCGGCTTCAGCGGCGCGATTATTTCTCTTATGATGTCACGCTTAATGGCAAAGTGGATGATGGGTGTTCAAGTTATTGATGAACGTTCCCCTCAAGGTGAATACGAACGATTTGTTTTAGAAGAAACGCACCGACTTGCATCTGTGGCAGGATTAAGAAAAATGCCTCAGGTCGGAATTTATCACTCAGCCGAAGTTAACGCGTTTGCAACGGGGCCAAGTAAAAGACGCTCGCTTGTTGCCGTTTCAAGCGGAATGCTTGAACGAATGGACCGCGATGCGATCAGCGGCGTTATCGCTCACGAAATAGCGCATATTAAAAGCGGTGATATGGTCACAACTACGCTACTGCAAGGAGTATTAAATACATTCGTTATTTTCTTCTCTCGTTTAGTAGCCAAAGCGGTGTCAAACTTTGTGCGAGAAGAGTTTGCGATGGTTGTTTATTTCCTTACATCGATTGTATTTGAGATTCTCTTTAGTATTTTAAGCAGCCCAATTATTTTCTGGCATTCAAGAAGACGTGAATTCAAAGCCGATGAGCTTGCAGCTAAACTCGGCGGCAAGGAAAAAATGATTTATGCGTTAGAATCGCTTCGTCATACTACTTCATTAGTAGATGACCGTCAAAAATCAATTGCCGCTTTTAAAATTAGCGGTAAAGAAAAATTCTCACGCTTATTTTCTACTCATCCACCGCTTGAAAAACGCATTGAGCGCTTGCATTCACTGTAAGCAGACAAAACCAGCTTCTTTAAAGAAGCTGGTTTTTTTATGTTATGACTGAGGAGCAAGCACACGTGTAGCTTCCCACAGCAAGACGCCGTCTTTATTTTTTGTTAATTCCACGTAGCCTTCTTTTTCTAGATACGTAAGCTGGCCGTACACTTCTGAGAAAATAAAGTCAGGTGCTTTTTGATACATATCCGGGAAAAATGCAGCGCTGACTTCAAGCGTTGTTTTCTTTCCTTCCCCCATCGCTTGTAACACGCGCAGCGCCCATTTATGCTGCTTTTGAATACGTTCCATAATTAAAGAATGAATGTCACTAAGCGGTTCACCATGACCGCTGTAAATCAAATCAATGTCATAGTTCAACGTTTTTTCTAGAGACGCTAAGTAGTCCAGTAGCGGCGTTGGCTTGGGATTTTGAATGGTTGGCTCTAAATACGGGTTTGACGGTACTTTTGGCAAAATATGATCTCCGCCAAACGCAACTTTTTCTTTGCGATTGTAAAACATCAGCTGACTTAACGAATGTCCCGGCGCTTCAATTACTTCCCACTCACTCGCATACGGAAGTGTATCTCCTTCTTTTAAATAACCCGTTAGCTTCTGCCCTTTAGGTGAATATACTTGAATTGCAGCCGTTGCTTTACGAAGCCATTCTTCCATTACATCATCACTGACTCCAAACTCCATAAGGAAATTACGATATAGCTCATTATGCTGCTGAACAAACTCTTCATCTTGGAAAATCCAAGGCTCCACAAGCTTATGGCCGTAAACCGGTATATCACTCGGCAGCCACTCTAAAAATCCAGTGTGATCCGGATGCTGATGAGTCAGAATAACTTGTTCAATATCTGTTACTTTATATCCTTCTTTACGAAGCGCCTCTTCAAAAACGCTCCACGCTTCTTTGGTTTTCATACCTGCATCAATTAACGTTAACTTGTCTGCTTTTAATAAAAACACATTCACTGGTCCAATTGGAAATGGCGTAGGCAGTTCAATGCGTATCACTTTATGATCTAAACTCATTTTACCAAACCCCTATATCTGCATTCTTTTTACTTTTTTATACTGTTAAACGTCTTATTCTTTTAATTAGTCAATTTCCTGCTAACGTCTACTTGTAAAAGTACTCTGAGCAGAAGTCATTACATAGCTCTTTGCACTCGTACAAACAGTCACATAAACTCATACTATTAATAGTTTAGCAGGTTTGAAGACAAATTGATAAAGGAATGCTTTCCAGTGTACTTATTTAAAACAAACGAACGGTTCATCAAACGAAAAAAGTAAGATAGAATAAAAGAGACGAAATGATGATATAAGGAGTATAGGTTATGATTAAAGCGATTTTTCTTTTTATCTTAGCAGGTCTTGCTGAAATTGGCGGAGGCTATTTGATTTGGCAGTGGCTGCGCGAAGGAGCATCAAGCTGGTTAGGACTTCTGGGCGGTATTGCTTTGGTGCTGTACGGCGTCATTGCTACGTGGCAGTCGTTCCCTGACTTTGGACGTGTATATGCAGCTTACGGCGGTATTTTTATTGTTTTAAGCCTGTTTTGGGCGTGGTGGGTTGATAAAAAAATGCCCGATACATACGATTGGATTGGCGGACTTGTGTGTCTGATTGGCGTAGCGGTTATGCTTTGGCCAAGAAGTTAAGTAACCACACAGGAAAGAGCGCGCTTTCTCCCCTTTTTGTAAGAAGAAGCAAAATAAAAAGAGGCTAGGACATAACGAGTTGAATCCAATCTAAAGACGAACAAATGAGAGACATGAGCTGAACCGTTTGAGACACCGCCGTTGATTTCCGTGCAAGACTTCGCTTTCCGCGGGCGGACGCTGAGCCTCCTCGTCGCTTACACTCCTGCGGGGTCTCATCTGTTCCGCTTTTCCCGCAGGAGTCTTCGTCTTGCCCTCCAATCAACGGCTAGAAGAATCTCAACAGGTGAAACCTACGTTTACCCTAACAAAAAAAACGAACCACTCATCAACATGGTTGATAAATGGTTCGTTTTTCACTTCGTCTAACATACTTTTGTCCTAGCCTCTTTTTATTTATCACTTATTAAATCTGCCGAAAAAGCCTTTTCTTTTTTCCTTAAACGTATTAGGTCTATGTAAATTAAATAAGTGTTCGATGCCATTTTCCATCATCTTTTCTAGCAAAGCTTCTTGTCCATGCTGGAAATAGTACTCCATTTCTTCTTCGTACAAAGGGAGAAGCGTATGGAAATAGACTGGCCACTCTCCGTGGGTTTCTTTTCCGTTTTCAAGATACGGCATCATAAATGCCTCTTGGCACTGCGGCAAAGGAGGCACGACCATAACACCACAAAAGCCGCTTTCTGGTGAATACGGTTGAACCTGTAATGGCAGCTTCACTTTTTCACCTGTTAACGTTCGTTCATAGGTATCCACGTAGCGATCCAGCTCTTGATTTGGAAACACCATCCACTGACCAATCCAATTCATATTGTTAACCGCAAAGCTTCCTACTTGATGCATGACTTGAGGAATCCAGCTGTACTTTTCATCTTCAAACGGATCTTGATCTGCATGCATCACCAGTTCAACGTACGCGCTGTCTAATCCAGGGGGTGCCGGCAGGCGAAGCGTACTATAACCATGTGTTGCGACCGTATAAAACGGCACTGATTCTGTAGGAGCCATTTCATAAAAACCTGCCTCTGTCACCTCAGCTGATTCTGCTTCAACACGGCGGATAATTGGCCCATAATATGCTTGTAAGTGAGCTTCCACATCCTCATCGAGCGATTCACGAACAAATGGATTTAACTCTTCAACTGAAGCTTCTGCTTCCTGTGATGACCATACTTCATAGAAAGTAAAACCGGTTAGCCCGTTCTCAAACACTACCTCTCGAAATGCATCAGAAACATAAATTTCTGGAGAGATAATAGGAAAATCTCCTAGACTATGTTCGGTATACTTTATTCGAAAAATTGGCTGTCTCTGTACCTTATCCTCTATAAAGGATAGCTTGTCAAACCCTCCAAAATCATCAGGTATTGATTCTGAATAATTCACACATTCGTTTATCACATTAACAATATTAACAGCGTAGCACTTGTATTCAGGGTGAGTAAGAGGAACAAATTCTACAAACTCAGAAATTAGTTTTTCTAAGCTCTGAACAGCATATCCATCGATAATTGGAGGAGTTGCAAAACCTTTATAAGTTAAAAGGTTATTTAACTCTCCTTTTTCATATGTTTCAACTGGAAGATTTGTTTTACTATGTAGATACTCTCCTTGCTGCAGCAGATTTCTAAATAGTGTTTCGTCATCTTCCTTGTTAGCAGCGGCTATTTGCTCACTTTCTAAACTTGTACTTAATTTCCATATTTTCATAAACAACACCTCTAGTTTCTATATAGGAAGTCTATTTTGCCTGTTAATAAGTCTTTTCTAGTTTTATCTAATAAATTAACTATAAGCTCCGTCTTTTGTTCATGAGGTATAGGAGCGTTGTCGATTCTCAGTATGCTGTCCTTCAAGTAGTCTTTATAGACTTTCCCATGTCCCCAAAAACTCTTTCCAGTTAGCCAATAATCTCCATACAAATGGTGTACAACTTGTCCTGGCCAAAATTTAAACTCTTTTGCGGTGATAAAAACTCCATTAGCAGCAGAATTAATATCTATACCATATTTCTCTAAATACTCTCTCATCCCTCCATCGTTTACAGGAACGATATGATGAGCTTGAGAATTTTTCGGCCGTATAATACCGGCATTCTTTAATTCATCGCTTAGTATTACAGAATCTTGTTTGGATTTACTATGTGTTTTCTGAATAGTCCAAGCTTGATTTTTCCTCACTTGATTAGCGTATTGTTCTGCTTTTTTAGCAGCCATTAACCTTAATCGCTGAATTCTATCAGCATTCACCTTACGTTTTACCGGTATTATCTTTAATATTTTTTCTTTGCTTAAACGTAAATTAATCGCTTGAAGCTCCCGGTTAGTTAGGTGTGTAACATCTTTACTAGGAGCTACTAAGCTACCTTTCCAGCTTGCTGGGTCAACTAAACCCTCTTTTACAGCCGCTGCTAATTTGGCCTTACTAGCTTGATTAAACTCTAGTTTGTTAATAATATCTAAGTTCTTTGATAAAGTTTCAGCAGATCTAGTTTCTGAGTTAACAGCCTCAAGACTTTTTGAAGATTGAGAGCCTCTTCCACTACCTTTCGATGGCACATTCCAATCAGAAGTAGTTTTATAAATATTGTTTTCTAGATGAGATGAAGACTTGGAATATAAGCTTGACTCAGACACTGCACTTTCTCCAGCAAAAGCTAAGTGTCTTTGAACGCCTGTAGTATTGGCTAAATTAGAGGTTTCTTTAAACGTATGCTTTGCTTGTTCACCTAGCACTTTTGCTCCTTGAATGACTTCTTTCGTATCTTTGGCGACTTTCTGAGTAATTACTGCACCAGCTCCGCTTCCAAATAGCCCTCCAAATGCTCCTATTAACGCGCTTTTACGCTCATCTTCATCTAGCTTATTTCCAAGTACATCTTTTCCTGTTACATATTCGTACGTCCCATTCGTACCTACAAGTCCGTAAAGACCTTTTTCGGTGTTCTGAAGAACATGAAACGATTTAGGATTTTTATATGCAAGCAGTGCATCGTGAGCCGCATTCATTCCTTTACCAGCTTTATATACACCTTTTACTCCTTTTGCTCCTTTACCAATCCATCCTACTACTGGAATAAAACCAGCTGCAGCCATTGCCGCTGCAGTTGCTCGCTGAGTGGCAGAGAGCTTTTTACCCGTCACAGGATCTACACCTTCGGTTGCTCGCTTATAATCATAATATCCAGTCGCTTCTCCTGTAAAGGTTGAAACGACTTCCCATGTTTTTTCATACCATGGTTTATTTGCTTCAATTTCTGCTTGTCTTTTATTTTCATAGTATGTTTTTTCTTCTTTTTTTGCTTTTAAATAACTTTTTGTATTTTGGCTAATTTTTTGCTGTACTTTGTATTTTTCACTATTATGATAGGCTTTAGTGTCAAAAACAACTTGATAAGCTCCACTTCCTTGAGAAGTTAACGCTTCTAGCTCATCAACACTGCTTTTTACAGATTGATAATTTTCATCTAAACTTGCATATTCAGTAGACCAATTATGATCTAGTTTTTCTACTGCAGTAATAGTACTAGCCCTCTTTTTATCTGTGCTCTTTAGCTTCGATTGAACATCCTTTGTTGAAAAAGCGTCCAACGGCAAAATATCATGTATATCGTTCAAGATATCTTTCAAATCTTTATGTTGTGCTTCAATCATTTGTGTTGACTGATTATTAGCTACTTCGAGTTCATGTTCTAAAAAAGATACATCAACAATCGTATGACCATCTAACTTTTCTTCGTGTGCACGTTCTGATAATACAGAAAAATAGGCGTAGTGAGCGGAAACTAATGCTTCCCAATAGCCAACCACGTCTACCTGCATTTGATAAAATTTTTTAATTTGGTCTGCACCTTTCCCTTGAAATTCGGTATCTAAGTTTGCTACACCTTGTAATGCTTTTTTCAGTTCACCTAATTCTTCATTAAGCTTTTTATATGTACTTACACGCTCTTTTGCATAAGCAAGCAGCGAACTTGCTTCATACACTTTACCCATTAAATTCCCTCTTTTATCACTTTAATTAGAAAACCATCAAACTTTTTGTATTTAATCTAACTTTTCCCTATATTATCCATTATAAAGTTTCAGCTAACCTATCTAAATAGGAATATCTAACCTTTTATACACAATTAATTTCTATAAAAAGGATAAAGATACAAAAATATCATATCTTTGATTCCACAAAAAAAGACAACCAAAAGGTTGTCTTTTCAATTACTTCAACTCAGCCCATCTTTTATCTAATGATTTTAACAGCTCATCTTCAGATGTTTGGCCGCCGATGTATTCTTGTACATCTGCTCCAAATTTTTGCGTTACGCCTTCAGGGAACTTTGTCCATTCCCAAGGAATCGTTTTTTGATCTTTAGAATATTTAAGAAGCTCGTCACCTAAAGGTCCGATGTCTTTTGCTTCGATTGACTTAAAGGCTGGAATGTACTTGAAGTCTTCTACTAGCGCTTTTTGACCTTCTTTAGATGTAACCATCCAGTTTAAGAAGTCTTTGGCTGCTTTTTTATCTGCCGCTGGTGCTTGTTTGTGAATAACCCAGTTGCTTGGAACGTCAATTGCAAGCTTGTCAGATACAGCTGCATCATCGCTTAACGGCATAGGTAGAATACCTACATCCATGTTCGGCGTAATTTTATCAAGCATTGGCTGAATCCAGTTTCCTTGCTGAATCATCGCTGCTTCACCGGTCGCAAATTTCGTTACTTGCGTGTTGTAGTCCGTCGTTAACGGATTTTTGTTTCCATATTTCACTGTTAAATCAAGCAGCTTTACATACTGTTTGAACTGCTCGTTTCCTGCGATTTTCGTACTGCCGTCATTTAATCCTTTAATAAATGCATCCGGATCTTTTTGACTGGCAAATGGAATGTTTAAGCCGTGGTTTCCAAGCACCCACCACTCTCCGTAGCCGATAGAAAATGGCGTAATGCCGGCTGCTTTTAGCTTTTTAGCCGCTGCTTCTAATTCTGAATACGTTTTTGGAAGTTCTTTGATGCCTGCTTTTTTGAACAGTTTTTTGTTATATGTAAATCCATAGCCTTCAAGACTGATTGGCTGTCCATATACTTTACCGTCCATCGTCATTGGTGTAAGTGTGTTTTCATATGCGTCATCAACCCAAGGCTGATCTGATAAATCTTCTAATTTATTTTTCCACGTTTTCGCCTCTTGATATCCGCCGTTTGTGAAAAGGTCGGGTGCATTGCCCGACGCAAACTGCGCTTTTAAGGCTGCTGCACCGTCAGCTCCTCCACCAACCGTTTGGATATTGAACTTCACGTTTGGATGTTCTTTTGTATATTGATCAGTTAGAGCTTTTAGCTGATCTGCAATTTCTACTTTTCCTTGAAATACGTCTACTACTACTTGATCTCCGCCGCTTTTTTTATTACCAGATGCGCTTTCGTTTGAACATGCGGTTGAAAATAAAAGCGTAGCCGATAAAACACCTACTGCTAAAGGCCATTTTTTCATTTTGAATGCCATTTTCTGTTCCTCCCTATTTGCTGCTGGTTTTGATGCCTCAGCCTCAAAACCAGCCCTGTTGCCGCTTCTATTATTTAATTGAACCGCTTGTAATTCCTTTAACAATGTGTTTTTGCATTGCAAAGAAGAAGATTAATAGCGGGATAATACTGATTACAAGTGCTGCTAGTGCTAAATCCCACTGCTTTGTATACTGACCAAAGAAGAAGAATGTCGCAAGCGGAATCGTTCTTAGCTCAGGATCTTGCAAAACAAGAGACGGAAGTAAGAAGTCATTCCAAATCCATAGGCTGTTTAAGATGACGACAGTTACTGTAATTGGCTTTAATAATGGGAACACAATTCTCCAAAATACGCCTAGACGTGAGCATCCGTCGATGATTGCCGCTTCTTCTAGCTCAACTGGAATTCCTTTAATAAATCCGTGGTATAAGAAAATCGTCATACCTGAACCGAAGCCTAAGTACATGATCACAATACCCCAAATGCTGTTTAACAGATTTAAGTTTCCTGCTACTTTTACAAGTGGAATCATGATGGATTGAAATGGAATAACCATTGCCGCTACGAATGCCATAAAGATAATGCTGCTGATTTTTTTCTTTGTTCGAACCAGCATGTAAGCTGCCATTGAACAGAAGATGACTAGAACTGCGTTACTGATGACTGTAATGATTAGCGAGTTGCTAAGCACTTTTAAGTAGTTCATTTGGTTAAATGCATTAACAAAGTTTTGAAACTGAATCGTTGTTGGCAGTGCCGATGTGTTTGATAAAATTTCTGCAAATGACTTCAGTGAGTTTGAAAGCACGTAATAAAAGGGAACCAAGAAGACCAGTCCAAGCAGGACCGCTAAAATTTCAACAATAAAGGTTTTGCTCGTATATTTGTTTCCCATTACGATTCAACCTCCTTCTTCTTCGTGTATGTTACTTGAATAATCGTAATCGCTGCTACGACGATGAAGAAAATTAAGGCTTTTGCTTCACCTAGACCGTATCTGTTATTCACAAATGCTTCTGTATAAATGTTAAGCGCTAACATTTCTGTTGATTTGAATGGACCACCGTTTGTTAATGATAAGTTGACATCAAATACTTTAAATGACCATGAAATCGTTAAGAATAAACAAACCGTTACTGCCGGCGCTACCATTGGAATTGTAATGTGACGAAGAATTTGCCATCTGCTTGCTCCGTCAATTTTTGCTGCTTCAATCAGCTCTTGCGGTACGTTTTGCAGTGCTGCTGTGTAAATAAGCATGATATAACCTGCTCCTTGCCATACACTTACAATCACGATGCCCCAAAATGCTGTTTTTGCGTCTCCTAACCAAGGAAGTTCAAAAAGTGAGATTCCCGTGATTTGTCCGATAGATGCAAATCCTTTCACGAAAATGAACTGCCATACAAATCCTAGTAAAAGTCCGCCAATTAAATTCGGCATAAAGAAAACCGTACGTAAAATGTTTCGTGTTTTTAACATTTGAGTTACAAGGATTGCTAACACGAACCCAACCACATTCGTTAAGATAATCGCAACGACCGTATATTTTGTTGTGATCCAAAACGACTGCTGAAACTGCTTATCTTCGGTGAACAAGTACTTGAAGTTATCAAGTCCCACCCAGTTAATCGTACCGTTTACTCCGTTCCAGTCTGTAAATGAGTAATAAATCCCTGTAAAAAATGGTATAAGTACAATCACACAAAATGCTAAAAGTGCGGGCCCTACAAATAGAGCAAATAAACCTGCATTTTTCAAATTTTTACGTTTTTTCGTATTAATGGATGGTTCTCTTTTAAGTTCTTGCTCTAAAGGAACATATTCTGTCTCCTGTAATTTACTTTGGCTATTCATCTTACTAGCACCTCCCTATGTCTTATTTTAGCGAAATCCGCTATTTATGAAACCGCTTTAATTGACGAGTAGGGTGTAAAATATTGACCTTTGTGCAACATTTTCTCCCCTGTGCACATTTTACATACTTTTCTAAAGCATGAAAGAAATATAAGAAAAAGCTAGAAGTGGACGACATATCTTCTTATCTTATACACTAGAAAAAAGATGTAGTTGGGAGGAACATACTCATGACAGCAAAACGAGCGCTAATTACAGGTGCCAATTCAGGAATGGGGCTGGCCACAACGATTGAACTAGCTAAAAAAGGATTCGAAGTCATTATGGTATGCCGAAATGAAGAAAGAGGAAATGCCGCTTTAGAAGAAGCGAAACGCCAAAGCGGATCGGATTCCATATCTCTTATGACCTGTGACCTAGGTTCTCTTGACAGTATCCGGGCTTTCAGTGAAGACTTTACGTCTCGCTACAGTGTACTTGATGTGCTGATTAATAACGCGGGCGTCGTGACAATTAAGCGGGAAACAACACAAGACGGATTTGAAATGATGCTTGGTGTCAATCATTTGGGTCACTTTTTATTAACTAATTTACTTTTAGATCCGCTGAAAAAATCTCAACAGGGACGCATTATAAACGTTGGATCCGGTGCTCATAAAGCGGGAAAAATAGACCTCAACAACCCTCACTTAACAACAGGATTCGGAATATGGCGAGGATACTCTCAGTCTAAATTAGCAAATAACTTATTTACGGTTCATTTAAGTAAAAAGTTAAAAGACACCTCTGTAACCGTAAATTGCCTTCACCCCGGAGCCGTTTCTACCGCTATCGGCGTTAATCGTCAAACAGGTTTTGGAAAAAGCATTCACGCCGTGCTTCGCCCTTTCTTTTTAACACCTCTTCAAGGTGCCGAAACAGCTATTTATTTAGCTGACAGTCCTGAAGTGACGCATATTAGCGGCGCTTATTTTTATAAAAAACGCGTGACTCCTCCTTCTTCAAGAGCAAAAAATGAACGGCTTGCAGAAGAATTTTGGGACTGGAGTGCGCGCGAAGTTGGTTTATAAAGTAGATAGATACGCTTGGGAAAGAAAAAAGTAATGAAAAAGGTCAGCTTTTCAGCTGACCTTTTCGTATTAAAAAAACGTTAGTCCTATAGCAAAAATAAAGCCTGATACAATTAAGGTCGTCACGCAGTAGCCCATTATATCGCGTGCTCCGAGCCCTGCGATAGCTAGTGCAGGTAGTGCCCAAAACGGCTGCGCCATATTCATCCATGCTTCTCCGTAAGCAATGGCCATCGCAGCGACTCCCGGATCTACGCCGAGCTGTTCAGCTGCCGGCATAATAAAAGGTCCTTGTACAACCCAGTGTCCTCCTCCCGAGGGAACGAAAAAGTTCACAACGCCGGAACTTAAAAACGCGAGAAACGGAAATGTCGTTTCATTTGAAATCGAGATAAAGGCGTTCGTTAGCTTCCCGCCTAAGCCTGATAGCTCCATCATGCCTTGTATACCTGCATAAAACGGAAACTGAATCACAATCCCAGCGGTGCCTTTCGCCGCATTAGAAACGGCATTCATATAGGATAAAGGGGTACGGTGAAGTAAAATACCCGTCGTGAAAAATAATAAATTCACTGTGTTAATATCCATTTTAAAGCCGTTTGTAGCAAAATAATAAATTAAATATGAATACCCAAGAAGTGCAATTGTTAGACTTAAAAACCTGCTGTTTTCCATGCGTACAGCAAATGTTGGCTTAGAAGAAGTTGTCTCAACAACTGTAGCCGGAGCCATTTCATCTTCCGCCAACAGTCTTGGATCAATTTCTACCACTTCTTTTCCCGTCGGCATCATCAGTCTTGTCATAATAGGAAGGACAATTAATAATCCGAGGGTAATAAATAAGTTGTAGCCTGTAAAAATCGTGTCTGACAGCGGAATAAGTCCAGCCGTTTTTTCCATTGGGTTTCCAGGTGTAGCAGCAACAAGAGGAATCGAACCCGACAAACCTCCGTGCCATGTTAAAAACCCTATGTAAGCACAGGCAATTAAAAACCGGTAATCAGATCCCGGCACGCGTTTCGCTACTTCTTTCGCAAACAGCGCACCTACAATTAAGCCAAACCCCCAGTTAATCATACAGGCCATAGCTGCGCCGAGCGTGACCAGAATTACCCCTTGCGCCGGAGTTTTGGCTAACAGCGCTATGTTCACAAGCCACTTCTTTACAAGCGGCGAGCTGGCAAGCGCATGTCCCGTGACAAGCACTAAGCTCATTTGCATCGCAAATGCAAGAAGGTTCCAAAAGCCGCTTCCCCAAAACTGAACCATCTCAATCGGCCCGTGAGGAGTAAAAACAATACCTGATACAAATAAAATCAGCGTCAGGATTAAAGCAAATACAAACGGATCAGGTAAAAAGCGCTGAACAAGCGCCGTGAAGAAATTAGATAACGCTTTCATTTTACTCCTCCTTTACAGGAATGCTCCTGTGAATAAATGTCGACAAGCATCTTTAATTATACATAATTTGTTGAAAATTGTTAATATTTAGTTTAATAAAAACCCTTCTGCTTTCCAGAAGGGTTTTACACACTAAACGTTTGAATAAGAGTTGGCTCTCCGTCAAGTTCAATTTTCTTTTCTTGAAAGGAAATATGTAAGCTTTCATAAATATGTTTCCAAAATGAAATAGCCCGCTTGTTGCCTGCAAGCTCAATAATCATATACGTTCCTTTTCGATGAGAGAAAATGTCTTTTACCGTTTCAGAAGCAATACCCTGCTTTCGGTATTTGTTTAAGATAAAAAAATCATTGATGCAGTAATCTGCTTCTTGCTGAAGTGCGGGCTGTTCAAGAAGTAAAAAAAAGCCCGTCAGCTTATCATCTACTTTAATAAAGTATGGCGAGAGGCCTTCTACTTTCCAAAACAAGGGCAGCTCTTCAAAATGAAAAGCTCCATCTTCGCGAATATCTAAAGAAGGTGTATACGCAGATAAATCATGGAGATAAAGAGAATACAAATTTTGCAAAACGCCCGCTTGGCTTTTAGGTACTTTTTCAATCGTAAGCATTCTTAGTTCATCTCCTTCTTTTCCTATCATAAGGGTTTTTTGTGAAAGTTTACAGTAAAAATGTTTGAGGCAAAGTGAAGATGGATAGTCAAAAAGCTTTTTTTCATTTTGTAGATGTATGAAACGCAATAAAAAAACGATCATCTCCGGTACTGTACGCTCCGTCTGATAATCGTTTTTTATGTTTTGTATGCTGATGCTGAAGTTTTTCCTTCTTTGTTTTGGTTTTGCGCGTTTCCATGTCTGCAAATATAAACAGGCTGCGGTTTAATTCTGGATTTCGTTTTCCTTCACGCGTCATTTTATCACGCATTTTTTTTGCTTTTGACTTTGCCATGTAACTTCCTCCCTATATAAACGATGTATACATATCTTACTGCTTTTTTATAAAATGTCAAGTTTAGAAGCACTGATGTGTTAACAGTGCTTCTGTATAGTCATGACTCTTTATTTTTCAGCATATCATCTAATTTTTGCTCCATTCTCTGAAGCCTTTTTTCATTTGCCCCCTGCTTTTGAATCAACCTTTTTAAGCCTATAATAAATGCAATTATTACTCCTGCTATTCCTATCAGGATCAGCAGCATAAGAATTTGAAAAATAATATCACCTATATTAACCATAGTTCCACCTTTTATCTATTTTTTTACATTATATCATTTTTTTAGTTATTTCTGCTTTATTTTATAAAAAAAGCTCTCAGTGCTGAGAGCTTCATTTACTATCTTCATCGTAGACCGTCCACTTTTCCTGTTTGATTTGATTGGAAACATCAATCAGTTTATTTTTTACCCGGTCCTTTTCTGCTCCTGTTAAAGGCGTAGGTCGGTAGTCGTTTCGCGCCGTTGTGGAAGAAATGCGGAATGGAATCACATTGATGTCTTTGTTTGTCGTTAGCTTTCCATCTTTAATCGTAAACGTCTGCTGAAATACAAATGTATCCTTATCACTTGGATTTTTGTTTCCGCCAAACATAAAGTTTCCTAAGCTATAGACAATAAATTTATTTTTGTATTCTTCAATTCCTTGAACAACGTGAGGGTGATGACCTAAAATCAAATCTGCTCCGTTATCAATTGTATACTTCGCCAGTGCCTGCTGCGCTGTATCAGGAACATAGTGTCGTTCAGATCCCCAGTGGAAATGCACAATAATAATTTTAGCGCCTTTTTCTTTTAAAGACTTAATTCCGTCTTTAATCTGACTTCTTACTTCTTTTGTGTCATCCCAGCCCGGATATCCAAGCAATCCTACTTTGACTCCCTTTACCGTTGTAATATATGTATCTTCATAGCCAAAATAGCCTATTCCGCTTTTCTTTAAGTTTTCTCGTGTATCATCATATCCTTGCTGTAAATAATCATGCGTATGATTATTAGCCAAGTTAACGGTTTCAATACTTCCTTGTTTTAAAATATTTACAAACGAAGGATCACCTTTAAAACGAAATGTTTTACTTGCTTTTTCCGTCGCAGTTGTCAGCGTTGTTTCTAAATTAACCGTTGTTAAGTCATCTTGCTCAAAGATCGATTTTACATTTTGCGTAAAATACGGCAGGCCATTTCTTGCTGCTACGTCGTTAAAAGTAGAATCGTACCCAAAGCTTTCATCGTTTCCTAAGGTAAAATCTCCTGCTGCGCTAACTTTAATGGTTGTATTGATTGCGTCTTTTTTCTCTTTTTTACTCGCTTCTTCTTTAGACTTTACTGTTTCTTCTTTTTTCTGCGGCTCAGAAGAGGTTTGTTCTCCTGCTCCTCCGCACGCTCCTAATAAAAAACACAAACTTCCATAAATAACAGCTTTTTTTAAATACTTGTTCATGTAACGTTAAAACCCCTTTTTACGTTTTAATAACTGTGTCTGGACTTGGTGTTTACTGCTTATTTCGCCAAATACATACAATTCTCCTGTTTTATCGGCAAAATAAGTGAAATTTTTATAAAAAAAGGAAGTTTTTATATTCTTTTTGGGTTAGAACAAGAGGATTTGGCTAAGAGAAAAGCAGCGGAAACGATGCGCAGAAAGCCGATGAGCTGTACTAAACTTCAAGTGATTCACAAAATAGCAGAGCGATTCCAAACATCACCTAAAATAAAAACCTCCTTTGCTCATGCAAAGAAGGTTTTATCTAAACTTAACAAATCGAATCATTAGATTTAGGATTTTTGAGTCCAAATAACGGGCGGATAAATAGTGCTAAGCCTGTGCCTAGCATCGCCATAACCATCCATACCCATCCGTGAAGACTAAATGAAGCAATGCCGCCAAAGTAAGCGCCAATATTACAGCCAAAAGCAAGACGCGCACCATATCCCATTAAAAGGCCTCCAACAACAGCTGCTCCTGCAACGCCAGGTTTAATCTTTCCTGGTTTGAACGTTCCTTGCGCAGTCGCTGAAATGAAAGCGCCTAGTATGATCCCAAAATTCAATACGCTGGTAGAGTCTGCTAGCACACTTTGCGTTAGCGCTTCTCCATTTGCACCTTGGAAAAAGCCCCAGCTTGATACATCTATTCCAGCTGCCATCATTGCTTTTCCGCCCCATAAAGCAAAGGCAGAAGTAATACCCCAAGGATTTCCTCTTACAGCCAGCGTTAATGCATTTAATACAGCCAGCACAATCGCTGCAGTGAATAGAGGCCAAGAGCCGCGAATGATCTTTTTCCACCCTTTTGTCGTAGGAAGCTGCTTCATCATAGGCGGATTTTTCTTTTTGGCAATTTGAATCGTAATCCAGTAAATCGCTACAAACGCGATAAGCTGTACAATCCAAGCGCCAAAATAACCAAGGCCTGTCGATTCAGCTAATGAAATAGGAGGAAGCGAAGGTTGTTTTTGCCAAAATGGCAAATGATACGCCCCGAACATAGAGCCTACAATAAAGGCTAAAAGCGTTAAAATCATGGAAGAAGAGCCGCCGCCTAACGAATACAGCGTTCCTGAGGCACATCCATTTCCTAGCTGCATGCCAATTCCAAACATAAACGAACCAACTATCACGCTGACTCCTACAGGTGAAACATATCCTTTTGGCGTTACCCCTGTAAAGCTAAAGCCTGTACTTAAAATAATAGCAAACAGCGTTGACGCAATCGCTAGCATAAGCATATGCGCTTGCAAGCCTTGAACGTTGCCGACAGATACGAGTCGGCGAAATGCTGATGTAAAGCCAAAACGTGCGTACAGAAGCGTCATTCCTAGTGCTAGACCGATAATAAATAACACACCTTGCGTCCAATCAGTCGTTAGCACAATCGCTAGAAGTAAAATAACCGCTGCTATAACCCCTCCTGCAAATAACGGCTTTTGCATAGGGCTTAATTCTGTTACAACAGTAGTTGGCTTTGATTTATATGATGAGTGCAACGTTTGTGCCAAATCATCCACTCCTTTTCTGATAGAAATACTAAGAATTAATATTTATCATCTTATAGCACTTCCCTTTCTCTGTAAACTATTTAGCAAAATGAAAGTGAATTGTTTATTTTTTGAGTATTCTTACTTTCGTTCATACAAAAAGCAGAAGTTTCTGTTCTTCTGCTTTTGGCTGCTAAACGTAAATAGAATGAATCTCTTTTAAAGGTTTAGGATTAGGCTTTGCAAAATAATACCCTTGAAACAAATCATAACCCATCTCTATCAGGCATTTTAAATCTTCTTCTGTTTCTACACCTTCTGCAAGAGCCTGCGCCCCCATTCTATGGGTGATAGCTAACATCTCTTGAGCCACTTTTTTCTGTTTCTCATTCTTACTGACTCCGTTTGTGAATTCAAATGCCAATTTCACGACGTCAGGCTCCACTTCTAAAAGCCGATTCAGCGTATTATAGCCAACTCCTACGTCATCTAGCGCATATTTAAATCCGTGGGAGCGATAATAATTCAAAATGTTTTTCAAATGCTCAATATCTTGAACATCCTCCGTTTCAATCACTTCAAACACTATTTGCTCGGGCTTTATATTCAATTCTTTAATTAATGTAAATGTAGATGCTAAGCAATGCTCAGGGTTATATATTGCTGTAGGAATAAAGTTAATAAAAATCAGCTGATGATCAATAATACTAGCATTTTTTACAGCTTCTAAGCGGCAGGCTCGGTCAAGAGCGAAGGTTTTATTTCTTATTTGAGCAGCTTCAAACATTTTAAAAGGAGGTATAATACTTCCGTCTTCTTCTAATCCTCTTGATAAAATTTCGTGGCCAACGATATGCACGCGTTCGTGATTAACCGATACAATCGGCTGATAATATGAGCAAATTCGCTTGTCTTCAATCAGCTCATCAATCCACAAGGCATCTTTCATTTTTTGGAAAGCGGTGATTGGCTCCATACGCGGCAGGTTTTCAAACGGGCTCCGCTGCTTGGCTTCTACAGCCCGCACATGCCGAGGGTCTAAACGCTGATGAACATAATCCATAAAACTCCAAAAGATATCTTCCCTCATCCAGACCATATCTTCTCCAAGAGCCTTCCATTGGTTTTGAGAAATATCTTTAAAGTATTTTTCCAATTTCTTCACATCGCTTGATTGCTGAAAAGAAACCGTATATCCTGTCCTAATTGGCAGACACGCGTCGCACCCCATAGCTCATCTTCTCCCTCATTTATCATCAGTTTTTTGTATGTATACTTGGATAGTTCTTAAGAACTATACCACTTTTAAGAAACTTGCAAACCCTATTTTTTCGCTAAAATAGAATGTACCAAAAAGTTTTGGTAAAATGATAGACGTGTTTTATTGTCTACATCATAAGACGCACTTGATAAAAGGAAGTGAACCATACATGAGCAAAAACCGTTTTACGAAGTGGTTTTTATTTTCTTTACTACTCTTTGCCTTGAGTACTGGAGCAATGTATTATACGCTCTATATATCGTACTGGGCGTATTCTATTAAGCTGTTTTTAATTGTGGTGCCGCTCTTTACATTATTATCGGTTGCTTTTGGTTCGTTGGTAATCGTTCATGAGCGCAAAAGAAAACGCGTATTTCAGCTACAAAATGAAGGAGGCATTCCCAAAAATACGTTTATTCAAGGCTTTTCCGAAATAACGGTAGGAGCAGGCTGCATCTTGCTGTGCTTTTTTCTTTTTCTTTATTTTCTAATGGATTATTAAGTACATATAAAAAAGACGAGCAGGCAGCTCGTCTTTTTATTTGGATCTTTCTAGAATATCTCGAACGCTTGCATAATCAAGCTCTTTATAAGTACCAACACCTGGTTTTACAAAGGTCTTTTCAACAATCGCATCAAATTCAGAGTCATCAATATCATAGTCACGCAAGCTGTTCGGGGCTCCTAAGTCATTCCAGAAAGTGCGAAGCGCTTTTGCACCTTCCATTGCTGTTTCTTCATCGCTTTTTCCTTCTGGGTTGATGCCAAATACGTTTACAGCCAGTTGTTTTACACGAGAAGGATCTTCTTTTAGCACATGCTCCAGCCAGTTAGGGAACAAGATAGCAAGGCCGCCTCCGTGGGGAATATCATACACGGCCGACAGAGCATGTTCAATACGATGAGTAGCCCAGTCTCCTCCATCCGTTCCGTTTGCTAAGCTTCCGTTAAAAGCCGTCGTGCTGATATACATCATTGTTTCACGATACTGATAAGAAGTCAGGTTTGTAAGAAGCTTAGGACCTTCTTGTACAGCTGTTCTTAGCAATGATTCAATAAAGCCGTCGATCATCGGCGTATTTTCTGTGCGGTGAAAATAGTGTTCAAGCGCATGCGACATACTATCAACAATTCCATAGACTGTTTGGTCGCGCGGCACTGAAAACGTGTACGCCGGATCTAAGATAGAAAAGACGGGAAATACATGAGAAGACGTCCAACCTAGCTTTTCTTTTGTTTCCCAATTTGTAATAACAGAAGTTGAATTCATTTCAGATCCTGTTGCCGCAAGTGTTAAGACCGTTCCAAAAGGAAGAGCACCTGTAATCTCTACTTTGCGTGTAATTAAGTCCCATGTATTCCCTTCATATACGGCTCCAGCTGCGATAGCTTTTGTACAATCGATCACGCTTCCTCCCCCAACGGCTAAGAGAAAATCAATGTTTTCTTTTTTACATATGTCAACGCCTTTAGCTACCGTAGTCAAACGAGGGTTCGGTTCTACCCCAGACAGCTCGTGAACGACTGCGTTAATAGACTGAAGTTCAGCTTTCACTTCGTCGTATACGCCATTTTGTTTGATGCTTCCTCCTCCGTATACTAACAGAACGTTTACTTGTTTATGATAAGAAGCAAGCTCTTGCGATAGCTTCGTAATTTGATTTTTTCCAAAGTATAATTTGGTAGGATTGTGCTGCAAAAATATATTCATGTTCTACACCTCTAGTTTTCTTTTCTTGTAAAAAGTGTATCACGAAAGCAGCTTCATCATTATTGAAGATTCTCTATATCTATTATCAATATTTTTGATAACCTTCTTGTACAAGTGAAATGAAGTGTTGAATGGGTGCCGTCAGCCATTTTTTCTTTTTGAATATGAGCTGTGAATAAAGATAAAATTCTTCATGGTCAAACGGGATTTTAATCAGTTTTCCATTTTCAATCTCTTGTTTTACCGCTATTTCTGGCACAAGAGCAATACCTAAATTATCCGCTACGCACTGTTTAATTGCTTCAAGACTGCTAAATGAAATCACCGATTGCATATGAATACCCCTGCTGCGCATCATCTCTTCTAAAAGCGTACGATAAGGGCAGCCACTCTCGGTTAAAATGATGGTTTCACCTTCAAACTCTTCCATTACAACGTTGTTTTTTTCACTAAAAAAATGCGAAGGCGAAGCAATCATAACCATGTTTTCTTTTCGAATAGGAATCACTTCTAAACTTGAAGAGGTTTGAAGGCGATCAAGCAAAACGGCTACGTCATACTTTCCGTCAATAATCCCTTGTGTTAAATTTGGACATAAACCCGCTTCTAGCATAATCTTTAGAGAAGGGTGCTGCTTTTTTAATTCACGAATATACGGTGTAATAAAATAAGCGGCCAGCGACTCCACGGTTCCTATTGAAACTGTTCCTCTAGCATCTTCATTCGTAGTAAGGCGCTCTTTTGCTTCATTTAATAACTCGGTTACTTGATTCACATAATAAAGCAATTCTTCACCAGGCTGAGTCAGCTTCATTTTTTGTCCTGTTCGTTCAAATAGTTTTTGACCGTAATGATCCTCTAATTTTTTTATATGAGTGGTAACGCTTGACTGAGCATACCCTAATTCCTCGCCCGTTCGTGTATAGCTCCCCCACTTCGCTACTTCTTTAAATGTATATAAATAGTTAATATCCATGTGCTGCTCCTTATGTACTGCTGTTTTGTTTCGTTATCCATATGCTAAAGCTGTTCTTAATCAGAACCTATACGTAAATAGAATCACAGTACAGTATAAGCGAACTTGTTTTGCCAAGCAATTTTATCAACCTTAAAAATTCTTTTTATATTAGGCAATTACGTCGTTTTTTGTTCATAGAATGAAAAACAAACTTATGAAAAGAAAGGGTGTATCTCGTGACAGCCTACAAAGAAGTGCTATATAAAGGAAAACGCTTTGTACTGATTCACGTATATGATTCAGGGTACTGTGAAATTCGACCGATTGATCATGCTTTTAAAGTCGAACTTGTGCGATTAGATGAGATAGAACAATGTGGATAACAGTCATGAACGCAGCCATTGCAGCTGCGTTTTTGTTTATATTATAAACAAGTGGATGAGATAAAAATACCTGAATTGGCTGGCCTTTTACATAATTTCTTCCTGTATACTTTGTAACTAAGGATATCCGCACTTATTTAGTTTCTATACTTACTCGAGGTGATGACATGAAAAAAGGCTGGCTGGAATGGATATTATTATCCGTGGCGTTAATTTGGGGAGCCAATTATACAATCGGAAAATTTGGAGTTGCTCATATGTCTTCCATTCAATTTAGCGCACTGCGTTTTATAATGGTTGCTCCTATTCTTTTACTTATTACAGGAATAATAGAGCGAGGCATTCGTATCGAAAAAAAAGACTGGGGTCGTTTAATAGCGGTCAGCATAGTAGGCGTTACGCTCTATCAAACGCTGTTTATGGTATCTGTTAAGTATACGACAGCTACAAATGCTTCTTTACTTATTTCCATGTCTCCTATTTTCACAGGAATCTTAGCTATATTATATAAGCATGAAGCTTTTTCATTAAAAACACAGCTAGGCTCTATGCTTGCTTTTTTCGGGGCTGCGTTTGTCCTGCTGTTTGGTCACTCTAGTCATGCGCTGTCGCAGCTTGCATGGTTCGGAAATATCATGGGGATTGTAGCGGCCATTGCGTGGGGCTGGTACCCGATTTTAGCAAAACCTTTAGTCGTAAAATATTCTGCCTTGCGCGTGACTGCCTGGTCTGCTTTGATTGGAGCTATTCCACTTACTGTCTACTGTCTTTTCACCTATCAAACACTTACCTGGCCAACAGATATAGGCAGCTGGAGCTCTTTGGCATACTCTGTTTTGTTCGTGACGGTGTACGGGCTGGTAATGTGGTACGTAGGAATTGGAAAAATTGGATCTACAAAAGTAATGGTTTACATGTATGTTATTCCTTTATTTGCCGTTGTTTTTGCTGCTGTAGCCATTGGAGAAACCATTAATTCCATGCAGCTGCTTGGAGGACTTATTATTTTTAGCGGTTTGTATATTGTTAAAAAAAGCCCTGCTCCTAAAACAGCTCTCAAACTTAAAAAAGCAAACTAAAAAGAGTAACGGGTTCGGTTGATGCAAAAAAACAAGCTAAAAGCCATGTAATTAAAAGCCTAATTAGCATCTATTTTAATAGTGAATTAGCAATATGAATGGTAACGAATAACGCTCAGATTTTGTCTGAGCGTTATTCGTATATTATTTTAATGTCCTAATTGAATTAAGCCCCCGTTGGTTTTATTAATAAACATTTAGTATGTTGATTTTTAGTTTATATTCATGAGTAATTTTATGTTGATTGTATACGCGTTTAAAGCCGTTTCGTTCATAAAATAACTTCGCTTCGTCCGTATTTGTATAGAGAACGAGGGTGTCATAATAGTTCTCTGCATAATGAATGACCTCTTTTAAAAGTCGCTTGCCCATACCCTTTCTCCGAAACTGAGCTGAAACATAAAACCTTCTTACTCTTCCAACGTTAGCACACTTACTGTAAGGATCTTGATTAAGGCCCGCTACGGCTATTAATTGGTTTTGTTCACCGTAAACTCCCCACAACCTTTCTCCTGTTTTGTTAAATACGTTTTGACCATTTTTATATTCTGCTATTAGCTTTGTAAGAAAGGCAAAACCTTCTTGCTGACTTTCCATTAGCAGTTCTTTTATATCATGCTCCATAAGATACGTTAGCCTGATGATTTTCATATATTCTCTCTCCGTTCAGCAGGTGATTTTATTTCAATAGAATGCTTGTTATACACTAACGCTGCCACGCCTATCAGAGCCGTTAACAGCAGCATGAAGCTTGAAAATAGATATACAAACCTCACCCCAAAGAAGTCCGCTACTGTCCCTATAAACGCGATAGAAAGAATAAACGCACTCTGTACAAGAGTTGATTTTGCCGCTACTACTTTAGAAAATACCGAACTGCTGCAGACATTTTGATAAATGGTTTCCTGCGCTGCGTCTCGAAGCTGATAGGCAGGACCCATCATTATTAAAAGTACTAAAGCTAAATACGAGTTCGTTACTAATCCGTAAAAACCGGTTAAAACAGCATAACTGATTGAGCCTGCGAACATAAAAAGCAAAAGCCTTCCTTTTACCATAGAGGAGATTCGATACACAATAATCCCTCCCACTATGCTTCCAAAATAATACGCACCGTTTATATATCCCCACCATGCTTCTCCTTTTTCAAGCACTTCTTTCACAAAAGAAAGAGTAATAGCTCCAATCCAAATGCTTCCAACAAGTGATTCAATTATTTCCATTATAACGAGTGCTCTAATGCGTTTATGTATCCATAAAAAGCGCCATCCTTCCATTAGTTTTGCCACGCTTCGCTTTTGTGTTTGTTTATATGTGTGGGCTTCTTTTATAAACAGCAAGCAAACAAATGAGATCAATAGAAGACCTACCGTTATAAATAGAGACTGAGTGAATCCCGTTAAAGACAAAAATAAGCCACCAAGCGACCACCCTGCAAATAGAAAGGTTTGGTCAATTGTTGAAAGCAAACTATTCGCCTGCATTCTTTGACTATCACTTACTAAGCTGCGGACAACCGACGTTTTAAAAATAGTAAAAAAACCGTTAAAAAAAGAAATGATCCCAACAATGACAAAACACATCGCTAGTACTGTGACTGTAAATTTTTGTGTGAGTAGCATATACAATCCAGCGAGCATTCCTATTTGCATAACCTGTACAGCCCGCATAATATGAATAGATTTATATGTATCGGCTAGTAAAGGTACGCTAAGACCACTAAGGAGGCGAGCAAGTAAGCTCGTCATCGTAATCATTGATGCAAGAGCTGTTGAACCGGTGTTTTGATTTATATAGGAAGTGAGGGCCATTGTATAAAGAACAAAACCTAAATTTGTGGTTACTTGACTTGCTGCTAAAAAATAAAAACGCTGAGTCAATTTTTTCTCCTTTCCGTTAGGCGTAACATACAAAGGGATAATATTTTTTGTTAATTTTTCCCTTTTTAAACTATAACACTATTTGACGAAATCCAAAACTATCTATAATTTAGTAGATGGAGGTTTTTATGTTTAAATATAGTTTTCTTATTGTTCTTATTGCTTTTTTACTTATTAACTTTAACGGCCAGGAAAATCAAATTGTAGGTGGGAGAATAAAAAAAGAGCGAAGTGAGGTTTTCTTTGGAGAATATGACAGCTTTACAGGCCGCTACTCTCGGAGCATTAAACTCAAAAAAGGCGTAACCTACGTTTTCAGGCTATCTAAACACACTAAAAGTGGAGACCTTTCTCTATATGTAGAAGATCCAAGACGTACACGTTTCTTTGAGATGACTAATAACTCTCTTTATCTAACACCCGAAAGAACGAGAAGATATCGTATTAACTTTATAGGCTCTGAGCATAAAGGATCTTTTCAGCTTCACTGGAAAAGCAGCGTTCAAAGGGATGATAATGAAACATCTGTTTAATGCCATGTGATTTAGACAACGTTTAAACGAGGAGGAATGGTTTATGATGATTAATCAAGCTGTCCTGTACACTCATCTACTGGACGAAATGAAGGCTTTTTATGTAAATTCCCTCAATTTCCCATTAACTGCCGCTTCACCGCGTTCTTTTTCCATTAAAGTTGGTGAAAGTGAGCTCATTTTTAAAGAAAGTGCTCTACATACAAAGCCCTTTTACCATTTTGCTTTTAATCTTCCAGCAAACCGCTTTATGGAAGCGAAACAATGGGCTACTCAAAGAGTCTTCCTCAATACAGAAGAGAAGAAAGATGAGATTTATTTTGAAGCATTTGATGCTCATTCGTTTTATTTTGAAGATCCTGCTCATAATATTGTTGAATACATTTCAAGACATTCAGACTGCCCGCCATCCAACGACCCCTTTTCTTCTAAGTCGCTTTTAAGCATAGGAGAAATCAACTTGACAACGCCTCATGTCCGCTCTGTAGGGACACAGCTTATTAACTCGGGTATCACCGTGCGCAACAACAGGCCATTAAACGAGAACTTTAACTTTTTAGGAAGCGACAGTGCGTTTTTTCTTGTAGGGGCGCCTAAAAGACGGTGGTTTTTTTCGGACCGAGACTCTGAAGTTCATCCATTAACGGTGAAGGTTAATCATTCTCTAGCAGTTGCGTTAGATAAAAAAGGAATGCTGAAGATTACGCAAGAATGATTGTTTTTTCAATAAAGCCATGTAACAAGCGAACTTGTTACGTGGCTGTTTTTGTTCAAAATTCAGCTCTACTCCACCTATAGGTTTTGTATATAGTTCTCGATGTCCTTTCTGTTCATCAGCATAAAAACCTTGCAATCCTCATCGTTTCTAAGCTTTTCAAACCGTTTTCTCATCTTTTTTTGCCGCTCTCTGTACGTCGTAAGAATAAATGTAAAAAATGACCAATCTACTTTTTCAGGGCAGCCTTTTGCCATATCTTCACGCGTTTTTCTTGCATATACAATCCTCCTCTTTATCACTCGGTACACACAAACGATTAGAGGCAGCTCTAAATAAATGATGGTATCTGCACGCTTCACTCGAATATCATACGAATTGCTGTAGTTCCCATCGATAATCCAGCTGTCTTTTTTTACAATGTGCTCCTGCAATTCTCTAAAACTATCCTTGTCTCTTTCCGTCCAGCCCGGCTGCCAATACAGGCTGTCTAGATGATGTACTTCTAGATCAAGCTTTTCCCCTAATTTCTTGGCAAATGTGGACTTTCCTACTCCTGGAGAAACGCCCATTACCAGCACTCTTTTCATCTCATCACCTTACCTTTTTAAAAACTAAAGCTAATTGAAGAGAAGGCAACTGTTTATACTGACTCGGTGTACTAAAAGCAGACTGCTGTATAAAGCAGCTTCATGTTAGCAGTTTTATTCGCATAATTTTCAGATAACATATAAACATTCATCATAAATTTCTGTATTCCTTCTTGCTTTGTAGTAAATAGGTTGCTTTTATTAATCGTTTCCTTTACCTTAAATGTGAGTATATAAAAGTAAGGTGAAAAAAATGAATGCATCTATGCTAAAGAGATTTTTACGAAACCTCGGGATTTTTATTTATATTGTCATCGCAGCTATTAATATTTACTTAACGAGAAATGACTTGAGCGATATGCTTACTCGCCTTGTGCTGCTGACTATTTTACTTCCTTTGTTTTTTAGTTTTGTGTATGCGTTAGGAAAATCACATTTTAAAAGACAAGAAGAGCTCGCTCAACAAGAGAAGAAAAAAGAGTAAAAAAAGCCTTTTATAGAGAGGGATTCCCCTTTCTAAAAGGCTTTTACTTTTTTCCATATAACTGAATCTGAACTACATCAGGATTAACGTTATACTGCTTGGTAAGTTGATTTACGACTTGCTGAATGTCCTTCTTCTTATAGGAAGAAAGTTGTTCGGCCGGCAGAAGAACCAGAACTTGAGCTTCCGCATAGTCATTCAGCACCCTAACTTCTTGAAAACCCTGCTGCGTCAAAGCTGATTTTAACTCTTTTTCAAAGTCGGTGCTTTCTTTTGGGACAGCTATGGAGAACTGATTGTAAGAAACTAGCGAAACCTCTTTCTCTTTAGGCTTTTTATACACCGCCCAAGCAGTTGTCAGCACTGTGACAGCAATACCAACATTCAATATCCACACTTTCATACCATGAACGCTCCTTTTAATCGAGTTTGTTCATGATATGAAAAAATTTATTGGTTCATGCGTTATCTTCCTAGCCATCCTCCGTCTACGGCAAGCAAGTGTCCGTGAATATAAGCAGACGCATCAGAGGCTAAAAAGACGACCGCTCCTTTAAAATCATCTGCCTGTCCCCATCTGCCTGCGGGAATACGTTCAATGATTTGTCTGCTGCGCGTTTCATCGTTAATAAGTGCTTCATTCATATCAGTGGCAATGTATCCTGGTACAATTCCATTAACATTTACGCCTTTTGCTGCCCATTCATTAGATAAAGCCTTTGTAAGCTGAGCAACTCCGCCTTTTGCTGCGGCATAAGCTGGAACGGTAATACCTCCTTGGTAAGAAAGCAAAGATGCCATATTAATGATTTTTCCGCTTCCTTGTTTAAGCATTTGGCGGCCCGCCTGCTGACATAACAACCATACGGTTTTTAAATTAACGTTCATAACAGCGTCCCAATCTTCTTCTGCAAAGTCTACAGCGGGTGAACGTCTTTGAATGCCCGCGTTGTTCACTAAAATATCGAGCTTGCCAAAATAAGCAACAACCGATGAGATCGCTTCGCTTACTTGAGAAGCATTTTCTAGATCACAATTAACAATAAAACATTTTCTTCCGAGCCGTTCGATTTCTTCTTTTACTCCAAGAAACTCCTTTGAACGCTGCAAAAGAGCGATATCCGAACCTGCTTCTGCCAAAGCAATCGCCATTGATCTTCCAATTCCTCTTGTTGCTCCTGTAATCGCTGCTACTTTACCATCTAAAGAAAACAAATCTACTGTCATTGTTCATTCTCCTCTCCGTTTGGTGCAAATAAAACCTTAAGTGATTCATCAGGCCGCTGCATAAACTCAAACCCCGCTTGAATATCTTCAAGCTGCAGTTTATGAGAAATTAGGGAATCTGCTGCTATTTCACCAGTTGCCAGTAAATCAATAGCCGTCTGAAAATCTTCCCTTGTATAACATCTTGTTGTAGTTAATGAAATTTCTTTAAAGTGCATCGCTGCTAAATCTACTTCTGGAGCGTTTTTGTATACGCTCACCACTACAATCTCACCTTGAATACGGCTTGTTTCAACCATTTGTTTTGCTGTAATTTGATTTCCGGCTACTTCAAATACAACATCTGCACCAACGTCATTCGTAAGCAACCGCACTTCTTTTACGACGTCTTTTTTCGCTGCATCAATTGGTATAAAGCCCAGTTCTTTCGCTTTAGTTAAGCGATAAGAACTAATATCTGAGATCATTACTTTTTTTGCTCCTGCTCGTTTCGCAATCATCCCGATCAGCAGTCCAATAGGTCCTGCCCCTAAAATGACAGCTTGGTCTCCTACTTTCAACCGCGAGCGTCGCACTGTATGTACGGCAACTGCTACAGGTTCTGCAAGAGCTGCATGCTCGCTAGACAGTTTCTCTGGCAAGAGGTGAAGGCGGTTCACAGGAACAGCCACGTGCTGCGCAAACCCTCCATCTTGATCGATGCCGATTAGTTTTAACTGTTTACAAACGTGAAGCTGTCCTCTTACACAGGCTTCGCACGTTCCGCAGCTAAGCGTAGGTTCAACTGCTACGCGGTCACCTAAAGAAAATTCCGTTTCCCCTCGGATCTCCTCTATCACTCCGCTGAATTCATGTCCCATAGTGAGTGGCGCCTGTGCTCTAGGGTGTTTTCCAAAATAAATCATCATATCCGTTCCGCAAATTCCAGCATGAGATACCTTTACAAGCGCTTCTCCTTTTTTTATAACCGGTTTCGCTTTTTGCTGCATAACGGCTTTTGTTTCTGAAACGTAGACACCTGCTTTCATTTCTCCATCCCCCTTTGTATACTTGTCGACAAATTGAAGAGAAAAATATTTCAAATATTTTATCCCTTTTTTTATGCTTCATTCAAAAGTAAAGCTGTTATCGTATTTCGCGTGTCTTCAAAGTGACGTTTCACTTCATCTTGAATGCGTTCTGTATTTTGAGACTTTAATGCCTTAATCATTTCATGATGCTGCTTAATCAGTGGGAGCACAGCTGCTTTATCATCTCGAAATCTTTTTTCAGTCGTAATTAAAAGAGCAGCTAAAATAATTTCACGGATGCTTTCCCACAATTTTAATATCCGCTTGTGGTCTGCTTCGATAATCACGAGCTCATGAAACCGCAAATCTTGATAAGCAAACTCTACATAGTCATCGTATTTAGCTGCCATCTTCATTTGATCAATGCTTTGCTCCAGCTTTTTAATAAGCGAATCATGGTTGACTTCAGATAAACGTTCTAAGACAAAGTGTTCTAAAAGCAGACGAACATCGTACAGCTCGTTTAAATCCCTAGTTGTTAAACCAATAACAACTGCTCCCATTCGCTGTAAATCAATGAGCCCTTCGTTTGAAAGGATCCGCAGAGCTTCTCTGATAGGAGATCGACTCATTCCAAACTCTGACGAGAGCTGATTTTCTGATAGTATGGTTCCTTTTTTCAGCTCGCCGCTCATAATTTGAATTCTTAATTTGTTTACCACTTGTTCTCCCAGCGAGGCTCCGCGAAACCATCTTTCCGGGTAGGTTACCTTTTTAATGTGTCATCACTTCCTTAACCAACTTGTATACAAGTATTCAAGATTTAGTATATAGATAAGAAATCTGACTGTAAACGTTTTCTTTGCGAAATGTATATTTTTACAATTCTTTCTTACACTAAGAACTACTGATAAATAAAAGGTGGGAAGATGGATGAATCAAATTATATTATGGGGAATTCTTGTTATTCCATGGTTTTTACTGCTGCTGCTTGATAAACAGCGGGTTAAACGATTTTTTACTGTAGGGTTGTTTGCTGCATTAATGATGACAATCGCCTATCAAGTAGCGGAAAAAATGCACTGGTGGACGGTTCAAGAAAACGTATTTTTTCTTACCAGCATGGGAGCAACGATTTATTGCCTTCATATTGTGATTACGATCTTTGTCTTTTACCTTACGTATCCCGGGTTTATCTTGTACATAATGGTTAACATTATTTTGGATTTGATTCATGGTTATGTTATAGTTCCTTTTCTCGCTAAAATTGGGCTTTATAATCTGTATGAAATTAGTCATTTTGGACTTTTCCTTGTCATGACTACCGTAGCCATTATCCTTTACTTGTTTCAGCGGCTTCTTGACTTTATATTTGAAGAAAATCATGCATAAAAAGAGGCTGGGACATAACGAAATGAAGCCCACCTAAAGACGAATAAATGAGATACATGAGCTGAACCGCTTATGACACCGCAGTTGATTTTCGTGCAAGGCTTCGCTTTCCGCGGGCGGCCGCTGAGCCTCCTCGTCGCTTGCGCTCCTGCGGGGTCTTCTGTCCCGCTTTTCCCGCAGGAGTCTTCGCCTTGCCCTTCAATCAACTGCTAGAAGGAACGAAACCCATGAAGCTATATTCACCATAACCAAAAGAACGAACCACTCATCAAACATGTTGATCAATGGTTCGTTTTTCACTTGGGCTAAAATACTTTTGTCCTAGTCTCTTTTTAATCAATAGAAAAATGGAATAACCGTATCTCCGCGAATCGGTTCAACAGCTGCATGAAACTGAATTCGCAAACTTTTTGACGTTTCGATGTCAGAGGCATCCATGACGTGAAAATGAATGTGAGGTTCGGATGAATTCCCGGAATTTCCACACCTTCCGAGCAGCGTTCCTTTACGAACCACGTCTCCTTTTTTCACAGAAACCGACCCTTGCTTCAAATGTGCAAGCACACTGTATTCTTTCTCTTCATGTTCAATGATAACGTGATTTCCTAAAGGATTTTTTTTATTCGTGTGTCCAATTTCATTATCTTCTTGGCCATCAGCTGCTGCGATAACGACTCCTTCAAGCGGAGCTACAACCTTTTTTCCATAAGCATAGTAATCTTCGTTTTTCATTCCATCATTTTTATAGCTTTGCTTTCCTTTTCGCACGACTAAATCATATGCATACCTTTGGCTTTCGACTGGATGGTGATAGTTCAACACCTCATGCTTTCCACCCCAATAGACAAACCATTCACTTTGAATCGGCATCGTATATTTGTTTGTACTCCGTCTCTCTCTCTCTGAAAATGATTCTATAGGAGCAAGCACAAGTGCTTGTATAATATTATGTTCATCAAACATAACGCTGATGGCTTTTCTCTGCGTAGAATTTATCCAAATAAACTGCTCAATTTGAGGGGTTAAATAAAGATTTGTTTCTAGTCTGTAGAACTGTTCTCCTTGATTAAACAATTTGCTCTGCTCCAAAAATTGCTGAAGGGAAACTTGACGTTTAAATTCTTCGCTTACACAATCATAAAGCTTCTTAAAATCCCCTTCTGCAAATAAAGTTCCAAACTCTTCTCTGATATTCACTTTTCTCTCTGTATCCATCATTGTAATCCACCCTTTTATATGTATTTCAATTTGTTTGAATTATCTATAAGTAATACGTTTTATCTTATAAAAAGGTTTCATTTTCCAATTATTCTATCTCAAAATCTTCTCCTATACCTTATTTACAATTTTCTCAATCCATTTTATACTTATTTTACAAATATTTGAAAGGAGGTGCAGCATGATGAAAATAACGTTAAATAAGAAAATCAAGCTGCGCCGAGTAAGTATTTTTGGCGCTTAAATTTTAAGGAGATTTCACAATGAAAGTAGCATTAGTACGTCATTACAAAGTAAACAAAGGGCTTCCAGAAAACCACCGCTTATCCACCGATGAACTAGTGGCTTGGTTTCAGGAATATGATGAATCAGATATTACGTATGGAGAGACTGATTTAAATAATATTGAATGGAAACGCTGTTTTTCAAGCGATATGCCGCGAGCACACAAAACGGCAAAGCATATTTATAAACAAGAGATCACTCTTCTTCCGGAACTTAGAGAAATACCCATGCCTATTATTCCAGTAAAATTTAAACTTCCTTTTATCCTCTGGGCATTACTGTTTCGCATGTCCGGACTCATCAACAAACAAGCTCGTACAGATATGGCTGAGACTAAGAGAAAAGTAGCAGCAGTGCTAGATCGCGCTATTTCCGAGTCAGAAGACGATTTGCTGATTGTCAGCCACGGAGGCATTATGAAATTTATGCGTAAAGAACTTATAAAACGCGGCTTTAAAGGGCCTCGGTTTGATATTGCTGTTAACGGAAAGCTTTATTTATTTGAGAAAGAATAAAATTTTTCATCATGTCGAACCGTTTCTTTTACCAGCCAATTCAAAACAAAAAAAGCGTATACAGGCCATAGGCTTGTCTACGCTTCACTATGCAAGAATTAAAAGCTTATAGCTCGATTTCTAATTCTACTAACAGAGCAAGTAATAGCTCAATTAATACTTGAATGTTGATTGCAATTTCAGTGTCTGATACATCGATTTTTACATTTCGTGAATTTTTAATAACTGTACGCTGTCTATTAATTTGTTTGATAGATGATTTTTGGAATAATTCTTGTGCAATTGACTCTGCTTCTGCACTGCGTCCAATTGCAATTGTTAAAACAAGAACGATTGCCGCTTGTAGTGCTGCTTGTACAGATAAAGCCGCTTTGATGCTTGTTGTGTTTACTTCAACGTCTGCCGAATCGCATATAAAAATAGTTTCTTCAGAATATTGAACCGTTTCCTCTTTTTGTTTCGCTACTTGATTTTCTCTAACAGCGTTGAATGCCGGATGGCTAGAGCCTTCCAATGCACTCCATCCAGATCCTCCGCATTTTGTTTCTTTTCTTTTCTTTTTACCTTTAAAATAATCTTCTGCTTCCTCATACTCTTTTTTCATATAATACTTACCCTCTTCAGGATTGTAATAGCTGTAGTATTTACTCATATCAATCACCCTTCTAAAAGTTTTTGTTTTTGCAAAACCACATGATTTTCTTGATTAAAACCGCTTTATACCCTTCTGGTCATCAACGTTCTTATTTGAGTGTGTCGTTAACTTTGGACTGAAGCTCAGCAACAATTTGCTTAATTTTTTGTTTTTGCTCAGGGGATAAATTTCTTAGAGAATTTTCTGAAACACCATACTTTTTTAGTACATCAGAGATTAAAGCATCAGCAACACGGCTTGTCTGATCACTGTTAAAAGCTGAAGCGATTACTTTGCGTAAATTGCTCATATAAATATCAACTCCTGTTAGAAATATTGTGAGGTGAAGTAGCTCACCTGTTAACAATATATGTAATTTAAAGCAATTCGTATGGACTGATGACAGTGGACAAGCACACATTTTTTGTACGAGCTTTAATGAAGATAAAAGATCATATTTATAAGCACATTAAAAAGTCGCAGAGACTACTCTCTGCGACTTTTTAATAACCATTTTCTTCAATTGTTAATGCTTCACGCAAAGCGATATCTTTTCGGATATTATGAGCGATTTCACGCGTGATTTCTCCTTTTTCATAAAGTTCTTGCACCGTTTCCCGCTCGGTATGAAACGCTTTATAACATAAATCTCTCGTTGCTTTTTTACGTTTACCTGAATTATACTCCGTACTCTCTTTTCTAAGTCTTGCCATGGATCTATGGTATTCACTAATGATAGCAAGTGAAATCATTCGATTTTCTTCGTTCATATTTTCTTTAATGACCTTTATCGCTTCTTCAATCATTTGAATACGTACTTTGTTCACTTTACTTCTTCTGCGCAGGCTTTGTTTTCTTAAAGCCTGCTTATTCGGTGAAAAAATTCGGACTAGTAGTAGTAAAACTTTTTTAAACCTCATCCAGCTCACCAATAATTTGTACCTTACACGATTGGTTACAGCCATTTCAAGCTTGTGCGTATGTTCCAAACAAATATACGCTGTCTCACGATCTATTTTTTCCTCTTTTAATAGCTTTTCCACCAATTTTCCCTTGGCCTGGAGAGCCAGCAATCGAATTTCTTCTTCATACTGTTTGTTTTCAGAGGCTTCTAAAGGATGCGTTTTAACAATGATGTTATTAATCGTTGTATTATACGTTGAAATTAACGAAAGCGCTGCTCCACGATTTTCTTCGGTCATTTCTCTTTTTAACCGCTGAATAGCAGCTTTGTGCACTTTAATGCGTGCTTTAACCTCTTTTGTATTGCGCTCAGGCTTCTTCGGCGCCTTTTCTGTTTTCGCAATAACAGGTAAAAGAATGCTTGCCGCAACTAAGGTTAACAATATAACGCCTGCTGCTAGAAAAATAATCAGAGAGCGTTCCGGGAAATCACTGCCGTTATCAAGCGTATAAGGAATCGAGAACGCTCCGGCTAACGTAACAGCTCCTCGTACACCTGAAACCGTAATAATACCAATAGACCGAGGCTCAGGTTTTAGATGCTTGTTGTTTTTGTAATACCAGCCTACTGACCATGATACCATCACCCAAATAAATCGTAGTACAAGCAAAAAGACAGTAATAATCAAAATATAAAGAAGCACTTGTCCATTATTAAAGTTTGGATCTTGAATAATTGCTTTCGCCACTTTTGGTATTTGCAGACCAAGCAGCACAAAAACCAAGCCATTTAACAAATATAAAATAACCGTCCAAGTACTTTTTGATACCACTTTAAGCTGCTGGTTAGGTGATTCCTCTCGGTCGCGCTCAATCGCATGCACAATGCCGCCTGCTACAACTGCCAAGATTCCCGATAGATGAAAGTGTTCAGCAATGTAGAAGACAACAAATGGAGTTAGAATTTGTATTAACATATGAATCGTAATGTCTTCCATTCCTAAACGTCGAACAAGTACACGCAGTCTGATAATCAGAAAAGCGATAAATGCTCCTACAAACAAACCGCCCAGCGCTACCCAAAGGAACTGAAATGTAGCATCTACGATTGAAAAAACGCCCGTTACGGTAGCAGCTACTGCTACTTGAAACGCTACAAGACCAGAGGCATCATTCATCAGTCCTTCCCCTTCAAGCAAATGCATAATTCGCTTAGGCAGCTTTACTCGGCTCGCCATAGCTCCAACTGCCACTACATCTGTTGGGGACAAAATAGCGGCTAGTGCAAATGCCGCCGGTAACGGAATGGAAGGGATAAGCCAATTGATTAGATATCCCCCTACTGCCACCGTTACAAAAACCAGTCCCAGCGCTAGTAATAAAATAGGTGTACGAAGCTTCCAAAGAGCAGCTCTTGACACGTTTTTCCCATCATTAAATAATAGCGGGGCAATAAATAAAATAAAAAATAATTCAGGTTCCAAATGGACATCTCCGCCAAATGGCAATATAGCAAGCCCTGCTCCCAAAGCTATTTGAACTAACGGAACAGGAATAAATGGCACAAAATGATTAATGATATTAGATAGACCAATCAAAGCCAATAAGACTAATATCGTCAGAAAAAATTCCATAAAAACAATCGACTCCTACTTCTATTTACATCTCTTTAAAGGTATCACGTTGTCTCTTTTCGTTCATTTTATAATGTTTAGTTTACGCTTTTTCTGCCAAAAAATGTTGCGGGTTATTAAAAAGTGTTCTTTCTTTTCGATAAGTTTATTTCTACGGAGATTAAGGGAACAGTATACATGATATTCTTTATTTACCATATAAATCAGCTCATCAAACTTTTATAAAGGAGGTGTTCCCTTATCCGTTTCAACGGGGTAAGGAGATAAATTTGGAAACAGTAAATGTCATCTTATTCATCGTATTAATCATATTAACAGCCTTTTTTGTTGCAACGGAATTTGCCGTCATTAGGGTACGGTCGACTAGAATCGATCAGTTAATTGAAGAAGGAAACCGGAACGCTTTAGCAGCAAAAAAAGTAGTATCAAATTTAGATGGTTATCTTTCAGCCACACAGCTGGGCATTACGGTTACCGCATTGGGTCTAGGCTGGATAGGTGAACCTACGGTAGGTCATTTATTAGAGCCGCTTATTGACATGCTTCCTTTTGCTACATCACTTTCGCATGTCATATCTTTTGTTCTTGCTTTTTCGATTGTCACATTTTTAAATGTGGTAGCTGGAGAACTTGCGCCCAAAACGGTGGCGATTCAAAAGGCCGAACAAGTGACGCTGTTATTTTCCCGTCCTCTTATTCTTTTTTCTAAGTTACTTTATCCGTTTATTTGGCTTTTAAACCACTCAGCAAGAGGCGTTGTCGGATTATTCGGCCTGAAGCCAGCTTCTGAAAATGAAGTAGCTCATAGTGAAGAAGAACTTAGAATTATTTTATCTGAAAGCTATGAGAGCGGTGAAATTAATCAATCGGAATTTAAGTTCATGAATAATATCTTTGAATTTGATAATCGTACGGCTAAAGAAATCATGGTGCCTCGTACAGAAATTGTTAGCGTATCAGCAGATGAAACGATAGAAGAATTCTTAAAAATGGCTAGAGTAGAGCAATATACTCGCTATCCAGTAGTTATAGATGGAAACAAAGATCAAGTGGTGGGATTAGTTAATATTAAAGAAATATTAGCGGATTACATAAAAGAAGATGATATCAAACCACGTACCGTGCAAACGTATATGAAACCCATCATTCAAGTCATTGATTCCATCGCCATTTACGACTTATTGCTTAAAATTCAAAGGGACAGAATTCACATGGCCATCTTAATAGACGAGTATGGAGGAACAACGGGGCTTGTAACGGTTGAAGACATTTTAGAAGAAATTGTTGGTGAAATTCGTGATGAATTTGATGATGATGAAATACCGGACGTACACAAAATTAATGAAAATCACTACGTACTAGATGCGAAGGTGTTGATTGAAGAAGTAAATGATTTACTCGGAACAACTATTGAACAAGAAGACGTTGATACCATTGGCGGCTGGATGCTGACCGAAAAGTTTGATCTTGCTAAAGGTGATAGCATCAAAAACGAAGGTTTTTCATTTAAAGTCATTGATATTGAACATCACCATATTAAACGAATCGAAATAACAAAGGAAAAAAGTACGGATCCCAGCTGATTATCCGTACTTTTTTTGATGCTCTTTTTTCATTTGCAAGTACTCTTTATTCTCTCGTACCTCTTTCCATTTTTCCATAAAAATTGATGCCGATTCTGCTTTTTGTTCATCAATTTGCCGTTCGTTACGCTCGCCGTCTTTGTTGTATTTCTTTCCGCCTTTGTAGTTCGCGTAGCGCCTCGATCGCGTGTATCCCATTTGGAGAAATTTCCGGGCCATGTCCATTCCAACAAAATCGCTTTTTTCTTTGTAGGTTAAAAAAAGCTGATAGATGGCGTCGGCGGATTCCTCAGCAATGTCAGGTGTACGAAAACGCCAGTGAGGAAGAATTTCACTTTTATATGGCTCAACAAGGAGAACTCCTTGTTCTCCTTTTCCTACTCTATACTTTTCAGGATGTTTTCTAAAATCGATATGTTCAAAGTCAAGTGAATAATCAAATGCCACGGCTCTTCCCTCCTTTTTGATCTCTACCCTTTACAAATGAATGATAAAACTTTTCTTAAAGAAGTTTTTCACATGCAGGTGAGGGTAATAATAGGTGGATAAGTATGGTTAACTTTTTTCTTCATACTAAAAGAAGTCCGAACTTATTAAATCATGATATGGGAGATTTCGTTATGTCAATAAAGCTACAGCAAAATCGAATAAAAGCTAATTTTTGGATTACTCCTTCTATATACGGAATTGTTGCTTTTATTTTAGCCACTATTAGTACATTTTTAGATCGATATTTGACAGCTCACAAACAGTGGTTAAAGTTAGTTCCTTCCGTGTTTCTAACGGATAAAGAGCTTGCTCATACTATTTTAAGTTCAGTATCAAATTCCTTATTAACGATGACGACAATTACGTTTTCTTCTGTGTTAGTGGTACTGACTACGTTTGTAGGTCAGTTTTCTCCTAGAACGATTCAGAACTTTAATACAGATGCCAAAACTCAGCGCGTGCTTGGCACTTTTATCGGTGGATACGTATACGTGCTTGTAGTGCTCATTCAAGTTCGCAGCAACCAAGTCAGCAATACTTTTATTGTTCCTTCATTAGCCATCGTGGTAGCATTCATTTGCTTAGGGATGTTTGTGTTTTTGATTCACCACGTCATCAACTGGATTAAAGTCGGAAATTTAATTTCAAACATTGCCAAAAAAACGATGCTTACCATTGAAGAGAGACGGCTAGAACAACAAAAGCACCCCGAATCAAAGAATGAAATACAGGTTGATTTTGATAGTGAAAACACACTGCAAATTAAAAGTAACAGACAAGGATATATTCAATATATCGAACTCAACCATTTAACAGCACTAGCATCTAAATTAAATGTCATTGTTAAACTCGAAAAAGCACCCGGAGAGTATGTAGAAGCAGACACACCGTTATTAACTGTAATCACTCACAATCAATCGTTAGAACGTGAAAAATTTCTTCATTGCTTGTTTATTACAAATGACCAAGAATCGATCCAAGACGTAAAATTAGGTATTCAAAAACTAAGTGAAATTGCATTAAGAGCTATTTCACCAGCTATTAATGACCCTGAAACAGCTATTAACTGCATTGAACAGCTCACGCAAGTGTTTATCAAACTCGGACAAAGTTATTCTTCCTCTCCTTATTATTGCGATGAAGAAGGACGTATTCGAGTGCTGCTAGAAAGACCTTCTTTTACGGATTATTTGTACAAAGCGTTCTATCAAATTCGCCATTATGGAAAAGAAGATGTTTCCGTGATGTCTGCTGTCATTAAGGCATTAACTGTAATCGCTGAAACAAATCGCTCTGCCATCAAAAACGACGTGTGGTTTTTTTCTTCCTATATCGTAGAAGGACTGCAAAAGGAAGAGTGGCTTAAAATGGACAAAGAGTTTCTTAATCAGCTTCTCAAAAACCTTGCAAAAGCTTGTGAAAAAAAATGCGGGTCTATGTTGATAGAATAAAAACCAAAAAAAGCCGCTCATCAACTGAGCGGCTTTTTCTTACGATGTGAGGAACTTCTAATCTATGGGATAACAAACGGGCTAGAGTCGTTTTTCCACTTCCAACGGATCCAACGATATGTATTTTTTTACATGAAGCGCTTTGAATACTTCATCTCCTCCTACTTCAAACCTGTTCTTCTATACATATTGTATCATTCAAGTTCTTTTTCTCTAATGCAAACCAAAACGTTTTATGCTAGTATTTTATGGTACTTGACTGACAAAAGGAGTGAAAACACAGTGCCTAAAACCCTTTTTGGAAAACTTACGCTGTTTTGGATTGGACTATTTTTATTAATTACAGGTCTATTTTTTTATTATAAATATACAAACCAAGGGTTTACAGCTGCAGATTTATTCTTTCGCTCCTCTCCTCCTTTAGCTACTATTGGCTTTCTTTTAAGCGCAGCCGGACTATATGAAGAACGAGGAAAAAACAAGCTAATTCCTCTTGTTGTACTCACCATTAGTTTTATCATGCTCTGCCAAGCAGGCTATCACTTTATCCATATGCATACTCCACCGCCGCGTCCCTGACTTTGTCTCATTCTCATTTATAAAAAAGCTCTCGTTTAGTATATTAAACGAAGAGCTTTATTTTCTATTCAAATAAACGCACAAGCTTTTTTGTATAGGGATGCCTGTTTTTATCAAATAGCTGTGCACGGTCAAATTGATCGATAACCTCGCCTTGCTGCATAACCATCATGCGACTGCTCATAAATTTTACTGCTGCTAAATCATGCGAAATAAAAAGATAAGACAGCTGAAAAGTCTCCTGCAAATCTTTTAATAAATTTAAAATCTTTGCTTGTACCGTAACATCAAGGCTCGCTGTTGGTTCGTCTAACAGTACCAGAGACGGACCTACGCTAATGGCACGCGCAATCGCTACACGCTGAAGCTGTCCTCCGCTGAGTTCATGGGGATAATTCAACGCATATTCTGCGTTAATTCCAACTTTTTCTAACAAATAAAAAGCGATTTCTTTTTCATTTCTGCTCACATGAGATAAAAATGAAGGAACGGTTCGCTGCTGCCGCAAAGGCTCGAGCAAAGAATCGATGATTTTTACTTTTGGATTAAAAGAAGCCGCGGGGTTTTGAAATACCACTTGCATGCCTAGACGAGCTTGCTGCAGTTTTTTCCCTTTTAACCGGTGAAGAGGTTTCTCTGCAAACCATACTTCTCCCTGCTGAGCCTCTGTTAACCTTAGCACGCTTTTTACAAGCGTACTTTTTCCGCTTCCACTTTCTCCGACAATCCCTACACATTCCCCTTTATCGATATGCAGGGAAACATTATTTAGCGCTTTAACGTCTTTATACTGTTTCACAAGCTGCGTGACGCGTAATATATTTTTTTCTTTCATATCTCACTCCTATATCAACACTTTTTTCTGCGTATCTAACAATCGATCAGGCGTTTTCCGTAAAGAAGGAATGGCGTTAAACAGTTTTTTTGTGTAAAAATGACGCGGAGTGTGAAGCAGAGATTCGATACTGTTTTCTTCCACGATTTCTCCTGCTAGCATAATGGCTCCCCGGTCCGCATATTTCCGCACATGACGCAAATCATGAGTAATAAACAGAATGGCACAGCCAGCTTCTTCTTTCAGCTTATACAGCAGCTGAAGAACTTCAGCTGCTGCCACGCTATCTAAAGCCGTAGTTGGTTCATCTGCGATAATCAAGGCAGGCTTCATCACCAGCGCTAAAGCAATCGCTGCTCGCTGAAGCTGTCCTCCGCTCAGCTGAGCAGCATAGCTTTTATACACGCGTTCATTAGGTAAATTCACCGCTTTTAAAGCCTGAAAAATGGCGGATTTCCTGTCTTTTTTAGACAGCTCACTATGAGTACGAACCGTTTCATCAAACTGCTTTCCAATTGTTAAAAAAGGCGTAAAAGCGCTTCGATAATCTTGAAAGATATACGAAATATCTTTTCCAAGGATAGGAGCCTCTCCTTTCTGTTTAAAGGTGATAGAGCCTTCTTTAAGCGTTACACCTGAAGGCAGCAGTCCTCCTATCGAAGCAGCAGTGATGCTTTTCCCGCTTCCGCTTTCTCCAACGAGCGCCATCCACTGTCCTTGTTCGATTGTGAAAGAAACGTCTTTTATGATTTGTTTTGTTTTATTATAAATGGCTAGATGCTTTACTTCTAAAACGATGACGATCACCTCTTTTATCGATTAACTTGATATTTCCCTCGAATATATTCACCTAAAGCTGTAAACGTCAGCACAAATAAAATAATGGCCACACCTGGTATCAACATTAGCTGCGGAGCATTGTAAAAGTAAGCCCTGCCTTCATTTAGCATCGTTCCCCATTCCGGAGTAGGCGGCTGAGTCCCTAGTCCAATATAGGATAATGAAGCCATCATTAAAATAATTTTCCCTATATCCAGCGTAGCAAGAACAAGAATATGTCCCCCGACGTGAGGAAGAAAATGGCGAAGGATTAAAGGCAGTGTTCCCACTCCATTTAATTTAGCGATCAGCACATATTCTTTTGACTTCTCTTGAAGCACAATACTCCGCACTACCCTTGCATAACTAACCCACTTTACAATAACCATTGCAGCAATTAAGTTAAATAATCCAGGCCCTAACAGTCCGCTTAAGACAATGGCTGCAATATAATCAGGAAAAGCTAAAAAAGCATCTACAATTCTCATTAAAAAGCGATCTATCTTTCCTCCAATATACCCTGAAACTAAACCAACCGGGACTCCAATCAAAAGAGAGAGCGCTAAGACAAGAAAACTAGTTCCAATCGTAGTCTGAGATCCAGCTATGATTCGTGAAAAAAGATCTCTGCCTAAGTGGTCAGTCCCTAGCCAGTGATCACTGTTGGCTTTTTGAAGCCGGTCTTGCATATTGACTTGTGTGGGGTCCATTGGTATTAGCTGACTTCCAAACAGACAAAATAAAATAAGCACAATACCACACATGCTTATTACTACAAAAAGAAGCTGCGGCTTTTTCACGTTTTATCCCCTCCCTTTACATAGAGCTGGGGATTTACATATTTGTAGCTCAAATCCACAAGTGAATTGATTAAAACAACAAACAGGCCCATCCACAAAATATACCCTTGAATCACAGGATAATCACGATTCATAATCGCATCAATAACTAGTTTTCCAATTCCAGGATAAGCAAAAAGCACTTCAATAATAACCGTTCCTCCAAGTAAACTCCCTAAGCTTGTCCCTAAAATGGTAAGAATGGGTGTTAAGCTATACCGAAACGCATGGAAAATAAAAATGCGGCTTTCACTTATTCCTCTTGCTCGAGCAGATCGTACAAAATCTTGTTTCAATCCTTCTAGCAGACTAGCTCTAATCATTCGCATATACACAGCGGACATGGCAAAACCAAGTGTTAAAGAAGGCAGCACAAGATGGGCTGCTGTGCCTGTACCCATTGAAGGAAGCCATTGAAGACGTACAGAGAACAGCTGTATAAACAAAAGACCGAGCCAAAAGCTTGGAATAGACGCTCCAATTAAAGAAATACTTCTGCTGAGATAATCAATCCACTTATTTGGATATAGTGCTGACAGCGTTCCGAGTGGCACAGCTATTAACAGCATCACAACCAAAGATGCAACCGTCAAGCGCAGCGTAGCCGGAAACTTCTCAACTAATTCGTCGATGACTGGCTCTTTTGTCATATACGAAGATCCTAAATCAAACTGAAAAAAACGCGTCAGCCATTTTCCATATTGAATATATACAGGTTCGTTAAACCCTAGCTCTGTTCTCAAACTATTTATTTGTTCCTCAGACACTGCCACGTCATCTACGCGAAGCATTTGCTTAACCGGATCTCCCGGAGCTAGCTTCATTAAAACAAAGCTGAGAAACGATAGTATAACTAAAAAAATGAGTAATTCTATTATTCTTTTACCAATTAATTTCATATCTACTTCACATCTAAATCCTTTGTTATCACATAGTATTCACTTTTGGCTGTAACCCAATTTTTCACATTGTCTCTATAGGCTACAAAATTGTTCGGGTGAACAATCGAAGAATGCAGCGTTTCCTTTTCTGCTATTTCTCCGGCTTGTCTTGCTAACTTATTGCGCTGTTTTTGATCAATGGTTTTATTAAGCTCATCAATAATGGAAGCTAATGCTGGTTCATGAAAATGTCCAACATTAAATGCCCCTCCCTCCGTATAAAGAGCATTAAAGAAATATCCTGCATCTCCTCGCGGCGCGGTTACTAGGCTGTATGTAACGATTCCCCAATCATCTTTTGTTGTCATATACTCATCCATATTTTCCACTTGTTGAATGTCTATTTTCACACCAATCTTTTTTGCTTCTGACTGAAGCATTTGCGACATTAAAGGCAGTTCTGGACGATAAGGGTATGTAACAAGCTTAAAAGAAAGTTGTTTTCCATTTTTTATTGCTTTTCCATCCTTGAGTATATAACCGGCTTTTTCTAAATGTTTTTGAGCCTCACTTGGTCCGTAGGTTTTCGTTTTTTGATCGTTCGAAAAATCCAAACTATCTAAAAATGGACCTGCTGCTGGTGAACCTTGACCTGCGAGCGCTGTGTTGACAACATCCGTGGGATTTAATAATACATCAAACGCTTTTCTCACATTTTTATCTTTAAACGCTTCTTGCCTTGAATTATAGAAAAGCATTTGATTTCTGAGGCTCGGCTGTATATCTACTACAATAGATGAATCTTGTTTTAAAGTATTTAAGCTTTCAATTGCCGGACGATATACAATATCAGCTTCACCTGATTGTAAAGCAGACGTGCGTGCATTTTCATCATCATTAAATGTTAACACAACTTCATCCAATTTTGGTTCCGCGTCCCAGTATTCTTTGTATTTTTTTACTTTCATTTCACTATCCGGTTTAAACGAAGCTACTTTAAATGGTCCCGTTCCCACTGGTTTACTTTTTATATCTGAAGTATCTACATCAATAATTGCCGTGTTTGGATGAACAAGTTCAGAAGGCAACGTAGCAAGCGGCTCTGTTGTTGTAATGATCAAGATTTGGCCACTGGCTTTCATTTCTTTAATTTTAAGTGCACTTTTCATTGCTTCGCTTTCTTTTATCGTTCTTTCTAACGAATGTTTCACGGCTTCAGCATTCAAATCCTTGCCATTTTGAAACGTAATCCCGTCTCTAATCTCAAATATCCATGTCGTCCCATTATCTTCTGTTTTCCATTTCTTTGCAAGCCATGGTTCAATCTGTAATTGCTCATTCACTTTGACTAGTGTTTCCGCAATGCCGGCTCGTACAGTGGTATAATTTAACTGTGGATCGAGCGTGTCACTTGGAAAATTCGATACAAAAGTAAGTGATTTTGTTTCCCTCTCTTGTCCGGTACTCGCGGATTTACTCGAACATGCCGCTAGCATACCTATCGTAGCAAGCGTTAAGCATAGCAGACTTATCTTTTTTTTCATATAAACCCTTCCTTTATTAAAAGCTATCCTTTTTTATGTACTGTCTCTAACTATAATTCCCCTCCTTTAAATCGTAACGATTATTATTATCATAAAAAGTTTAATTTGTTTACCTTACTTTGTCAACAAAGGTTTTTAAAGGATACAGGTGCTCTAACATCTGTTTTCATCCGTTATGATGATTGAATTTATTGATAACGTATACAAATGAGCAAAAAAAAACAAAGCCTTCTCGAGGCTTTGTTTATGCAGGGTATTTTTTTCTTTTATATTTCCACATCATATATCGATAACGAATCGTGCAGCCTATACAATACCCCATCAGCGCTACACCTGCAGCAAGAATCACCATTATACTAAATAAATAGCCGACAAGCGTATAACCCATTAAAAAGGAAATGAAAGCAACTCCCATACATATCGTTGCAATCCATTGGTTAAAAAGCTGCTGATCCCGGTCTTCCATTTGATAAGAAGAAGCAGGCTTTTTGAGAAGCGTTTTCCCTGCCATAATTACGGGATTACGCTTTGTTGCAAGTGTGACTACTCCAACGAGAAAAGGCAAAAGTAAAAGCCACTTTGCCGCAAGTAAAGCGAGCAAAACCGTTATAACGATAAAGAGTTGATTAAGCTGAACTAATGGTTTGGGAATGCTCATGGAACTCCTCCTTCTTAAAACCTATTATACAAATTGGTTTACTAATTTAAAAGAAAAAGCACTCCAAATGAGCGATAAGACTCATATAAAAAAGTTACATAATTTCACTAACGTACTTTAAAATCAGTATCGTAAATAAAATCAAGACAACGTATCGTAAAGAACGGATTCGACGTTGAAGAAGACGTTTTACATGCCTTTTATTACGCATATGGGTTCTTCCTTTCGTATATTGAATTGTCTTTAGACACACTTATATCATACTTTTTCGGAAAACACCAACGTCAGAAAAAATTGCCAAGAACCACAGCTTTATGCGCTTAAAAAGCCTTTTCCAATTACGTCTCGTACATCGTGTACAATCACAAATGCTTCATCATCAATTTTTTTAATTAACTTTTTAAGTTTAAGAAGCTCTTGTTTATTAATGACAACGTACAAAATTTCTTTTGATTCTTTTGTATAGTTCCCTCGACCGTTTAGAATCGTTACCCCGCGATCAAGCTGTTCATTGATTTGGTCCGCTACCTCGTTTTTGTTGCTTGAAATAACGGTAACGGCCTTTTTGGCATCAAATCCTTCAATAACGAAGTCAATTACTTTTGTTGTAATGTAAAGCATGACGATCGTAAATAGTAACTTTTCGATTCCAATAATAAAATAAGAAGCCAATACCACTAGTAAATCAACAATTAGAAGTGCATGACTGACTTTCCAGTTTAAAAACTTATTTAGAATTCGAGCAATAATGGCTGACCCTGCTGTTGTTCCACCAACTCGCAAAATCATCCCAATTCCAACGCCTAGCAGTACACCGGCAAAAACCATGCCAATGAGCTCTTCGCGAAGATGAAGACCCCAGCCTTCAGTTACGTGAAGAAAAATAGATGTAGTGATAATCGTAATCATTGTATAGACGATGGTTTTTTTCTCTAAAAATTTATACCCTACGATAAGCAAGATACCGTTTAGAATAAAGTTAGTGACGCCTGTTGAAAGATGCGTTGTATAATATAAAATAATGGATATACCCGTAACGCCGCCTTCACCCAGTCCTATTGGAATGACGAACATGTTAACTGCAAGTGAAAATACAAACGAACCTATTAATAAAAAGATGACATCTTTTACTGTTTTACTCATCAATTAAACCCTCCTCGGCATAAAAATTCACATAAAAAAGCCCCTTCTCCAAAAGAGAAGAGACGCTTATGTTTAGTTTTTATATTACGTATTCTTAAATTGCCATGTATGACTATAATATGTTCACATACGTTTGTCAAACGGAAAGTTTATGCATTATGTGTAACCAAGGCTATGAGTCATTTATCTTTTATGTATACTAGGAATGTTTTAATTTATTTAAGCAAAGACGGATGCAGGAATTAGTCGACTCAATTAATTCTTTATCGCCTTTTTTCAATCGAATTTCTAACGCGCGTTGAAAATAGTGATGTGCTCTGGAAACAACCCGCTGATCAAGTAAACATTTTCCATAATGCTGATAGACAAAGTCTTCATATATGTGAAGGTCTTCATCTGCTTTTAATTGTTCAATGAGTAGCTGAAACGTTTCATTCGCCTTATCCCACTGTTCTTGCCAGTGATATGTATGTCCAAGTCGGATCGTATTCAAAAATTCACCTATTGTATCAGCATGTCGGTCATATAGATAAATGGCCAGCTGCAAGTGTCTTTCACTGCTCGTTAATTCTCCAAGTATGCGCTCATATACACCAATATGTCCATATGTTTTAGCAGCGGCACACTCATCCTCTTCTTCAAGAGCTCGTTTCTTTAAATAGATGATTCCCTGCTTCATTTGGTGTGGGTTAACCGGAACTTCTCGAAGCTGTTCATTAAATCGATAACTCATATTAAACGGAAGATCTCTGATGTTCATGCACGCTCCTTTCATGTGGCACATCAGCAAACATACTTTCATGACCGCTTGCTTATGGTCCATTGGATGTAGGATTCTTTCCATTTTGATACGTTTACGCGATTTACAGGAAAGCTCAGCAAAAGTGCTGAGCTGTTGGTTCTTATTATTTTACTTATATATCCATTTTATCACAAAAAATACTACCGTAAAGATGCTCAGGCAGTCTTCATATAAAAAAATGGTTTTTTATCAATAAAAATGGTTTTATGCTCTTGAAAGCCTATACGCTGATACAATTTTTTGGCTTCTAGGTTATTATATTCAACGTTTAACGATAAAAACATCTTACGCTTTTTGGCTTCTTGCTTGGCTACATTTAAAAGAGCCGTTCCTATCCCTTTTCCGCGGTAATCTTCATCTACACATAGAGAGTCAATATAATAATCTCCATGTTCAGTTTCTATATCAATTTCCCACGCTGGATTATTAAGTTTCGCACGTACAAAACGCTTAACTGGTTCATAAAGCGTTTGTAACATACTTCCTTCGTAGCAAAGCATAAGTCCAACTACCTTCTCATCGACTTCCGCGACTGTAATATGATGATAGCTATAGCGATTCTTCTCAGACAGAATAAACGCTTTAAGTCTTAAAAGCGCTTCTTCATTCGTTGTAGCCGCCGTGTGAGAGCGTGCAATACTCCCAAGCATGTCATAAAGTAATTCCGTTACAGCAGAAGCATCTTCTTTTCTTGCTTTCCTTATTTTCACGATTTTCAAACTCCCTTTATTCTCTTCGCTTGCGTTATTTGTAGCAAAACTTCTTACCTATCTACTTTAACACGAAAAAGAAAAGAAAGAAAAAATTAACTCCTAATCTTCCTTTCATTGTATAATTAATGTATATTTTCAAATGAATGGATGATGACTATGAAAAAACGCTGTCAGCAGAAAGATAATACGATGAGCGGGAGAGAACTTATAGCGGAGGTTCTTTTACAAGTGCCTCAGTTGCTCATATGGCCCGTGCGTCTTCTTATACGAATTGGTCGTTCTTTGTTGGACGGTATTTAGCCAATCCTATACACATACTTACGGAACTCACAAAAAAAGAAACTCAGCAGCTACTGAATTTCTTTGTTAGTTTTTTGCTTTTTTGTATCCTGCTTCTTGTGCATCTTTTTCAGTACAGAACCAAATGACGTTGTTCATTGTTTGATTGTAGTGTGCCCCTGTTGGCACGTGATAAATTTTAGAGTTTTGATTTCCTTTTATTTTACCTTCGCAGCTTGTGGCAGATTGAGTATCTTTTTGATTAGAAGAGGACTGATTTTTTACAGCATCCGTATTATATCCTTTTTCTTGGGCATAGTTTTCAATACTCCAGATGCCTTTTTCGCTTTTTCGAGCCTGCTCCTGTATTTTCTTAAATTCGTCTACGTACTTTGTATTAGGAGGAAATACCGCTACGCGGGCTAGCCCTTTTGCTAGCAGCTCTTCATTGTATAGCTCATTGTCTATCCATATATACGCAAGTAACCGTCCATATTGATCACGTTCTTGCACATCAAATTCAAGAGTGATCTCCTGCCCTTCTAGCCTTTTTTTCGTGTAAGCAGATGCTTCTGGACCAAAGGGCTGTACGCCTAGTTTGGGATGCTTTGTTTCTGGGGTATCGACAAGAAGTAGTCGTACGCGATCCGTCTTTCCGTTCAGCATTTTTACTTTAAGCGTATCGCCGTCCACCACTCTTTCTACCGTAGCTGCCTCACCTACTACGTCTTCACGACTTGCTTTAGAAGGACTATGGTCTTCTTCTTGATCTGATGAACCTTCTACTTGAACTTCTTGTTTTGTATCCGTAGAAGGTGTGCTTGAATGACTTGCCTGCTCATCACTGCATCCAGTAAGAAGCAGCACAAACGTCGCGATCATGATGTAAATAATTGCTTTTATTTCTTTCAAAACCCGGGTCCTCCTTTAACACATTCCCTATCTACTATATAAAAGTAAAATGATTTTATAAATAGTGTAAATCACCTAAAAACAAAAACTCGTGAAAATACCTTTCACGAGTTTTTCGCGCAGCTTGTTTTAAAGTCATTATTTTAAATAGCATTTATTTTATTTTTATTTCACGAACACATTTTTCGTTTTTGTGTATCCAGATTTTTAATCATGAGGATATTTTACACTACAAATACATTTATCGTCTACCGGCTTATAAGAATAAGGAATAGCCGCACAAATAGAATAAGTGTGAATATTTCAATATAATAACTGACTACCATGATGACTATTTTTTTGTAACATAAATAAGAGCCCTTACTAACAATAGCTAATAGGGCTCTTCAAACCTTTGTTTTTACGATCGAATTTTTTGTTTGCGCATCCACTGGGTAGCGACCCACTTTTCTCCTTTTATAACAGGAGCTCCCCCGTGGAGAGTACGGTCATTAAGTTCAGCATCACTATAAAAATATTCAAAGTACACGGCCATTCCCTTTGTCGGAGATACGGAAAGACCCAGCTTAGGAAAATAAGTTTCTCCTCCTTCTTCCACATCATTTAAGTACATAACCAATGTACTAATACGGTTATTTTTAGATGCTTTACTTGCAGAAGTGAAATAGTCGTGATGCGCTTTGTATTCTTGATCAGGCAAGTATTTTAAAACTTGAAGGCCTTCAGCATATTCAATAGACGGTCCCATTATCTTAGAAAGTCTCTTTTCAATTTGATGTACAAGCTCGTTTTCACTTTCTTCAAAAAACATGCCGCTGCTCGTACGAATACTGTTTACTTCACGTTCAGCTCCAATTTTTGATCGCTGCATTTTATCTTTGGATAGCTGTATAAGTTCGTCACATTCTTCGGTACTTAGGACATTTCCTAAAACTAGAACAAGAGGCTCTTCAAATCGAGCAACAATATTAATCTCTCTGTCTTCTAATTTAATTTTATTCCCTGAATGGCTAAAAATCGTTTGTTCTTTCGTTAGTAAAGATGTATTAGTTGTAATCATCTTTTATCGGCTCCTCAAAATAGCTATTTTCCAATTCTTCACTCCATTATATGTAAACGCTTACTAATAAGAATTATATCATGTATACGAAGTAAATTCTGCTAGCAAAGGAAATAAATAAAAAGAAGCCCGTTATATAACGGAGCTCCTTCATTTTTTCTTATAGATTTCACTTATATTTTAAACACTTTATAAAGCAGCCTAAAAAAATTCTTTTAATCTAAAGCATACGTGCCAAAGGCCGCCTAAAATCATCGGTACGCAAGTTCTTTTTTACTTAAATTCAGCGTTTGTGCTGTAGAAGCATGAATTTCGTTAAAAAGCGCTGGATTTTTTACCAGTGACAAGCCGTAAGAAGGAATCATTTCTTTTATTTTTGGTTCCCAGTTCTTCATATGCTGCGGGAAACATTTTTCTAGCACTTCAAGCATAACATGAACGGCAGTCGAAGCGCCTGGCGAGGCCCCGAGCAATGCAGCAACGGAACCATCCGCTGAACTCACAACTTCTGTACCGAATTGAAGAGTTCCTTTACCTCCGGCTTCCGTATCTTTGATTACCTGTACACGCTGACCCGCTACGACGATATCCCAGTCTTCGCTTTTTGCGTTTGGAATAAATTCGCGAAGTTCTTCCATACGCTTTTCATTTGACAATAGCACCTGTTGAATCAAGTATTTCGTTAAGCCCATCTCTTTGACGCCTGCTGCTAACATCGTTAAGATATTATTCGGTTTTACAGAATTGATTAAATCCAAATTTGAACCCGTTTTTAAGAACTTTGGTGAAAATCCGGCAAAAGGTCCAAACAGCAGTGTTTTGTTGCGGTCGATATAGCGTGTATCAAGATGTGGAACCGACATCGGCGGAGCGCCAACCTTTGCTTTTCCGTACACTTTCCCGTGATGCTGCGCTACAACTTCGGGATTATTGCATACCATAAATAATCCGCTTACCGGGAACCCTCCAATATGTTTGGACTCAGGAATACCCGTTTTTTGGAGTAAAGACAGACTTCCGCCTCCTCCTCCGATAAAAACAAAGTTCGCCGTGTGATATTCCTGTTTGCCGCTATGAATATCATGTACTTTTACTTCCCACGAGCCGTCTGCGGTACGTGTCAGATTTTCAACGCTGTGGTTATAGTTTATTTCTACGCTTTTACTTTTTAAATGTGTAAACAACATACGAGTTAAAGCTCCAAAGTTCACGTCCGTTCCTGAGTCAATTTTGGTTGCCGCAATTGCTTCAGTCGATGTACGGCCTTTCATAACAAGCGGCATCCATTCTTTTAACTTTTCAGGACGATCCGAATACTCCATCCCTTGAAACAACGGATTATTTGATAGCGCTTCAAAACGTTTTTTCAAAAAGGATACGTTCTTTTCTCCTTGTACGAAACTCATATGAGGGATTGGCATAATAAACTCTTGCGGATGATGAATTAAATTACTGCTTACAAGATACGACCAAAATTGCCTTGAAAGCTGAAACTGTTCATTAATTCGCACTGCTTTCGTAATATCTATAGATCCGTCAGCTTGTTCAGATGTATAGTTCAACTCGCACAGGGCAGCATGCCCAGTCCCTGCATTATTCCATTCATTGGAGCTTTCTTCTCCTGCATCTGCGAGTTTCTCAAATACTTTGATTTCCCATTCCGGCACTAACTCTTTTAGTAAAGATCCCAGCGTTGCGCTCATCACTCCGGCCCCAATTAAGATAACGTCTGTTTTTTTATATACATTGCTCATCACAATCTTCCTTATCTTTTATATTTTAAAAAAGCACCTTTTAGCAACACGCCTGTTCTACCTGACTCTCTATAAATTAAGTATGTCTGACAAGTTGTCTGTCTTACATAATGGGAGTTTTTATACATACCCTTTCATCTTGTCCTTTTTTAACATGCTCAATATCACTTCAGCGGTTTCTTCAACTGCTTTACCTGAGACATTAACAATAGGACAGCCAATGCGCTTCATAATTTTCTCAGCATAGTCCAGCTCTTCAAGAATTCGATCTACATTGGCATAATTGGCTTGAGACGCTAAACCTAAATTTTTTAATCGTTCTTTTCGGATTTCATTGAGCTTATCCGGTGTAATAACTAAACCAATACATTTATTTTTTGGAATAGTAAAAAGTTCGTCAGGAGGCGTCACTTCTGGAACTAACGGTATATTCGCTACTTTAAGACTTTTATGAGCTAAATACATCGAAAGTGGCGTCTTAGATGTTCTCGAAACACCAATCAACACTAGATCAGCTCGCTTGATGCCTCTGAAGTCTTGTCCATCATCATATTTAACAGCGAATTCAACTGCTTCTACTCTTCGAAAATAGTTATCGTCTAATTTTCTTGTTAATCTCGGTTGAAGATTAGGTTCTTTATTAAAGGTTTGGCTAAAGGCACTCATAAGAGGGGTCATCAAATCAATGGCTACAATTCCTTCTTCTTGTGCCGTTTGGTCAAGATACTGTTTTAAAGGTGGGATGACGATAGTATACGCAATGATGGCCTCGTTACACCTTGCTTCGGCAATGATATTATCAATATTTTCCTCATTTTCTACGTAAGAAGTATTTTGAATTTCAATATCTTCTCCACTAAATTGAGTTAAAACTGCTTTTACCATCAGCTCAGCCGTTTCACCTACTGAGTCGGAAACTATATAGACAATTTTTCTTTTATTCACATTAAATCTTCCTATTCTTTGATTTTAATAGTTTAATAACGCTAATATTTTTTATTTAGCAGCTTACAAGATACACAATTTAATAGTAATGAATAGATAAATATGCTGGTCACTGTGATTATAAACACTTTAACAAAACAATTAAATTAAGAATTTATGTCATACTAATTACGAAATAACTCTAAATATGTTATACTATTTTCATTAAATGTTATATTAGCATTAAATATACGGAGATACAATCCCTTTTCTGCGCATTTTATAAAAAGTTTGAAGAAAGAAAAAGTTTAGATTTTAAAATGTTTTATGCTTTGGCATGGTGGCACTCATCAGGGCTGAGAGGTGTTTTGCAGGAATAGGCACGAGGATAGTTATGTCGTTTATAACATGATTTTTAAATTATAGAAGATTTATTCTTATCTATTCTTTTTAGCTAAGAGTGCTATAACTAAAAATAATGAACGGTTTACTTTTACCTTATGCATACTAAAAACACCGCCTAAAAGACGATGTTTTGAATAGTTGGTTATATGTCGTGAAATAGATTCATTTTTATAAAACGGGATTACTTCTAGTAGATTTTTGTAATAAAAATTTAGAAAGGTAATGGGAGACGCCGTTTTCGTCACAGTTAAATTCCGTTACGTCATCGACAATCTCTTTAATATGATCCGGCGCGTTTTTCATCGCTACAGCATAGCTGGCAAACTGAAACATTGGTAAATCATTGTTGCTGTCGCCAATTGCTAGAATGTCTTGCTCGGGCAAATTAAAATGTTTTAGCATTTGCTGAATTCCCGTTGCTTTATTTACGTTTGCCACCATCACTTCGACATTGTGTTTAGATGAAGTAGAAGTTGTAAAGTCTGTTTCTTGCTTGAGTTTTTCAAGCTCTTCTTTCCATTTATCGATATGCTCGTGCGTTCTTGCAAAGAAATAGAACTTTGAAAATTCACTTCCTTCTACGGAATCTTTCCAGTCAATTTCTTCTTTAATTGCTTGTTTACGAGAAAGCCATTCGTTAATTTCCACACTGTCTGGCTTTGGCTCTTTAATTTCATTTTCAACATACGGCTGATCTTGTTTTAACGTCACGCGAGGTGTGCCATACGGGAAAAGCTCGTAGTATACCTTGTTCGCTCTTGCTTTTTCAATAATAGTTTCCACCAATTGAAGTGAAAGCGAATGCTGAAAGACTGATTCTTTTCCTACGTATCCTGCCATACCATTTGATGTGATAAATCCATCTACTTGAAAGCCTTCAGGAACTAACTCTTCTATTTCATCAAACGCTCTTCCCGTAGCAATAAAAACAAAAATTCCCTGTTTTCGTAATTCGTCAATGGTTTCTTTTGTTTGAATACTTACTTTGTTGGAGCGATTTAATATCGTACCGTCCATATCTAAAAAAATTGCTTTAGGTTTTAACAACATATTTATTCCCCCTATTTGTAAAAAGAGTGTACTTGGCAAGTATAAACTTTTCCATTTTCAAACTCAATGAATGTACTTTGCTTTTCTCTTTTATAAAGCTACTATAATACTCTCCTTACATCTAAAATTGTACAAGCGCTATAAAGAAAGAATTTTATATTTGTAATAAGCCTTTATATACTAATAGCTGGTTAGGCTAATTTGATATAAAACAGCATTCACAAAAACGAATTTTCCTTTTAGCCTTTAGAGTATCGTTCAAAAAAGATATAATAAGAGTGTTACAGATTAAATACATGCAGAGGAGGTCAACATGAACGAACCATCCAATTTTTCTCCTTACCTTATTAAACAAATCAGCGATGCGATCGATGACAATATCAAAGCAAAGTGTATAGACTTTTTATATGATTCTCATTCGTTTTTTTCGAATGAAAAAGATTTTATAGAAGACTACATTTTAAATATATTGCAAGATACGTTTGTTTTAGAGAATAAATTAATAAATCCTAAGGAAATACGAAACCCAGCCTACAAAAGAAGACAATCAAATAAGAAAAACTGGCTGCAAACATTAAAAAAAGATATTAAAGCAGAAAAGCCTAATCCTATTTTTGAAGACATTGAATTAGCCAAAAAAGTGATGGATAAAAAAGTAGATACCGAACACTTAAAAAAGCTGTTTGGCGTGGAAAAACCTGAAGATATTTTAAAGATAAAGTTAAAAGAAGTAGAGGCATGGGCTAAAAGCAAAAAAACAAACATTACCGATTTTCCTTATTTAGATTCAAAAATGAATTATCAAATAGAGAAAGCATTTCACACGGACTTTACTTTTTTAATTGCGGAAATCATCTTAGAAAAATACAATGGAAATTTAAGCAACTGGATTGATAAACGATTAAATTCGTGGGTAGAGGCGCCTATCTTCTCAAACGAAAGTCATTCTCTTAAAACCAATATGGAAGTTAAAACAAACTCCCAAGAAGTCGTTTTATATAATGACTATAAAGTTGATGAAGAATATTTCATTCGCACCATTATCCCTGTGAATGATAATCAAACGGTTCTTTCCAAACGAAATATGGTTTTAGACCCAAAAGATTCCCAAATTATCCAGTTTGCTCTTTCACAGCGCGACGAGATGTTTTATAAAGAAAAAACGGTGACTCTTGATTTAGCGGATATCGTGAAAGAAATTTATAATTCAAAAGGTGTAAAAAACTATGAAGCCGTTGAAGCCCGCATTATGAAAATTGCCAGGTATCACGTAGAAGGTGTAGCAAAGAAGAAAAATTCCAGAGATACAAAATTTGCGATCAACTTCTTTCAAAAGGCTGTTATTGAAACCGATGAAGTAACGGGCAGACGATATGCAACGATTGTATTTAGCGATGATACGCATCAAGGCTTTTTAAATCAGCAGTTTGTACAAATTTACAGTGATGTTATTAAAAAGTTTAAAGATAACTCGCTGTCTTCTTTACTGCTTTATGCATTTCAAAAAGAGCGTTTAGACTGTTATTTACAAGAAAAGTCTTACACTCATTTTTACCCGTATCAATATTTTGCTTCAAAAGTTCGTTTTCGTTCAAAGAAAATTGATGTAAACCTAAAATTAATTAATGAATCTCTAGCAGAATTTGTTAGCAATCAAGTACTGATCCAAAGTTATCAGCAAAAACTTCAAGGCTTTGAAATCTCTTTTATTCCTCTTCAAAATTATGAAATTCAAGACTATTTTGGAGGAGAACATAGAGAAACATTGGAAGGGTAAATCATTCCCTTCCTTTTTTATTTGACATTTTGCCATTTTCGTCTTTTTGATACAAAATCTCCCTCTATTTTCATTTCATAGTTTGGAAGTTTTGTCATTTTTAACGTACTACACAAAAGCTTTTGCCGTTTTTGACGTACTCCTCCGCTACTTTTGCCGTTTTCTGCGTACTAATTACTGTCTTTTGCTGTTTTTGACGTACTACTTTGCTTCTTTTGCTGTTTTTGACGTACTAAATTCATTTTATTTACTCGTCATCACTTATTAAGTGTTAATTATTCTCTTTTTTTCGTAAAACAATCCTACCTTTTGCCGTTTTTGACGTACTCCTTCACTACTTTTGCCGTTTTCTGCGTACTAAACATTGCTTTTCCCTTTGTTATGTCCTTTTCAAACCCTATTTTTTATTTTTTTCGCAGCATATATAAAGCTTTTGCCATTTTTGACGTACCAAACGATAACTTTTGCTGTTTTTAGCGTACTACCAGGTCGTTTTTGACGTTTTTCACGTACTAAAAATAACTTTTGCCATTTTTGACGTACTATTGAAATTCATTGTGTTATTTACAGCGATCAGAGAAGTGATTTTTTTCCCTTTTTTTAGGTGAATCGAGATCACTTTTGCTGTTTTTGGCGTACCACTCTTCACTTTTGCTATTTTCGGCGTACTATATTGAGCCTTTTGCCGTTTTTTACGTACTAAAACGCATAAAGTTTTTTTTGATTTTTACTGATCGTAACAAACACTGTTCTACCGGCGCTTGCTTGCTTTTGCCGTTTTTGTCGTACTAAAAAACCTATACGCTGAATCCCTTGCTATGACAGCATTCTTTGAGCCTTTTGCCGTTTTTCGCGTACTACTCGTTCGTTTGCGATTCTGTTTCTTATTGATATAATTTTCACAAGGTATTCTTTGTTATTTTACCCTAATAAATTATTGTTGATATGAAATAGATTGGAGGGATTCTCATGATAAAAAAAGAATTTGCGAAAATTGGAAAACAAATTATTCGCCAATTGTCTAGCACCGTAGAAAAATATAAAGATATTGAAGATCACATGGACCTAGACGCTCATGGGAACCCTACAATCAAAACAGTGGCAGAACATCACCGTTTATCTAAATCTCAAATTTCACAATTAATTTTTTATCACTTCCTTCACGTTGATGAAAGAGGTATTATTTGTGATGTTTCTGAAAAAGAGATTGCAGCCGCTTTGAATTGTACAGTTCGAACAGTTCGCAACAACAATGTAGTATTAGCAGAAACAGAATTAATTTCCTATTCTCGCAGCGGCAAAGGAATCAATATTTGTATTGTTCCCTACCCCCAATATTTTGAAGAACACGGCTTTGGGTTTATGGAATTAGAATATACTCGCTTTGAAGAACTTATTCTAATTGAAAACGTAAATGCCCTTCGCTTAGAGCTGCGCAAAGAATTGGTTTATGACAACGATACGATTAAGCGTCAGTTTAATCCTGGAGAAAACACTTCAAAAATTAGCTTTAATGACTATAAAATTTTTACGCCGAAATATACTCACTACAAGGGTATGATGCAAAAAATAGCTGAAACGCAGGCGAGCGCATTTAAAACCGTTGTCCAAGGATCTACTATTTTCTTTGTTTTAAAAGACGGAGCTAAAAATGGCAAGATGTCAAAACAAGAAAAGAGAGATCAATACGATGCGGCGATTCGACGTACTATTGAAGAGACTTTTGTAAAATTATCTGGACACAGCACAGATTCTACAGGAATTGTTATGTCTTCATTCCAAAACGAAGACATCGCTGATTTGGTTCAGCTTTCTTTTGAATATGGTATTGAACGAGTGAAGTCTGCCCTTTATACATTGATTGAACAGGCCTTCTTCAGCCATGATGCTCAAGTCGTTGAAAATTACGGTGGGAAAATCCGTACGCTCATTCGAAAAGAGCTTTCAAAAAATCTTCAAGATCAAGTCCCTGCCGAACTTACAGCTTCATAAGGGGCTTCTTTGGCATGCCTTTTTTTTATTTTCTCTCCCTTCTCTTCTCTTTTTGATACAAATAGTACAAACAAACACCCATTTTTTCAGCTCTCAAATTTCATTATCCTATCTATATAAACGTAATGAGTTTAAATAAATGATATTTCTTGTGTATAACTATGGAATATTACTAAAAAAACACCTTCATACTTATCCACAAAAGAAAGAAAACATATTCAATGACTGTTATATCATCCTCTTTATTAATAAAAACATCCCTTTTATTTTTTTATTAACGATAATTTCCAGGTTATTTACTCTTTAACATAACTACTTTTATCCACAGTGGAAATAATTCATACTTTTAACAGCAATCTTCATACTATTGATTTTAAAATCCATCTATTGTAGAAGAAAAAACATAGTAAATAAAATAGATTCCATATCTACTACGATAAAAAACATCCTTTAGCCAAAGGATGCTGTTCACAAAAAAGGGCTATTTTCCACACAGTTATTTATTGAAAAGCTATTTTCTTTCTAACCCTTGATATCATTGGGTTTTTAGAGGATTTTTCTTTCTTTAATATCTGTATATAATGTTTGCTAATAAGATCTATACTAATCTCTGCTATAAGATTTTATTTAATATTTGTATAAAGAAATGTTTTAAAAATATCTATACCTGAGGATTTTCACTTTTTCTAAATTAAGGAGTTTTCATTACATATACCAAATACAAATAAATTAAAATAAAACAATAGTTCAAACGCCTCTTAATAAATTCTAGTAGTATATTTTTTAAAATAAATTATACTATTCAGTAGAGAAAATTTTATAAAGCAAGAAAGGGACTTAGTCATGAAATACATACAGTGGGTACAGCAAACTTTATTTAATACCGGTAGGTGGATTGACATTAGTGAAGTAATCATAAAGATTATCCTCATTTTTATCATTGCTCAAATTGTCATCCGGTTTGCTCGCAGTGTCATTAATAAAATCTTTGATTTCAGATTTAAAACTAAACTGCTGAGGTACAACGAACGAAAAGAAATAACGCTGAAAAAACTTTGTCTGAGCATTGTCATGTACGTTGTGTATTTTATTGCACTTATTACGTCTTTAGAGGCAATCGGAATTAATATGAAAGCACTTTTAGCTGGTATTAGCGTAGCAGGGTTTATTACAGGCTTAGGTGCACAGAATTTGATTAAAGATATTTTAAATGGGTTTTTTATTCTATTTGAAGATCAATTCTCAGTAGGAGATCACGTATCTATAAATGATACGAAAGGAACTGTTGAAGAAATTGGATTGCGCACGACAAAAATTCGCGGAGTCGACGGAGAGTTTTATTTTTTTGCTAATAGTAACATTACAAAAGTAGCGAACTACACGCTCGGTGAAATCCCCGAAATACATACACCTGAACAAATAAAAACTCGTGAAGAATAGCTTCACGAGTTTTTATTTACGACCGTTGTAAAGAATTGATCATATGATGTAAGGTGATAATCTGCTTCAATATCGTTATTTTGAAATGCACATGTTTTAATTCCCAGTTCACGGGCAGGTTTTAAGTCAAGTTCGCGATCCCCAATTACTAAATCGAGCTGATACTTATCGTGAAGATAGGCATAAGCTCCGCTATCAGGCTTTCGTTTGTAGCCATCATCCTTTGTAATAATCTCCGTGAAGTAGTGCTCCATATTAAAAAATGCCAGGATATCAAGCGTAGATTGTCTAGACTTGTGCGTAACAATTACATTTGTATCCGCAAAGCTCAGTACGTCTTCTACGTGAGAAAAAGCAGGCTTATCTTTAGGATTGATTTTTTGTTCGAGCACATGGAAGTGTTTATCAAACAAAGACTTTTCAATATCAAAATGCTTGATTGCTACGTCAGAAGATATTTTCATTTGTTTTAAAATATCATCTTCTGAAATCGTTTGATCTGTTAGTAATTCTTTGAATGCTTTCACGATAGTCGGATAGGTATCAAAGATGGTTCCATCAAAGTCCCATAAAATATTCATTTTCGCTGTCTCTCCTTTTTAAAAACGTAACGATTATACCAAATTTTTCACTGCTTGTCAGTGAATCATTTTGTCGTCGTTGCATTTAAAGTAAAAAAACTCGTATAAAACGAGTTTTTTTACTTTATTAGCTGCTGCTGCACCCACTCCCGCAGCTAGAGCTTGAACAGCTTGAACTGCTGCAGTTTGAACTCGAACAGCTGCTGCCGCTGTCATGATGGTGATGACCTCCATCGTTGTTGTGATGGTGGCGGTTGTCTTCCCAGGGGCTTGAACAGCTATACCCGCTGTAAGAGGCTGTCTCTCCCGCATACATCGTCTTTTTATATAGCAACAGTTCATTCATATGGCTTGAAAAGTTGGTGGCTTTGTAGAGAGAATAAAAAACAAAGCCTTGAAGAAGAAGTTCGTTTGATACATTTCCTTTTTTAGCAGCTTTTTTAAAATAAGTTGATCCGCCCGTTTTTTTTCTTTTTCGTGCAGCAGTGACTTCTTCTTTTAATGTTTGAATCAAATGCCTCTGTTGTGTTTCCCATTTGCCGTTTCTTAAGAAATAGCGATCTAGTAATTCATCTTCTGATAACCTTTGAAAATCTTGAAGCGTACTTTTATCAAGCGGATGCTGAAAAAATTTCCCCCAAAGCAGTCGGCTGTTACCCGTTATGTCAAACAAATGAGCATACATCCAATCGAAGAACGCTCGCTTATCCGGCTGTGGGGATGGAGCTGTTTCTACATTTGGCTGGTGATGCAAAAAGCGGTTGAAAAAGTGTTCTGTAAAACGCTCATAATCTACTGTAAACATAATCATTTCATGCCATACTTCATCCACTTTTGCACTAAACATCGGTACGTCTTTGATGACTGCATTTAATAAAAAGTAGCGCTTCATCTCAAAAAACGTCCATTCCACTTCATCGTCTTTTGTATTTTTTCCTTTCATGCGCTGTTTCACTTGCTGAACATAGGCTGCCGGTAAAGAATCTTCTAGTGAATGAACAATATCTTCAAACCCTTGATCTTTATGTATTCCGAGCTCATCTGGAAGCTCCTCTTTATACAAGCGAAATCTTCTCGACTTTGCAACCCCTTTAATAATCAAAACTAAAAGAATTACCGCTCCTACTATAATGGCTGCTATCATCTTCTTCCCCCTGTATCGTATCTATATATTCAATATTTTACCACATTCGTAAAACACAAAAAAAGAGCTCAATTAACTTGAGCTCTCGTCATCATCGGGTATCTCGTCTACCTTTTCTACTTTGACTAGACCTTTCGTGCTATATTCCAGATCAAAATATGCTTTAACGATATCCCCTTTTTTCAAATTGCTTGGAATCGGTTCATTTAAATTTTTATCGGAAAATTTAATGCCCGTTCCTTCTTTTGTTGTTCCGCTGTATGTACCATTTTCGATTTTTTCAATAGTAATATAATACACTCGATATTTGTGCGCTTCCTCGTCGCCTTTCGCTTTTTCTTTAACGGTTTCTTGTTCAGGAAGCTTACTCAGTGTTTCTTGGGCCTGTCCAGAAGTCGGCTCTGCTGATCGATTTATGAATTGCATCACAACTAACACTAAACATATAACTACTAAAACTAATAATAATATCTTTTTTGCTGATAAAGACAATGAACTGTGCCTCCTTACACCTTTATGTATATCATGCTGCACACAAGAGATTATACACGATAAAGGATTAGAAATTGGAATAAATTCTATAAAAATAGTAAAAATATGAGAAAGTACCTAGAATTTTTTACGCTTTTCTGCACTTTTTTGAGATAGAAAAGAAATTTGGTACCTTATCCTTAAATTGTAACTGATTCACTTCATTTTCGGAAAGAGTTTTGCCTATTTTGTCGTAAAAAAGTCATAATAAGAAGGAATATCACACCATATTGTCGAACGTATGTATATACTTATAATGAACTGCCGAACTGCTTTTCTCTATCCTCATTGTTGAGGCAATATGGCAACTGAAACAGCTTGCTGTTAAATTCAGATTACACATCTATACTCAGGAGGTGGAATGCAAAATGATGTTTGCACTTATTGTTGTGGTTGGTATCGTAGCACTTGGCGTAGCTAGCTTCTACGTCATTAAGCGACCTCAAGGCGCTGTTGATCCTGAGGATCGCAAACCGCTTGTTTCTGTAAACGGGCATGTTAAATTTGCAGAAGGAATTAATCAAATTTCCATATCTAAAATTGACATGTACGATCAGCGTCTTGTTATCAATCAAGTAGCTATTATTCCATTTAACCGTATTCAACGAGCAGAATTTTCAAAGGTTGTCAAAAATGAAAAAGGCCTTCACGGAGCTCCTGTTCAACGCTATTTCGGTGAGTTAACCATTCATTTCACAGACAAGAACGGGCAAGAAACCTACATTCGCTGTGAAACACCGAAAAAAAATCAATTTCACCTCATCTACCAGTACGATTTAATGAAAAGACAATTAAATAAGCGTCTTGGTCTTGAAGATCAGCAGCCTTACCTTACTCTTCAAGAACCATACGAACTATAAGAGAAAACCTCCCTTTTTCACATATTATTTCACTTCCCTGTACATACTAGAAGCGAAACTGAAAATGGGAGGTCATTCCAATGGATTTCGTCCGTTTTTTGCAATATTTTTGTTCAATCGCCGGCGCTCTATGCTTGGGGTTTACCTACTATCACATGTTCAAGCGTGACGCTCCGGTTAAAAAAGAAGAATCACAGCAAGGTGGAACTGACTAACGTTCACCTTGTTTTTTTATTTCCAGGCATGTGTACTTCGCATTTTGTGGTTGAAAGTTAGATTACTTTAATCATTTGTAAAATCACGGGTGATTTTTCTAAAGGAATATCCTCTGTGTTAATGATAAGAAGTCCTTTTTGGACGCTGTAATTGGAGGAAGGCTGCAACACACCGTTTATGAATAGATTACTGTATGAGTAGCTCTCAGGATCCAATATACGCTGAGTGCCATATTCTTTTAACGCATCTTGATCTGTAAAGATGCGCTTGCTGCCTCCGGCTACGGTATAGTATTCAAAGATGCGAACTTTTTTCGGGAATATATACCTAAATTCCTGCTGAGGCAACACGGGAAGCTTAATAAAAGGTGTTGAACAAGAAGGTGCATACTTATCGCAGCCGTAAGATTTTTTTTTCAAGAAAGACTCTCCTTCACAGATGTACTTAGTTTAGTTATAGTCTTTAAGAATTAAATTTATGCCATTAAACCTATTCCTCAGAAGGAACAAATGCATATATTGAAGGATAGAACATGAAAGGAGGTAACACATTTATGCCTCTTCAAATTATGAAACTCGCTATAGCCGCTGCTACCACTGTAACAGCCAGCCCAACCGTCTCACGTTTCTTTTATACAGCAACTGCTACAACTACGGGTGCAACTACTTTAACAATAGATGCCGCTGACTTTTTTGGTGATACAGGTGGCGCGGCTACTGCACTTCCAGCTTTAGCTACGGATAACAGCTATTACAATGTGTATATCAACGGCGTTTTACAAATGGCTGGCCTTTCCACATATACGCCAGGAGCCACGGGTGTCGGTTCTTTAGCTATTACTGTTCCTGCAGGATCTAGCGTTTTAACAGGTTCTCCTATAGTTTTGGAAGTTGTTAACTTTGCTCCTGATTCTACAACTGATGTACAAACTTAAAAATAACTTGCTACCGTTTTATTTTAAAGCGTAATCGCGTGTAAGATATATAAAATCTCAGTTTTACAGAAATTTAGTGATCACAATAAAAGCTTCTGCGGATGTAGCGCAGAAGCTTTTATTATTGTTATTTATTTAATTCAAAACGCCCAGTTCCCTTTTCTAAACACAGGCTCGCTTGTACCGTCAGCTTTGATGCCGTCGATGTCCATTTCAGCTGAGCCAATCATGAAGTCAACGTGGGTGATGCTGTCGTTTTAGAGTGGAAAATTAGAATTCTGTGACCAATCCGTGACCACTGTGTGACCACAAAATTTATACTCTTAAGCTTGTTATTAAAGGTTTCCTTTTATAAAAAAGCCTTACCTCCATAAAGGGAATAGGACTTTTTTATTTTAAAAATATATTATTTGCTATATCAAAAGAGTTTCTTTTGGCTTATCAACAACAATTACTTCAGTTGTTAAGAACATAGTCGCTACAGATGCTATCAAACCTTTATATAATCATGTATTACTTATATTTGATTAGCTCTAACCATTTCTTGATATAAAGCTCCAGTGACATTTATAAAGGTTGTAATCAATTTTCTTTGCAATACAACCGCTCTGAATGCGTGTTGTTTAGATCAAAGGAGAACCTTCTTTAATGTTTAAAATAATCTAGAAAACATCCGTGTCAATGAAACTCAAATTTAACTTTGGGAGATACGTTCATTGTATCCAAGATGTTCTTTTAGGGCTTCTGCTGTAATTTGAATTGTTTCTCTAGAAGTGATCAACTTATCGCTTTCTTCTGATACAAGTTTTCCTTTAAAGAAACTGTTGGATCGTGACCAATCAAATAACATAAGTTGTTCCAAGCTATAATATGCATCTTCTAATATACTTAATTCTAACCGATCTTTCCTCGATTGTTCATACTCATTAAATATGGATTTTGCTACTCGACTGGCAACAATTAAACCAACTCCGCTAGTAATAACCGAATCGTATTTTAATTCGGGAGTCTTATCTCTTTTAATAAGGCATTGTTTTATAAATTTATTATCCTTTAAAGCCTTGAAGAATAATTCCCCCTTATATTTTAAGGTAAGACTAAAATTATTATTGTCTTCTTTTAGTTTATCAACAATTGCTTTCTCACCACTTTTACCACTTTGTGAATTTTTACCTCCCAGCTCAATTATCACATTTTTAATATTATTTAGTGTGTAAATGTCTTTACTGTTTTTAGACACGCTAGTAGCTAGCATCTCAGTAATATCCTCGAGATAATCACTATTTTCTAGTATATCCATTACGATACGAGAAAGAGGATCTCTTGTATTAAACAGAGTGTTAATAGAAGGGGTTGTTTGTTTTGCATTTTTATTTACATCGACGAAATCTTGTCGAATTTTCCTACTGTCTTTTTCATAAACAATATTTAATAACATATTGCTATTTGCTATTAATTCCGGTGTTTCTTGTGCTAATTCACGAATTGCAACAGTCCTGTGGTTGCCATCCAAGCATTCGAATTCATAATCAACAGGTAACTGCATCATCCCCGCTAAAGAACCACAGCTCTCTAGCGTACTCATTAACTCCTCTTTTGTTTTAATTTGCTTTGTACTGCCAAAAACAAAAGGTTCAAAACTTAGTTCATCATATGAAACTAATGTAATAGGTGGAATTGTAAAACGTGGTTCTTCAACAATATAATTTTTAATTTCATTTTTATGTACTTTATCGAGAAATCGATTTTTGATTTCCGATTTGATAATAACTTCATTTTTCTTTTTTACAGCAGAAGTTTGAACAAATCTCCCTAATGTTTTATACGGTAAAGTAACTGCATACCATAACCTCTCTCCACTTAGATAAGCAATTGCGGGTACTGTAAAAGAAGGAGTAGCAACTCCTAAATCTAGTGCTTGAACATTAATATTTCTTATGTCCATAAATTCCAACTCCATTTCATTAAGGGAATAAAGGCTTTGAAGTACAAAGCCCTTTAACCCAAATAATTAAATTATTTTAAGAACACAACTTCGATTCCATCGACAAATGTGTCTGAAGCTACCATTGAGTCTATCGCTCCTATAAAGTGTTGCCCTAATCTCATAATCTTGTTGTTTACGGCATCTGCCTTTACATGTACGATATTTTTTAGGTCTTCAATACTAGTCTTAATTTTTACGTAACCATCAACAATTTCAGTACGTTGCTGTAAGACACCAGCTAAAATAAAAAACGCTACACCTTTATACATCTGATCTCCTTCATAAATCATTGGCATAAAACGTTCCTTTAAATCTTGATCATGTCGAATATAATTATAAAGTTCCCACATATCATCGATATGATTTTTGGTTCTTATAATAGAAGCATTCATTTTATGATTTTTCAATGAACCCAAAATTGCTCCTTTTGAATTGTATGATCTTTTAGCATTATCTATAGTGCTTTTATTGGGGCTAATGATATTTACAACTTGGAGAAGTTCTCCCACCTCGATACTTCCTTCATCTCCCTCATGGAAACTGATATCAGATCTTAGTTCTGGTGTTACACTTTCTTTGATCCATTTAAACATACCGGTATGATTTAATTCTGATTCAGCGGACAACTTTTTGGATGAATTTCTTGATGCTGCAATTTCTGTTGTAAGAGTATCTGGTACACCAGTATTAATTTCAATTCTAACAGTTGCATTATCTACACCATGCTTATTCAGAACAAAGAAAGTATGCCCCCCATTAATGATACCTTGTCTATCATTGACCTCAAAGATGACCTTTCCGGTTTCCGTATCAATAACCGCTTTATAAGCAATAATTGAAATCCCTTCATTTTTCTTTCTGAAATTGGCTGGATCAGTTTCTAACTGTGTAATCATTGCTTTAACATTTTTATTCTTTGGCGAAGGTTTCCGTGGATTTGCTCCCAAAGGAATAACAACATCCTTTAATGCACTAGTTTTTGTGGTCATAACAATATAACCTTCTTCTAATTCAACCGCATTTAGATAATCTAAACTAATAGTCTTCCAAGTCATTGAAATATCCCCCTACAAATAATTATTTTTCAACTAAACGAATATTATCATACAAAAACGTATTACGTCAATATATAAACGTATTACGTCAGTATCTATTTTTAATTTAGCTTATAAATACCAAATTCATATGTTACATGTAGAGTTAATTCTTCTATTGCTTAATAGTTAACTTCTCTTTATTGTAATTGAGCGAATAAAATCGATATTTCATTCTTTATCGTCATCTACTTTACTCTACAAAAAAGCATCTAACCATATTTAGGGTAGATGCTTGATCTAAAAGTGTTTGGACTACCTATATTCTCCACTTTGTAAAAAACAGACACAAGTACAAATGGTAATCGGATTATAGATGCTGAGTCTGCCACCCATCATAAACTGTTTGAGAATGTTGATATATCAATGTTTATCCGCACCACTCTGACGGTTTTTCACCTAACATTTGCCCTGAGCATATTATTTACTGATAGACTTCATCCCACGAATATCAACAAAAGGGACACCATCTTCCTTCTTTAACACGTGACCCAGATCGTTCAAACTGATGCCCATTTTTACACTCCCATCTTAATAGCGTCTTACTGTTTATATATGTATTTGATAAACACTTCCCATCGTTTAATTGTGCTAATTTGTACATATCTTCTATTGTCTTTTTCTTTGAACCACCACATTGTGGACACCAAGTTCCTTTTTTTATACTTGAAGGAACTGCTTTCCAAATATGTCCTTGACTACATTGCCATTTTAGTGGTACAAAAGAGCCTTTGTATTCATTAGATAAACACATTCCACCTCGGGAGACAGCTACCTCTTGCATTTTCTCTAATGAATCAGATAATTTAGTAGCTGCTCTTTTGATAGAGCATATATTACACCAAGTTCCTTTCTTCACACTTGAAGGTATTGCCTCCCACTGATGATCTTGACTACATTCCCACAACAATTTAGTTTTTGCGTTGATATAATGTTCGGAAAGACATTTTCCACCACGACTTACTGCTATTTCTTGCATTTCTTCAATTGACAATCTTTGAGAATTACCTGAATTTTGTATTGCACACTTTGGACACCAAGTTCCTTGCTTTACACTTGAAGGGACTGCTTCCCATTGATGTCCTAGCTTACATTCCCACTTTAGCTTAGTATGTGCATTTATATATTCTTGGGAAAGGCATTTACCTTGATGACCAGCAGCAAGGTCTTTTAATTGGTTAAGTTGCGAGTTGGATTTGTAAAAATATTCAAATTTAATCTTATTAGTAACAACTTTAATTTCTTTAGCTTTCAGTTTTGATTTTATATATTGTGTTTTTGCACCATCCGTGGCTTCTGTATATGGTACTTCAATAAGATAAATATTGTTTTCTATGCATTCTGCTTTCTTTTCTTCATCACGTATTTTTTGTTTTATGAAGTCCTCTTCAGTAAAATGAAAAGGTTTTGTAAAATTATAGTGTTGTTCCCCTTGATATTCAAACGCAACTCTCAATTCTTTGTTATAGCCATCTAACTCTTTCCGCTCAGATAATATAGTTCTTGTTTTGTTAAATTTATAGCCTGTGAGTTTTTCTATTATGAAACGGCATTTTTCTTCATTTATTCTACCGCTACATCTTGGACACCATGAGCCACCTTTTATACCACTATAAGTAGCTTTCCACGTATGACCGTTTGCACATTTCCATGTTAATGGTGAATCAACACTTTCATAGCTGGTGGATAAACATTCTCCCCCTCTTTCAATGGCAACTGCCTGCATTTCTTTAATTGTCTTCTTAGACAAACCCTTACATTCTCTACACCATGAACCTCTAATAATACTAGAAGGAATTGCATACCATACATGCCCTTTATCACACTGCCACTGTAAACGAGTATTAACATTGACGTAGACCTGAGATAAACACCGTCCTCCTCTTTCTTTCGCAATTTTTTTAAATTCCCCAAGGGTCTTTTTATTTGTTCCAGCACAAAAGGGACACCATGAGCCTTTCAATATACTTGATGGTGTAGCCTCCCACTCATGCTTATGATAGCATTGCCATTTTAACTTTGTTTTTGTATTTACATATGTTTTAGAGATGCATTTCCCATTTTTTTCTTTCGCAATTTTAACCATATCCCTTAAAGTTAACCTTTGCGAATCTCCAGCTTTTAAGGCAGAACATTTTGGACACCACGATCCACCTTTTACGCTAGCAGTTGAAGCTTCCCATTGGTGTCCTAGCTTACATTGCCATTTTAATTTTTGATGTCCATTGATATAACTTTCAGATAAACACTTTCCACCAAGCTTTTCTGCAATTTTTTTTGGTTTTTCGATATTATGTTTTAGCTTCTGACTATTAATATAGGTAGCACATTTGGGACACCATGAGCCTTCCTTAATATGGCTAGGGATAGCCTTCCATACATGCCCATTAGAACATCTCCAGGTTAACTTTGTTTTTGTATTGGTATACTTACTTGATAAGCAACTACCTCCACGTGCTTTTGCTAAATCCTTCATTTCTTCAATTGTTAATTTAAGAGTTTCACCTGCTCTTCTGTTATAACACTCAGGACACCAACTTCCATTCTTCACATGGTCAAATCTAGCTGTCCAAATATGCCCTTTATCACATTCCCACTCATATTTTGATTTTATATTTAGATATTCTACCGATAAACATTTCCCATTTCTTTCTCTTGCGATTCGCTTCATATCTAAAATGGAATGTTTTTTCCCCATTTCCAATTCACCTTTTAATCTTAGTTAATAATTTGTCTTGAGTAATAATTTTTCGTTTATAGGATATATAGCTTAACACTACTTTCTTGAAGTTCCTTCCAGTACAACTATTTAGTATACATTCTACCGTAATTAATAAAAAAACCTTTCATTCATTGTTAGTGCCTCCTATCTGGTGACTTAATAAACCCATATTTTATTATAAGGTTATCGGATTAAAAAAGTCGTACTCACTACATATTTCTTCCTACGTTATGTTATTATCAGGGTTATAAAGATAAAATATACAAAAGGGGGTATGTTAATGACTTTAATTGCAGCATATTCATATGGACATAATAATACAGTGTTTGCCCACGACTTTCGAACTTCCTCTAAATCAAGAGGTCTTCGAGCAGATAATGCATTTAAATTTGTACATTTAGGTAAATCTACAGGGTTATTTTTAGCAGGAGATGTAAACGGGTGGAATACTATATTCAAAAAAGAGTCCACAAAATTAAAAGAGGTAAGAGATGAAGATTTTCTTGAAGAATTCCTGGAAATTCTACGTAGCTATGCTACATCATCTACTCCTCTTCTCAATACTGGAGGAACACTCAGCGCCCTCGGGTTTGTAATTGAGAAAACCTCTGGATCAAATAAGTCTTTTCATATCGATTATGTTCAAGGTTATGGAGCTACTATAAGGGAACTGGAAAAAGATAGGGTGTATTTAATTGGAAGTGGGGCTAATATAGAAGGATTGGAGAAACATTTAAACATATATTTATCCAACTACACTTCAGACCAGGACAGACCTTTGCACCAAAAAGAACCTTACTTAGTTTCAAGTATTTTTGAAACTGCTATAAAAGACTACATTAAAAACTTAAATGATCCCTCAATATACCAAAAGAAAGGCATTTCCAATGTTTTTAGTTATAGTTATCTAAAAAACGGCTACTTTGAAATCTGCTCTTACTCCGATCAGGAGTTTTTGAAGGGCGAGAAAATGCCAAGACAATTTATATTCAAAAAGGATGAACAACAGAATCCAGTATTAGTTGATAAAACTAACGACATTATTTCTAAGCTTTACCCCTTAAACGACTTAGTTTTAAAAGAGTCAATTGTTATAGACCCATTTAAGCGAGAAAAGCCTTAATATATTTTAAGGTTAAGGAAGAGAGCGCCCTACCTTAACCTTAATTGAATTTTTTTATAACTAATCCGTTTAGATTCAAATAGTTATCGTTATTCGAAATCTTCAATTGATTTTTATTAACCTTTTCACATTTATTGGAATTATTTTCTGCAGAATATAAAAAGCATCATAGTGAAATGTTATGTTCCTTAAGGATAAATTCTAAAATGAAAATTCATTAGATATTTGCAGCTTTTAAAAAATATTTAGCCTACACACTTCATTTTTATGGTAGCAACGCTTGTTCTGCTACGCCTTCACACTTCGTAATAGTTTGATTAGTTGGATTAATCATTATTTTGACATCATTCCAATTCATATTTTTCTCTAAAGGAATTAAATATGCATCAAATACTGAATAGATATGTAAATAAATTCGATAAGAGCCATCCTGTAAAGTCTCAACTCTAAACCCGTGAAAATTGTTACTATTCATTATCTCTGAAAAATCGTCATGATTCACCTGAAAGTTTTTACCTCTCGTATATATTAAGAAATTATATTGAGGCTGTTTTTCACCTGTGAATTTAGAACTAAGACTCTTATCTGCTCCCCATATGTATTGTCTTAAAAAATCAGCTGTTTTTGTATTTGTGAAATTTAGAAGGCAAATAGAGCATAAACCTAATATAATTTTAGCGTGTTCTCTTTTTAAAACATCCTCATTTTTTACACGTAAATCCAAAGCTAGAAAATCCTTTTTTTTAAATCTCTCTTCTAATCTTGTAAGTTTCTTTTCTGTTAAATTAGTAAAATAAACTTCTCCATCATCAAAGACTATCTTAATATCCTGGTCAAAGGCTGTTTTTTGTTCCTTAGGCGCTAAATGCCCACTCTTCGTTTGAGTCCCAGTAACTCTTAAAAGAGCCTGCATAAGATGTGTATTGCTACTATATTTAACATCTATAAACTCATTCGCATCTTTATTACATTCATCGCACACTAGCTTTGTAGCAATTGGCGAACCTAATGCCTCTGGAATAACATGTTCTCCAATAGTAGTCGTTTGAGGTTTAAGTTCCTTACAGTATATACAAGTAATTTGATTAGTCATCCTATTATTCTCCTCAATTCTTTTGGAAATTTTATCTTAAATACTAATTGAAGATCAAATTTTACGCATTTTCGTTTTCTTAATACATACTAGTTTATCATAATTATCTGAAATCTAACTATTTACCTCATAGTTTTAATGGTTCTTTTTAGTTATACATGACTTATGCTATTATTAAATCCCATTGTTTACGCCTAATAAAAACTTTGTGATGTGTGGATGAAGGTACATAGGGTATATCCTGCATTTAAACCCTATAAAAGTGTGAAAAATACGCCCCTAAACTTTATGGAAAAGAGACAACTCTATTCAGAAGTCTCTTTAAATTTCCTCATATTCTTTAACCTTGTGATAAAAAGTAGCCTTGGTCATATTTGATTTTTTCATAGCTTCAACTGCAGTGATAACTCCTGCCTTTCATTGCATATAAGTATGCTCAAATTCAGGCGTAATAGATACTTTAGGTCTTCCTAGGTTTTACCCCGTGCCTTTGCGGTGACTATCCCTTCAGCTTGACCAGTCTTAATCCTAGTTCTCTCTCCTTCAGCAATAATCCACGATAAAACCTGTAAAACCAAGTCAGCTACGAAAGAACCGATCGAGTCATTGTATTTACCTGTATCTAATAATGGCATATCAATTACAACAATATGTGCCTTGATATTCTGTGTGATATCTTTCCACTCATTTAGAATCATCTCTTTGTTATCCATCGTTCAATCTACCTTGTTATTTGATACTCCTATCAATTTTGTATCCAAAGGTCAAAGAGAACTATGAAACGTTTCAAAAATCGATTATATACTATATGAGAGTTACCAAAATCCTTTTTTAATGGTTTCATGATATACATTCCAAAAAGTGTACCTTTTGAAACGTATTTTACAAATCGAAACAACATGTTTAAAAATATACCTATTGCTTTGACTGACTTAATAGTTCGTACTCCTTCTCAAGTACTCGTCTCGAACAATATTAGCTTATTACTATCTAATTTATCATTTTCCCCTATTAAATCAGAGCAAATACTTGAGTCGTATCAGGAATCCACCAAATATTTGTGTTAATGAGAGTGGTTTCTGAATCAAACCAATTACTTTTTCCGTTAAACGTACGGAAATTCCTCGGATTCAATCTTAAGCATCACTGAATAAAGGGTAAAAGAGAAAAAGTAAAACACTCACAAGCCATTCTGAGTTTTTGAGGTGGAATGCTATTTGCACAATATAAGTCAGTTTAGAATAGAGAGTAGAGTAAAATATATCATAAAATGCTCTAACTTGAATCTTGTATTATAATTAAATTATGGAAAGAAGAGATAGATGTTGGAAGTGTGAAATGAGAAAGAACTTTATTAATTCTAAGCGGAGCGATATTGAGGGTTTTAATTCTTTTAAGTGGTCGTTATGTGGTAGGGGCTTTAAATTGAATATGAATGAAGTTCAAGAAGATGATGTAATAGAGCTGTTTTGTCCAAACTGCAGAATCCCAAATCCAATATCTACTTACTACACTGATGATATAATAGAGCATGCAGAGACACTTGTTATAAATCAGGTAATGGATCTATTGACTGATTTTACAATTGGATTTATTAGCAATGAAAAAGGTGGGTTAAAATGATCTATAGAGGTGAAGTATACTTAGTCAATACATCAGAGAACGAAATAATGGATGAAAAGTCTGTTAGACCTTGTTTAATTGTGCAAAATGATATTGGTAACCGCTTTTCTCCAACAGTTATTGTTGCTGCACTAACAAATCGTATTGAAACTCCTAAATTACCTACGCATATCTTATTAGAAAAAGATAAGTATGGATTTGATTCTAATTTTATTATCTTAATGGAACAGATTAGAACAATTAGTAAAGGAAGATTGCTCGATAAAATAACTACATTGGATGAAGCGGATTTAAACCAAGTTAATGAAGCTTGGTGTATTTCTGGAGGAGTCAATATTGAAGTTGCTACGCCAGTAGAGGCAACAAGGGATTTTTACGAATTCTTTTTAAATGAAAAAGTGAACGCACTTGAGGAAAACCTTGGGAATGAATTTAAAACACCTAGAGACTCATATGATTCAGAGGAAATAGTAAAGTTAGTAAAAAATAAGTTAATGGAATATGTCGTTAGTTTTCTTAATGGCAATGGAGGAAGTATATATTTTGGTATAGATAATTCTGGAATAATAAAAGGATTAAATTTAAGTTACGAAGAGCGAGACCAGCTAGCTTTAGATATAAACAATTTAATTAATGACCGTGTAATTCCTAGTATTAGTCCATCTTACTATACTATAAAATGGCATTCAGTCAAAAATAGGGATAGAAATAATATAGATAATCTGAATGTTCTTGAAATAGAAATTAAAAGACCTTTTGATCCGCTAGCTATTTATTTTGATAACGGGGAGACTTTATATATTAAGACTAGTACAGGAAGGAAAAAATTCACTAAACCACATCAAATGGTAAGTAGCATTATGAAGAGAGTTCTAGAAAATAGAGAGTTTATTGAGTCAACAATAAAGCTTAACAAATAAAATCTCCTAAAGATAAGGTCTTTATTATCTTGAATATTCAAAAAAATCATATTAACATAACAAAGGTAAGATATAGATTTACCCTTTTAATAGATTCTCAGTTTCTAGCGATTAGTTTCAAAAAATTCATCAAATTCAGACCTAATATTGGGACAATACCGATTTACCATTAAAGATGAATGCAAACTTACAACACTTCTACCAAGACAGTAAAGAATATCATAACAAGAATTACGCTATCTAAGCGGTGCGAGGAATTATTCCTTTGTCGCTGCGTCAGTTAAAATATTCTGGAGTGCTGAATATCCATGGCTTTCTAATGAATATCCTGAAAGCGACATTGGGTGCGTTCCTTCAACCCTTAAAGCTAATTGAGTAGAACTCCCCCCCATAGAGACTATACCATTAAGAAGTAAAGCCGCTAGTATTAAATACCCAGCGGCTTTCTTCTCTCTATACGATTATGCATCCCTTGGTATGCTATCCAAAAATGGCTCTACCGTTTAGTCCTCCTCATGCATAGAGCAAGGGATGTTAAAACAATAGGTAAGGAATTGAGCATGATCCAAATCACCTCGGACTTTAATTTTAATAGGTTTAGTAAATTGGCGATATTAGCGGATAGAAGACCTGCAAGCAAGAAACCTGCAAGTAGGTACTTACTACTCATATTAACCTCGACCATAGTAAGGAAGTTTGGAATTGAACCAAATGCCATGAGTTGGTGAATCATTTGATACAAATATAACATGTATTTCCTTTTCATCAAAGCCTTAAACTTCTTCTTTTACAGCGTATTTTCTTCTAAAAAAGTCTCATATTTAACCTATATGTATTCTGCCCTCTAGCAGAAGTACAACCACAAACAAAATACTTTTTTTGTAAGTATCAAACAATAAAATCTCAGCTTTATTAATGCCTTAAATCCCCACCTCACGCTTCAACAATTTGCTACAGTACCATTTAGAATGACTCCTCAGATTCATAGTTAGAAATGTTTAGTTTTGTATCACGCTTCCAACTCATTAGCTATCCCAAAAGTAAAAAACACCAACTATATAAATCAGTGACTCATTTCCTCATTCTTTTTTACATTATTAATAATCCATTTTTATTATACTAATGTTAATCGTTTCAAAGTTTATTTACTCTCTGCCCACTTTACGACAGCTACCTCTAAAACATCCAATCTCGGCAAAATTGAGCGATACCAATGACTTGCTTCATCGCCAGGTAGACACTTAGCAGAAGCTAAAAATGCCCTCCTTTGCCAATTTGGAAGTTGCATTATACTTCTCTTTCTAGTTTTAAACCAAGATTGTTGATTTGCTTGACCAAGTGCCAGTATTATTTTCCTTCTTGAAAAATCATCAAAATATTCATTGTAGAATGTTGCCATTTTATCGATATTCCATCCTTGTCCATTGCTAAAAGTTTTAAATAACCACATTCTATGATACTCCAAATGACCAACGATAGAATCATCAAGTATGCTAATTAGTTTTTCACTTACTTCCTCTTTTTGTAACTCATTTAATTCTAATTCATTTAGGTAAACGAAAATATGCTTAAAGGAAGTATATAATTTATCAATATTCTCTAAAACTGATTCTAACGCATCTGTGTTTTGCAATTGAGCCATTCTTCTCAAAACAAACCCGACTATTTTTGAATTGGCACTTTCTGAGTCAATTTGTTCTTGAAGAATCGCTAAAAGGTTCAAACTATCGATTTGTTCTTGAGTATCGTCTGGTAAAAAATCATAATCAATTTCTCCATATGGGTCTTCTATCCCAATCTCCTGAAGTATGTCCAAAAATTTATCAGATAATCTCTCAATCTCTACTGATTCTTTAGATTTTAAGTATTCCCTTCTGAATTCATCAACAGTCATTATTCTAGTCTTGTGCTGTTGTAATGTTAAACCATGATTTTCAAACAACATTTCCGCTAATATTGCTAACTGTTGATAAGCCTCTTTTTCACTAGGGCAAAATATTCTAAAATCATCGACATATCTACAACAATCAACACCTTCACTAAGCAATCCTTCATCTATATCATTAAGTGTAAGTTCGGCTAGTAATCTTGATGCGTCCTGCCCAACAGGTATTCCGTAAGAGATGCTATAATTCCAACTGTTTAATAAACGTTTAATTGCAAGGGCGTGATTAGTTTTAGTAGTACAAGAACTTAAAGCATTTTCCAATGGATGTAAGTATAATCTGGGAAAAAAATCTGCTATATCTGCTACTACAACATACTTAATGTTCTCATCACCTATTAATGGATCAACTTTCTCTTCGCAATAATTCAAGAAACTTCCATAATGAATTTCAGAATCAAACATTCTTCCTTCATCATTTGGGTGAAATCTATAAGAAAAACTTACGTTCCTGTCTACAGGAATCCTCTTTGATTCAATATCGTGACCAATCTCGTAAACTAAAGCTAGATACATCAATGTATCTAACGGGTCTAACTGAGTGGATAGCCGAAAACCAAATTTATGTTTTGGTGTAAGACTCCTTCTATAGTCCCTTACTTTCCACTGTAACATATCTTGATTTCTTAAGTACTCTTTAAGAGTTGTACCATTAGGCAATTCTCTTGTATTAGTATCCCATAAATACCTAATTGCTTCATATTCAAAAGGAACTGGAAAAATATCGGTATCACCATAATTCTCTATATGTTTTAATGCCCATTCTAACGATTCCATTTTTAGTTTTAACAAATTAACTCCCCCAATAAGTAATAGGATGCATTTCGACAAAGATAGTATAAAACCCTCCTCATTTTTTAATGTCAACATAAAATTCAATGCTATTCAAATTAATATGGAGTATACTTGTTATGCTTTTTCTTGTTGTATAAGTCAAGTTTCTATATTAAACAGACAAAATAAAAGACTGGTTTTATTAATATATGAATGGTGAATAATTACACAATGTTCGATCCTCTCCTCTAATACCCAAAAAGAGAGAGTCTTAATTAAGACACCCTTCTGTGAATGTTATTGATTAATATACCTCTGACCAACCGTGTAGTTTTTTTGATTTATTCTTTATATAATTACGTTCTGCTTCTGATAATTCTTTGCCTCCAACCTTCAATAATTTTTTACTTTTAAACCAATCATTCCTTTCAATTGCGCCTATGATAACTTCACTATCGCACCACCTTGAATATACATTATGGTCACGTATTTCCTTTGTTTTTCGTAAAGTTTCACGCAAAGTCAATTTGAATAACAGTTTGGCTTCAAATAAGGCTGTAATATAGGTCGAAGCTGTTTTTTCATTTATGTTTGCGTATTTAGTTATTCTCTCGATACTTTCTGTCGAATAAAAATCCCCCATACTTCCAATCAATGCTCTCGAAATTGCCATCAGATAGAGGGATATCATATTCGCTCTATTGTGTTTTGATTGAATTGTAAATAACTTAACAGCATCATCGATATAGACAGTTGTGTAAATGAGTCCATACTCAATCAACTCTTTGTCTATTTCTTCGTCATCAAATCTGTTTACAAACTCCTTGCTCATCACATAGTCATTATTAAACTTAACGAAGAACAACGTACTTCCTTTTAAATCAATTGGTCTCATCTCTTTTGTCAAAGCAAGGTCTGAATAAATACTAATAATGTTTAGCTCTTCGAGTTCTATAAGTCCTTGCCTTACCATGTTTTGATTTTCAGTACGTTGATTGTACCCCACCATACCCAACAATCCGTTAATGCTTGTTTGCTGAAATAGTTGAGTTTGATTTATATTACGGCTCATTGTTAATGAGGTGTAGATCATCTTGCTCATGTTTAAGATACTATTATTACGAACAATTGCGTTTGGAATCATGATGTATGGCTTATCTGTATTCTTTGTTGACAAAATATTTTCTACTTTCTTATGACTAAGTTTCACTATTAAAAATAGCAGTCATATAAAATCCCTCCCTTTAATTTTGAATTTCAAAATGCTGAAATTATATGTACCCCCCTTGTGGGGCGCATATAAGTCTCTCTTTAATTATTTTTTATATAAAGAATGTTTATCTATTTAGCACCCCCATTCTGCGTATGGTTTTATACAATGATTTCTGAGGTTTGAAAACTGAATGTATGATTTTATACAATGATTTCTAGAATGCTAAAATATCTGTATATTTTTATACATATAATATTTTTGAGACTCCATCATATCCTTATCTTCTCACAATAAATCTCATTCAAACCTATAGTAACAACGGCTCAAATGAGATTTATTTGTAATAACTACCAATGATTTATTTTTGATTCTTAAGTTTAATATTTTATGCTTTTGTCTCATTCTTCAGTATCTAGATTGATTGTAACCTCTAGTGGTCAGAACCTCATCGTTTAATTGTTATTGATTAGATTCCCAACGCCTTCATCCACTCAGATTTACCTTTAGCGTTCATCTCTTCTTCCCGTTCATGGCAACGTTTATCCTTTTCTTCTTGCTCTTCTTCATAAGCCTTTCTTGTTTTACCGCCAGCTATTTCAACCGCCTGCCACCACTTACTATAGACTTTCTCCTGTTCTTCTTGATTAGAACATCTTATTATTACATCTACTGGCTGTTGATAACCGTTGTATTCCCACCAAGATATACAAACATCATTCTTCGTATAGGTAAGGTAGCTATCTTTGTGAACCTCAAATCTTGTTATTCTACAGTTAGAAATGATACTCTCCTCTTTTAATGCTTGTATCATTTCTTCCATAGTAGTAAGTTTCTCTGATGGTTTCATATAGTCTCCTTCTACTCATTCATGCCTATGAGATTTTATTAGTTTTATTTTATAGCATGTTTTCTTCCCCTTCATATTGGATTTGCAATATATTTGTTTGACAGGATTATCGTAGTTCAAAAACATTACTGTTGAAGGAACACAGTAAATGTTACAGAGCTGATCCATCAGAGTTTTCGTTTCCCGATTAAGATTTCCTTTGTACTTTATACAATATTTAGTTTTTTTACTTAACATGTAGCTTTTCAATTAATGATTTTTACTTATCGTCAATATATATGAAAAATAAGGATAATCACTCCTTTTACCTACAAATGATGAGGCTTTTATCCTTATCGTATCGGAATTTTTTACACTGTGTTGGTGTAGTTAGGAGTGCTTAGTTCCTTTATCAACTGAAAATATTGTAGCGTATTTATATTACAGTGTAAACTATAACTTACTCTTTGAGTTAAAAATAATTTACAAAACTAACTTCCTTACTACATGTAAGCGTGTTATAATTTACGAATACTACAATCCATTTTGTTTATCGGAGGAACTATAACTATGAGTATTAATAACTTTGGTAGAGACATTAAAGCATTGAGAACAAAGAGAAAAATAGGATCGAGAGAGTTATCACGCTTGATTGGGAAGGCAGAAACATATATTTCTCAATTGGAGAGAGGGTTAATTAAAAAACCAGATTATAACACAGCGTACGATATAATGAAGCATTTAGAATTTACAGAGAGTAGTATTGATGACTTTTTATACAATTTCCATCAAATCAAATCTCCAAAAAGAATTGAATGTGAAGCACAGGAAGTTGCTAATTGGGAGGAAAAGAGGGCGGCAGAAATTGAAGAATTGTTATCACAGAGAGAGGAAGAAAACGATATTGTCCAAGAATATCCAGTAAATACGTTCGGAAAAAAAAGAAGTAATATTGAGAGTGAATGGATGATAGAATTAATTAGAAAACTTGAAAGGAAGAATGAAGAAATTAAAATGGAACTTTCATTTAATATAGATAAAAATGCACAAATTTTTGAGCATGTTATTTATAATCTCCACTCTTTGTTAATATCCATGAGAAAAGATAGAGAAAATTTTAATTTTTTTGTGGAGTTACTTGAGAGTGATTTAAGCATGCTTAGTGGAGAGAGTAAAGAAAAGATATTAAAAACTGTTAAACAGGTAAGGTAAAAACACTAAAAAATTACAATATCAGTACAAATTTGTTTTATTTCGAGTTAATGAAAAGGGAGCAGAATTAGCTGCTCTCTTTATCACTTTGGATTTTTTGTTTTCAGAATGCAATTTTTAAAAATTTGTTTTAGTTGCAATACCACCTTTATATTTATAATATTTAAACTATTATGTTCCCCTCGAGTTTTTTGACCAATTCCTCTTCACCAATTCTATACTTCCATATGAATCCACCTAGTGTTGACTGGTTTCCACTACAACAATTAGGTATATTTAAGTACAGCTTACCCAGTTGGTCTGATACCTCTCTTACATTACACTTCCATTCTTTAATTAATATCCCGTCTAAATCATATTGAAGAATTGTCCTTTTTGTTTTATTTATTAAATTGATTCTTTCTTGTAGAGTATGCTTTTCTGAATTATATATCCATATGAATCCTCTATACTTATTTATCCTCCTATTTGCACAGTTGTATATACATGCAGCTGAATACCCGAACTTCCTGTTAGCTTCTTTAGCGCTAATATGCAATGCTATAAAATGTCCATCTAAATTATATTGTAATACGGGTTTATTTAGTATCCGTTTTAATTTCTCTTTAGTAGAATCTTTTAATTTATTCCCTAAACAATTGCCAGCAACCTTAGAAACATTAAAACCTATTTTTCTATCGTAAGGTTTTGCATCATCAAGCCAAAATTGCTCTCTTTCTATTAAGTGTTCTCTTTTTACGACTGATTCTATTATTTCAAACTTAAATGCTTTTTCACCGTATCGGTTAAATGAATTCTGAAGATAGCTATTACAATGTTTATCTTTCCTTAAATCATTAAGATGAGTAGACCACCGTGCGCATATATTCACAGCACTGCCGATATAAAATTTTGAATTGCTTTTACACGTAATTTTATAAATACCGCTTAGAGTATTAAGCTCTTTCCATCTTATATCAAAGAGACCGTATCGCCCATTTAAAGCGTATAAATTCCCTTCACAGGTTTTACATCTTGCTTTAAATCCACTTTTAGCTGCTGTATCGATGTAGAAATGTTCGTTTGTTTTTGGTTTATCTTCTTTACACTTACTACATCTCTTTGTTTCTATATAACTTTCTAACATGTACCTCTTCATCCTTTCTCATCTAGTTAAGTTAGTCATTCAATCATTTAATTTTCTTAATACTCAGAAAATAATCAAGACGAAGGTCGCCCTTTTCTGTATTACATTGCTCACAAGCACAAACTAAGTTATTAAAAGTAGTCTTACCACCTTTGGAACGAGGAACTATATGATCTATGGTATTTCCCTTTACACCACAATATTGACAAATACGTTTATACTTTTTTAGTACAACATCTCTCAAATCAAATTGGTGAATACATGAATCATTTACGATTCCAGCCCTTTTTTCTTTTACCATGTTTACAGCTTCTTCATAGGAAACCTTATAAAATACTTTTCTTTTTGATCTAATTTTCACTGTGACTTTTATGTTGGACTTTCTTAATTTTTTAGTATTGAAGATATCCTTAGCGCCAAATTTTTTAAAGTATCTACAATCATGGCAATAAGACTTTCTGTGGCTTTTATCTCGACCGTTAGAGACAAACCTAGAATGATACCTTACTCTTTTACAAATAGAACAAGTTTTATACAATTTACAATATTCATTGATAAACTATCACTCCCCATGGTAAAAATTGAATTCGAATTCATATATCATCATAACATAAAAATATATAATTTCAAATTTTTACCATTAAACAAAAGTATTGAAATTGCTTTATTTGTAATACTTTTGTTTAATCTGTCTAATTTCTAAAAAAATATCTCTGTTGAACAAAATTATTCAAATATACTATTAGGAGTCATAAAAATTTCTTTTATTTTCAACCTAAAAATGAAAATTAGTGTATTTTTCAGCATTTTTCTCTTCGGTCATTCTTACAGCTTTCTGATAAAACAGATAAAACAATAGTAAATATTCTTTATTATAATCATCTATTTAGAGTTGCTAATCAAGATGTTATGGACAAAATAAATAGATTATATATATCAATGCTTTGAGACTCTTTATCGTGTCAGATTATACTTTTGTGTCATACCGTGTGGATATAGGTACTGCACCTCTTTACCTCTAAAAAACACTTTAAAAATGTCGAAAATACCCCCCCCGTCCTCATTTACAGCAAAAGAAGTAGCTGCGTTGTTGACTTCCTTACTGTCTAGTATCTTTTTAAGCGATTAATTGTTATTTTTATTTGTTCCCTTTTTATCTTAATTTTCTTGTAGAAAATAAATAATACTTAACTAATCAATTGTTTCTCTTTTTCTATCTCTAATATATATATGATAAAATAATAAGTAGGAAACCCTTGATAATTACATGCTTAAGAGCAATACAGGAGGCTCTTAAGATGCAAGGAAGTATAAAAAAAGATAAAACAACAGGTAAATATTATTTCATAGTAGATATTGGTAGAGACGAACTAACAGGTAAACGAAGACAAAAGAAGAAACGTGGTTTTACAACAAAGAAAGAGGCGGAAAAAGCTTTAGCGGTTGTACTAAATGAGTTAAACTTAGGTACTTTTATAGAACCACAGCTAATTGATTTAGACAGTTTTATAAAGGAATGGTTTGTAGAAAGACAGACACAGTTAGCTAAAAGTACACTAAAGAACCATCAGTGCTTATATAGAAATCACCTTAAACCTAAGTTAGGTCATTATAAGCTACAAGATTTAAATCCAATCGTTCTTCAAAAGTTCACTAACAGTTTGGTAGCAGATTCTTCTCTTAGTCACAATTCTGTTCGGAAGCTTTTATTTTTAATGAATCAGCTTATGAAGAAGGCACATGGTTTAAAGCTCATCTCTGAGAATCCATTAACACATGTGAATATACCAAGAGAAGTAAAGTCTGAAATGAGCATTTGGGACTTAAAGCAAGTAAATTACTACATTGCTCACGCTAAGCAAAATAGATATTATACAATCGTTCTTATGGCTTTGCTCACTGGAATGAGAAAGGGAGAAATCCTAGGGCTACGGTGGAGAGATATTGATTTTGAAAAACAGGTTATCTATATTAGACAAATCTATGACGGGTATGCGAAAGAACTTAAGGTGGGGGCTAAAACAGCGTCTGGTGTACGTTCCATTCATATTCCTGATATGCTTGTTAATCAATTGAAAAAAGAGCGTAAGAAAGTATTAGCTAATAAACTTAAACAAGGTATAACCTATAATGATTATGACTTAGTGAACTGCACAAAGTTTGGCAACCCTTTAGATTCATCTACTTTATCGAAGAGATTTAAAAACCATACTAAAAAGCTTGGGCTACCTGTGATACGATTTCATGATTTACGTCATACGCATGTAACCATGTTGATTCAGCAAAATGTGAATGTGAAGGTTATCTCCGAACGTGTTGGACACTCTTCTATTCAAATCACATTAAACCAATATAGCCACGTCTTGCCGAGTATGCAACAAGAAGTGGCTGATAAATTAAACACTTTATTCATTAATATGTGACCAGCTTGTGACCAATTAAAAGGTTAAGGTGGTTAAAACCTTACTACATCAAGATTTAATTCAAAACGCCCAGTTCCCTTTTCTAAACACAGGCTCGCTTGTACCGTCAGCTTTAATGCCGTCGATGTCCATTTCAGCTGAGCCAATCATGAAGTCAACGTGGGTGATGCTGTCGTTTGCTCCGTTTTGTGATAGCTCTTCTTTAGACATCGTTTTTCCACCTTCTAAACAGAAGGAATACGAGCTGCCGATGGCTAAGTGGTTGGATGCATTTTCGTCAAACAGCGTGTTGTAGAAAATGATGTTTGACTGAGAAATTGGCGATTGATGCGGTACTAAGGCTACTTCTCCTAAGTATTTGGCACCTTCATCTGTTTCAATTAAGTGCTTTAACGTTTCTTCGCCTTCTTCTGCTTTTACATCCACAATTTTTCCGTTTTCAAATGTTAGCGTGAAGTTTTCAATTAAGTTTCCTGCGTAGCTAAGCGGTTTTGTGCTTGTTACTTGACCGTTTACGCCGTCTTTTTTTGGAAGTGTAAATACTTCTTCTGTTGGCATATTGGCCATGAACGAGTTGCCGTCTTCATTAACACTGCCTGCGCCCACCCAAATATGTTTGTCAGGAAGTTCAATTGTTAAATCTGTTCCTGGCGCTTTATAGTGAAGCTTAGAAAATCTTTTTTCATTTAAAATGTCTACTTTTGTATGTAATGAAGCATTATGCTCTTCCCATGCGGCCACTGGATCTTCTTGGTCTACGCGCACAGATTTAAAAATAGCTTCCCATAGTTTTTCTTGCTGCTGTTCTTCTGGAACGTCAGGAAATACTTTAGCTGCCCAGTCTTTTGAAGGAACAGCTACGATGGACCAGCTGATTTTATCAGATTGGATCGCTTCACGGAATTTTTTCATTGCTTTTCCGCTTACTTTTTGGAACGCAGCAATACGTTTGCCGTCTACTCCTTTTAATAAGTCAGGACCGCTTGAAATTACAGATAAAACAGCGCCTCCGTTTTTCACAAGCTCTTCTCTTGCCTGAGCTTTCCAAGCAGGAAATTCATTAAATACAGATTCATCCGCTTTTTCATATTTCAAACGAACTAAATGATCGTCATGCCAGTCTACATCAACAGACTTTGCTCCGGCTTCATACGCTTTTTTCGCAATTTCACGAACAAAATCAGCGGAAGAAATATCAGCATTAATGTTTAATACTTGCCCTTTTTGAATGTTTACACCGACTTTTACAGCTAGCTCGGCGTACTTTTCAATATTGCGCTCAAACTGTTCCATAATTTATCTCCTTTACGTATATATTCTAACAACTTTATTGTATCATGAATAAAACATCAATTAAAAATCCTAGCCTATAGTTTACATAATATAATTACGTTATTTTACAGATTATTATATAGAAAAAGTTTGTTCTTTAAGAATCAGAACAAACTTTTGTCTTTTACAGATTCCGTTTTGTAGCCGAGCCGCTCCGAAATGTTCTTGCCTATATCAACCATGCGTTCTTGAAGGTACGTTAATCGCTCATTGGTCATACGCATCGTAGCACCGGAAATGCTGACTGCAGCAACGACTTGACCAAGGTGATCAAAAATAGGGGCTGCGATGCAAGTAATTCCGTATTCATTTTCTTCTAAATCCAGCGCATATCCTTTTCGTTTTACTTCTGAAAGTTCCCGGAGAAAGCTTTCTTCATCTGTAATGGTGTGATCGGTATGAGCTGGTAAGCCTTTTCTTTCAAGAATGCTTGTTACCGTGTTAAGCGGTAAAAAAGCTAGGATAGCTTTACCAACAGACGTACAGTGCATAGGCGCTCTTTTCCCCACTTTTGAGTGCATGCGCAGCGTCTGATTTCCTTCTAGCTTTTCAATATACACTACTTCACCTTGATCGTAGACAACAAGATGAATAACTTCATTTGTCTCACTTTCAAGTTCTTGCAAAAACGGCTTTGCTTCCGTTCGTAGATCAATAGAATCTAAAAGCTTTGAACTTACTTCTAAAAACTTATACCCAAGCTTGTACCGCCCGCTTTCTTGATCTTGTTCAATATAGCCATACTGAGCAAGAGTAGTTAGAATACGGTATACGGAGCTTTTATTAATGTCCATTTGCTTTGCAATTTCTGTGACCCCTACCCCTTCTCTTTCCATGCTGACAATTGTGACAATGTCCAATGCCCGGCTTACAGACTTCACCATATTTTCTCTCTCCATTTTTCCTCTCTCCTCTATGTGTCATTTTACTGCCGGGCATTTTTTTATCACTTTTATACGTTTACACGTTCTTTCTCTGCAACAAATGGATTTTGGAGAGTTCCAATTTCTCGGATGGTGCATTCAATAACATCGTTTGCGCTCACCAGTTCCGCGCCGACCGGACTTCCTGTTAAAACCACATCTCCCGGCTTAAGGGTCATAACAGTAGATAGGTAAGCAATCATTTCTCCAACCGAAATAATCATTAAATCTGTCGAGCTGTTTTGTTTTTCAACACCATTTAAAAACGCTTTTACGTGAATCGACTTAAAATCAAGCTCTGTTTCGATTACGGGTCCAAGAGGCGTAAATGAATCAAAGGATTTTCCAATGGTCCAGTGCCCGTCTTCATGAAAATAATCCGGCGCCGTCACATCGTTTCCAATTGTATACCCAAATATATAATCCAGTACGTCTTCTTTTGCGATGTTCTTCGCTTCTTTTCCAATAATAACTGCAAGCTCAGATTCAAACTTAACGTGCTTAATAGCAGTTGGAATAACAATGTCTTCGTTTGGACCAATCACAGAAGATGTGGGCTTAAAAAAGAAGACAGGAATAGAAGGCATTTCCTTTGGAAGCTCAGACTTTGCGCCTGCATAATTTGCGCCTATTCCAATGATTTGATTCGGCTCTAAAGGAGCCAAAAGCTTTACTTCATTTACTAAAAAAGTCTGTCCTGTATAGTTCCATTTCTTAAATATATTTCCTTCAATAACGCTGATCGTATCTTCTTTTAGTACACCTGTATGACGGCTATCTTGTACAGCGAACCTTACAAATTTCATGACATAGCTCCTTTTCCCATTTGCTTTTTTTTAATAAGGATCGTAGGTAGTCAGGTTCTTAAGATGTAAGTACAGCCTGCCATCTCTATGCTGACAGGCCGTTTTTTTTACTGTTTTATAGCTGCTTTTGCCTTTGCTTCGATACGACGGCGGTGTAAAATGGGCTCCGTATAGCCGTTTGGCTGATCATAGCCTTGAAATACTAAATCGCAGGCTGCCTGAAAAGCAATGGATGCGCTGTAGTTCGATGACATTGGCTGATACAGAGGATCATTTTCATTTTGTTGATCCACTACTTTTGCCATTCGCTTTAGCGTTTCCGTTACTTGTTCTTTTGTACAAATCCCATGATGAAGCCAGTTGGCTACGTGCTGACTGGAAATACGAAGCGTTGCCCGGTCTTCCATTAGCCCTACATTATTAATATCTGGTACTTTTGAGCACCCTACTCCTTGGTCGACCCATCTTACTACATAGCCGAGTATTCCTTGAGCGTTGTTGTCTAGCTCCTGCTGGATTTCATCTTTGCTCCAATTTGGTTTTTCGGCCACAGGAATTTGCAAAATGTCATCTTGTAAATCAGTGGACTTAGTAAGCAATTCGTTTTGAACATCTCTTACATCAATTTGATGATAGTGAAGAGCATGAAGCGTTGCTGCGGTTGGTGAAGGCACCCATGCCGTATTCGCTCCTGCTTTTAAATGCCCCACTTTTTGCTTCAGCATTTCGGCCATCATATCAGGCATTGCCCACATGCCTTTTCCGATTTGAGCGCGGCCTTGGAACCCGCTTGCTAACCCTATGTTTACATTAGACTGCTCGTAGCCTTGAAGCCATTTAGACGCCTTCATATCATTTTTACGGATAACAGCTCCTGCTTCCATAGAAGTGTGAATTTCGTCACCTGTTCGATCCAAGAATCCAGTATTAATAAACGCCACTCGGTCTTTTACTTCTTTGATGCACGCTTTTAGATTAAGTGTTGTGCGGCGCTCTTCATCCATTACGCCGATTTTAATCGTATGACGCTCAAGCCCTAGCATATCTTCAATTGAATTAAATAACGTGTTGGCAAAAGCTACTTCTTTGGAGCCGTGCATTTTCGGTTTAACGATATAGATAGAGCTCTTTTTAGAATTTTGATACGTACCGTTTTTAAGCAAAGTGTGTTTGGCAATTAAACTAGTAATCACGCTGTCTAAAATACCTTCATAGATTTCGTTGCCATTTCGATCTAAAACAGCGCTGTTTGTCATTAAATGCCCAACGTTTCGAACAAACATAAGCGAACGACCAGACAGTGAAATCTTTTCCTTGTGGGGAGAAATATAGGTACGGTCTGGATTTAAACGCCTTGTCATGTTTTGACTTCCTTTTTTAAAAGTAGACGTCAAATCACCTTTCATTAATCCCAGCCAGTTGCGGTAAACATCTACTTTGTCTTCTGCGTCTACTGCCGCTACTGAATCTTCACAGTCCATAATCGTCGTAAGAGCTGCTTCCATTAAAATATCTTTTACACCCGCATCGTCCGTTTTACCAATCGAATCCGTACGATCAATTTGAACTTCAAAATGCAGGCCGTTGTTTTTGAATAAAAGAGCATCAGGGCTTTCTTCTTCTCCTTGATACCCTACAAATTTATCTTCTTCCTGTAACTCTGTTAAACTGCCATCGTTTAATTGAGCAACAAGCTTTCCATTTTCAAGACTGTACTGAACCACTTCTGCATGAGAAGACTGAACGAGCGGAATAACTTCATCAAGAAAATTCTTTGCAAACGCAATAACTTTTTCTCCTCGAATTGGATTATAAGAACTCGTGCGCGAAGCTCCATTTTCTTCACTGATTGCATCAGTGCCGTAAAGTGCATCATAGAGACTCCCCCAGCGTGCATTAGCAGCGTTAATAGCATACCGAGCGTTATTCACTGGTACCACAAGCTGTGGTCCCGGTTGATAGGCAATTTCGCTGTCTACTCCTTCTGTACCAATAAGAAAATCTTCTGCCTTGTCTTCTAAATAGCCAATTCTCTTTAAAAACGATTTGTATTCGTTAAAGTCACCGTCAGGATTTTCTTGATGCCATGCATTAATTTGAGCTTGAAGCTGATCACGCTTTTCTAACAAACGTTTATTTACGGGTGTTAACTCAGTTACTAACGCTTCAAAATCAGACCAGAAATTTTCTGTACTTAGGCCGCTGCCCGGGAGAGCTTCCTCATTAATAAATTGATAGAGAACTGGAGCTACTTTCAGATTTCCAACTTGTTTGTAGTTTGTCACCGTCTGTTTCCTCCTCTTACTTCTTTACATTTTTAAATTTGGACGCGCTTTCAATTCTTTTTGCCAAAATGGTTAAGACGAACATATGCGGTACTGTTTCTTATTACAAAACAGCGTTTTATTTTTGTTAAAAAAATCATATCATCGAGCGAATGTATTTTCAAGAATTTTCTAAAAATAACCCACTTTTTTCTTTTCTTTTTTGACTTCAGCGCAGCGGCTCGGACTTGGAAAAAGCTTTCCTGCATTTAATAGATTTTTAGGATTAAATACTTCTCGTATATTCGTTTGTGCTTGAATTTCATCTTCATTAAAAACAAATCGCATTTCTTCTTTTTTTTCAATGCCCACACCGTGTTCCCCGGTAATCGTTCCTCCTACTTCTGCACATACTTGCAAACATGCGCTTCCGGCTTCGAGTGCTTTTTCAGTTTCCCCTGGCTTTCTAGCATCAAATAATACAAGCGGATGCAAGTTCCCGTCTCCAGCGTGAAAAATATTGGCAATACGAAGGCCTGCTTCTTCGCTAATTTTGTTGATTCGCTTCAGCACTTGAGGCAGTTTACTTCTTGGAATAACGCCGTCTTGTACGAGGTAGTCAGGGGATATAGCTCCCATCGCTCCAAATCCTGTTTTGCGATTTGCCCACCACCTGGCGCGCTCTCCTTCACTTTCAGCTACTTTCACTTCCCGTACGTTTTGTTTTTTGCATACGTCTAAAATACGTATGATTTGCTCTTCGATACCGGCTGAAATGCCGTCTACTTCAATTAATAAAAGAGCTTCAATATCTCTAGGGTGTCCGACTGGAAACGCAGCAGCTTCCACTCCTTCAATGGCGGTTTTATCCATCATTTCAAGCGCAGCGGGCACAATGCCGGCTGATATAATGTCGGATACCGCTTGACTGCCGTCTTCTACGCGGTCGAAATAGGCAAGTACCGTTTGTTTGGCTTCGGGGTTTTTCAAAATGCGCACCGTAATTTTTGTAACGATTCCTAACGTCCCTTCTGATCCTGTTAAAAGTCCTAATAAATCATATCCCGGTTCATCTGGAATACCTTGCTTGCCAAGTTCAATCACATCTCCATTTGGAAGCACCACCTCTAGCCCTAAAATATGGTTGGTAGTTACACCATATTTTAGACAGTGTGCCCCTCCCGCGTTTTCCGCTACATTTCCACCAATGGTGCAGCAATACTGACTCGAAGGATCGGGTGCATAATAATATCCTTTTTCAGAGATTGAATTAGTTAACTTAAGATTAATAAATCCGGGCTCTACAACGGCACGTCTGTTTTCATAGTCGACGCTAAGCAGCCGCTTCATTTTTACTAAACTAATAATCACTTCGTTATTAAGCGGAATCGCTCCTCCGCTCAGTCCTGTGCCTGCTCCTCTTGCAAGAAAAGGCAAGTCATGTTCATTGCAGTATTTAACAATGCTAGAAACTTCTTTCGTATTTTTAGGAAATAACACCGCTTTAGGCAAGTGTCTGTGAATAGTAAACCCATCGCAGTCGTACGCAAGTAAATCTTCTTTGTGATACAAAATAGAATGAGCATCTACTAGTTGAGAAAGATTTTTCACGTGAAGATCTTTTATTCTATTTTTCTTCAACACGATGCGCTTCCTCCTCTTCTTTTTGATAGGCCCACTCCAAAAGCTGTACCGTGTGAACAATTTGCTGACTTCGTCCATATTTTTTCACTCCTACTGCCATCTGCAGCATACATCCTGGGTTTCCCATTGAAATCATTTCTACGTCAGGGGGCACATTTTCCATTTTACTTTGAAGCACGGCTCCCGCCATGTCAGGGTTTGTTAAATTATAAATTCCTGCGCTTCCACAGCATCTGTCTGCGTTAGCCATATGAACCATTTCAACTCCCGGAATAGAAAGCAAAATATCTCTTGGTTCTTCTCTAACTCCTTGACCATGAGCTAAATGACAAGCGTCGTGATACGTAATGCGCGTATGCAGCTTCGCCTGCGGAGGGCGATATCCCGTATCATGAAGGTATTTTGAAATATCCTGGACTTTTTTAGCAAAGACTTCGGCTTTTTCAAGCCACTCTTGCTCTTCTTCTCTAAATAGTTCAGGATACTCTTTTAACATGCAGCCGCATCCCGCAGCGTTTACAATAATGGTATCGGCATGCTGAAACGCCTCTATATTTTTTTTGGCAAGCTGCCTTCCCATGTCTCGGTCTCCTGCATGAACGTGCAAAGCACCACAGCACGTCTGAGAATGAGGAATAACAACGTCATTTCCGTTTCTTCTTAATACATTAAGAGTCGCTTCGTTAATATCACTGAACATGACGTCCATAATGCAGCCCGTTAAAAAAGCAACTTCGGCTTTTCTTTCGGCTTTTGCTTTTAGAACGCGTTCTTTTTTATATTTTTTTCGAACAGAACGGGTAATTTTAGGCATTACATGTTCCATTTCTGCTAGATGTGTTGGCATCATATTTAACATGCCTGTTGTGCGAACCATTTTTTGCATCCCGCTTTTTTGATACAACTTTAATAGACTTCCTGCAGCTTCTAAGCGATGGGAATGAGGAAAAAGTTCCTTTAGAAAAAACTTGCTGATCATTCCTTTCCATCCCGTCAAAGGCATCGCCTGACGAATTTGGCCGCGAGCTTCTTCAATGAGTCCGCCAACGTCTACATTTGCAGGACAAGCAGTTGTACAGGCACGGCAGTCCAAACAAGCAAATACAGGATCTGTAAACTGTTCATTCACGCTTATCTTTCCTTCTGCTACCGATTTGATAAGGTGCACGCGTCCTCTTGGTGAATGCTGTTCTTGCCCCGTTATTTCGTAAGTAGGACAAGACTCCAAGCACATTCCGCAGTGTACACAATCCGCCCATTTTTTTTCGTCTGGCGCGTCTTTCCACAAATAATTGCTAACGCTTTGACATGGAGCATCTTTGATATCCGCTTTCGCTGAATTCACTTAGATTCCTCCTATAAATCGTTTATAGTTAAGCACATTTTTAGCGTCCACCTTTGCTTTAATTCCTGCTAGTAACGGAAAATGAGAAGGTTTTTCCCCCCACACATTTACTTTTTGACGCAGTATAAAAGGCAAATGTTTAACGACCACATATCCTCCGTACGTTTTAGCCGTTTCAGTAAATGAAGTGATAACGGAAAGAATGGCTTCTTCTGAGCCCTTTATGTAGACTGAGCAAAGACCGTGTCCAACTCCTCCATGTGCTTTTACCAGCATGGGAAGGGATGTTTTTAAAGCAGTACTTTTGTTTATCACGTCAAGTACATTCATATTTGGTACACCGACTTTTAAAGTGGCTTCCGTTTCCTCTTCGGAAGAACCGCATGCACCATTTGGACTAATGTTACTAAAAAATCCCCAAAATACTTCGGCTTCTTTTTCATGAAGCACTTTTAAAATCGTATCAGACGGCTGAATGCTTTTGATGTAATTCTCTTGATAATGAACGGAACTTTCCACATCTTCAAAGCTGATTACAAGCGTAAACAGATGCTGCCCTATTACATCTTCAGCTAGAGAAGGATTTAATAATTCCAAGGAAACGGGCTCTATCATGGAGTCTAAGACTTTGCTAACAAACGCATGAACTTCTTCGATATTGCCTGTTGAAAAAGAAAGAAAAAGAACGCTTTGATACTTGGGCAGCGGACGCAGCTTTAACGTTATTTCGGATATAACGCCGAGCGTTCCCATTGAACCAATAAACAGCTTATTCATATCATAGCCAGCCACGTTCTTGACGACTTTTCCCCCTGAACGAACAATGGTTCCATCTGAATATACAACTCTCATACCGATTACTGCATCTCGAGCTGATCCATAAGACAAGCGCTTTGGGCCACTTTCATTCGCTGCAATAACTCCGCCGATTGTAGCGTAGTCTCCTAGAGCTGGATCAAGTGAAACTTGCTGATTGTACGTTTTTAAATACGTTTGCAGCTCTCCAAACGGCGTACCAGCTTTTACAGTAACCGTCATATCGCCTACTGTATGTTCAACAATTCCGCTGTATTCAGTCAGCGAAAGCAAAAGATCTGCTGTGTCTATAAGCCCGCCAAAGCCTTTTTTGGTACCGTTCCCTTCAATGACGACTTTTTTTCCGTGTTCCGCCGCATACCTTAAAACGGCTGCTATTTCTTGTTCTGAAGTTGGCTTAACATGCACGGACCCGTTATTTCCAAGGAAGTGATTCATATGCTGTTCTTCAAGTGTGGAAGGATGAGATAAAATGGATTTTAAATGACCTGGAAGTTCTAACGTACTCAATAAATTGACTCCTCTCGTTTTGTAATAGCAAACAACGTTTCACTAATAACATACAGAAGTGCCATGTATAATACGACTGAAAGTAGTAGATTAATAAGAAGAATAATTAGTAGAATAGATGAAAAGATATATTTTAAGCGCTTACAATCATTTAATCACCTATTCTTGGGATTTTCAACCAGTATTTTCTTCTTATCAACAAAAAAAATGTCCGTTCTTTAGAAAAAAAGTTTCTTTTAGTACTTGCCTATCACGAAAGTATTAGAATATAATGTAAGCGAATTCATTTTTACATAAGTCATCAGATGACCTTATCATCGTAGTTTTAATGGTTTCGTTTTACTAAATTCGTAGTTCACTAATTTGAAAATGAGGTGTTAGTTATGACATGGACACAGCAGTTCACTCCTGTAGGAAACAGCGTCATTTGGTCTTCATTAATCGCTTTGATTCCTATTCTTTACTTCTTTTGGGCTCTGGCTATTAAACGAATGAAAGGTTATATGGCTGGGATTACAACCTTACTGGTCGCACTTGCCGTTGCGATGCTTGCCTATAAAATGCCGGCTAGCATGGCTTTTATGTCAGCTAGTCAAGGAGCTGTATACGGTATACTGCCGATTGGATGGATTATCATTACATCCGTTTTTCTTTACAAACTAACTGTAAAAACCGGTCAGTTTGATATTATTCGTACCTCTGTCGTATCTATTACAGAAGATCGCAGACTTCAAGCTTTGTTGGTTGCTTTTTCGTTTGGGGCTTTTCTTGAAGGTGCTGCTGGTTTTGGTGCACCTGTTGCGATTTCAGCAGCTTTGCTTGTAGGACTAGGTTTTAATCCGCTGTATGCCGCTGGCTTATGTTTATTAGCAAATACAGCACCCGTTGCTTTTGGTGCAATCGGTATTCCTATCACGGCTATGGAGGGTCCTACTGGAGTAGCGGCAATGGAAATCTCTAAAATGGTAGGCCGCCAGCTTCCTTTTATTTCTGTATTTATTCCGCTATATTTGGTTTTTGTAATGGCTGGATTTAAGAAAACAGTAGAAGTACTCCCTGCTATTTTAGTATCCGGCGTCTCTTTTGCTCTTACACAGTTTGTCAGCTCTAACTTTTTAGGACCTGAACTTCCCGATATTTTATCGGCACTCGTTTCACTTTTTGCGCTCGCTATTTTCTTAAAATTCTGGAAACCGAAAACAACGTTTCGCTTTCAATCTGAAAAAGCAGCACATGAAGTAGCTTCCGCTTCGGCTGAGCCAAGAGAAACTCAAGGTCAGCCCGCATTCACGGGGGCTCAAATTGCAAAGGCGTGGTCACCTTTTTTAATTTTAACGATCTTTATTTCCATATGGGGAATTCCTCAAATTAAAACCGCTCTGACGGGACATTATGAAGGAACTAACGCTTTTTTGAGCGCTATCAATTCCGTCGGACATTATTTAACGTTTATGCCAGAAGTACCTTGGTTAAATAATTTAATTTTAAATGGAAATGGAGAACCAATTGCGGCAGTGTATAAGTTAGAATTACTAGGCGCTGCGGGCACAGCTATCCTGTTGTCTGCTGTTGTCACAAAATTTATCGTCAACATCTCTTGGAAAGAATGGTTTATTACGTTTAACGAGACGTGCAAAGAATTAGCGTTGCCGCTGCTTACCATTATGTCCGTTGTAGCATTTGCTTACGTGACAAATGCTTCTGGAATGAGTACAACCTTAGGACTGCTGCTAGCTAAAACAGGCGCGTTATTTCCCTTTTTCTCTCCTGTACTCGGCTGGCTTGGTGTTTTTATTACAGGATCAGATACATCAGCCAACTTATTGTTCGGCAACTTGCAAAAAATCACGGCTACGTCTATTGGAATGAATCCGCTTCTTGCGCTTGCAGCAAACTCTTCTGGTGGAGTAACCGGTAAAATGATTTCACCGCAGTCCATCGCTGTTGCCTGTGCTGCGGTTGGGTTGGCTGGAAAAGAGTCCGATTTGCTTCGTTTTACGGTGAAGCACAGCTTATTTTTACTGCTGATTGTCTGCGTATTAACATTTTTACAATCTAGTGTATTATCGTGGATGATTCCTTAATCAAAAAAGCTTCCGCAGCTAGAGGTGAACCTCTGCACGGAAGCATTTTTCTTTTAGTTAAGATCGATTGATGGCATATACAACAAATAAAACTATATCTAGCAAAATCATGACAACACCGACAAGTAGCCAGATGTTTCCTTGAGTCTTTTTCTCTCCTTCTTGCATTTCAAGCGCTCGAATAGCAAATACAATTCCAAGCGTAAACACAAGGAAAAAAAGCTGACGGTAATCAAAAAACGACAGTACGACAAAAATTAAGGTAAAAAACACCATAATCATTTCTAAAATTCGATAAGGCTGCTTTTGACATGCTAATAATAGTTTCATTTCTTGACCTACTTTCATCCCGTTTCTAATAGCGTTATTTTACTATTAATTTTAAATGAGATGTTAGTGTTTCGGGCACTGTTCACTGTTTTGTAACAAAAAAAGCGTACGTTAGCTAAACGCACGCTTCTCCTTTTATTCATTTACATTTGGATTCATTGGATTATCCATCCCTGTTTTATCTTGAATTTTTTTATAGATAAAATACGTGTAGACGGCAATTAAAATGGAGAATGCCCACGTAACGGCTTGACGGAATACAATCATGTTCCCGTACCCTTCTACTCCGTACTTTTGAATCAATACGTATTTTACAATTGCTAAAAATACATAGCGACCTGCGAACAGTACTGTAAGCCAGTTCATCATTTTGAATAAATCAGGCTGGTGGAAGAGCTTAAGAGAATCTTCTCGCTTATAGCCCATTAAGTACGCCGTATCTACAAAAAAGTACAAACCAATTGGCTTTTTTATCACAATGGTAAAAAGGACAACTACAGCCAGTCCAATCATAAAGTATACTTGATTGTTTAACATCGTCGCTGCGTTTCCTGAAATTAAATCAATAATGGTACGTGCCAGCAGCGTAATGACAATAAACAATCCTGTTACGTTAAACTGGCGATCTTTAATAAATGTATAAATGGTATACACAAACGCTGGTGCTGTTGAAAGCAAAATGGCATAGTAATCACCAATAATGTCTTTTCCCTGATTCCATATTAGGTAAGGAATAGCGATATAAAAAAGTAAATCAAACCATACTCGTTTTGTATTGTTCATATATAACTCCTTTAAAAACGTTGTTCCTGCTATTATATGGGATACTACGCAAGAAAAAAAGGCTTTTACCTGGAATGTTATGAAATTTTAATCATTTATGTTTAGATCCAAAGCGACAGGGAAAACGATTTCTAGAAAGACTTCAAGAATTATAAACATCGAAACACTTGAGCAGCAATACATGTGCCACAAGTGAAAAATGCTGAAAGGATTGATTCATTATCGCACTTCACCTAACGTACACGTCAGAAATGGAAAAGGCCATGCAGCTTTCTCACGGCGTGGGGTATGCTGAATATAGCCGTAAACTAGACAAACGTCTACAGGTGGAAAAAGAACGGGAAAAAGATTATCAGGCTAGCAAAGATATACTTCGTGATATTAACCAGCATCGATAATAAAAAGCCGCTTGCTACTCTTGGTAGCAAGCGGCTTTTTATTTACAAATGAACCAAAATTATACATAATAAGGAAGTGCGTGTATCAAAGAAAGGAACTTACTTATTATGATGGAAAAATTACTGATTATTTGTGTATTTGTAGGAATTATTCACATGATTGAAACACTAGCCTACTCTGTGAGACTCGCGGGCTTGAAAACTGGAAAACTAGTCGTGGCCCTATCTCTTTTTAATATTATTGTCATCGTTTCAAGAACAGCTAATATGGTGCAAGCTCCACTGACCGGCAAATTAGGAGATGCGGTCCAGTCTAAAGAAGATTTGCCTGTTCTGCTTCATCAGCTTCAAACCATTTTGCTCGCGGCCTCTATTGGGACAATCGCAGGTGCTCTTTTAATTCCTAGCTTTGTATCAATCTTCTCTCGCATGATTTCACACTTAGAAGTAGCAGGATCTGTACCCAAAATGATGAAAAACATTACTTCCATACATACCCTTGAGAAAGCAAAAAAACACGTGAAGCGTCCTAGGTGGATTATGCTGTCTCAGCTGCGAATAGGCGGAGTGCCCAAGCGATTGCTTCTTTTAAATTTAATGGCTACGACCATTTATACAGTAGGTGTTCTTTCCACTCTTTATGCTTCTACGCTCGAGCCTACTCTTTCTAAATCGATTCTGATGTCTTCTGGTCTTATTAACGGACTAGCGATGATTACCCTTGCAGTGTTTGTAGATCCGCAAGTAGCCATTCTAACTGAAAAGGTAATGAAAGGTGAATCGACTAAGCAATCTATGAATAAAATGGTTGGTACACTCGTCATCTCTCGTTTATGCGGGACAGTATGTGCCCAGATTCTCTTAGTCCCCGCTGCTCTTTATATTGCGTGGATTTGCAAATTAATTCCCTAGAAAAAAGACTTCGTTTCAGAAGTCTTTTTATACATATTCTACTTTTTTGTACCTATAAACAGCAGCAATTAAAAGAAGAAAACAGCTCACTAATGTAACAACTACGGTATAGGTGACACTTTGTGACCAGTGCAATTGTTCAAGTATACGACCGGCGTATTGTGACAGCGCCGCAGGACTCCACTTTAATTGATTCGTAAACAAAGTACTTAAAAATGAAAGTGACGCAATAATCAAAATGCTTACTCCAGCAATTCCTCCGCTTTGTAAAAGAAAGGTTCCAGCTGCCACTAGCACGGACAAGATAAAAATCAGCCACAGGCTGTATAAAAGAAAGCTAACTATCATATGAGTCCAATCCACATGTGAAAATAAAAGATTTGTATAATACCACGCTGCTATATAGCTTATAAACGTTGAGCCAATGACCAGTACGATTTGCGCAGCCCATTTACTCATAATGTATTGAATGACGCTCACCGGTCTCATCATAACAAGTACAGCCGCATGATTTTGTCGTTCATTTGAAATCATATTCATGCTTGCTAGTACAATCAATAAGATTCCTATTGTGCTATATTGTGAAAGGACACCTTGCAATACTTCTTGACCGGTGGGCGTAGGAAGTTGAATAATGGCTCCTTTTGGCAAATTTCCTGCCATGTCAATGATTTGTGGCATATAATAATTCGTTAAAGGCTGTGTGATGCCTAGCAAAATTAGAGAGATGGGCAGCCAAATTGCTTTGCCGTTCGCAAATAATTCATGCAGTTCCTTTTTAAATAAGACTCCAAATATATTCATTTATTCATCACCTCTAGATACACGTCTTCAAGAGAATGCTGTTTTCGTTCAAATAAAACAAGATTTGCTTGTTGATCAACAAGCAGTTGAAGCAGCTGCTGCTGAGATGTATCTTTTACACTTACAGTGGCTTTATAAGGAGAATGAAACAGCACCTGTTCAATTGGTAGACTGCTAAATGATGCAGGGAGCCTTTCTTCTGTTTCAATCGTAAAAGCAGGATCCGCAAACTCTTGGCGCAGCGAACTCTTTGTTCCATTCCATTTCATGCGTCCGTTTTTAATCATAATCATGTTATCGCATATTTGTTCTGCATCATGCAAAATGTGAGTTGAAAAAAGGATGGTCGTATCTTTTTTTAATGTTTCGATAATGAGTAGGACATCTTTTCTGCCTTCAGGATCCAAAGCCGAAACGGGTTCATCTAAAATTAGCAGTTCAGGTTTATGTAACAAGGCTTGTGCTAAGCCCAAACGTTGTTTCATTCCTCCAGAAAAGCCTGCAATTTTCTGCTTTTCCTTTCCTTTTAAACCTACCGTTTCAAGTACTTCATCTATTCGTTGAGAAAGCACATTTTTTGAAATGTTAGATAAAAGGCCTAAAAAAGTTAAATACTGCTGAGGCGTCATCCAATTAAAAAACGTAGGATGCTGCGGCAGAAAGCCAATAAATGATCGTACGTCTTGATGCTGTTTATCTTCAAAAGAAATTTTCCCTTTATTAGGTGCAGTAAGACCTGCAATCATATGCAAAGTAGTCGTCTTACCTGCACCATTAGGGCCTAACAATGCTGCACATTTTCCTTTATCGAGATTAAATGAAAGGTTATCTACAACGGTTATATTACGGTACGTTTTTGTCAGTCCTTCTACTTGCATAAACATCTTCGCTCCACCTCACTGTTTTTTACGTCCTAAAACAAAATATAAAACGGGACCGACTGTACTTACACATAAAATGATGAGTCCCCATAACCATTTTGGTCCGTTTGTCTCTTCTTGCTTTATGCAGCTTATTAACGCTGGAATCATTAAAAGCAATTGTAAGAATAGAATTGGAGCAATTAACAACCAGTTAATGTCCTTCATTTACATCCCCCTTTTTTTCGTGCTGGAAGCCAAATAATAAAAAACCAATAAAAAAGCGTTGGCATTGGAATTTGAATCAGTCCCCATATTCCCCAAAACCATGGATGGGCGCCGCGTTTTTTTGCATTGATAAAAAGTAGAAAGCTTTGAAGAAGGAGAAATGGTGAAATAAACAGCACAATAATCCATTTTTCATTCATTATAAAAACATCTCCTTTTTTCGTTTATAGTGAAAAACGATAAAAGAAAGAGGCGCAACAATGATGCCAATTACCTCAATGGCGATAAATAAGGCAGGTATTTGTAAAATAGCCGTTGCCACTACCGTTAAAATAACAAGTGCTGTTAATGTAAATAAGCATAACTCTTTCCGGAAAGCTTTTTTCTGCTTTTGTTTTTGAATGAGAAGCTGTTCTTGAATTGTATGAAGAGAAATACGTTCATGACTTGCTAAACTCTCTAGCTGCTCCCAATCTTTTTTTAAAGAATGTAAGGACTGATTGTCATTTTCTTCCCTCATTCTTTCCACTCCTTTCTCAGTATATTTACTCCTTTATTTACTCTTGATTTGACCGTTCCTGCTCGCATATTCAGCATATGGGCAATCTCATCGTATGTATATCCGTAATAATGTCGAAGCAAGACAGGAATTCGAAAGCGTGAATCGAGTTCATTAAAATCGGAAAACATCTCGCTCCACTCCACTCCTTTGTATTTAGCTTTCCACTGAAGCTGATGCGATAAAGCCTGCTTTATTCGCTGAAGACTGCTTTTTTCACGTTTTTGCTTACGCAAATAATCCATGTACAGTCTTGAAGCAATGGATATCATCCAAGTCGAAAACTTTGCTTCATTTTTGTATGAAGAAAGATTCACGTAACACTTCATCATTGCTTCCTGACACAATTCACTGCATAAGTCCTCATCTAATGTCAGCTTTAAAAGGTATTTATATAAAAATGAATGATAGCGCTGAAATAATAATGAAAAGGCATCATCATCACCTTGTAATGCTTTTTGGACAAGGATGAAATCATCTTGTTCCAAAGCGGTCACCCCTCCTTTTTGTTTCATCACCTATATGACGCTTGAGCGATTGAAATCGTTCATTTTTTATATAAAAAAAACGCCCCGCAGGACGTTTTTATTTAGTACGAAGCATTTTTAATCCTTCTTCATCTTCTTCTAATGAATAGACTTCATCGTTTTTAGCGAATAAAACACCGTGGAAGATTTGAAGATCATCATCACAGGCTTCACAAAATTCCTTTTCGCCTTCGTTCCAAAAGCTAAAGAGCGCTAGTTCATCACTTCGCACGCTTGCGTATTTTTGATGAAATTCATAAATCATCATCGCGTAGTAGCGAAGCGCTTCTTCTTTTTTTTCAAATTCAATGGTTTCAATAATATCTTTTTCCCAGCCTTCTAAAAAAAGCCAAGGTTCACAATCACTTTTTATTTTATGAACTCTCCATTTATCTGTCATGATTGAACATCTCCTTACTTACAGCTTACTTCTAAAAATTCTCTTTTCCTTATTATTCAGCAAAAATAACTTTGAATCAAGTAAAACGGAAAAAAACGCCTATTTTTAGGAAATAGGCGCTAACAAGTTGGCTTAATCTGAACTTCTTTTTTATATTAGTAATAGCCCCTTAAACTATAAGGAACTAAACTGCCCGTATAATACTGGGTAACAGGAGGGAAAACGCCGGCTGAAGGCGTGATTTTCCCCCACCAAGATGGTTTTTTGCCCCACCAGTTATCCATCGCTCCATCAGGTGACACGACAAATCCAATTGGACGTGCAAAAGAAGGCATAAAATACGGATAAAACGAATACTGAAAAGGCGTGTAGAAAGAAGAGTAAAACATCTCTTTCCTTATCCGTTTCCGAAGCCGTTTTGGTCAGAACCATCCGGATCGAGCGTATTTGTATTAGAAAGTCCCGAATTTGTATTTACACAAATTCCTGTATTTGAAGACCCTGAACCTTGCGCAGTTTTACTGTTACTTTTTGGAGAAACATAGTACGTGTCGCCAAATGTAACGACTCCTCCTGTAACATTTGGAATCACTACATGATTAATAACAATCGGCATTATCCTCACCCTTTTTATTTTCATCGTGATGTAATATATGAATAATTTATCAAAAGGGTTATAAATTAATGGATATAAATAAAAAATCCCCCTGCAGAGTGGGGTATTTTTACGCTTTTACCTCTTTTTTAGAATGACTTAATTCATCTCGAAGAATATCAAAATCTCGTTCTGCTACTTCTTCAATTTTAGTATACAACTCATTCTCTGTTAGAAGTCCTTTTTCTTCAAGTATTTCGACAAGAGCCTTAAACTTTATTCTAGATAAAAGCATTTCGTTGACCGTGCTCTCTGTTGGACGTTCATTTTTCACTTGTTCTTTTTCTTTAACAGGTTCTTGCTGCAGCTTCACTCTGAAAACAATATTTGTATGATCTGTAATTTCAGGTGACTGATAAAATGTGCTATGCGAAATGTTTTTTAGTGTTAGCGTTTCTTTTGTCTCCATATTTGTTACTTCAAAGTACGGATCCTCAAAAAATGCATCATATTTATCATAAGCTGCTTTGCCTACAACCGAAAAAGAAAAGTTTAGCCTTTTCAACTCTTCACCTGTATTCGCATCAGTAATCATTTTTTCTTCAAACATATCAACGTGAAAATTTACGTTATTAATCATTAGTTGTGTCAATTCAATCGCCTCCTTCTTTATTAATACGACATGGAGTGACAAGTTCCCTGTTTTTTTATATAAAAAAACATCTCCCAAAAATGGGGATGTTTTTCAAAGAGCTAGAAAAATGCTTTTTTTAGCTCTACAATTCTTCTTCTGCTTTGTCGTATTTACGTTCGTGCGCCGTATCTTCTTCGTTATCACGAATGGTTTTTTGAAGCACAAAAGCGGACATCGTTAAGTATAATGTTCCAACAGCATAATAACCTTTTACCGGTAATGATGCATCTAAGGTATAAATTCCTATAAACATAGCTAATAGTGCTGTAATAAAAGCTGTCCATGCTAAAAATGTAAAAGCTGCTGTATTACGCTTTTTCATCGTATGACCTCCTCTTTTCCTTTTTCTGTTAAGCGTCGCTTTCATTTTACATTGTAAAATAATTGTTGTCATGGGTATTTATAGTCAGTTACCCTTTTAATCAGAACAAGAAACGGAAGAATTTAGGTCTTACATCCTATTTTTATCATAAAGCTTTTTTTCGAAATGATGAGATATATGGAATTTCTCTTTAAAAGTATGTTCATTCGTTTTCATTAAGAAAAGCTCCATTTAATTATTGCAATAAAAAAATCATCGCCGAGACGATGATTTTTTTGTTTAGCCTTCAAAGTATTCTTTATAAAAGCCGCCGACTTGGCCAGTGTTATCAACAACAAAATAAAATTCTTCTGTTTCGTTTTTTACATCATATGTTTTTCCTGCTGTTAAAACATTTTCAACCACGAATTTTTTTGCATCTGTATGTATGCATTTTACTTGTTTAATTGTTGGACGATCGTTCCATTCTAAATGAATCATGTATGTACACTCCTTTGTTTTCATTCAAGATTCATTTTATCTTACTTGAAGTAAAAAAGAAACGGAGCGAATTTAAAAATTAAAAAATTCGCTCATGCACTTTTTTTTTGGCAACTGTTGCTTGTACAAACTGTGCCGTTTGTGCAACAATTGTGTCTTTATCAAAATCCATCGACGCAACATGGTAAGAGTTTCGAAGCATGTGCTGTCTTTTTTCTGCTGATTGAATATGGTTTAAGATATAAGCTGAATTCTCAGGCGGTACTACGTTATCAACGGTTGATGTTAGTACTAAAGCCGGGCATGTTACATAAGATAAGCGTTCTTTTGTTTCGTCCATTAAAGAAAGCAGCTCACGCATAGAGCGCACTGGTACTTTGTCGTACGTAATTTCATGTACGTTTGGATCCTTAATATCAGGATGGTCTTCTTTTAAATAACGAGGCGTATGACGAGAGCGGTAAGGCTCCATTGAAGGAATGGACGTCATAGCCGGATTGATTGCAATAACTCCGTCAAGATCTAATCCTTGGCTTGCTGTATGAAAGGTGAGAGTGCCTCCCATGGACTGACCTAAGATAAATACATGACGGCATTCTTGCTTCAAACGCTGATACCCATTTAAAAAGTCTTGCTTCCATTCCTCGTACGTTGTTTGTTCAATATCATAGTAGTGAGTACCATGTCCCGTTAGTCGCAAACCGTACACAGTAAAACCTTTTTTAGCTAATTCTTTTCCGATATATTCCATACTTTGAGGAGTCCCCATAAATCCATGAGAAACAAGTATACCAATGTCGTTGCCTTTATAATAAAAAGATTCTGCGCCTTGAATTACGTCATAACGTTCCATTTTCTTCACCCTTTATCACAAATTTTCTGACTAAATGAACTACCTTTATAATACACCTATAATTCCTATAAGTCAACTGGGTTATTTATTTTTTTACGATTCAAAAAGAACGAAGCAAGAATTATCTCTTGCTTCGTTCTTTTTGAATATGTGGAAATACTAGCTCAGCAAACGTATATGCTTCTTCTAGATGCGGGTATCCCGATAAAATAAACGTATCAATTCCTAGCTCTTTGTACTCTTTTAAACGATCCGCTACAATTTCAGGACTTCCAACAAGAGCGGTTCCAGCTCCTTCTCGTGCTAAGCCGATTCCAGCCCATAGATTCGGAGCAATCTCCAGCGCACCTCGATCTTTTGTGCCGCTGTGCAAACTTGACTGTGTTTTTTGGGCAGTGGAGTCAAATGACGCAAACTTATCTTGAAACGCTTTGATCGTATCATCATTAACATGTTTAATTAATTTATCTGCAGATTCCCACGCTTCGTCTTCCGATTCTCTTACAATAACGTGCAGTCGAATACCAAAGCGAATGTCCCTGCCTTCATTTGCAGCTTTTTCTTTCATCTCATCAATTTTCGTCTTGATCACTGCAGGAGGTTCTCCCCATAACAAATATACATCTGCATGCTTTGCGCCTACTTCTTTGCCCGCTGGAGAAGACCCGCCAAAGTACAGCGGAGGATACGGTTTTTGGACAAGAGGCGACGGAATGTACGCACCTGTTACATCAAGATGTTCTCCTTTATAGTCCACTTTTTTTCCTTCCATTACATCTCGCCAAATCGTTAAAAATTCATCTGTTAACTCGTAGCGTTTATCATGGCTTAAATAGTTACCGTACGTTGCTTGCTCCACGGGATCTCCTCCCGTCACAATATTTAACATAAGTCGGCCGTTTGATATTTGATCGAATGTCGAAGCCATCCGTGCTGAAAGTGTGGGAGACATGACACCCGGGCGAAGTGCAATCAAAAACTTCAGTCGGTTTGTAACGGAAGCAAGTGCCGATGCAATCACCCACGAATCTTCACAATTTGAACCAGTAGGCAACAAAGCACCGTCATATCCTAGATAATCCAGCCCGTGTGCGATTTGCTTTAAGTAGTGAATATCACTTGTTCTACTTCCTTCGGTTGTGCCTAGATAATGTCCGTCGCCTGCTGTAGGGAAAAACCATAAGATGTTCATTTCCATTTCCTCCTAAATATTCTCGTATTCTATATAAAGCGTTTTCATATTATTTGTTCAATTCTTGTCCGCTAATTACAGAGATGCATTTGTATATTAGCGTATGTAATACGACTCTTTTTATTTATTAAATTAGTAAAATCATAATACCTGTTTAACCTATATGTCAAGTATGAATTGAAATAAAAAAACAAGAATTAAAAATAATTCTTGTTTTTTATTTCCTCATACGTGAAGCCATCGCATTAGCAAGAGTTGATTTTGTTGATATATTTTCAAACGATAAACCTAAATGAGAAGCGGTAATCGCGATTTCAGGACGTACCCCAGAGATAGTTGATTCTACGCCTATTAATTTTAAGGCATCAATCAGCTGGAAAATCTGATGAGCAACCATCGTATCAACAATAACTACTCCTGAAATATCAATATAAAGGTGATTCACTTGCTGTTCAGCACAGCGAGTTAACGTATTCTCTAAAATTCGTCGCGCTCTTGCCGTGTCGATATCCCCAACAAGCGGAAGAATCGCAATATGATCGCTCAATGGAATAACTGGGGAACTCAGTTCGTTAATCAGCTCTTTGTGTGCTTCAAGCAACCGTCTTGAATGCTGATGGTGCTCTTCAACAAATTTATAAACGGTGATATCAAACACGCGTACAATCAATTCGTTCCATTCGTCTAGTTCTTCTTGCGTAATATCTTGGTCATACGCTTCTACAAATTGATTTAAATATGTTAAATACTGTTTTCTAACTCGGAAAAATTCTCGAATAATATAATGAATAGGCGTTCTTACATGCTCTCCGTCTTCCGCAATCTTTAAAATCCACGTTTCAAATGAATCAAAAAATTCTTTTTCACTTTTTATAAATACATCGGCTATGTATAAATGAAATTCATTATTTTGACCTTTTAATACTGAAATGACTTCCGGATGAGTAGATGCATAAACCGATTCTGGGTCATTGTCTTCAAGGCTTTCATACCATTCTTCCGTTAGTTGATCTGCATGTTTTAAGAAAAACATTCGAAGTGCTTCATTTTTATTCAAAACAATTCCCCTTTCCATACGAGCTACTACTATCATTATAATTCAACTTTTTCCCCCTTACTAGTTTTATAAAAAGAGGAGAAAGAAAATTTTTTAAAAAATACGTTTAGTTTATTGATTTTATGCTACATTGAAAATGGCTATAAAAACACGAAGGAGTTTTCAAATGATACGAACGTTAGCTCTTATGAACGATAACAAACTTGTGAAACATATACAATTAGATCAGATTCACGACCCCTCTATTCAGTACTATTGGATTGACTTTAACTGCCCTTCTGAAGAAGAAGCGCTGCTGCTTCAATCATCCTTTCACTTTCATCCGTTAGCGATTGAAGATTGCTTTCATTTTCTGCAGCGTCCAAAACTCGATTATTATGAAGGATACAGTTTTTTTGTCCTTCATTCGTTAAATCGGCAAACGTTAGAAGCTGAAGAAGTTGATCTTTTTATCGGCGATAATTATATGGTTACTTTTCATTTTCACCCGTCAGCTGCAATTGATAAAGTATGGGAAAAGCTGCTTCATACACCTTCGATTCAAGAAAAAGGAATAAGCTACCTTGCGTATTCTGTGATGGATAAAGTGGTAGATGAATATTTTCCCACTGTATATCAAATTGAAGATGAGCTGAATGATATAGAAAACATAGACGCAAAAAAATCCATCTCTGTTTTAATGGAAGATGTATTTAAACTTCGAAGTGATTTGCTAAAAATCAGAAGAACCATTTTGCCTATGCGCGATTTATTGTACCGTGTTATAAATTCTGAACGCTTAGATGTTCATCCTGAACAAAAAAGGTATTTTAAAGATGTCTATGACCACTTATTAAAATTAGCCGATATGATTGAATCAAACCGGGAAATGACGTCTGATATGCGCGATAATTATCTTTCTCTTAATTCAAACCGAATGAATTCAATTATGATGACACTGACTGTTATTTCATCTATCTTTATTCCCCTTACCTTTATCGTTGGCGTATACGGAATGAATTTTGAAAATATGCCTGAGCTAAAGTGGCACTATGGCTATTTCTTTGTGCTTGGCTTCATGGGATTGATAACGCTTGGTTTAATTCTATGGTTCAAGCGAAAAGGCTGGTTTAATGCTGATAAAGAGTAGAAAGATTGAGACATACCGAAATCAATCCAATGTAAAGATGAATAAATTGGATAAGTGAGCTAGTGCTATCAATTTCCGCGGGCGGCCGATGAGTCTCCTCGTCGCTTACGCTCCTGTGGGGTCTCCCCTGTTCCGCTTTTCCTGCAGGAGTCTTCGCCTTGCTCTCCAATCAACCGCTAGAAATCCTGCATACATGAAGCCTACGTTCATCCTATCAATGAAAAAATTCGAAAGGTTTCGATTTCTACTAAGAGTATGGATTGATTGTTCGGCTCTTCCTTCAACGAAAATATGTTTGCCTAAACCGCCTTTCTATGTGATGATAACTAGTTATTTCCCGAAAATATTTATAAACTAACGTGCTTGCGTTTCCTTTTTCTGAAAAATTTCATAAGATAGTGAAAATAATGCTCAGAAAGGAGGCTGAAGTAGTGGATATTAAAGGCGAACACTTGCTAATGGATGCGTTCGAATGCGATGAAGTGATATTAAATGATCCCTCACTTTTAAGGCAAATTCTTATTGAAGCTGCACTAGATGCAGAGATGGAAGTTTTGCACTGTTATTTTCACCAGTTTACGCCCCACGGCATTACAGGCATTCTCGTATTAGCTACCTCTCACTTGTCTATTCATACTTGGCCGGAGGAAAACTACGCTTCATTAGATTTTTATACGTGCGGAGACAAAGAAATAATTGAAATTGGTTATGCGTTGCTGAAGCAATTAGCTTCAAAAAAAGCTGTTGTATATTCAATTTCTCGCGGAATTCAACACGTCGAAACGCCAACAAAAAATCGTCAGCATGCTGAAAGCACTCGTCTTCTCGATCGTGGAGATGACTCAGATCACGTTAGTCTACAGCAGATCTTATCAGGCCAGCATGACATTTTGTTTCATCAGAAAAACAGTATTCAAGATATTCAGCTGATTAAAGCATCTGATATTCGAATGTATTTGGATGAACAGCTGCAATTTAGTTCATTGGATGAACATGCGTACCATGAAGCTCTTGTACACCCTATCTTTGCAGCTTCCTTAAGTCCTCGCCGCATTCTTATTCTGGGCGGTGGAGATGGTTTAGCTTTACGAGAAGTCCTTAAATATAAGAAAGTTAAAGAAATAGACCTTGTGGAAATAGATGCTGACGTTGTAAATGCTGCGATGAATATAAAAGAATTAAAGAAGTTAAATCAACGCTCATTTGAAGATTCTCGTGTCACCGTTCATATTCAAGATGCTGTTGACTACCTCTCTTTGAATTCAGCGTTTTATGATATTATCATTGTCGACTTTCCAGATCCTACTAACAAAAAAATAAGTGCTCTTTATACAAAAGAATTTTACGAACTTCTCCAACGTTCACTATCGCGCAGCGGCTTGGTCGTGTGTCAGTCAAATTCTCCTAGAGACACACCTATCGTTTTTTGGAGCATTAATAAGACGATGAAAGCTTCTCAGTTTTATACGTTGAGCTACCACACCATTATTCCCTCTTTTGGAGATTGGGGTTTTCACATCGGCTCGAAAACATCTTTGTCTGCCCCTATACTCTCTACTGATGTTTCATCTACTACGCTGCCATCAGACTTTACTAAGTTAATGCGTTTTTCTCCTCATTCTCTTTCTAAAAAACAGTTTGCCGTTGTGAACTCTGCTGAGCACTTGGTTCTGCATAAAATATTTAAAAAAGAAGGCTTATATTTGTAAAAAAGAAAGCTTGGCTTATACATTCCTTTTCTTTTGACATACTAAGATAGTCTCGTCATCACTGCGCGTTAGAAAGGATTGTTATGAGAAAAATTTCGGTTTTTGTTATCTTATTGCTAACTGTTATTTTCCCTTCCCCCGCTTTTAGCCAAGTGAAAGTACCTATACTGATTTACCACTCTATTGATTCCTACACAGGCCACGGGGAAAAAGAACTGTATGTGACACCTGAAAATTTTGAGAAACAGCTTCTTTATCTTAAAAAGCAAGGATATACGCCGCTAACATTTGAAAAATGGCAGGAGCTGAAGCGTGTAAAAAAGCCTATATTTATCACATTTGACGATGGATATAAAAATAATCTTACTATCTTGCCTATTTTTCAAAGAGCAGCCAGCCCTCAGTTTCATCCAGCGGCTACAATTTTTGTGATTTCAGATTTTATTGGCCGTCCCAACCGTTTGTCTCCAGCGGATCTAAAAAAATTTGTTGATTCAGGATTTTTTTCTATTCAGTCTCATACCGCTACTCATCCGGATTTAACTAAGACGAAAAATTTATCCTATGAGCTAGCTGAATCAAAGCTGAAAATTGAAGCCATCACGAGCCAGCCCGTTATTGCTCTTGCTTACCCTTACGGAAAGGTCAATAGCCGCGTAGTCGAAGAAACAAAAAAGAATTATACATTTGGTCTTTCAACGATTCCAAAATTTTTTACTGAAAGTGGACAAAAAAATGAAAACTATCTTATTCCCCGTCTGTACGTCACGTATTCTACAACGATTGAGGATTTTGCTAAGCTATTAAAAGAAAGCTAAAAACCCTTTCCTTAAAAGGAAAGGGTTTTTAGAATTTTGTTATTTCTAGTCCTCGCTCTTGCTGCCATTCAGCATAAAAAACTTCGCTGTATTCCTTTATTTTCTTGATTGCCAGCTGTTTTTTTAACCACTTTTCATCTACGTTTGCTTCTTTCAAATTGCCAGGCACTACTTTTCCATCCATGATTAAAGCAATAGGTAAATTAGTTTGAGAATAAGGGATGTTTAAATCATTTTTCGTCGGAGGGCCGAATTCATGTTTAGGAGCGACGCTCACCTCTCCATTCGTTTCTAAAATGACATATTCTGCTTCATACAGTGAAAAATACCCTTGCTGTCTCATTAGATGCTGAAGCTGATTCAAATCCAAGTTGTTTTTCTTAAGCTCTTTATAATGAATTTTCCCTTTATAAATAATCATTGAAGGCTTGCCTTCAAGAACTCCCCTAAATCCTGTAAAGGTTTGAGATAGCTTTGTCACTGCGTAAATCAGAAGCCCCCAAATCAAAACACTATAAAGAATTTCAGTTAATTCTACTCCTTTTTCAAGAGCTGCATCCCCCACAATATTTCCCAGGACAAGCGTTGTAATAAAGTCAAACGGAGTAATTTGAGCAAACTGTGTCTTACCTAAAAGCTTCAGCATAATAAATAGCGCTAAAAATCCACATATCAGTTCAATCGCAATATCTTTATACATCGATACCCTTCCTCTATAGCAAGCATGTTATAGTATCAGTTTGTATCATATGTGAGAGTGATAAACCTGACTTTTCATTTTTCTTTCCTTCGTTTTCCAACTATAGAACTTTTGATTAAGCTTTTGTCTTACTTGCATAGGTTTCTAACGTTATATATTGATTAAAAATGGATGCGGCTGCTTTTTTTCCTACATATCTAAGGTGCCATGGTTCGTATTTATAACCGGTAACTTCTTCTTCACCTTGAGGATATCGAATAACGAATCCGTATTGATACGCATGTTTTGAAAGCCAATGAGCTTCTAGTGTATCAGCAAAGCAGTCTGCCGCAGCACATATTCCCTTTCCTCCTGTGACATCGATTGCTAGTCCCGTTTCGTGTTCACTCGTTCCTGGGTAGGCGCTATAAGTGCGTGCTTGTTCTTCACCGTCTCGCTTTGCGTAAAATGCAAAAAGCTCTTTTTGCCGCTCGTGAGATCGATAACCAGATACACCAAGTAAGCTGATCCCCTCTTTTTCCGCGTCTCGAAAAAGTTCTTCAAGCGCTTGTGCCGCAGGCTTTCTAAGCATTCGTTTTTCTATTTTTTCGTTAAAGATAAACGGAACGTCGGCATAGACTAAATCGGAAGGCTGGTAAGATTCAGGAAGCTGATGCTTTTTATTAACTAAAGCCGTAACCGATTCTGGATTGGCTATTACCACTGTTTCGTCTACATTAGATTTCATTAAAGATGAAGAAGCTGATGAGCTTTCTAGTTTTTGAGCCTGTCCATTTTTTGTGAATTCTCCGGCAGGCTTTGATGAAGAATTGCTTGTGCCGCACCCTGCTATCATCAGCGCAAAAGCTAAAGAACAAATAAATAAAAAGTATTTCATGATGTCTTACTCCTTTCACATGGCTTTTGATACGCTATAAAAGCCTGTAAAGAAAGAATAAAACATAAATGTTTCTGTCTTTTATTCAGTTGTTTCAAACTTGTAAACACTCTTAAAGAAGTTTAGTATGCGTAAAAAAAAGACTGCCTAAGCAGTCTTTTTCAAAAAGATAATATACGTATGAACTTGATTTTGCGTAAAGCTCGATGCAACTAGTTTATTTCCTGATTGACTCCAGGCAAGCTGATCAGCGGCATAGTCTAAATTTACGTTTAAGTGTGTAACATCTCCTGTTAATCCATCTGCTATGAATATCCCTTTATCTCCCTCTTTTTCAGAAATAAAATTATAAGCTAATTTCGAACCGTTGGGAGACCAGCTGACACCAAAAATTTGAGTGGACAGAGCAAGCTGAAAGGCCTCTGATCCTTTTAAATCTGTGATAGACAGCGTTCTCGTTTGGGCATCTTTTTGCTGAACGAGCGCTAATTGCTTTCCATTTGGAGACGGGATAATAGAAACCACATTATCTCGGATTTTTTCAGGGTCCGTCTGTTCGTTATGAAGAAAAAAAAGCTGGTTGTTTACACCAATATAATAAATGCCACCTATCCCTTTAACTGCATCTAAGATTCGATCGTCTCTGTGCAATAGAGGTTCTGCTTTTCCTTTTACATTTGCTTTAGAAAGCTTTCCTTCCATTGTAATAAACATTACTTCTGAATTATTAAGCCACTCTCCGCTTGATGGGTAGAGAAGAACATTCTTGATTTCAACTGTTTTTTTTGTTTGAACGTTCATTATATAACCAAATGTATCTTCGCCTTTTGCAACTTTATAAAAAAGATATTTGCCATTTGGAGAAAGCTTCGCCGCATGTTGAATTTCATTGCTTGGATGCAACACAAAAGTAGACTTGTTTTTTAGATTATAAGTAGCTAAATTCTGCGCATATACCTCTTTGGGACCGAAATCGTGCGACCGAAATTGTTTATTTTCTTGACTAACAATCACTGTGTTTTCATTCAAAAATTGAAACGCTCTTACTCCGTTAATATCTTGAACGTCTTTCACTTCTATTTTTCCATCTTGATCTACGTGGTCCAATACAGTAATTTTCTTGTCTGGTTTTTCAACCGTTTCTCTATGACCTTCTCCTTGGCCGCATGATGCTAAAATAAGAAAAGTGCTTGCGATATATATCATTAATCTATACCGTTTCAATAACGGTTCACTCCTTTTAGCTAACTCAGTTCTCGTTTTTTAAAGGAAACGACACTTTAAAAGTTGTCCATGTAGAGTCAGAATGATGCAGCTTGATAACACCGTTTTGTTTTTCAGTTAAATCTTTGGCTAATGCTAAGCCAAGACCTGTTCCTCCGGATAAACGCGACCGATCTTTATTTACGGTGAAAAATGGTTGGAATAATTTCTCTTCTGCTTCGGGTGGAATTCCTATTCCGGTGTTGGCTACATCTACAATGATAGAATTCTCTAAAGTATAAGATGCTACTTCCACTTTTCCTCCGGGTTCATTATATTTAATAGCATTGTCAATTAAATTAATAAAAATGTGTATTAAGCTTTCGCGATCAGCCCAAACAACCGCTTCTTTTATATTTGTATGAAGAGTCAAATCAAATTTAGCAGCTTTTCCTTTCATACGATCGCATATGTCTTCTAGAAGCCGTTTCAATTCAACTTGCTCTGGTCGCTGCTCGAAATCATATTTCTCAAGTGCTGAAAGCTTTAAGATTTTATCCACCATTTCATGGAGGCGATTCGTTTCTTTACGAATGTTTTGCACACCGTCTTCCATAAGCTGAGGATCATCTCGATACATATCAAGTAAGTCAACATAAGCTTTGATCGATGTTAAAGGCGTCTTAAATTCGTGGCTGATGTTACCGATAAACTGCTTTTGCTGCTGTTCGAGAGACTGCAGTTTCGAAATGGCGAACTCAAGCTTTCTTTTTTCTTTATTCATTTGATCGATGTTTTTTTCAATCGACGTACTCATAAAAAACAAGCCTTGACTGAGCTCTCCGAGTTCATCGCGCCGTTTGAAGGGCACATCAGTTAAATAATGGCCTTTTCGAATCTGCTGTGAAGTTTTTTGAAGCGTAGCGATGAGAGAAGCAATGCGATAAAAATAAGCATAGCCAATTAAAAAAGCTGCTGCCGCTGCAATCGTTCCCCCCATACGAAATAAGTGCCTAATGTCAGCTATAAACTGCTGATTATTTTTTAGGGAATGGTCAAAACGAAGGACTCCAATAAATTGATTCTCGATTGACACAGGTGCAAAGTAAATAAGGGAAGAACCCGAGATTTGATAGGCTATTTTTCCTTTCAAAGCATAGCTAAGCGTATCAGAAACATCCACATCTTTTTGGCCGATGGGAATAGAGCTTCCTGCTTCCTGTCCTTTTTGATTATATAGGACTGTTTGCATTCCGCTTTGTGATGCAATTGAAGATGCAAGGCGCTGTCCTTTTTGCTGAAGAAAGGAATCTGTATTCAGAGACGGGTCACCTGTTACATAACTTTGATGAATCGTTTGCTCCGCTGCTTTGCTTTTTTGAATAAGTTCACTTTCTAGCTGATCACGCTGATTGGTCTCAATTCCTTTTAATACAAGTACGCTCAGTACGGTTACTGTTAAAATAATTAAAAAAGCAAGAACGAGTCCCATCTTAGCTTTTAGGCTGATTTTCATTCATTGATTCCTGCAGTCGCTTTATATCCAACCCCGTATACCGTTTGAAGCAAATAAGGCTCTGCTTCTCCTACTTTTTTTCGAAGGCGCTGCATGTGAATATCTACCGTACGTGTACCGCCTGCATAATCCATTCCCCAGACAAGATCTAGTAAATCTTCTCGTGTGTACACTCTCTCTAAATTGGCAAGCAATAAAGCAATAAGATCAAACTCCTTTGGTGTAAGCTTAACTAACTCATTGGCAACATGTAACGTGCGCTGAATTAAGTTCACTTTCACTTTTCCCACCGTGATTTCTCCCACAGCTTCAGGAGCTTCATTTTTTTCTATTCGCCGAACAAGTGCTTTAGCTCTAGCTACAAGTTCTCTTACATCAAATGGCTTGGTCATGTAATCATCAGCGCCTAACTCTAAACCTAGAACTTTATCGACGATATCATTTTTAACCGTTAACAAGATAATCCCCATTCCTCTTCGATTCTCAAGTTTTCGGCATACTTCATAGCCGGTTAGTTTTGGCATCATCACATCTAATATCATCACGTCAGGTCGAAAGCTTTTTACTTTTTCAAGTGCTTCTTCACCGTCAGATGCTGTGTCTACAATATATCCTTCGCGCTTGAAAGCGTAAGATACCGCTGTGGCAATACTTTTTTCATCATCTACTACTAAAATCCTTTTATTCAATGTATCACGTACTTTCATTTGATATTTCTCTTCGTCTATCTTATCAAACAGCTTTAGCAAAAACATCTCCAAGTTGTTTCGAAATTGTAAACAAAAATAAAGAGATTGAGACATAACAAAATCAATTCAATCTAAAGACGCACAAATGAGATAAAGGAGGCTTAGTATGGAGCGCTTTTGACACCGCGGTTGATTTCCGTGCAAGGCTTCGCTTTCCGCGGGCGGCCGCTGAGCCTCCTCGTCGCTTGCGCTCCTGCGGGGTCTCACCTGTTCTGCTTTTCCTGCAGGAGTCTGCGCCTTGCCCTCCAATCAACCGCTTGAGTAAACTAAACAGATGAAATCTACGTTTACATGACCATAAAAAAATCCGAATAAAGTTGATTTTGCTTGAAGAGTCTCGATTCATCGATCCAATTTTCTTTCAGCTAAAATCATGTTGTCTTAGCTTTTTATTAGCGTTATTATTCATTTGTAAAAGGAAAAATTTTATGAGTATTCAAATATTGATAAAGAAGCTCTATACGCTGTTCGCTGCTAATAAAACCGATATACCCGTCCGGTCTAATAACATACAGTGCATCTTTTTGAAGCCCTGCTTTCTTCATATAGGGGTTCCAAGAAAACTCATGCAAAGAGAAGCCTTTTTCTCTCATGCTCTTTTTTAGCTTCTGTGCTGCTGTTCCATAGACGTGTATTTGCCAGTTTAAGGACCGTAAAGATTCAAAATTCCCTTCCACATAAGGTAACCGATCACCACTTTGCACATTTGTCCCTTGTCCGCTGCTTAGGTTACTATTTCGATATTTAATGCGGATTTGAGATAAAATTGTAAATGCTTTGTGACGGGGATAAGGAAAGCGAAATAAAAAGGATAGTACAGGCGGAAAGATATGCTTTCTAAAAAATTGACTCGTTTTATCTCTTGCCACCATTCGCTTGAAAGCGCGATCAGTTGTATTTACAAGCAGCTCTGCAAAAGGTAACCTTTCTTCTTCGTATGTATCTAATATGGAAAGTGCCGCTTTGTGTTGAAGGACAGCTGCTAATTTCCATGAAAGGTTGATTGCATCTCCAATTCCTGTGTTCATTCCTTGGCCGCCTGCAGGACTATGAATATGGGCTGCATCTCCACTTAGAAAAATACGCCCTTGTCGGAAACGACTTGCTACTCTGTGATGGATATTGTATGTTGAGAACCAATTTATATTTTCAATCTCAGCACCAAAGGTTTGTTGAAGAAAAGTTTGAATATTTTCAGCTTTTATATCGTTTTGATCCAAAAGAGCTGAAGGAATAATGCCGATCATTCGATACGTTCCTTTACTTCTAACAGGCATACAAATCAAAAATTCTTCATTGCTAAATGAAATACTGATTTTTTGATCCTTCATCACTTCACCAGAGCCGTGAACATCCATCACATAAAAATGCTGTTTATATTTTTCTCCTTTAAACTCTATATTCATTTGTTTACGAACTGTACTGTGCGCTCCGTCACATCCACAAATATACTTAAAATAAGCGGTTTCCTCTTGCTGGGCTTTTAATAAAGTTTTTATCCCTTCTCCGTGTTCAGCTAGAGATAGTAACTCCGTCTTCCATTCTACTTCAATCCCAAGATTTTTTAATTTTTCAAGCAGAAACTGCTCGTGGTCGTCCTGTGGAAATGTAAGAACAAAAGGAAAAGGACTTAATCCTTCTCCTAAAGATCCTAGATGAACTTTTGCTTTTATTTTATTCTTTACTCGGACGTATACATCTTCCATCTTAATCCCGCGGTCTATGACTTCATCTGCAAAACCGAACTGCTGATAAAATTCAAGGGTTCGCGGTAAAATAGCCATTGCCCGGGAGGCTTGCCCAGGCCCTTCGTTTCTATCAATAATTCGAAAAGAAATGTTATGTCTTGCTAAATTATAGGCCATCACAAGGCCAGTAGGTCCGGCACCAACGATTAGGATTTGTGGCTTCATCATTATCTCTCCTTCTCATTCAGTTGCAGTATCTTTTATATTGAGCGAGACTTCTCTTTTTTTACAGAAGATGCAGGTAAAGCAGAAGCAAACAGAGCACACAAACTTATTAAAGAGATAAGAGCTAGAGCAGATACAGAATGATTCCATGTCAGATGTTCTCCAAAGAAAAATAGTTCTCTTACGCCATCTACCATAAACCTCATTGGCAGCCATGGATAAATCCACTCTCGATAAAAATCAGGCATAATTTCTGGGGCCATTGGAAGCAGCGGTGCGCCAAAAAATAGAATAATAACGAAAATCGGAAGTCCCTTTAGTCCTAACCATGAAAGTGCGGCTGATATCAAGGTGAAAAAACTGAAGTAAGCAATAGCTAAGAATAGTGCTGTATCCAAAAATGAAGGAACGCTTATTCCAACTACTTCAGCTAGCCACGCTAGCCCGAAACCTGCAGCTAAAGCAAGTGTAGCACCAATGATTACGAACCCTACTTGGTTAACAATTTTCTCTTTGCGAGAAGAAAACGTGATTTTGTGGATGCTGAGGAAGACAACTGCTGCCCCTGCTATGCTTGCCATCCACAGCGGCTGAAATAATGAAACGGGGGCATTTCCGTTGACACTATGAGTCCCTGTTTTATTGACGTTTATCACTGTCTTTTGAATCGGTGCAGCGAGTGCTAATGCTTGGTTTGCACTTAGTTGCGTTCCGCTTTGTTCAAATCTTTTCACTAGCTGCAAGCGCATATTTTCATTCATCTGATCAACTGCTCCGTTTAGCACCTGACTGGCTAGTGTTGAAGCAGCTGTATTCATTCCTTGATTCACTAACAATCTAATAGCAGGTGCCTCAGGCTGAGCCGTCTGAAGAGTCACCTGTTTTTTGGTGAAATCTTTTGGAATGATAAGCGCTCCGTAGTATTTTTGATTATTTAACCCTTTTTCAACTTCTTTAGTAGTTGATACAAAAATCCATTTAACCGAAGACTGTTCAGCGCTTGAACTCTTCATATTTTGTTTTATATGATCTCCTATATTTACCTTACCCTTTGCTGGAACTGTCATTCCTTCGTCGGCATTTACAAATGCGATTGGCAAATTCTTAGGTGCTTGGCTTACTGAAGGAATTAACGTTAGGGTAAAAATGAAAATAACTGCTACCACTATAATTGGTGAAAGATATATAAGCTTTTGATTACTTAATTTCATATAGATATTCCCTTCTTTAAGCATATACACGTTGACGGAAAGATAATGTACATGCTGTTGATTAGTGATCACTATGTAAATTATAATAAATTTACCTGCATTCTCAATATGCAATAATCATGGGAATGTCGCTTACTTAACACAAAACACATCACTGTTCATTATTAAAGAAAAAAGTAGGTGTTTAAAAACTGTGGGGAATTCAAAAACAGATCGTAGAATTATTCGAACGAAGAAATTTATCCGAGATGCTTTAACAGAATTAATGGAAGAGAAAGGATTTGAAGGCGTAACGGTCAGAGATCTGACGAAAAAAGCCGATATTAATCGAGGAACTTTTTATTTACACTACCAAGACAAATACGATTTGCTTGAAAAAAGTGAAAATGAAGTCATTCAAGAAATAAAAGAATTTATCAAAAAAGCAAATCCAAATGAGATTGTATCTGCTAATTTGAAAGAACAGCCTTTGCCGTTTATTATTGCGCTTTTTGAATATATTCAAGAGAATGCGCGTTTTATGCAGGTTATGCTTGGTCCAAAAGGCAACCCTGGCTTTCATCTTAAAATTAAAGAAGTTATGAAAACCAATATACTGGAAAAATTAGAGCTCATGGATAGTAAAACGCCTCCGCTTGTTCCACTTGAACATTTAATGTCTTATGTAACGTCAGCCCATCTTGGCGTCATTCAGCACTGGCTAGAACAAGATATGAAGCAGTCACCTAGAGAAATGGCTCTGACACTCGCTAGCATGACTTTTTTGGGTCCTGCTTATGTTGCAGGCATTAAGCGAACATAAAAGAACCTGCTATTCTCTCGGAGAATAGCAGGTTCTTTTTTATTAACCTTCTAGTAATAAAGATTCTGGATCTTCTAATAGTTCTTTAACAGTAGCTAGGAAGCTTACGGCTTCTTTGCCGTCAACGATACGGTGATCGTAAGAAAGTGCAATGTACATCATCGGACGATTTTCGATACGCTCTTCATCAATTGCTACCGGACGAAGCTGAACTTTGTGCATTCCTAAAATACCAACTTGAGGCCCGTTTAAAATTGGTGTAGACATTAATGAACCGAATACACCGCCGTTTGTAATTGTGAACGTTCCACCTTGTAAATCTTTTAATGCTAATTTGTTGTCGCGCGCTTTTTTCGCTAAATCAACGATAGATCCTTCGATACCAGCGAATGTTTTACGGTCAGCATCACGTACAACTGGAACAACAAGACCGTCTGGAGCTGACACAGCAATACCAATATCGTAGAATTTTTTAATTAATAACTCGTTGCCTTGAATTTCAGCATTTAATAATGGGTATTTTTTAAGTGCTGCTACTACTGCTTTTGTGAAGAATGACATAAAGCCAAGTCTTACGTCGTGCTGTTCAAAGAATTTGTCTTTGCGTCGTTTGCGAAGAGCCATAACAGCCGTCATGTCTACTTCGTTAAACGTTGTCAACATAGCCGCTGTTTGCTGAACTTCAACGAGACGTTTGGCAATTGTTTGACGACGACGTGACATACGTTCGCGTTCAACAGGTTTGTCGCTATTTTCACTTGCCGCTGGAGACGGAGATACCGGGTTAGCTGGCTTACTTGCTTGTGCCTGATGTTTTTGCTCATTTGATTTTTGATCTGCATATGAATCAATATCATGTTTACGCACGCGGCCAAGAGGATCAGTAGTTGGTACTTGATCTAGCTTGATTCCGCGTTCTCTTGCTGCTTTGCGAGCTGCAGGAGAAGCAATCAGCCATTGTTTTTGATTTCCTTGTTGAGGCGCTTCAGCTGCTGGCGCTACTTCTTCAACTGTTTTTTGCTGAGCTGGAGCAGCTTCTTGTTTTGGTGCTTCCTCTGCTGGTTTTTCTTCAGCTTTTGGTGCTGCTGGTGCTGAAGCTCCTTCTTTCGCTTCAAGACGTGCAATTGTTTCACCAACTTGCACTGTGTCGCCTTCGCCAGCAAGAAGTTCTGTTAGCACACCAGAGTCTTCAGCTGTAATTTCAACGTTAACTTTATCTGTTTCAAGTTCAACGATATAATCGCCTTTTTCAACGAAATCTCCTACTTGTTTTAGCCACTGTGCAACTGTTCCTTCAGAAATTGATTCTGCTAATTCCGGTACTTTAATCTCTCCCATGGTTCATTCCCCTTCCTTATCGTGTAACAACGTCGTTAGCAATTTCATTTTTAGTTAATGCATCTTGTAAAATACGTTCTTGTTCTTGTCTGTGAACTGTTGGATCTCCTTCAGCTGGACTTGAGCGTCTTGTGCGGCCGATGTAGTCAACAGTAGCTCCTTCTGGTGCTACTTCACGCAGTCGATCTTCTACATAGTTCCATGCGCCCATGTTTTCAGGCTCTTCTTGTAACCAGACAATCTCTTTTAAATTTTTATAGCGAGCAAAGATTTCAGCAATTACGCGTCTTGGGAACGGATAAATTTGTTCTAGACGAAGAACGTGTAGCCAATCTTTATCATCTTCTGCTTTGTTTAAGCGTTCCGTTAACTCACTGCTGATTTTTCCGCTGCACAGAACGATTCGTTCAACTGCATCTTCTTTTTTGCCTAATCCAGGCTGTTCTACTACTAAGCGGAAAGAGCCTTTTGTAAACTCTTCAAGGTTTGACACACTAAAAGCATTACGAAGCAAACTTTTTGGTGTCATAACTACTAGCGGTCTTACTTCTTCGCGCTGTAAAATGGCAGCTTGTCGTCGAAGTAAGTGGAAATATTGCGCAGCGCTTGTTACGTTTGCGATTGTCCAGTTGTTTTCTCCAGCTAGCTGTAAATAACGTTCTAGACGAGCGCTTGAGTGTTCTGGCCCTTGACCTTCATGGCCATGTGGTAGCAATAAGACCATTCCAGATTTTTGTCCCCACTTAGCACGACCTGCTGCAATAAACTGGTCAATAATAACTTGACCTGCATTGGCAAAATCACCGAATTGTGCTTCCCAAAGAACAAGCGTTTCAGGAGCAAATACATTATAGCCGTATTCAAATCCAAGCACTGAACCTTCAGATAATGGACTGTTACGAATATCAAAGGAAGCGCTTACGTTCTTCATTGCGTGTAGTGGTGAGTAAACATCCCCTGTCTTATGATCATGAAGAACAAGATGTCTATGTGCAAACGTACCACGTTCAGAATCTTGGCCTGTAATACGAATTGGCGTGCCGTCTCTTAAAATCGTAGCAAATGCAAATGCCTCACCCAATGACCAATCCACGCTTTCATTTTCTTCAAACGCTTTGGCACGTTTAGATAAGATGCGATCAAGTTTTGGAAATACGTTAAATCCTTCAGGGTATTTCACTAGCTCTTGATTCACTTCAAACAGCTCTTCTTTTGTAACAGATGTATCAATATCTGAAATTCCTTTGAAGACTGCTTGTGGCATTTCCATAATTCTATGTTGTTTTTCAGCTTTTGGCGGTACTTTCTCATAAGCTGCTTTTAACTTCGCTTGTAACTCTTCATTAATTTGATCTGCTTGACCGCTTTGAATAACGTTTTGTTCTTCGAGCTGCTTTGCATACATAGCACGAACGGTTGGACGTTTTGTCACAATTTCATACATCTTCGGCTGCGTTACAGACGGTTCATCCATTTCATTGTGGCCAAATCGACGGTATCCAATTAAATCAATCAAGAAATCTTTGTTAAAACGTCTGCGATACTCATAAGCAAAATAAGCAGCCGCTAAACAGGCTTCCGGATCATCCGCGTTTACGTGAACAATTGGAATTTCAAACCCTTTTGCTAAGTCACTTGCATATTTTGTTGAACGAGAATCGACGCTTTCTGTTGTAAATCCAATCATGTTGTTAGCAATAATGTGGATTGTTCCACCTGTTTGATAACCAGTCAATTGATTTAAGTTCAGCGTTTCTTGTACAATACCTTCACCAGGGAACGCAGCATCTCCGTGAATTAAAATCGCGAACGATTTTTTTACATCTTGTTTCGGGTATCCATTCACATCACGCTCATCTTGAGCCGCTCTTGTAAACCCTTCCACAACCGGATTAACAAACTCCAAGTGACTAGGGTTACTAGCCAATGTCAAACGAGCTCGAACTGTGTTCTCTGCTTTAATTTGTTTGTCGGCACCCAGGTGATATTTTACGTCTCCCGTCCAGCCGTAGTTGATACCGATTGAACCTTCTGAAGGAACTAATTCCTTGTTAGGCGCATGCTGGAATTCCGCAAAAATCATTTCATACGGCTTGCCTAATACGTGTGCTAATACATTTAAACGTCCACGGTGAGCCATACCGATATTAACCGTTTTTGGGCTTGTTTCCACTGAGCGTGCAATCAGTTCATCTACAAGTGGAATTAACATATCTACGCCTTCAATAGAAAAGCGTTTTTGTCCGACAAATGTACGGTGTAAAAATTGTTCAAAGCCTTCTACTTCTGTTAAACGCTTTAATACAGAAGTTCTTTTCTCATTTGAAAGAGGTTGGAAAATAGCACCTGACTCGACCATATCAGTCAGCCACTTATTCTCTTCCATGTTATGTACGTGATGGAATTCAAACGCAATGGTTTTTGTGTAGACATCTGTTAAATAGTTAATTGCGTCTAAACCATTTTTGACGTGTGATGGCGCATTCGTACATAAAATATCAACCGGAATTGATTTTAAATCTTCTTGCGTTAAATTGTAATCTTCCAAGTGAAGCAAGACAGGATCTTTCTTCTCGCTTTCAAGAGGCTTAATTGACGCGTATAGATGACCATAAGCACGGATGTTTTCCGCTAGCTTAATAGCCGATGCAATTTTAGATGTGTTAGCTGAAGGTGCAGCCTGTGCGTATTCAGCTTGCTGAACCTGCTCACTTTCGTTTAATGGAGGAGCACCCCAATAATCAAATAATTCTTTTAAGTCTGGATCTACTAGATCTGACTGCTCTTCATATAACTCATACTGTTCTAATACATAGCCATAGTTCGGACCCAAAAATCCTTGCCAAGGCTCCCCTCTATTCGACGTTTCGTTACCCATGATAAAACCCCCAACGAGTTATAATAATTGTCGTACTCAACAATCTTTCCATTTTGAATGTCGATTACCTTATCGTCTGACATCTTTACAACGAGTGATAAATCTCACTGCGTGTGTATCTGATATCTGCTTATATTTTACCACTCTTTTACTCGTCAATCAAAATGAAATCGCTATATTTCTTTAATTTTTTTTACTTTTTTAATAGTCTTACTACTTTTTGAAAGCGTTTTATAAGTAAAGCTGATTAAAGGTCGAATCAGGTGTTAATTAATTGTTATTGACCTAGCTTTTGGCAAAATTAAATTGCTTGAAATATATTTTATGACTATTTAAAAAAAGAAGCAGTGTTTTGCTTCTTTTTTTAAAACTCATCTACGATTTTTTCAACGTCTTTAAAATAACCATCATCTACTTCTGTAAGCTTGCTGCTTTTCGCCGCTTCGAGTAAATGAGTGAACCAAGTTAGTTCTACTTTCAAATGCATAATCGTGCGCATAATGATCGACAGATTTGCAATGGAATGATCCACCTTTTTAACTTGATACAAATTTTGCATTTTTTCTAAATAAGCTGCCGTTTCCTCAATCTTTTTTTCTAAAGCAGAAGCCACTTTTTTTTGATCCACGTAAGAAGTAAATGAAAGAGCAGCATAAACAGGTCTATGCATATGCTCTTTTTTTAACAGCTGTTCAAAATAAAGGCGTTCAAATTCTTCTCTTCCTGCATCCGTGATAGAATAAACGGTCTTTTCAGGTCTGTTCGTCTCTCGAATCACATCGACTACTTTCACCAACTGATCTTTTTCGAGCGTATCAAAAGCGTAATATAAAGAACCGCTTGCAAGTTTAATATAGTGCTTCATTTGTCTTTCATTAATGGTTTGCTGAATTTCATAAGGGTGCTTATTTCCTTCCATTAATAAGCCCAGTATGACTAATTTAACACTCATAACACCTTTCACCTCTTGACATGCATCTTATTTAGTAAAAAAAGCACGAATAAATTCGTGCCTTTTCTATTTTTGAGCTGCAGGTTCCTTAGCTTCTACCCGCTTTTTAGGGGGAACTTCCACTCGTTCATTTCCCATTAAAAAGACAGTAATAATAGCTACTGCAATTGGAATAAGAGCAAGCATAAATGCATACGTGATCGATGTAGACATAGCATCAACAATCTTATCTAATATTTGAGGCGGAATGCTGTTTCGGGCACTTGATTGAAAAACTGCACTCGGATCTCCTATTTGAGAAAATGCTCCTTGTGATCCATTTCCCATACCTTGAAAATTGCGCTGCAGCTCATTTGTAAATGTATTGCTTTGAATCGTTCCAAAAATCGTAACTCCCAGCGTCATTCCTAAAGAACGAGCAAATGAGTTTGTTGAGTTGGCAGAACCTCTAAACTGTGGATCTAGCTTATGAGTTGACGACGTTGGTAAAAGAGAAAAGCTAAACCCTACGCCAAATCCAGTCAAAATCATAAATACCGTGAGCATCCAACGAGGTGTATCAGGTTCCATTGTTCCTAACAAGAACATTCCTACTGCAAATGAAAAAACGGACATAATCATCAAGTTTCGGAAGCTTGTTTTTGTGAGAAAAATCCCGCCGATCGCACTTCCTGCTACTGAGCCTAACATCATCGGAGTTAAAATTAAACCTGCATTTGTAGCAGAACCTCCGTAGACAGCTTGAACGAAAATAGGAATAAATACCGTTAAAATAATAAACGTTGCTCCGTATAAGAAAGCGAGAATTTGTGATGTTGCAAATAAACGGCGCTTGAACATCCAAAATGAAATAATCGGCTCTTGCGCGCGCTTTTCCACAAAAAAGAAGAGTGACAGCGCCACAGCAAAGATAGCAAAAAGAGATAAAATTTGCGGAGAAGACCACTCATACTCTTTTCCTCCAAGTTCAAGAGCAAACATTAAACTTACTACTGAAATGACAAGAGTGGCTGCACCAGCCCAGTCAATTTTTTGCTTTTTATGACTTTTTGACTCTTTATAAAAGCGCATAATAAAAAATAACGATAAAAGTCCAATTGGCACGTTCACGTAAAACACCCAGTGCCAGCTGATGTATTCCGTAATGTAAGCACCGAGAAGTGGACCAAATACGCTTGCTGAGCCAAAAACGGCACCTAATAATCCCGTCATTTTCCCGCGTTTTTCAGGAGGGAAAATATCAAATACGATGGTAAAAGCAATCGGAAGAAGCGCTCCTCCTCCAATTCCTTGAATCGCTCGGTAAATACTTAGCTGCACAATGCTTTGTGCTAAACCACACAATGCGGATCCAAGTAAGAATACGGTTAACCCAAAAATAAAAAACCGTTTACGGCCGTACATATCAGATAGTTTACCAAATATCGGCATACCTGCCATCACGGCAACCATATAAGCGGACGTAACCCAGACAAACTTATCTAATCCGCCTAGATCAGAAATGATTTTCCCCATAGCCGTCGCTACGATGGTATTATCCATGGCTGACATAAAAATACCGAGCAGCAATCCTGCTACGATAAAACGAATATGTTTTTCTGATGAAACCATTTCAGTTCCTCCTTTCGCGTCATCTTTTTGATGAACAGAAATGATAGCTACTTAAATTATTATATTCAAATTTGAGTATTTTACAATCTTAAATGTGCTATTTTTTAGAAATAAACATAACAAAAGCGTAATGGATTCATTACGCTTTTACTGTGAACTGAGGTTCTAATTCGATCTCTACATTTCCTTGAATGGCTCTTGAAATCATACAGGACGTTTCTGCTTTTTTTATAAGTCGATTGATTTTCTCTTCTTGGGCCGCAAATTCAGGTGTGACGATCACGTGAGGTTTATGAATGATTTTTTCGTACGTAAACACACCATTCGTTACGTCCACGATAGCTTCTGATTCCATCGTTAAAGCCTCCTGATGGATTCCACTTCTTTCTAGCATCGCTGCAAGCGTGATAATGTAGCAGGTGGCTGCTGCTCCTAGCAGCATTTCATCTGGATTTGTCCCGGCTCCTGGCCCGTCCATTTCTGGTGGAATAGAAATGTTTGTTTTTAATTGCCCTGCTTCAATTGTTCCCACTTCATTTCGGCCTCCTGGCCAATTTGCTTGCAAATGAAAGTGATGTTTTGCCATAGTGTATCCTTCTTTCTTCTATATAATGATGTATACTTAGCGTACCTTTTTTGCTCATAAAATAAAAATGTTCTGCTTGTAATAGCAAAAAGACTGCTAAACGTGCAGTCTTTGTTGTTCTCTAACTTAAAGGTACTTTCTTTTCGCTTTCAACGACAGTTTTGATTAATGAAGGCAGCCAGTCCTGCAGGTTCGTAAATGAATATCCCCAAAAGCTAGCTTTTTCATTGCTCATCGTCCAAGAATGATCTACTCCGTACGGAGAACTATTTTCATCCGTTAAACGAGAGGTTGTTCTTGCTGTTTTATCCGCTGCTTGTTCAATATATGAAAATAAATTTTTGAGTGAAATGGTACCATTTGAACAAGCGTTAATCGGCCCTTTTAGCTTCTGTTCTGCACACCAAACTAAAAATTCACCTGCTTCTTCCTGTGAAATGAAGTTCATTTCTGCTTCAATAGCCGGTACACCAATTTCTTCTCCATGCATAATTTTTTCTATGTGAAAACGCAAGCGGTCCGTATAATCATCTTTTCCCATAACAATTGGAAAACGGACAGCTGTTACCGAAAACGGTGCTTTTTGAAAGAATACTGCCTCGGCTTGGCGTTTTCCTTCTTGATAGGAAATATTTTCACGGCGTGTATATGAAATAGGATACTTGTATGGATCAAAATCTTCTTCATAACACGTTTTTTCTAAAGAACCATATACTGAAAGAGTCGAGGTAAGTACATAGTGACTCGTACTATGACGAAAAGCTTCAACAGCAACAGCTGCGCCGTGTGAAGAATAGCATATTTGATCGAAGATAACATCCCATTTTCTTCCTCTTGTTGTTTCGATTACAGAATCTTTTTCTACACGATCAAGAAAAATTCGCTCAACTCGGTCGCCGAAATCATCCGGTGTTTTACCTCGCGTTGCTAACGTAACCTTTACTCCTTTAGAAAGCAATGTCTGAACTAAATTTTTTCCGAAAAAACGCGTCCCACCTAACACAAGTGCTGTTTTCATCTTTTTCTCCACCTTTCATATTTGATATGGGTGACCATACCATTATTATCCAACTTTTTCATCCATAAAGCTATGAATCTTTCCGCTTATTTTTTTGTACTTCCACCTATTTTTTCGCCACTGCCGTGTTAAGATGTACATATCTAACCAAAAGGAGCGACAGCGATGAATCCTTCTCCACTTCCCCTTAAAGAACGTCTTGTTATTCTTGATATTATTCGGGGCATTGCTTTGCTGGGCATTTTTTTAGTGAATATACCGGCTTTTACTTCTCCGATATTTATTTTTCAGCTGTACAATGTTTCTTATAAGTATGAAGGAATAGATGCTTATATTGATTTATTCTTGCAGCTATTTGTCCAAGGGAAGTTTTTTACCATCTTTTCTTTTTTGTTTGGACTTGGATGCGGAATTTTTTTGCATAGAGCTGAAGAAAAGCAGTACTTTGCCGCTGCTTTATGGTCAAGAAGAATGGCTTCTTTGCTATTAATCGGGCTTTTTCATCTTGTCTTTTTCTGGTATGGAGACATTTTGCATGTGTATGCTATTGGCGGTCTTTTATTATTCTTTTTTTACAATCGAAAAGCTAAGACGATTTTGCTGTGGGCAATAGGCTTGCTATGCTTTTTTTATCTTTTGGCTTGTATGCAGTTTTTTACTCCAGCACACGTCTTGCAGGAGGCTCAGTGGGAGTATAAAGCTTTACATGAACATGTCTTAACCCAATATTTATCCACCTACAGGCAAGCAGACTATTTATCTTGGCTGTTTTATCGTTTGAATGTTGAAGTGGTGCCTATGCTATTAAATCTACCGTTTTCTATCTTTCCCGTATTTTCTATGTTGTTATTTGGCTTATATACTGCTAAAAAAGGGTTGGTACATAATATCGAACAAAATCGTTCTTTTTTAAAGAAAATTCAGTCAATAACAGGCGCAGCAGGTTTCACTTTAACTATTATTCTGGCCATGCTAAAAACAGAGATTTTAAGATACGAACTCTATCAGCAGGCGGCCATTCACCTTTTTACAAGTTTGAGCGGCATTTTTCTATGTTTTTTTTATCTTACCACCTTACTGTTATTCCTGCAATTTTCTCCTTACGCTTCAATGCTGGGTCTTTTTAAGTATAGTGGAACAATGGCATTAACAACTTACCTTAGCCAAACTTTAATTTGCCTGTGGATGGTTCGAGTCTTTGGTTTATACGGAACTCTTACCTTAATGGAAAGCACGGTTATTTGCCTCATCATCTATACACTCCAGCTTTTTCTTAATAAGTGGTGGCTTTATTATTTCTATTACGGTCCGTGTGAATGGTTATGGCGGAGCTTTACATACCGATCTCTCCCGCCTCTTAGGCGGAATAGAAAAGCTTCAGCTTAACAGCAAATCGGCCTTCAAGGTTGAAAGCCGATTTGTCTCCTTTACTGCAAAGGCGGTATAGTTATTCGTTTAATTCCATTTGTCTCAAACTCTCGTATATAATCCATTTCTCGATGAAAAATTTGCATAAAAACTTCATTTTTTATTTCTTTAGTGGGTCCTATTTGCTCTATCACATCTCGTTTAGCCATGCGATAGGCTAGCGCTTCCCAAAACACTTCGTTATCGTATTCTCCAATAATATCTTGAAGAGAATCTTCATGTTCTTCTGTAAACATAACCTCACTGTTTAGCGTGTGAAAAGGTCCTTTTTCAAGGAAAGGCTCTGCGTGTGAAAACATTTGTTTTTCTACATCCGTATATTCCTGTGCATGCTCATCTTCCACTCCAGAACATGCTGTGACCATCCAGTTACCTAAATAAATTAAATCAAGCAGTTGAAAAAAGTGCGTTTCAGATAGTTGAAGTTCAATATCGTTTTTTACAGGAGCTTTTGACATAAGCGCGGATCTCTCCTTTAATTTTGAGGGTAGTTGCTACTAAATAAAATAGCTAAAAGGGTTAATATGCAGGCTAGCAGGAAAACTGAAGAAATGGCTTCACCTCTTTTCTGTAGTGTAAAAATAGAGGTACTGACATCCAAAGAAGTGAATACGAAGGGTGTAAACTTATCATAATCGAAATAAAGACAAGATACAAGACTTTTTTACTAAATTTTCTGACTATTTTCGTCATAAATACCTATTTTTGTTTTGTTTATACTAGAAAGGTCTGAAATTTGTGTGCTGAGCTGTTCAAAATAAAAAAGCGCTGAACCAGGCGCTTTAACGGTGTAAAAAAATAGATAAACCAATAAAAAAAGCAGCTAAAATAAAATCAAAAATCCATTGCCACTTCTCACGTTTTAACAATACGTGCTCTACCCCTGATAACAGCGAACTTATACTAACCAAAACAAAAATAAAGCTTAATTGGTTAAACGAAAATTTAGTGACAAAATTTGATACAAGTATGACTGCTACGGTGATGAACAGTGCCATTTGACTTATAAGTACCCATTTAATTCTCTGTTTATATCCGTCTTTTAAAGCTTGTAATAAATCGTTGCTGATCACTCTCACTAAACCCCTTTTGTATTCCTATCGTCAAAAGTAAGAACGCAGCAAAAAAACGCTTCTCTGCATCTTAACTACTTAGCAAAACTAGCTATTAAATCGAAACATAAATATCAACTTGACTGTACTCAGGATCAATACAGCGTTCATCATATAGTTCAAAATCTATTTTATAGGCACGATGATTTTTTTTAGCCCACTCGCGAATATAAGCCCAAGCCTCTACGACTACCTGTCTAGCTGGCCCAACAGCTGTTGTAAACACCATATATTCACCTTCTGGGATGATGAACTCTCTCATATCCTCTTTCAGTTCGCCGCCGGGTAAAACTTCGTAGCCGAGAGCAAATGTAAAATCCATTTTTTGATTATATTCAAATTCTGTATAAAGAGCAAATGTATTACCATTTACTTTATTGGCGATTTTATTAGCTAACTGTTGTTTATAAAAAGTCTGCCAGTGCTCAGGAATAAGACCTGTGCCCGTTTCTTCCACAGGTTCATCTGTTCGAATAGGCACTCCTACAACAGTGAATTCATTTACCTTGACTACTTTTTGACTTACGACTAAGTCAGTCAACATATTGAGCCCCCTTAATTCTTCTTTTTCTGTAGTTACAATGAGGGAAATACTTCTTAATATGCATTTTATTTGTATTCAAAGAAAACGTCAACCTTTTATGCAAATCCCTTAACGAAGGGGCTGAAGATCCTTCTTCTAAACTATAAAAAAACGATTCTATTTTCTTTGTACACATCATACGTATAAGATACCCCTAATTTACAATAGAGTGAGGTAAAAAAATGAAGATCATTGAACTTGCCGAATTCATTAAAACAAGTAAAAAAACAACTAAACTTGCTCTCTCCTCTTCTACAGTACAGTATACATTAGAAACAGATGATTTGAAAATTGAATTAAAAACAGGCGGCACGAATAAGCGAATCGTGTTTTTTCGCATCTTCTTAAAAGGAACATACAAGGATTGGATTTGTTATCACCGGAACGAACATCATATTTACGAATTGTATCAAAATATTCCTTTATCTCCTAAAATGCAAAAGCAGCTTTTGTATGCTATTGCATCATAAAAGAGCTGGCTTAGTTAACCAGCTCTTTTTCAATACATTAGACGAAGCTCAAGCTAATTAGGTTTTAAATTACTCATTTTTTATCAAAAAAACACCGGAAGCTTTGGGGTCAGTCCCTTGCTCCGGTGCTTTTCTTATTTATGCTGTAGCTTTGTAAACGAATGTTTGTGCGGCTTTGCATGTAACTTTCCCTTTGTCCATTGAATCCCTCTGTATAAATAGTACGAGCACCAAAAAACTGCTGGGACGATAAGTACATATGCGACGATACTATTTGTAAAGAAAGAAGAATCTATGGAACGAAGCAATCGATAGGTCTCATTTAATATACATATATGCACGACATAAATGCCAACTGAATTTTTCCCAACCTTTGAGAAAAACGAGTTTTTGCCAAGGCTTGGACTGCTTAATACGAATAAAAACAATGATGCTGATAAAAAGATCGTAGAAATAAAATAGTCTCCGGGCTTGCTGTGCTGGATATTAACCAACCAGTAGCGCTCGGCGATCTCTAACGCTGAAAACACAAAAAAGCTGGCTAAATAAATCATGGGTCTTACGTTTAATACTGACAGAATTTGCTTACCATAAAGGGCAAACATAGCTCCTAATACTGTATAGAACAAACCAAAGAACAAGGCATCTCTTGTTTGAAAAGAAAGTGGAAAAAATAAAGAATAAGACTGTCCAAATAACCCAGTTACATATAATACGGTGCTGATAAGCATTAATAAACCGATCTTTTTCCATCTTTGAAATAAGAAAACGATAACAACAGCCCAAATTAACGCAATCAAGTACCAAAGCTGAAATCCACTTGTGTCACTTCCATAATAAAAGATATCTTTGAATGTGATGGATGATGTTAAATAATCAGCTACTGCATCTTTTCGCTCTGCTAATGTTCCGTGGTTCTGAAATAAGCGCAGAACTACACCAAACAATAAATAAAAGATGAACCAACATGCATAAAGCTTTGAAATATTCCACGTGTATTTTTTTAAGTATGCAGAAGGTTTTGGGTGTTTTTGAATTTTATTCGTAAACAAATACCCTGATACAATAAAGAAAAAAGGAACCGCGAATCGTGCAAATGTGTCAACAATGACATCTAGCACATTTTCCTGGTTCCCTAAAAAGAAATCGTCATGTGATGGATTAACATGAATACAAACCACAAACACTGTAGCAAAAAACTTAATAAAATCAATTGAATAATTACGTTCCATCTTGTTGTCAGCTCCTTAAAATAAACTCGAGCTCTATTTTAGCATAATTATCCAAACGAAAAAGACATTTTGGTAAAATTAACCTTATAGTCATGGAAAAATTTTCTTAACTTCCAATATTCTAGTCTTGTTTACTTGTATGATGTCTTTCAATATTCCAAATAAATGATTCTAAAGAACTACAAAACAAAAAACAGATTACCGCTAACCTGTTTTTTAAATTAACATTTTCCATGCAAACTTATTATCTTGTTTAATATCGATTTCTTTTTCATGCAAAGCCTGCACATGCTGTTTAATTTGTTTGAGAAACAGCATTACTTCTCCGCTTGATACGGCAGCTGAGTTGAGAGATAACGAATGTTTTTTAGCAATTTTTAATTCCTCTGTTTCCACTGAAATACTTACGTGGCGAAATAAGTGCCAAGGGTAATAAACTGTTTTAAAAGATTTTGAGAAATAAATTCCTTTAGAACAAACGGTAATCCCCTCGGTTTTTTGAAGAGGATATGTATTTAAATGAGCTACAATTTTTTCTTTTGCAGGTAAATAGAGCCTGTTTCGCATCTCTTTTTCAACTTCTTCACATAGTTGTCCTGCTACCGACAACACATCTTTTGGATCAGGTGTTTGATGAATTTGAAAAGATGAACAAATAGAAGTTAATTCTTTTGAGGATACACATGGATATATATAGTCTTGACACATATATTCATGGGAATGAGTGCGAATAAATTTCTTGATTTTTTTTAATAGAGATACTAGCTTTCTAGCTGAGTAATCGTTTTGATTGACTTGAAATTTCTCCACGTCATTAAAACAAATCATTTCTTCTTTTCGAATGGTAATGGATTGAATGTTAGCGAAATCTTCCCATAACATTTTTCCTTTTTTCATCCCTCTGCTTTTCCAGTAAATCCCCTTATTTGTAAAGCAAATTCCCCTTTTATCTAGGCCCGCTATAAAAGAGCTGTGTAAATACGCAATTATTTTTTCTTGGGGCTGAAACTGAAAGTATTTGCTAGCCATTTTTTTGTAGAAACTAGGTATTTGCATTACATAAAATTGACTTTCTCTATAGATTAAGCATAAGTCAGTCAAATAATTAGTTTTCAGCGTCGCCACGCTCTCACTTCCTTTTTGAGTGTAAATAACCGTACCCATTTTTTTCTATTACTTTATAAACGTTTTTTGATGAAAAAAGTTTCAACTTTTTTTGTTTTTTATGAAAAAGCTTTAAATTGAAGCATTCCTTTCATCTAGGAGGTTATCTAATTACTCACTTATTCAATAATCTTATTTTAAACGTTCCCTACTTAATTAAGAAACTAAACCAGATAATAGCAATGCTTACCTGCTTTATCCAAATCATCCCCTGTGAACAAAAATAAACCGCAGCGTTAAAACGCGATGCGGTTTGTTTTTTAAGCTAAATAAGCTTCTTTTATTTTTTCATTGTGAATTAATTCCGGTCCTTTTCCTTGCAAAATAATTTCTCCCGTTTGAATCACGTAGCCTCGGTGCGCGATTTGCAGTGCTTGATAAGCGTTTTGTTCAACGAGCAAAATGGTCATTCCGCTTTTATTTAATTCCATAATAATCTCGAATATCTTTGTGAAAAATGTTATTTCTGGAAACGATGAAAAAGATTACTGTTTATGTACCCCTTTTTTCTCGCAATCTTTCATAATAGATTCAATCTCATATACAAAGAGAAGCTGAAAAAATAAAAATATAGTTATTTTCTACAATATACTCTTTGGCTGTATATATAACAAAAAAGCATGTCACCATAAGGAAACATGCCTTGTAACTACTCAACCTAAAAAAAGGTGCATATTATGCACCTTTTTATGACCCTTTGTTTTCCGCTTCTCCCCGAGTTTAACTATTGTTTCGTAAAGCCTGTGATCCCTCTTCCCCTGTTCGGATCTTAATCGCATTTTTTAATTCATAGATAAATATTTTCCCATCTCCAGGCTGACCTGTATTTAGTACTTTTCTTGCTTTATCAACAACGTCGGATACGGGAACTTCGCATACAACAATTTCCACTTTAATTCGGGCGTGCATATTGTCTTGTTTTTTGACCCCCCTGTAAAGTTCCGTAATGCCTTTTTGCAATCCGCATCCTAACGCATCTGTAACCGTAATACCGCTCACGCCAATTTTTGCTAGTTCTTGCTTAAGCTCTTCAAACTTTGAAGGGCGCGTAATAATTTCAATTTTTGTTAAAACATCACTCACTGTGCCCACCCCTTTTACATATTCGATTCGTGATACGCTCTTTCACCGTGCAGCGTAATATCAAGCCCGAGCGTTTCTTCTTCTTGTGTTGCGCGTAGAGATACTACCAACCCAACCACTTTAACAATAATGAAGGTAGCGATGCCGACAAATAGATACGTTGCTACGATAGCCACCAGCTGTTTCCATAGTAGACTTGGGTCTCCGTAGAATAAACCATTCGCGCCGGCATCATTTACAGAAGTTGTGGCAAATAAACCCGTTGCGATACCTCCCCATGTTCCTCCAATACCGTGAAGACCAAATGCATCTAACGCATCGTCGTAACCGATTTTCTTTTTAAGTGAGAAGATACCCCAAAAACAAACTGCTCCGCCGATAAAACCAATTACAATAGAAGCAAACGGTGTAACGAATCCACAAGCTGGTGTAATAGCTACAAGTCCAGCAATCGCTCCCGAAACGGCTCCAAGCAGCGTAGGCTTTTTATTAATAATCCACTCTACTACAAGCCAGCCGATAATTCCTGTTGCTGCCGCTGTATTCGTGTTAATGAAAGCCGTCATTGCAACGCTGTTAATAGTTAAGGAACTTCCAACGTTAAATCCAAACCACCCGAACCAAATCAGCATTCCGCCTAAAAGAGTTAGCGGTAAATTGTGAGGTGCTGCAGCATCGGCATTTTTTCGTTTTCCAACAACAAGAGCTAGAATTAATCCTGCTACACCTGATGAAATGTGAACGACGTTTCCGCCAGCAAAGTCAATAGCTCCTAGTTCACGAAGCCATCCGCCAACTCCCCAAACCCAGTGTGCAACGGGTGCATATACAAATAATGACCATAGGATAGCAAATAAGATAAATGCTGAAAACTTCATGCGCTCTGCAAAAGCACCCGAGATAATAGCTACTGTTAACACAGCAAATGTTAGTTGAAACATCATAAACATGTTATGCGGGATCGTTGCGCTGTAGTCCCCGTTTGGAGTGAATCCAACGCCTTTTAATCCCACCCAGTCCAAGTTTCCAATAAAAGCATTGCCACCGGTCGAAAATGCTAACGAATAGCCAGCTACTATCCAAAGAACAGATATGACAGCTAATGAACCTACGCTATACATCGCGGTACTTAACATGTTTTTACTTCGAACCATGCCTCCGTAAAACAATGCAATAGCTGGTGTCATAATCCAAACCAATAATGCTGAAAAAAACATAAATACTGAATCGCCCATTTGCATGATGATTTCCCCCTTAAGTACGAATAAATAACCCCTAAATTTAATGTTAGATTATATAACATGTTTTGTTATGTTTACTATCATATTTGATTTATATGTATTTAGCAACTACTTTTTGCAAATTTATTCAGAAAATTTTTGTTTTTTTATCCTCTTTTCTTTTTGTTATTTATTCTCCTATGTACACATAAGCTGAAATATCATTTATAAGTGTTAGAATTTCTAACATAAAAAATCCTCTTCTTGGAGTAGAAGAGGATTTTTCTTTACAAATACATATATACACCTGGTCCTAGAGGAATACCGAATACAGCAAAAACAATCAACATTATAATCCAAATTCCTAAGAAGGCTAAAGTATAAGGAAGCATAAGTGAAATGATGGTTCCAAGCCCTGCTTTTGGCTCGTATTCTTTCATAAAGGCTAAAATGACAATCATGTAAGGATTTAAAGGAGTGATTACATTGGTAGACGAATCTGCTATTCGGTAAGCTGCTTGAATAAATCCAGGGTTGTACCCTAACAGCATGAACAATGGAATAAAAATAGGTGCTTCTAGTGCCCATTGAGCAGAGCCGCTGAAAATAAGAAGATTCAGCAGAGCTGTTAAAAATACAAAACCAATTACAACGGGAAAGCCTGTTAGATGTAATGCATTCAATATATCCGCTCCTTCTACTGCGATCCACGTTCCAAGATTCGTCCAATTAAAGTAGGCAATAAATTGAGCAGCCGCAAAAATAAGGACGATGTAGCTTGCCATATCTTTCATCGAATCAGTCATATAAGCAGGTATATCTCTAGAACTTTTGATTTTCCCTACTGTTATTCCATAAACAGAGCCAACTACCACAAAAAACAGCAGCGTAATCGGAATGATACCATCTAAAAAAGGAGATGGAACAATTCCGCCGTCTTCATTTCGTAGAGGAGAGTTGGGCCAAAATAAGAAAACAGCTAGTACAACGACATAAATACATGCAGCAACGATACTGTTTTTTAAGCCTCTTGCTTCTGCCTCACTAATTTCACCAAAATCATTGCGTTTTTTTCCTTTATAATTACCCAGTCTAGGTTCTACAATCTTTTCAGTGACGATCGCTCCTATAATAGTTAAAACAAATACAGAAGCCGCCATGAAGTACCAGTTCGCTGCAGGACTGACAGCAGCGCTTGGGTCAATTGTTTTAGCAGCTTCAGTAGAAATGCCCGATAACAATCCATCGGTTCCGGATATAATAAGATTCGCTGTAAAGCCTGATCCCACCCCAGCAAATCCTGCCGCTAATCCAGCAAGCGGGTGCCTTCCTACTGTATAAAATATCATTGCTGCAAGCGGAGGAACGATGACAAAAGCAGCATCTGCCGCTAAGTTGGCCATAATTCCTGTAAAAATGATGGCGTATGTAATAAGAGCTTTTGGAGCATTTAAAATCGTTTTCTTTATGGCCACTTCAAGCAGACCTACTTTTTCTGCAAGTCCGACTCCAAGCATCATAGCAAGTACAAGTCCTAGGGGCTTAAATTCAGTGAAATTGGTCAGCATCGATGTTAAGATATACTGAATGCCTTCATGCGACAACAAACTTTTAATTGGAAGAGTCTTATTAGTACCAGGATGGACCACTGTTACTCCCATACTATTAATAGCAACAGACGCTAATACGATAATAAGCGCTAAGCATACAAACAAAATAAAAGGATCAGGTAGTTTGTTTCCGAATGCTTCTACTCTTCCTAATAGTTTGTCTAGAAAGGTTGTTGGATGTGGTTTTTGCTCTGTTTGCAAATTAGGTTGTGCCATACTTTCTCTCCCTTTTCTTTTAGATTCTTTTTGTTTTTTTCCTTTTAATTACCAAAAAGACTATTAGTACATAATAATCTGAATATTTATATTATTCAAGTATTATTTTTAAGGAATTTTTATTTATCTATTAAAACTAATAGCATTTAGATAAATAGAAAGCCAGAAGAGATCTTTTGAATCGACAATCAAAAATAACAAAAAGCTCTCCGTTTGAAGAGAGCTTTTTGTTATTTCGCTATACTAGATGGGGCAGACTCTTTTCCTGACTCGTTAACAGCTGTTACATAATAACGAGACTGAGATGCGTCGGAGTCGGCAAAGCTTTTTCGCTCAAATTCCGAAACGCTGCCAATATGGACAAATGTTCCGCCGGGGTTCTTTTTATAAATTCGGTAACCGATAATATTGCCTTCTCGTACCGCGTACCACGTAAGCAAATTACCGCTCATCTTTACATGTGTGGGAGGTTGTGGTGCAGTTGCTTCACGCTCCAATTCTTTTGCTTGGTCAGCTTTTAGTTCTGTATATACAACTAACCTCTCTTGATGGGTTCCTTCTGCACGGTCAAACGTGCCTGTACACGTAATTAGATTTAAATTACGTTTGTTGCTGTACCCAAAAATTTCGTTTAAAGGTGCCTTATCTCGCGGATAGCTTTTTGTACGTTTAACAACAAAGGTAAGCGTGGTCCCCTGTGCATCTCTTACGGTAATTTCATCGTCTTTTTTTAAGTTTTTTAGATTGTAAAAGACGGCAGGACCGGTTTTACTGTCTACGTGTCCTGCTAGTACAGCATTTCCTTTTACGCCAGGTTTAGCTCCTGGTTCAAACCAAGCAACTCCATTTTCTGTAGATGGCGCTGCCATTTCACCGCTGTCTAATAACCCTACTTGTTCAATTGAAGCCTCCACATGAATAGCTGGAATGGACACTTTTGCAGGAATGATTCCTTTGAATTCTTTGTTTAACTGTTTGGCTTCTGTTTTATGCTTTTTTAATACAGCAAATTCCTCTTCAAGCGTTACCCGGCTTTTTAAATCCTTTGATTGTGATTCTTTTTCTTTTTGCTTAGCTGCATTCTGTTGCTTCATTTCTTTTGCTTCTACCATTTGTTCTTTAAAATATAGTCCGCCGCTAACAAGCAGGACTAAACTTAATATACAGTAGGCGAGAACAATCGCTTTTTTCACATCGTCACCTCGTTTCACAGCTGTTTATAAAAAAGAAGAGAGAACAACCTCTCTTCTTTTTTTAGGACTCTTGACTTGTAATTCATAAGGAAAAGGAGAAAAAATATTATTTGCTTACTGGTTTCTTGCGTAAAATAACTCCAGCTGTTAATACAGCTAACGAACCTAGTGCAATATAGATCGCTGTTAGTGGGTTCATCGTTGATTCAGATGCCCCGCCCATACCTGTTTTCGGCATATCTGTTGGCATAGCTGTCTCAGCAAACTTATCGGGATTTTGTTTTACAATCGCTTCACCTAAAGCTTGGCCGACACCAAACATTAATTTATACCCTTCACGGTACGTATCATAACTTCCAGCGTAGTCGCCGGATGCATATTGCTCAAATGTTTTAATAACCGTATCTTCATGTGCTTTTATAGCTGCCTGTGCGTCTGCAGTTGGAAGGTTTCCATCTGTTGCTGTTCCTAAGAATGTACCAAATTCTTGCGCGAATTTATGGAGCTTGTCTTTAGCAGCTTTTTCTCCTGCTTCATCGCCTTTTACTTGTGCACTTACTAGTTCAGCTTGGGCATTGATGTGATCTCCTTGCCAAATTTTTTCGAATTGTGCAGCCCCTTCATCGCCATATACTGAACCGATTGCAGCTTTAAAATCTGCTGTGTTAGCATTTTCTAACCAGCTAACATAGTCGTAATCTTTTGAACCGTTGAACCCTTTTTCCATTCCCATTGTTGCTAAAGCAAAATGTTCTGCTGCTAAGCTGTTTAATGAAGAACGTAAATCTGCTGCTGGTGTATCTACTTTGGTATTATCGAATTTATCGGGCATTTGCGTTACGATTGCATTTGATAACGCTTTACTAATGGCAAACATTTGCTGATATCCTTCGCGGTATGTTTTAGCGGCCGCTTCGTAGTCACCAGCTACATAATCTTCAAATGTTTCTTTTACTTGGTCTTCATGTACGCGAAGCGCTTCTTTTGCTGCATCTTCAGGTAGTTTGCCTTCCGTAGCAGTACTTAAGAACTTAGCAAATTCATTTACGAATTGATTTACTTCTTTATCTACTTCAGCCATGGCTTCTTTGTCATTTTCTTTTGTTGCTTTTACAAAATCATCTGTGTAATTATTATGTTCTCTGAAAATTCTTTCAAATTCAGCTGCTCCTTTATCACCATAGACAGACGCAATAGCAGGCTCCATGTCAACGGCATTTTGGTCCAATGCTTTAAACGCAGCGTCAGCGTCTTTAGAACCGTCATAGGCTGTTGTCATAGCGGCAACGGCAAGCGTAAAGTGTTCAGATAATAAGTAGTCTAAGTTCGCTCGTAAATCTGCAGCTTTTGTTACTGCCGTTGGTTGTGCTTCCTCTGCGTTTGCAATTGTGGGCATCAATAGTGAAGCTCCTAGTACAGGGATCATTAACTTTTTGCTTAATTTCATCATTTTCCACTCTCCTCATTTTTAGTTGATGTACGCTACTTTTTTCATTCTTACTACATCTTAAATCATTAAAAAGATTGAACATTTTGAATATTCTTTATATTTCACCTTCATGTTCTCCCGTATTTAATGACTCTTTTTAGGAAGTATTCTCTTTCTATCTACTAAACGATTGGCGAATGACCTTGGATCACTTTTTTAAAACTTTTTTAAGATGTCATTTTCGTCAAGAATTCCTTCCCTTTCTACTTATCTAACGAACGCTTTGTTCAGCTAGATCACTTTTTTTGAAAAAGTTTTTAACCGCTTTTTTCAAGAAGTACTTCCTTTTCTACTTACCTAACGATCACCTTATTCTGTTGGATCACTTTTTTTAAAATTATTTTAAATTCAAAAGAAAAAGAAAGGTTTCTAAAGGAAACCTTTCTTTTTCTCTTTACTTATTTAAAAAATTCCACATCACGTTGTTTACTTCTTGAGGCTTTTCATGCTGAGGGGCATGAGATGCTTCAGCTAATCGGTGAACAGATATGTTTGGCACATATTCTTCAATACCATCTAAGTTTTCAGGCATAAAAGTAGGATCTTGATTTCCCCAAATAATTTGTACCGGGATGTTTAACACTTCTTCTTCTAACGGAAACAAAGATTTTCTTCGAAGGTCTTCTTCCGTGAAAATCTTTAAATTGCGGTAATAACTTAGCATGGACAGCACAGAGCCATTTTCCCAAGAGTTCATGTATGCTTGAACATCATCAGCTGTTAGGTATCCTTTTTTTACACCTGGGTCGATCACAAGCTTACGCAAACCTGAGAAGTTGTCTCGTTCCATATAGTCCTGTGCTTCTTGTTTTTGAAACCATTTCATATACTCGCTTGCTTTTTGCTGATTTTTATTTGTTCTAAGCTCACGCATAAATGTATAAGGGTGCGGACCGTTAAAAGCAATTAATTTTTGTACATATTCCGGGTAGCGATAAGCGAATGTCCATCCGATTCCTGCTCCCCAGTCGTGTACAACTAGCGTGCAGGAGCTATATCCTAGGCCTTCAATCACTTGGCGAATATCTTCTACTAATACATCAATCTCGTATGATTTTAGTCCGCTTGGCTTTTCAGATAAGTTATATCCTCTTAAGTCCAGAGCAACTGTGTGAAAATCATTAGAAAATTCATCTATCTGGTGTCGCCAAATATGCGAAAAGTCAGGAAACCCATGAAGAAATAGCATAAGCTCTCCTTGTCCCTTGCTTATGTAGTGCAAATTAACGCCATTTACGTTTATATACTGTTTGCTCATTGTTCATTTCCTCCTTTTATGTAGCTGTAGAGCAGTATAACGCTGTAAAAAATGAACGTCAATTCATTTGCTTCGTTCACTTCTTTTTAATTCTTTTTATGAATATAGTTAATTATTTAGAGTGGATTTTTTTGAAGGAGTGATTAACAATGGCTCATATCTATTCAAAGGGCTGGTTTGTTCAGCAGTTAAAAGCGGCCAATATCTCCAAAATCGATGGAAGAAAGCTAGAAAGTTATAAAACCTACATTCTTCGTAATTTACATGCTGAGCTTATAGAACAAGGTAAAATCAACGGCTAAAAGAGGTTGAGACATAACGAAATGAAACCTACGTTTGTCCTAATAAAAAAACGAACCACTAATCAAAAGTCTTGATTAATGGTTCGTTTTTCATTTCGTCTAAAATATTTTTGTCCCATCCACTTTTTTTACAGCGATTGCTGAATAAAAGATAATACGCGCTTTACATATTCTTTTTTGTATACATGATAATTTTGAACGTGTTCTGCTTTATCAGTTTTCCAGAAGTGAAAAGCATCCGGGTGTGTTTTAGCCATTTTTTCACTTTCAGTGTAAGGGATTTTTGTATCTCCTGTGCTGTGTATAAATAAAATTGGTCGAGGGTAAATATGCTCGACTGCTTTAATAGGACTAGCTTCAGCAGGATTTACATCTGCAATAACAGGAAGAATAGCAATGGTTAGCGGTGTAAATGGAAAATTTGGTAAATGAGACCATACAGATAGATTTTCTTTTAAATAAGAGGTTAAATCACTAAAAGGACTATCGGCTACCACTGCTTTTACGTCGTCATCTTGAGAGGCTGCTAATAAAGAAGTGGCTGCTCCCATTGAAATGCCGTAGAGCACAATTGGCTCTTTTGTTGTTTCTTTCATTTTCTGAATAACGCCTAATAAATCGAGCTGTTCTTTTACACCAATCGTCGTTTGATTTCCTTCTGAGTCTCCTGAATCTCTAAAGTCAAACATGACTACTCGATATCCCGCTTTTACAAATTCTTTACTCAGCGGCAGAAAGCCAGCTCCTTGTGCTTCACGGTTATTTCCGTATCCATGTGACATAATAACGGTCGCTTTTGGCTGTTCCGTTGGTTCAATCATCCATCCTTTTAAATGGGTTATTCCGTCTTTGCTCAAAAATACTTGATTGCTATAGTGCATGCCGTAATCACTAGGATTTTTCACAGCAGGATTTTTATCTAGTCTTGTCAGGCTTATGCCTACATAAAGAGAAATGGCCGTACAAAGTACAAAACAAAGAATAACAAAGGATATCAGGCTGATCCATATTGTTTTTTTCTTTTTACCTGTATTTGTCTGTCGATTTAGAACTGGAGTCAAGCTCGTTCCTCCTTTTTATCTAAGATCATCTTTCCTATTCTTATTGCTGCTTCCCTTTCTCCATTTTAAAGCTAGCCCATCTATTTTATGAATAAAATTCGTTTTATTTTCCACATATTTTTCCGGTTCAAAGCGATAGCGATGCGCTAGTTCTGTTTTCAACGTTTCGTATTCTTTGGCTGCATCAGGGTGAGTACGCAGATAATCTCGAAACCATATATGCCGATTAATTTCTGGGTGGCCTTTTTCATAAATATGAACGTGGTGAGTTCTTTCATTTCCACCTTTTTGGAAGTATCGTCTTCCTTTTATGCCGTTTTCACCTTTTGCTTCATATCCAAGCTGTTCCATCTTTTGATTATATGTATCTACTTTTTTTATATCTCTCACTTCAATAAGTAAATCAATAATCGGTTTTGCGCTTAAGCCGGGAACAGCAGTGCTTCCGATATGATGAATCTCTATTTTTAGACTGTTAAAAATAGAACTAAGCCGCCTTTTTTCTTCTTCAAATTGTTCCGGCCATTTATGACTATATTTCAATATTTCTATTACCCTTTTTATAGTCACTAACCTTCCCTCCCTTGTTCTTTATTTTAATAGACTATCACACCTTTCAATTAAATAAAAAGACCCGCCATATTAAGGTGACGGGTCTTGCTTCTAACTTCTGTAACAACAATGAATAATTAACGCTTTGCGTACAATAAACGTAATAGTAGCTTGTGAAGATAGTCCCGCTGCATTTGTAACTTGCACAATAATTTTATCGATTCCTACAAAGTTAGGGTTCGGTATATATGTGACGCTTCCTGTGTCTGGATCAATTTGAGCTGTTCCATGTTGTGCCCGTCGAACAATAGAATAAATAATTGGTAAACTTTGAGGATCTGATGCAGCTATTTGGCATGTTACCATTTCATTCATACGAAGAACAAAAGTCTGGTTATTGATAATTGGTTTTAATAAAACGGATGGTCGAACTGCAATGGTTATAGTAGTAATGATTTGATTTCCTAAGTCATCTCGTATTAGAACTGTAAAGGTATCGATTCCTGAGAATCCTGCATTTGGCGTATAAACAAAAGACCCGTTCTCATCTAGTATGACAGTTCCGTTTGAAGGATTACTATTCAGCGTATACGTTAAAGGTCGGCCCAAAAGGTTTGTTGCAATAATAGTAGCACTAAGTGGTGTATCTTGAGACGTTACAAACTCGGTTGTAATTGGGGTAATTTCATTTTGAGTGGGTAACACGTTCACTGTAACAGTAGCAAAAGCCTGTTGACCCGCATTATTCTTTACAAGCACAACGAACTGATCCTCACCAGTAAATCCGAGGTTTGGCGTATACGTAAAGGATCCGTCAGTATCCAATACAAGTATGCCGTTCGCTGGAGATGTTTCAACTAAATACGTGAGTGGACGATCTTGTGTGTCAATAGCTTGAATTTGTCCTTGGAGTGTTGAGCCTGTCGTAATGTTATATTTCGAATCATTTACCTGAATTTCTCCACTTGGATTTGAAATAACAACAGTTACTGTGGTTGTAACAGAAACACCTAAGTCGTTTGTTACGGTGACGTTAAAGAAATCTATTCCTGCAAAGTTAAAGTTGGGGGTATAAACAAAAGAGCCATCACTATTAAACACAAGTGTACCATTTTGTGGCTGCGAGCTTAAGGTGTACTTAAGTGGGCTTCCTTGGGAATCTGTGGCAATGACTTGCCCTGGTACCGATTGATTTACAATTCCAGAAACAACTAGCGGCTGTACGGAAATCGTGCTTTCTGCTTGCTGTACATTAATGTTTACAACGCCAATTGATGAATCTCCTCGCTCGTTCTGTATAAGAACAGTAAAGGAATCATTGCCGTAAAAGCCCGGGTTTGGCGTATATGTGAATGTACCATCTAAATTCACAATGGCTGTTCCTCTAAGCGGTGGATTATTAAGGAAAAAGCGCAGTGGACTTCCGAGCGCGTCTGTTGCGGTAATAACGCTAGATACACTTTCATTTTGCCTCGTTTGCTCATTTACGTTTTGTACAGTGATAACATCTTGCACTTTAGTAACAACGATTGTAACTGGTGCAATAGCTTGATCTCCCTGATCGTTCTGCACAAGAACGGTAAACTGATCCTGACCGCTAAACCCCGGGTTTGGCGTGTACGTAAAGGTTCCGTCCGCATTCACACTGACTGTGCCATATAGAGGATTTGTGCTAGGTGTATACGACAGCGGACGTCCCAGCTGATCGCGTGCTTGAACCTGCCCGGATACCGGCTGACCTTCTCCTGTAGTAAGCGTAAGACTCTCTGTTACAATTTGATTTTGAAATGGCGTCACCGTTATATTAATAATGCTTGTTGCAGTTAAACCTATTGTATTCCCTACAAGCACGACGAATGAATCATTTCCAAGGAAATTTGGATCAGACGTATACGTAAAGGTTCCGTCTGCATTTAAGGTGACAGTACCATTTGCAGGTTCTCCAATTAGCGTAAACGTAAGTGGACGCCCTTGAGGGTCGGCTGCTTGCACTGCACCGTCTAGCGGCTGCTGTTCAATAGCTGTTAAATTTTGATTAGTGGCAATTGGCGCTTGATTTACAGGTTCTTGGACGGTAATAGATACGGTAGAGACCGCTGTACCTCCCGTCAAATCAGTTAACAGCACCTGAAATTGATCTTCCCCAAAGTATCCAAGGTTTGGTGTGTACGTAAACGTACCGTTTGAATTGACAATAACCGTTCCGTTTGCCGGCGCTACGCTTAGTGTATAGGTAATTGGACTTCCGGATATGTCAAATCCTACTACTTGCCCCGATACGGGCACATTATAATTCGCAGCTAGTTCATAATCGCTTGTAGTAATTTGAGCTGATGTTGGTGTTATCGTGATAACAAAGCTTGCAATTCCTTGGTCGCCGTTGCTGTCTGTCGCTACAATAGTAAATAAATCTTCGCCCACAAAATCAAGATTCGGGGTGTAAACGAACGAGCCGTCTGGATTAATAGAAACCGCTCCATTTAAAGGAGGCGTTCCTAGTGAATAGGTAATTGGAAGCCCCTCTGGACTAATAGCCATAACTGTTCCAGAAACTGGTATGTTGACGACGGTTGTTAAGTTTCCGCCGAGAGCGCTTATCGGCTGCGTTTGCGGAGGAAGTACTTGAACAATTACCGAGCCAAACCCTTGATTACCAAACACGTCTCTTGCTACAACAGAAAAAGAATCTGTTCCAACAAATCCTGAATTCGGCGTATAAGTGAACGAGCCGTCTGAATTAACAATCACACGTCCATTTAAAGGGACAACTCCAATACCTACAACAAATGAATCTCCTTCTGGATCTACAACGGTTACTTGAGCAGATATAGACGTATTATAAGGTGTTGTAACACTTAAAGGTGTAACAGCTGGTGCTTGGTTTACACTTGTTACATCCACTAATACGACGGACGTTGCTGCTGCTCCTCTGCTGTCTCTTACCTGTACGGCAAACGAATCGACTCCAACAAAATTAGGATTTGGCGTGTACGTAAAACTTCCATCTGGGTTTACAACGGCCGTTCCATTAAACGGTGGTCCTGATAATGAAAAAATTATTGGATCTCCTTCTGGATCAACGCCTGGAATTTGTCCAGACACCGATGTACTTTCAGGTGTTGTAATGCTTAAATCGTTTGTGACCGGCGCGTTGTTCGTATCAAAGACTGTAACGGTAACAGTAGATGTAGCGGTAAGTTCAGACGTATCTTGCACAATAACGGTAAAAGTATCAGTTCCAACAAAATTAGGGTTTGGTGTATACACATAGGTGCCACCTAAATTAATACTCGCCGTTCCGCTTGCTGGAGCTGTTCCTAAAACGTACGTCAGCTGCTCTCCGTTTGGATCTGTTCCAATAACCTGCCCGGATACTGGTGTGTTTTTAGGTGTTGAAATGCCGTAATTTGGCACAACAGGTGGCCGTTGAATTGGCGTTATGGTAACCGTGACGTGAACGATTGCAAAATTTCCTGATGGATCGGTAATTAAAATGTCAAAGCTGTCGTTTCCAGTGAAGCTCGAGTTTGGTGTGTACGTAAAGCTCCCATTTGGATTCACGACAGCCGTTCCGTTATCGGGAAGATCTTGCAGCGTATACGTCAGCTGCTCTCCGTCCGGGTCGATGGCAATAATTTGACTGCTCACAGGCGTGTTTTCAAGGGTCGTTAAGCTAATATCTGAAGGCGCAATGGGCGGATCGTTTACTGGTGTAACGTTTATAGTGAGCGTTGAAGTAGCCGTGTCTCCTTGGGGATCAGAAACAATGATTGTAAAAGTATCGACTCCGTTAAAATTAGGGTTCGGTGTATACGTAAAGGTTCCGTCTAGATTTACAACAGCCGTTCCATTCGCCGGAGGAGTTCCTAGCTGATACGTTAGCAAGTCGCCGTCTGGGTGTGTGGCAACCACTTTTTGCGTCAGGGTTGTGTCTTCGTTAATGGTATATTGATAGTCTGGTATAATTGGTGCATCATTTACTGGAAGTACCGTGATAAACACATCTATAATAATAAAGTTTCCTGCCGTATCTGCTATACGTACTGAAAAGTGGTCAGGTCCGTTAAAGTTTGGATTCGGCGTATAGACAAAGGTGCCGTCTGGGTTCATAATCACTGTTCCATTTTGTGGTGGATCTTGCAGCGTATATGTTAACGGGTCTCCATTTGGATCAGATGCTGGAATAGCACCGTTCAACACAGTATCTTCGTTTGTTGTAAATTCAAGAACACTTGGTGCCACCGGCGGTTTGTTCACTTCTAAGACGGTCAAGCTTACCGTAGAAATCGCTGTCCCTCCAGATCCATCGCTTACTAACACGGTGAAGCTGTCATTACCGAAAAAGCTAGGCGCCGGAATATACGTATACGTGCCATCAGTATTTACGGAAGCTGTACCGTTTGTTGGAGCTGTATTAAGCGAGTATGTGAGCAGATTTCCGTCGATATCTGTAGCAGAAACTGCTCCGTTAAAGTTTGTATCCTGGTTGATCGTAAACTGATAATTTGGTACAACCGGCGGCTGATTAACTGGAAGCACAGTGATATTTACGTTAGTGATAACAAACGTGCCGTTCGGATCACTGATTCGAACGGTAAACGTATCAGCTCCGCGATATCCTAGCAGCGGGGTATACGTAAAGGTTCCGTCTGGATTGACCACTGCTGTTCCAAAAGTAGGAAGATCCTGTAATATATATGTGAGCGGCTCGCCGTCCGGGTCAATGGCAGCAATTTGTCCTGTTCCTACCGTATCTTGATTAATAACTAAACTGATATCGTTAGGGGCAATCGGCGGGTCATCAATTGGAAGCACGGTTGCAGTAATAGTAGAAACCGCTGCTCCACCTAACCCATCGCTTACTAGTACCGTAAAAACATCTATTCCATTGAAGTTAGGGTTTGGCGTATAGACATAAGTTCCGTCTGGATTAACTGTGGCTGTTCCATTCGTTGGTGGTGTCTGAAGAGAGTATGTGAGCGGATTTCCATCAATATCCGTTCCGATTATAGCCAGTGAAATAGACGTATCCTCATTTAACGAGATTGAATAGTTCGGTACAGCAGGCGGTTGGTTAACTGGAAGCACGGTAATATTTACGTTAGTGATAACAAACGTGCCGTTCGGATCACTGATTCGAACGGTAAACGTATCAGCTCCGCGATATCCTAGCAGCGGGGTATACGTAAAGGTTCCGTCTGGATTGACCACTGCTGTTCCAAAAGTAGGAAGATCCTGTAATATATATGTGAGCGGCTCGCCGTCCGGGTCAATGGCAGCAATTTGTCCTGTTCCTACCGTATCTTGATTAATAACTAAACTGATATCGTTAGGGGCAATCGGCGGGTCATCAATTGGAAGCACAGTTGCAGTGATGATAGAAACCGCTGTTCCACCTAAGCCGTCGCTTACTAGTACAGTAAAGACATCCATGCCATTAAAGTTAGGGTTTGGCGTATAGACATAAGTTCCGTCTGGATTAACTACGGCTATTCCATTCTCCGGCGCTGCCTGAAGAGAGTATGTGAGCGAATTTCCATCAATATCTGTTCCAATTACAGCAAGTGAGATAGACGTATCTTCATTTAATGAAATGGAATAGTTTGGTACCGTTGGGGGATCATTGACCGGAATAACGTTAATAACAACAGATGAAGTTGCATTTCCTCCAGCATTGTCCGTAACGTACACCGTAAATGCATCCATGCCATTAAAATTAGGATTTGGTGTATAGGTAAATTCACCGGTTGCGCTGTTAATAACAACGGTCCCGTTTGTTGACTGGTTTTGAATGGTATAAATCAGCGGATTCCCTAGAGAATTTGTAGCAATAATTTGACTCGTTAGCGGCGTATCTTCGTTTGTGCTCGTTTGAAGGTCATCGGCCACGGTTGTTCCATTGGAAGCTAAAATAGCAACAGTGACGGTTGAAAGGCCGGTTAGTCCCTCTGTGTTTGTGACTAAAACGGTGAAGACATCTGTGCCAGTAAACCCAAGGTTTGGTGTGTAAAGGAACGTACCATCAGCATTTAAGGTAACCGTGCCATGTGCAGGTGATTGCTCAATTGTATAGGTAAGGGTTCCTCCGTCGGGATTGGTCGCAGGAATACTGCTTGTAATTGGAATATTCACTGTTGTTGAGACGTCTCTGTCTCCGACAACTGGCGGATCGTTTACGGGTAAAATGGTAATACGGACAGTTGAAATGGCAGAAGCTCCACTTGTATCTGCAACTAAAACGCTAAACTGATCTAATCCGTTATAATTTAGGGCTGGCGTATAGATAAAAGTGCCGTCTGCATTTAAAAGAACAGTTCCTCCAGCTGCAGGCGGATTTAAAAGTGTAAACGTTAGCGGATCTCCTTCTGGGTCACTTGCGGGAATCTGGCTTGAAAAAGAAGTATCTTCGTTAATTGTAAAGCTTAAGTCAGATGTGACGGGTGCATCATTAACAGGTATAACGTTAATGGTCACGGTAGAAAGTGCTGTTCCGCCCAGTCCATCACTTACTAGTACGGTGAAAACATCAATTCCTGTAAAATTCAAGTTTGGGTCATAAGAAAAGCTTCCATCTGCGTTTACTACAGCCGTCCCGTTAGCAGGAAGGTTTTGTAATGAATACGTTAGCGGGTTTCCGTCAATGTCTGTAGCGACGATATTTCCTACAACAGAGCTATCTTCCTGTGTGCTAAACGTATAGTTGGGTACAAGCGGCGGATCGTTTACGGGTAAAATGGTAATACGGACAGTTGAAATGGCAGAAGCTCCACTTGTATCTGCAACTAAAACGCTAAACTGATCTAATCCGTTATAATTTAGGGCTGGCGTATAGATAAAAGTGCCGTCTGCATTTAAAAGAACAGCTCCTCCAGCTGCAGGTGGATTTAGAAGTGTAAACGTAAGGGAATCTCCTTCAGGATCACTTGCAGAAATCTGGCTTGAAAAAGAAGTATCTTCGTTGATGGTAAAGCTTAAGTCAGACGTGACAGGTGGATCATTAACAGCAATAACATTAATCGTGACCGTAGAAACAGCTGTTCCGCCTAGTCCATCACTGACTAGTACGGTGAAAACATCAATTCCATTAAAGTTCAGGTTTGGCGTGTAGGAAAAACTTCCGTCTGCGTTTACTACAGCAGTCCCATTAGCAGGAAGGTTTTGTAATGAATACGTTAGCGGGTTTCCGTCAATGTCTGTAGCAACGATATTCCCTACAACAGAGCTATCTTCCTGTGTGCTAAACGTGTAGTTGGGTACAAGCGGCGGATCATTTACAGGTAAAATGGTGATATTTACCGTAGAAAGTGCTGTTCCGCCCAGTCCGTCGCTTACTAAAACGGTAAAAAGATCGGTTCCGTTATAATTAGGGTTTGGCGTATAGGTGAACGTTCCGTCAAGATTCACAACAGTGGTTCCGTTTATAGGCGGGTTTTGCAGTGTAAATGTTAAAGAATTTCCATCAGGATCGGTTGCAATAACTTGATTTGTTAAAACCGTATCTTCATTAATTGTGAAAAATAGATCTCCTGTAATCGGCGGGTCGTTAACAGGCAAGACATTTACCGTAACAGTAGAGAGTGCTGTCCCCCCTAGTCCATCACTGACTAACACAGTGAATTGATCCGTCCCATTAAAATTCACATTAGGCGTATAAACAAAGGTTCCATCTGAATTAACGACTGTAATTCCGTTTGTTGGAGGAGTGTTCAGCGCATAGGTCAACAGATTTCCATCTACGTCCGTTGCAATAACGGCTGCTGTTAGCGGACTGTCTTCTTGAGTCGTAAACGTATAGTTAGGAACAACTGGCGAATCATTTACTGGAAGAATTGTGATAAAAACGGTTGATATAGCACTTCCTCCTAGCCCGTCGCTCACTAAAACGGTAAAGGTGTCCGTCCCAGTGTAATTTAAATTAGGCGTATAAACAAAGGTTCCGTCTGGATTTAAATTAACCGTCCCTTGAACAGGCGGATTTTGCAGCGAAAATGTCAGGGGATTCCCATCGGGATCGGTTGCTGTCACTTGCCCCGTTAGGATTGTATCTTCATTAATTGCAAAGTTTAAATCTCCGGTAATTGGATTATCGTTGACGGGAAGAACGTTAATAGTCACGGTAGAAATAGCCGTTCCGCCCTGCCTATCGCTGACTAACACAGTGAATTGATCCGTGCCGTTAAAGTTGGCATTCGGTCTGTAAATAAAAGTACCATTAGTGTTAACAACGACGGTTCCATTCGCAGGCGGCGTGTTAAGAGCATATATCAGTGGGTTTCCATCAGGGTCTGCTCCCACTACCGCCCCTTCTACTGGACTATCTTCTTGCGTAGTAAAGGTGTAATTAGGAACCGTTGGCGGGTCATTGACGGGAAGTACTGTTACCCTTACTCTTGAAACGGCTGTTCCTCCAAGCCCATCACTTACTAAAACAGTAAATTGATCAATTCCGTTGAAGTTGGGGTTAGGCGTATAGATATATGCTCCATTTGGATTGACTAGTGTCGTTCCATTAGACGGAGGATCTTGAAGTGTAAAAGTTAATGAATTACTATCAGGGTCAGTTGCCGTTACGGCCCCTATTAAAGGGGTGTCTTCATTTGTTGTTACGTTATAATCCTGCGTAACTGGAGAGTCATTTACAGGTGTGTTAATAATCGTGACCGTAGAAACAGCTATTCCGCCTTGCCCGTCTGATACAATTACCGTAAACGGATCTGGGCCGTTGAAATTAAGGTTCGGCGTATAGGTGAACTGTCCGTTTGGATTAACGGTTACGGTTCCATTTGCCGGTGGCGTGCCGAGCTGGTAAGTCAGCGGATTTCCGTCTACATCTGCTCCCACTACTTGCCCAACGGCTACAGTATCTTCTGGATTCGTGACAGTATAATTTGGAACCGTTGGCGGCGTATTAACGGCCGTTACTGAGTTAACCGAAGAAGCACCGCTCCCGGTTAATTGATTTCCAGGGGTTGATTGAAATTGATAGGTAATAAGCGCTTGGTTATTAAAAGTAGTCACATTCGTAAGGGGTCCGGACACTCGAACTTGATAAGTAACGATGACAGACTGGCCGATTCCAAGCGTTCCGAGCGATACGCCGTTACGAACATCAGCCCCCGCCTGTACTACCCCTCCTATTGTTACGCTTTGCGGAATAAAGGATGTAGCGTTTGACAAACTATCTTGAATACTAACAGAGTTTGCCACCGCTGTTCCTGTATTGCTCACTTGTACGGTATAAGTAATAACGTCTCCTACTCGAGCCGAAGATACGTTTGAAGATTTGCTAACATTAATAACCGGTGCGTTAATGTCAACTTGTATGCCTAGTGTACTGAGCACGTACGTGTCGCCGCTTGTTGTTCCTCGTACTACGGCGCTCGATTGGTTATTCTGTAAGAAAGAGGAAACGTTGATATTAGTTATATCCCACCCCTGTCTCGCTCCTGAGACAGTTGTAGTACCGGGCACAGAATTAATATTCCCAAATGTTCCTGTTGTATCTAGCGTCCCTGTATCTCCGTTGATTTGTGAAGCAAAAAAGTTTGTAATGGGGTTATTAGGACCTGAAACAGCCTGTAGAGAAGCAGTGGACGGACCGAACTGAAGCTGATCTCCTGTAATAGACGGGTCTCCTTCAATAGCGCTGACGAGGAGTCTTCCCTCTACAAGTCCCGATACGGGTGTGCCGAACCCTGAAACGGTTGCTGTAGAAGAACCTGTTCCTGTACTTGTTAACTCTGCACCGACAAATAAAGATAGATTACGAGATTTTTGCAGCGGATCTGCATAGATAACAGCTAACGTCCAGCCTGTACAGTTTAAGCTGTTCTCAGATGTGGCCTGAGTACCGGGCACGCCCAGCACGGTGTGGGTTCCTGGAGAAGAGATTAAGCTAGTTACATTGGCGCTTCGTACATAAAAGTTATTTCCGTTTGTAGTAAGAGTGTTTCGAGTAATAGTATCTGACTGAACGCTGAACGTGCCATTAGGCGTTCTTAAAGTAACGGGATTGTTTAAAAATGCACTAACATTTTCTCCTCCTAGATTATAACTCCCTCCCCAAATGAGCTCAGCATATAAAATGCTGGTTGTGGTAGACGGAAGGCGCAAAATGGCACTTGAGGAATTTTGGGTCCAATCGGCTGTCGTTCCAGTCGGAAAGGAGCCATCAATGGAACTTGGATTAACGCTAAAAAAAGTTCCGATAGCACCAGCAGTTCCCGGTGCATTAGCGTTGTTTTGTTTGTTTAACCCAAACGTGTTTCCGGTAAACGTAATTGCCCCATTAGCATTTGATAAAAATCGGTTAACATAAGGCACTTCTTTCACCTCTTCTTAATAGAATATACATCGACAATATATAAAATATAAAATTTCGTTAAAAACGTGCCAATTGTGTTTAAATCAAATGGCACGTCCATTAAGTAATCGGGCTTTTCCCCAGGTCACATATACATAGGTAATGAGTATACTAGGTGTATATTTGAAAGAAAGGATTGAATCAATGTTTTGACTAACCTATCTACAGAATGTATTCGTGCATTTCGGTTACATGATTGGACACAAAAAACAGTTAATAAGTTGATAGACTCGTTTAAGAATGAAGATGGTCCAATTATTGAAGAAATAAATATTTGTGATGACGCTAGATCATCTGATTTTTATTTGCTAACAGCAGAACTTGTTGATGAAAATGGACGACCTATTTCACCAGAAAAGGGCATTACGGTTACGGATTTAACAAACTATGAAACAAAACATAAAGAAACAACAAGTAAGCTAAAAAAGGTTCGTCTTGAATTTTCAGGTTTTTATGTTATTAAAATCTTTAATACTAAAACACGCATTACGTGTGTAACTACTCCTGTTTCTTTTTCATTTATAGATCAAACTTACTTATGTGTACCAACTTATGTTAAAGTTGATGCCACAGTTATCAATGCAGAGCTGAATGTTTCTACTCTATGCGTATGTGGAGAACTTACATCTTTAGATGTTTTCATTACAGCTTGTTTCCAAGTCTTTAGCGGGCTAGACAGCGTAGTTAGAATTCAGGTGCTTGACCAATGTCAGCCTCGTCCAGATATATCTTCTGTTAAACCATGTACCTCTACTCCTTCCCCTTGTGCTAACTGTATATTTCCGTAGTTGCTAGCAGTTGGGGGGATCAATCCAATCAATTATCACTGGATAAAGCTAAAATTAAGATATTTTCTTTTTTTGTGAGTCAGGAAAAGCTGTAGGATTCTATAAAATTTTCTTATAAATAATTTCTTTTTTCTGTTATTAGAAAGGGTGTTAAACAAACTGGTTGCTTTCTCTTCTACATCCATGAAACACCTTTACAATTTGCTAAATACTTCTTACGTTCTGTGATCATATCTTTTATAGGTTAGCTTAGTGTCCTATTATGTAAAAGAACTTAAAAAAGAAGCAGACTTTTATAAAGTCTGCTTCTTTTCTAGTTAGTTACCCTTAATAGCCTGCTTCGCTAAGTTAATAATCGTCATATCATCCATTGGAGGGTTATGAAGGCCGGCACGCACGTCTCTATAATACCTCTGCAGCGGATTACTGCGCTGCAAGCTACGCGCTCCTACTATGCGCATGGCTTTGTCAACAACCGTACAGGCACTATTGGTCACTACGTGTTTGACAGCTGCTAATTCTCCCGCTAATGCTGCTCGGTCGCTTGTTTCATCCCATTTATTTGCCACGCTGTACATAAAGTGACGCGCCTGCATGAGTTCAAGTTCCATCTCTCCGACTAAACGCTGCACATTTGGCAACTCGCTAATCGTTCCTTCAATACTATTAGGCGAATATTCTGTAGCAAATGCGACAGCATAATCTCTTGCTGCGATGGCTGTACCCATGTAGCAAGCTGGTATATGAAGCAACCAGCCGCTTGGCTCATTCTTTTTAAAGCCACCTAGGCGTTCAACAAGAAAGTCTTGTTCAATATCGACATTTTCTAGCACAAGATCGTGACTTCCTGTCCCGCGCATTGCAATCATATCCCATGTTTCTTCTATTGAAAGTCCGCTTGTTTCACGAGGAATTAAAAATAAACCGATCTCTTCTTCACCTTCAATGCTTGCTTTTACTAAGAAGTAATTTAACACTGGAGACATCGTGGTGAATGTTTTTCGGCCATTGATTCGCCAGCCTTTTTTTGTTTTTACAGCTAGCGTTTCCGGTTTGCCTCCTCGAGTAGGACTTCCTGTCTTAGGTTCAGTAGCAGCGGTATTAATAAGTGCACCTTTTTCTATTTCTTTAAAAATAAAATCGAGCATTTGCTGACTCCAAGGCTGTTTTTCACGCAAGTCCATTGTAATCCCCATATGCCATCCAATACTAAGAGCCGTAGAAGCGTCCCCTTGAGCAATTAATTCTTGAAATAATAAAAAATCATAAAGGCGTAATTCATCTCCTCCATAGTTGCTTTCTAGAGAAAGACGTGTGTAGCCAGCTTCTTTTAACTCTTGAATATTTTCAAACGGAAACGTACCTTCTTCATCTATTTTAAAAGCTCGTTTCTTAAATTTTTCGACTAGAGGTAGCAGTTTTTCGTACGTAGACTTTTGATTTTTATTTACAAATGAAACACTCATTTGCTTCATCTCCTTTTTGTATGACAGAGTGTCCCTATCGGATTAATATATAGTTCTTATCATAGCATACCTCATCTTTTCTGTGCATGTTTGGTGTGTTTATCTTTCTCGTTAAATCTATTCTTTTTCCAATTTAATGGTCTGTTTTACCTACACGTTCCATACATTTAATGGAATAAAAAGAAGGGAATGGTGTGAATGAATCAATGTCCAAAATGCGGTGCCAGTGCAAGCACAGATCAATTATTTTGCAATAACTGCGGCTTTTCTTTCACCGTGTCGCCAGCTGCAGCTAAGCATAAAAAGAGCTGGTATATTGGCGGGGGTATTGTGCTTATACTTCTTTTAACTTTTGTATTTTATTTCTTTTTCTCTGGTTCAGAAGAAAAAACGGCTGACCGCTTTATTGAGGCATTGGAATCGAAAGATACAGCTGTGTTAAGAGAGTTATTAGACTCTTCGCAGTCTACTATAGTTATTAATGACACATCTATTCAAGCACTGTTGGATGCAACTTCCGATGGTTCTATTTTACGAGACGTTGAAAATGATTTGAAAAATAAATCGAGTATCTACTTTACAATAAAAGAACAGAAACATTCACTACTCTTCAAAAAACAGTACGTGGTTGTGCCGTCATCATATTATATCTCCCTCACCACGCCAGAGGATGCAACAGTTACAGTCAATGATACAAAACAATCCATATCCAAAAATCAAACGCAAAAAATAGGGCCTTTTATGATTGGAAATTACCCGCTTACAGCTTCTTATGAAAGCTCTTACGGAAAGCTTACAGACCAAACCACTGTAAATTTTCACCGTCAAAAAGAAGAAAATATATCTGTTGTATTTAAAGGGGCTTATGTTACAATCTCATCGAATAGAGATGACGCTATTTTATTCGTAAACGGAAAAAGCACGGGGCTTCAGGTGAATAGCTCATCACAAATAGGGCCTGTTGCCACGGATGGAAGCGTCACTGTTCATGCAGAAGTGCAAAAAGGCAGCACCACGTTCAAAAGCAGTCCTTACACCATTCAAAATGAAGAAAGTATTATATTAAATATACAAACGCCGCCCGTTGAAAAGGAAAAAACCGTCATAAAAGAACGAGAAGTAATCGTGCCTGGGCCGCGCTCTTATGCTACTTCAAGCTCTTATATTCTTCCGGGTTCGGATTCTTACAAATTAAGTTATGGTGATATTAGCAGTTTGAGCTCGAGTGAACGAAGGCTAGCTCGAAATGAAATCTATGCGCGGCATGGGTATGTATTTAAATCGAAAGATCTTCAAGCCTATTTTTATGAAAAGTCATGGTATACACCTGATTCATCATTTAGAGACTCCTACTTATCAAGCGTTGAAAAATATAACATTGATTTTATTAAATCATATGAATAAAGTGAACTCCCCTTTACCCAGGGGAGTTTTTTGATTGAAGCGAGTGCTTACTCCTACGTTTTTTTACATACCATGATCCCTACATACGTTAATAAATTTTTTATAGCCTTCTTCATTCTTTTCACTGTAAAATATAAAGTAGATGTACATAAACTTACTACACGCATAAGGAGAGATGGAGAATGAATGGAATTGGACGACTTCCACAAAAGCTTAATGGACATTTGATTTTAGAAAATATTCAAGAAACCATGATTATTGCGGATCAAGACTATCGTGTGCAGTGGATGAATGCAAGAGCAATTGAAACACTTCAGCCAGTACTCCCAATCTACCAGTTATCTCATATCGAAGAGTTAATTGGAAAGCATATGGACTTCTTTCATTCCAATTCTGAAGAAGCGGAAAATTTACTCACCTCTCTTCATACAACCTACAGAACGCGTATAACGATTGGCAGTCAATACGTAGCAGAAGCTGTGATTCACCCCATTGATACAAAAGACGGCGAGCGTTATGGCTACTTGCTTATGCTATTAGACTTTACAGATCAAGCCGAAGCAGAGCTTGAAAAAGAACGGTTAATTGAGGATTTGTCCACTCCTTTATTAAAGATATGGGACGAGGTTTTAGCTGTGCCCATTACCGGTAAGATGGATATAGAACGTGGAAAGAAGCTAACTGAAACGGTATTGGAGGCAGTTGTAAAAGAACAGGCGCGCTATTTGCTTATTGATTTATCTTCCCTTCATTCATTAGATGAAGAACACGGTTATTATATTAACACGCTCCACGATGCTTTGCGTTTGATTGGTACCACTTGCCTTATTGTTGGTCTTTCTTCAAAAATGGCTCTGTCGCTTGTAGATTCTCAGTTTAATTGGCGAACATTTTCCACTGTCCAACAAAGCATCTCTTACATTTTAGAAAAAAAGAATTGTCGTATTGCACCCATTTCATAAGCCCATCATATCATTAAGTAATCCTCTCTCAATCGCTTTTTCCTTCAATCGGAAAAGGCGATTTTAGTTATGAGGAATTGTGAACGTTTAGGCACTTATCATCATAGGATACATTAATCAACCATAGAAAAGGGTGAGAGCCTATGCCAAGTGTTATTAACATTTATAATTTAAAGATCAACAGTATCTCAAGCAACGGTTCTGTCAACATTGGCGAAGCACTCCATAACAGTCACACGGCTCATTCAAAATCCACTGGTACGAACTCTTCTTATGGCGATGTCTCACCTGCTTCCTCGAAAATGCGAAACATTTATATCGATCCTGATACAAATGACCAAACAGATATTGCAAACGTTGATCATGTCAATGGTTATCAGCAGTGATATAGGGCAATGCTTGTCAACAGCATGACGACAAACGGTGAATACATTCTCTCTGAACGCAATAGGCCGTTGGAGTAGAATGAATAAAAACAGTAAGGAGTCTCTTTATGCCTCTTCAAATTAACGTTTTTAATATCGTAACAAACGGTGTCACACAAAACGCAAATATTGATTTCGGTTCCACCATTCAAAACAGTCACACGGCGAACTCAAAGTTTAACGGCGCAAATTTCTCTTTAGGTAACTTCTCTCCTACTTGCTCTCAAATGAATACGGGCGTGTTAGATCCTGACGTAAGCGATCAAGATCAAATTGCAAACCCTTCAGCTCCAATTGGAAATCAAATTTAGATTTAACGATTTTGTCGTTTTACTTGGCACATTACAAGGAGGTGTGTAAATATGTTTCCATTTGGAAAGTCTCCGTTTAAAGGAATGATGGAAAATATCCCAAAAGGAATGGCATCTAAAGACATGAATAAATATATTCAGCAAATGATTTCTTCTACGATGTCCCATTCTTTTCCGGATTTTATGCAAGGAAATGAATTCTTTAAGCAGGCCCAAGACATGATGAAAGAACAGCAGGATGTGGGAAATGAAGGTCATGGACAACAGCTAAGAAGATTTGATTCAAACGTCATTAATACATTAGACGAATGCATTGTTCAGTTAAAAATTCCTAACCGCGATATTGTATCAAGCATTAAAGTCTATCATACTCCATACGTGTGTACGATTGAAGGAATAGATGGAGAAGAATCCTTCAAAGAAGAAATTCAGCTTCCTTGTTCGGTTCGCAAAAAAGGTACACGCGCCGTATATCGTTCCGGGGTGTTGGAAATCCGGATGCCTAAACATGTTAATATTCCTATGTCTCAAATAGACGTCCACGATTTAGATTAAAGTGGACGTTTTTTTCTGTTTTCATGCATACATATAAAATAGAAAGCGGCAAAAGGCCTTGTTTTATTTTTTTAAAGAAGGTGACAAATATGAATCATGGAAAGTTTAAAAAGTGGGCAGAAACGTTACAAGAAGAAAACCATACAAAATTTTGGGAAAAGATTTTTGACGATGATCCTGAAGAAAAGAATGATACGGAAGCAGATGCTTCTCCTCAAATTGTAAATGAGTATCGAGATTATCCTTTAATTGATGTATACGAATGGGCAAATCAACTGTTAGTTGTGATTGAAATACCCGGTGCTAAACGAACAGACGTCGAATTGACCATGCATGAAAATACTTTACACATATCCGGTTCATCTCTTTTAACGATGAAGGATGCAAATGTTCTTCACAAAGAAAGACGTGAAGGAACGTTTCAACGATCAATCATCCTTCCACCTGCTGTAGGGGAAGCGCCGTGTCACGCATCATTTAAAGATGGTCTATTGCACGTGAAATTTGATTTGTAATTTATTGTGCAGAACTATACGTAGCATGAAAGGCAGGGAATTTCATGTTTTCTAAGTGGTTTAAACAATCGCCTAAAATTGAAACAGTCCGCAAAATAAATCCGTCTTCCCTTCCAACCAAAAAAAAAGTAAGTCCCATAGACCAAAGCTCTAATCAAAAGCAGAAAGAATTACCCGAAAAGATGAAAACTAAAAAACAGTCTAATCTAAAGAAACCCCCTCAGCAGCCAAAGAAGTTGCCGAGCCAAACGGAGCCTAAGACATCTGATGAAGTTGAATTCACAAAACCTGTTCATTCGTCAGATTCAGCGCTGAATCTGCAGGGAATTATTGATCAAGTGACGCGTTTAACCGACGCGATTCCTAAAATAGAAGAGCTTCATCAGCAATTACATGAATCAGCTCATCTTATTCAATCATTGTCTCAACTGCACGAGCAAACAGCTCATTTACTTTCGGCTATGCAGTCAGCTCCTAATTTCGAAGACATTCAAAATCAGCTCTCTGCGTTAAAGGAAGAATCGTCCAATACAGCTTTATATGAGATGGTGAAAACTCTTGACAAAAAGATTGATGAAGTAACTCAGCCAAAGCAGTCCATTGTTGTTGAAAAAATTATGGTGGAAAAAGTATTGTTAGACAAAATTGACCTTAGTAATAATTTTGGCCAGCTAGGAATTAAAGATTTGACCGGCCACTTAAACATTGGTACAACTTACAGCGCTGACTCTGATCAAGTGGATGAAGAAGTCAAAGACTTATTCTCTGTTAAGCTAAAAGAAAAAAAGATTGATGAACATACAACTGAGACAACGATGAGTTCAGGAGGTGAAACAGAAAAGCCTGATCACTCCGAAGAATAAAAAATGACCGCTACTGCTTATTTAAAGCAATTGTCGGTCATTTTTGTTTCCATAAATAGTTGTAATTCTTTCTGTAGGCGTTCCATTAAGAACGCTGAAATTTCTTCTTGATTTTCTTCTTTATGATGAGATGATGCTACAACAATACGGCCTGTTTTTCCTAAGAAAGCCCGGTATTCAATTACCTTCATCGCAGCATGAAGTAAGTTCGCGTCCGAAAGCGGTGTATTTGTTAGTAGAACAATATTCATTTCATTCTCTTTTTGTCCATGTGTCAGTACAGTCAGCCACGAGTAACCTTTATCGTCTTTTAAGCGAACTTCATGACTAGATAAAGACGCAGATTTCCACGCCGTGTTAGAACTGCTTTGCTGTTGAACAATTTCTTGACACCAGTCTAGACCTGTTTCATTGGAACCCAGTGAAAGAGTTCTCAAAGGACGAGCAAAGGATAAACATAGCTTGCCCGGTTCCTTTTGCAACTGATACAACTCATGGAAGTCCGTCTCTGGATATTGATACGGCGGCACAAAAGCAATTTGCCGCTTGTTCACAGCGGGATGGTGAAATACATGCAAATCAACGCCATATACTCTTTTTAACGTAGCTGCATCCTGAAAAATGGCATCCATCCCCGTTTCTTCTACTCTTCCATCTTTCAATAATACGGCATTATCTGCAAACAGCGAGGCAATGTTGAGATCATGCAAAATGGCCAGAACCGTCAAGCTCATTTCCTGCTGTAACGTTTTTAACAGCTGAAGCAGTTCCATCGTATGTTTTACATCTAAGTGATTCGTTGGTTCATCAAGAAGTAAGTAGTCAGGTTCTTGCGCCAGTGCTTTAGCAAGTAAAACCCGCTGTTTTTCTCCACCGCTCAGCGATTGAAAGGTATGATTTCGATAGTGCCAGACGTTTGTTAATTTCATCACGCTTTCTACCACTTCTTCATCCTGTGCTGATACAGTGCTAAACAAACCTTTTGCCTGATAAGGATAACGTCCAAGTGAAACAATTTCTTGAACCGTAAATTCTAATCCAATTTGATTTTCTTGCGTCATGACTGCAACTTTTTGCGCCAGTTGTTTTGGTGAATAAGCCTTCACTGACTTCCCTTCTACCTTCACTTCTCCTGATTGAGTGGTTAATACATTCATAATTAAGCGAATAAGCGTTGTTTTTCCGCTTCCATTTGGTCCTAGTAAAGCAACAAAAGAACCTTTGTCTACGGTGAACGTGATGTCACGAACGGTCGGTTTCTGTTTATCGTATCCTCCCGTCACATTATATAGTTCAATCATGATATTCCTCTTTTCCGCATACGTTCTTTTACAAGCAGCAGCGTAAAAATTGGCGAACCAATTAAGGCAGTTACGACTCCAATAGGCAGTTCACGAGGTTCTAATATCGTTCTTGCTAATAAATCGGCTAAAACCAAATAACTTCCTCCGATTAAAATAGAAAGCGGCAGTACATGCTTATGATTAGCTCCCGCTACGAGACGCACTACGTGGGGAATAACTAAGCCAACAAATCCAATTGCCCCAGATACTGATACCGCAGCCCCGGTTAATACGGATGCACCTATTAAAATCATTCTTTTTTTCTTCTTTACGTCTATCCCCATAAATTGAGCGGATTGATCGCCAAATGCTAAGCCGTTCAGCTCTTTCACATGTAACAGCAGCATAATCGTACCGACTAAAAAGAACGGCCCTAAAATTTGAATATGCGACCATCCTCTCATTGATACGCTTCCCATTAGCCAATATAAAACCTGCCTTACATCTTCTTCAGGAGAAAGAGCTACAATTAATGAAATAAGCGCGCTCATAAAGGATGATAAAATAATCCCCGCTAAGATGATGGTTTCATTGGCCAAATTGCCGCTTGCGAGTTTCGTAATACCAAAAACTAAAAGAAGAGTAATAAAACCAGATACGATGCCGACTACAGGCAGCGTGAAGATAGACAAACCAAAAATACTCCAGTGAAAATAAATTGCCATGACAGAGCCAAGGGTTGCACCTGAGGAAACTCCGATCGTGTAAGGATCCGCAAGAGAGTTTCTTAATAGCCCTTGAAAGGCAGCCCCTGCTATTGAAAGCGAAGCTCCTACTAAAAATGCCACCAGTACTCTTGGAAAACGAATTTGCCAAATGATTAAATCCATGTTTTCCGGACCGTGATATAAGGATAGTCCGGTAAGGTGGCCAATAATAATTTTGATTGTATCTCCTACGGTTAACGAAACTGTACCAATAAATACTCCCATAATCACCGAAGTACATACAATAAATAAACTGACTATGTATAAAATAGATGCTTTGTTTAAAAAAATACGTTTAAAAATCAATACTTTCAGCTCCTCTAGGAAACGAGGCGTGATGTTTTACATTACATTAACCATTCATTTTCCTGTCCATAAACCATGTTTCCATCCTACATAGTATTGGAAACAATCATCTTTTATTTGTTACGAGTGCTAGACTGTTGAACTAGGCAACGTAGAATAGCGTACTAAAGTTCTCGGTGAAAAAACAAGCGAAAACCTCTACAAGCTACACTTTTTGTGCTTGCTCCGGGCTTTTATAGTTGTCTATTAAATGATACAGCTTTTCCATATCTATAGCTTCTCTCACATATGCTGCTGCTTTTGAAAAAGACTCCTCTTTTTGCAGGCGACTGTTGAATGTATCCGTAATAGGCGGCAATTTTTTATGTTTACGAATTTGATTAAGCAAAGCTCTGCGCAAAGCATCGTTATGAAACACATCATGAACATACGTGCCAATGATGTTGTCTTTAACCGTTCCTTCTTTTTGATCATCTACCACCGCAAAGGCTTTCGTCATGCTTTTAGAAACCGTCTTTCCCATATGAATTTCATAGCCTTCAATCGAAACCTTCTCACTCTCTAACTGAACATATCCAGAAACTCTTTCTGTTTTTTTGCTGGTTGTCATAACGGTTTCCACTGGAAGCAAACCCAGCCCTTTAATAGATTCAATCCGGGACTCTACTGCATCGGGGTCCGTAATTGTCTCGCCTAACATTTGATATCCCCCGCAGATGCCAATAACGTGAGCGTTCGTTGCGTTCAAGACTTGATTAATGGCTAGAGCCAGGCCGCTTTCTTGTAAAAACTGCGCATCTTCAATCGTATTTTTGCTTCCTGGTAAAACAATTAAATCAGGCGTACCTAGTTGTGATGGCTTGGTTACAAGTCTCACATGACAGTCTTCTTCTAAGCTTAGAGGATCAATGTCTGTAAAATTTGAGATGCGAGGATACGAGATAACCGCAATATCGATTTCTTTTAACGGATTCACAAGCGTTGAGTAATTTCTGAGTGATAGCGAATCTTCAGCGTCAAGTTCCACGTCGTGCATATAAGGAATCACTCCTAGTACCGGAACTCCCGTGTATTCTTCAAACCACTTCAACCCCGGTTTTAAAAGCTCTAAGTCTCCTCGGAATTTATTGATTAACACTCCAATTACTCTAGGTTTATGTTCATCTGGAAGCAATTGAAGAGTACCCACCAGACTCGCAAAAACCCCTCCTTTATCAATGTCTCCTACTAACACAACAGGGGCTTGGGCTATCTTTGCTACGCGCATATTTACCAGTTCCCGATCGTTCAAATTCACTTCAGCAGGACTTCCAGCACCTTCAATCACAATTCGATCATAATGATTGGCAAGCTCTTTATAAGACTCCGTGATAACGTTCAAACCTTCATTAAAAAATTCTTGCCGATACTGAAAAGCAAACATATTACGAAGCGGCTTTCCATGAACGACAATTTGAGATTCATGATCACGAGTTGGTTTAATTAAAATAGGATTCATATTGGTTGTTGCTTCTACTCCAGCCGCTTCAGCTTGAATTCCTTGCGCTCTTCCAATTTCTTTTCCATCCATTGTAATGTATGAATTAAGCGCCATATTTTGCGATTTAAACGGTGCAGTTTGATAGCCGTCTTCTTTAAAAATACGGCAAAACGCTGTAGCAATCATGCTCTTTCCAGCGTCTGAGTGCGTTCCTTGAATCATAAGAGGTTTTCCTTTTTTCACTTTTTCCACTCCCTATCACATAAAAAAACCTTAACTGTAAAAGTCAAGGTTTGGTCATGCGCTCATTAACACATTGTCTTGACTTATTTCTCCCACCGAAAAATAAGGGGTTTTTAAAAGCAGGTCTCCTGGCTTATGCTTCATTTTACTTCTGCATCCTTCCTAGTTTGACTAGTGGGTCTTTGCAGGTTCATCCACATTTACAGTAGCGGGGGCTGCACCGGATTTACACCGATTTCCCTATTATCCTCCTTAGAGGCACTTTTAAAATCATTTATTCTTTATTGTAACGAATTTTATAACCATTCACAATAACGATTTTCTTCTATTATTATATATTACTGTGTTTATACTTATTTGGGTCTCGTATGCTATAATAACAATTATTTTCCAAACATCTTATGAAATAGCTAGGAAGGTGCTCGTAGTTGAAGAAAAAAATCATTTATATCTTTATTAGTTTGCTTGTTCTTTACATAGCAATCATGTCTTTTTGTATGTATCAAACCGCTCATCAGCCTGTTCCGCAAAAAGCAGATTATGTGCTCATTTTAGGTTCGAAAGTAGACGGAGATCAAATGTCTCCTAGTTTAAAAGAACGAGCAAAAACGGCTTTATCTTATTTAAAGACTCATAAACAAACAAAAGTTATCGTAACGGGTGGAAAAGGATCCGATGAAGAAATTTCTGAAGCAGAAGCAGCCTATCGTTTTCTACGAAAAGAAGGAATTAAAAAGAATCGAATGATAAAAGAGGATCAGTCAACTTCTACTTTTGAGAATTTCACTTTCACTAAAAAGAAAGTTGATATTCAACACAAAAAAGTCGTGCTTGTTAGCAGTGATTTTCATTTATTTCGCGCCTCTATTATTGCCAAGCGTCAAGGTTTTGACGTTTATCCTTTAGGTGCAAAGACACCAAATTCAATTAAACTTCAATCCTACTTTCGTGAGTATGCTGCTATCTTAAAAACGTGGCTGTTTGATAAATAAATAGAGTACACCCCTATACAAACGAAAAACACGGCATGAATTCATGCCGTGTTTTTTATTAATCATCCGTATCGATAACTGCTTTTGGCAAACCCGTGTATTTCGCCCAGTAGAAAATACCGATTGAAACAAGAGCAATTAAAATTAAGTCAAGCGGGTTGCTTAGCACACCTTGTCCTCCACCAAATGAGCCTAGGTAAGAGATAACAAGCATAATAATATAATAAGCAACTAGCCACCAAGCAGATTTAAGCTGCTGTGCAAATTTTACAACGTCAGTTGGTACGTATTTCTTAAATGCTACGTAGATAACAACCATTAGAAGCTGTGATCCTAGAAGCCAAGAAATTGTCGTCCATCCTGACCAATATACGATGTATGAACAGAAGATAAATGACACAGGAGCAATAACGCTCATGCCTTTTAATTTGAAAGGCTTTTTAAGGTCTTTTGCATTTACTCTGAATGCAGCGGCTGAAATTGGCGCAATCGCATAAGACAGAATAAGTGCTACTGAACATACGTTTACTAGCGCTTCCCAAGAAGGAAATGGCAGTGTCCAGAATACGGACATTCCAAACGATAGCCATAGTGACGCACGTGGAATTCCTGTTTTCTTATCTACTTTTGAGAAACGTTTAAATAGTGTTCCATTACGAGACCAAGCATAAACTAAACGAGAAGTTGTATTCATGAAGATGTTCCCGTTACCGCCTGGTGATAAAATAGCATCAAAAATAACAAGCGTTACTAACCAGCCAAGGCCTAAAATAAGTGCAATATCTTTAAATGGTAAAGAGAATTGCTCTTGAATTGTTCCCCATCCTCCTGATAGCATATCAGCCGGAATGTTACCAATGAACAATACTTGCAGTGCTGTGTAAATAATCGCTGAAAGTACAATACAGATAATGAGCGCGATTGGAATATTACGCTGCGGGTTTTTAACTTCACTGGCTACAGAAACAATAGGGTGAAGTCCTAGGTAAGCAAACATAACGCCACCTGTTGAAATGGCTGCTTGAATACCATTAAAACCAAACGGAGTAAAATCGCCAGTTGTAAAGTTAGCTGATTTAAAGTGATAAGCTAACACGACGATAATTGTAAGAGGAACCGCATATTTGAACACAGATATAATAACATTTGACTTAGCAAATGCTTTTACACTTACGTAGTTAATGATAAAAAATAGCGTTAATAACGCGAACTGAAATAACCAGCCGATTGTAGTAGGCGATTCAGAACCATGTTTAGTTAGACCAGGAAGCCAAAACGCAACATACTGACGTACAGCCGTTACCTCGATGGCAATCAAACTTGTGTAAGCAATAATGGTAATGAATGAAATTAAGTAACCCACTAAATGACCATGTGAGTAAACCGGATAACGGATAATTCCACCGGTACGCGGCAGCGCTGCTCCAAGTTCAGCATACACTAAACCGATAAGTAAAATAATGACTCCGCCAATCAGCCACGAAAAACTTCCGGCTGGACCAGCCTTTGACGCTACGTTACTAACCGCAAATAACCAGGCGGAACCAAAAATAGCTCCCATCCCAATTAACGTTAGGTCAAGTAACGATATTGATTTTTTAAACTTTCCTTGATTTCCTTGATCAGACATAATATCCTCCTTTAAAATTTCCACTCCACATATCTACGCCCTTGCGTCCGATATGGGATTCTTTACATCATCCTCCTCTTACTAAGACCTCACAAGTGGATATGTTAACAAATATTCTCTAAAAAACCAAGTTAAAAACTTTTTTTTTTGTAAAACATCGTTGAATTGCTTATGTATAGCGCATAAATTCCACAGAAGATTTGAGGACTACTCCTCTTATTTAACCGCATTTTTCTTAGGTTAAACATAAAAGAATATTCAAACTATTTACCGTAAAAAAGGGTCTGAGATATAACAAAATCAACCGCTAGAAGCAGCTACATACGCAACGCCTACGCTTGCCATACCAATAAAAAAATCCGAACGATGAATCGTTCGGATTTTGCTTCAACTAAAATAATTTTGTCCGTACCTCTTTTTTTGCTTATTTAAATACTTTTACACGTTCACTTAGTGGTTGAAATTCTTTTTCACCCGCTGGCGCCACAGGATTACCAAATGGCATTTGGGCAATTAATTTCCATGAACTCGGAATATTCCAAGCTGCTTTTACTTCATCGTCAATCAATGGATTGTAATGCTGCAATGTTGCTCCTAGGCCTTCGAGCTCAAGCGCTGTCCAAATCACATGCTGCAGCATGCCTGATGATTGGTTAGACCAAACCGGGAAATTTTCGCTGTAAGATGCGAACTGCTTTTGCAGCCCTTCAACTACTTCTTGATCTTCAAAGAAAAGAACTGTTCCATAGCCGCTTCCGAATAAGTTCATTTTTTGATCCGTATCTGAAAAATTTTCAGCTGGAACAATTTTACGAAGCGTTTCTCTCGTAATATTCCACACTTTATCATGCTGTTCGCCAAATAAAACGACTACGCGTGCGCTTTGGGAATTAAATGCTGAAGGAGTATGTTTCACCGCAAAGTTAATAATTTCTTCAATTTTTTCTTCTGACATTTTTACATTTTTATCAATTGCATAAATAGAACGTCGGTTTTTAATTGCTTCATAAAAATCTTTTCCAACCTGTTGTTGATCACTTGATTTATCAAATAATTTATCTAAAAAACCCATTTTCCACACTCCTAATTGTTTGTTTTTTTAAGCTTAAATTGCATGTTTATACCCTTCCCCCTGATAAAAGGAGATAAACAAGATATAATGAATTCTTATATCTCTAATTCGAGATATTAAACTAAAAAAATATTAATTGAAATTTAATTACTTTATGTAACTTACTTTACAATGATTATTATTACCTGTCAACAGAAAAATTATTTTTTTTTGTTGATCATCAAAAGAGGTTGAGACATAACGAAATGAATCCAATCTAAAATAAACAAATGGGATATATGAGCTGAACCGCTTTTGATACCGCAGTTGATTTCCGTGCACGACTTCGCTCTCCGCGGGCGGCCGCTGAGCCTCCTCGTCACTTGCGTTCCTGCGGCCTGCGGGGTCTCATCTGTTCCGCTTTTTCCGCAGGAGTCTTCGTCGTGCCCTTCAATCAACTGCTAGAAGGAATGAAACAGGTGAAACCTACGTTCACCGTAATAAAAAAACGAACCGCTAATCAAAAATTTTGATCAAGGGTTCATTTTTTCACTTCGTCTAAAATATTTTTATCTCAGCCTTTTTTATAGATACTTAATGTTCATAAATCATCTTTCGCGTCATTCCCCCGTCTACTACGAGGTTAGCTCCTGTTACAAAATCATTTTCGACGTTTGTTAAGTACATACACGCTCTTGAGATATCCGCTGGCGTTCCTACCCGATTAGACGGATGCTGCGTATGATCGATTTCACGAAGGCCATCGTAGTCAGATGTCTCAATCCATCCTGGAGAAATAGCATTTACCGTGATGTTGTCATCACCAAGCGAAACGGCAAGTGCATGAGTTAAAGCAACGATTCCTCCTTTTGTAGCAGCATAGGCTTCTGTATCTGGTTCAGACATTGAAGCTCTTGTAGAAGCTAAGTTTACAATGGAGCCTCCGCTTTCGTTTTTCCTCATCACTTTAGCTGCTTCGCGAGAACATAGAAACACGCTGCGCAGGTTCGTATTGATAATGTCATCCCATTCATCAACGGTTAGCTCATACGGTGATTTCCAGCGGGAAACGCCTGCATTATTAATCAAAATATGTATCGTTCCATACGTACTGACCGTTTTTTCAACGAGATGTAAAATGTCGCTTTCTTTTCGGACGTCTGTTTTTACAAAAATGGCTTCTCCGCCTTGTCTTTGAATAGCTTCTGCGTGACGCTCGCCTTCGGTTTCGTCCACATCTGCCAATACCACTTTTGCTCCTTGTTTTGCGTATGCGCGTGATACATCTTTTCCTATTCCATTCGCAGCTCCCGTAACAACAACAACTAAATCTTTAAATGACATAGCATCTCCTCCTTATACGCTTTATTCACTTTTTTCTTCGTCTTTAAACAAGTGATCCGTGACGAAAAGAGCAAACGTTTCAGCCGTTAACTTGCATCCAGAAGCTTTTGGGTGACCTCCTCCTCCAAGGTGCCCAACAATTTCGGCTAAGTTGATTTCGTCTTTTACTGCACGGAAGCCAATCTTTTGGCGTCCCATGTCCACCATAACGGAAAAGTCGATATCTTCGTTTTCTAGACACAGTGCATTTCCTAGCTCAGACTGATATGTATCTGCAAATACAATGCCTACGTTGTACGCTGTTTTAGCAATTTCAACACTTTCTTTTATGATTTGTTTTTGCTTGTCGTAAATATATTTTTCAATCTTTTTTTCTTCTGCTTCTAGTAAAATTTCGTGTTTGTCCGTAAACGTAAATTCTTGATTTTCAGTATGGTACGATTCACGAAGCGTTTCTAGAATGGTCTCTTTAAATTCTTCATGCGGGATTAGATAATATAGGTGATTGAGGCGCTTTGCTTTCACATTATTTTCATGAAACCAGTCCCACGTATCAAATAAGCGCACAAGTTCTACATATTCATCAAGCAACTCCGTTTTTTGAAGCATGTTGTTGCGCACTAAGTAGTCGTAGAAAAGAGATGTAGCTGCTGTCTTTTTACCGTTTTCGTCTTCTGCAATAACATGAACCCAATCGTATTTCTCAGCTAGTGGAAGAGCAGAGATATGATGGTCAATAAGAGTGATTTTCTGGCCTTTTTTTACCAGTTCATTTAATTTTTCCGCTACTTCATCGTTTACGCTAATATCTGTTATGTATAAAGCTGTGTCTCCATCGTTTTCTTCTTCAATAAAATGCGTCACTGTGTCATTGATGCGGCCAATGCTTACCGTGCTGTAATCAAAGTTGTCGTCGCCAAACGCTAACCGACCCAACAGTGCTGGACTTACCCCGTCTAAATCGTTATGTGAAATTAATTTTATTTTTGTCATCAATCAAAACTCCTTTATTTTCAGTCGCCTTAGTATATGTACCGGCTTGTATATTATAGCAATTTCAACATAAAAATGCTGTTATTTACTTTGAAGAGAAGGAATATCTTCGCAATAAACAAAAGTGAAGTAAACGTTTAGACTTACCTGTATCAAAAGAGAGTGAAACATAACTACATCGATCCAATCAACAGCTAGAAGCAACTACACACATGAAACCTACGCTCACCAATACCAATAAAAAAATCCGAACGAATGTGATTCTCCATCAAGAATCTCGACTCATCGTTCGGATTTTCTTTTAACCAATCTACTTTTGTTTCAGCCTATTTCCGCTTACTCTAAATTGCTGTGCTGTTTAAACGCCTGTTCATGATCCGTTTGGTTCAAATTCCCGTATTCTAAGCAAATCGTATCAAACACAACATGAGCACATTGATCAAACAATGAACCAAGCGGCTGAATAGAAGCGGCTTCATTTTCGCTTCGGTATTTGGTTGCAGCGGGAATGTGCAGCAGCTCATCAGTATGAGCAGTTAATGGTGATTCTGTACTAGCTGAAATGCCGATAACTGAACATCCTACTTCTTTGGCTTTTTTAGCTACGCTCACCACTTGCTGTGTTTTTCCTGAGCCTGATACAGCCACCAATACGTCACCTGCTGCAATCGAAGGAGTAATGGTCTCTCCTACAACGTATACTGTTGCACCTAAATGCATCAGCCTCATCGCAAATGATTTGCCCATTAACCCGGAGCGACCTTCGCCTATAACAAAAATTCGTTTTGCTTGGTAAAGTGAAAACGCTACTTCTTCTATTTGAGGCTCTTTTATGTGATTCATTACGGTCGTAATTTCATGTAAAATCGTTTGTGTTTTTGTCATTATACGTTCCCCCTGCTCATAAATAAGTCTTGAAATTCAGCAGATGCCTTTGCCACATCTGCACTTTTTGTAATCGCTGATCCAATAATCGCAACGTCCGCTTTCATTTGAAGTAATGATGCTGCTGAGGCTGGATTAATTCCTCCTGCTACTGCTATTTGCGCATCTGAATGAAAATACTGCCGCAAATTTATTTGACTCAGCGATTTTCCTTCTTTTTCTTGCTCGTCTTTGCTGATATGATGGCAAAAAATAGCGTTTCTATAAATACTTACTTGCTTTTGCGAGCCGCTTGACGTGTTTAATAAATCAACCATCATTTTTTTATTCCATTTTTCGCTGACATTTGCACACGTCTCTATCGTGGGTAAAGGTGATACGCCCATTACTGTTGCTATATCTGCTCCTGCTTGATAGCACATGGTAAACTCATACTCTGCGTTATCAATCGTTTTGATATCTGCTACAATCATCTTGTGCGGAAATGCCTGTTTGATTTTATAAATGCTTTCAATTCCATACTCTTTTATAAGAGATGTACCTACTTCAATCCAATCAACATAGGGTTCTGCCAGCTTGGCAAGGATAATAGCTTCTTCAATTGTGACGCGATCTAATGCTAATTGTATCTTCATCTTTCTTCTCCTCACTTTCTACTAAACCGGTTTAGTAACAGCGTAAAAAAAACGAATATTTTGATGAGCTAAAAAGAGCACGCCATAGGCGCTCTTTTTAGCTTAATGCGACAACGTTGTTTCTCGAATAATTAATTCACATTCATACTGGTACTCTTCATAAGCTATCTTTTCTTTCAAAATTTGTTTAATAAGTAAATCTGCTGCTTTTGTTCCCATGTCAAAAGCAGGCTGCGAAATCGTGGTAACGGCAGGCGTTGCTACATCTGCGTAAGGAATATTATCATAAACAATTAAAGATAAATCATTCGGGATATTAAATCCGTGTTGTTTAATAAATTTCTGCACTTCAATGAACACTAAATCGTTTCCAGCCAGCAGCGCTGTCGGCGGATTATCGGCTGCAAATAGCTTCTCCAGCGCTTTTTGCATGTCCGCTTTTTTGCAGTTAATAATCATAAATTCATTTACAGGCATATTGGCTGATGTTAACGCTTCTTTGTACCCTTCTACACGTTCAATCCGGGGTGTAATAGTTAATGGTTCTGTAATAATCGCTATATGCTTATGTCCAAGCTCCAGCAGATGCAAAATAGCCTGTTTTGTGGCTTCTTGGTTGTTCGCCACTACGGATGGAATTTTTCCTTTTACATCATGAATTTTACGATCCATAATAACAACCGGATATTCTTCTTTGATCATCTGCTCATAAAGAGAAGTATTGGCACCCGTTGGAAATAAAATAAGGCCATCTACTTGCTTTGCTTTTAACATATTAATATATTTCTTTTCTTTATCAGGGTCATCATCTGCGTTGCAAATGATGGCATGTATATCTTGCGAATGGCAATAGTCTTCAATGGCACGAATGACTTCCGTAGAAAATCTGTGCATAATATTGGCAACAATAATCCCGATCATCGACGTTCGCTTTTGTTTTAAGCTTCGTGCTAGATAGTTGGGCTGATAGCCCAGTGTATCAATCGCTTCTTTAATTTTCTTTCGCGTTTCTTCGCCCATATATTCGTATCGCTTGTTAATGTATTGTGATACGGTGCTTTTGGAGACATTTGCTGCTTTTGCAACGTCCAGCATAGTAACTTTTTGCATCATGATCCGTCCTTTTCATTCAATCCCTAAAATTATGCTACTCCTAGTGTAAACGAAAAAAACGAAAAAGGAAAAGCCTTCTTGCTAGCAGAAGGCTTTATTTATTAAGCGTACGCAAGCCTAGCTTCTTGAATTTCATGAGTAAAACGTTTCGCTTCCCTTGTTACTTGAAGTAAGTATTCAGGAGTTGGAAGCTGCTTGCCATCTACTAATGTGCTTCCTGCTCCAATAGCAGCTGCTCCGGCTTTAATATAAGCTCCCGCATTCTCAGCCGTAACGCCGCCTGTTGGCATTAACGGAATATGAGGAAGCGGTCCTGCTATATTTTTAAAATAAGCGGGGCCTACTACGCTTGCCGGGAAGACTTTAATCATATCTGCGCCGCATTCATAGGCTGTTAAAATTTCAGTAGGTGTAAAAGCACCCGGAACGCTAATGACTCCGTATCTTTTAGCCGTTTTAATTGTTCGTTCGTTCACCGTAGGGGAAAAAATAAATGACGCTCCTGCCATAATGGCAATTCGTGCTGTTTCTTCGTCTAGAACAGTTCCTGCTCCAATAAACATTGAATCGTCAAATTCATTTTTCAATTCTTTAATAACCTCTACGGCAGCAGGGTTTTCCATTGTGATTTCTAGATTTGTTACTCCGCCTTCTTTTAACGCGTAGGCAAGCGGAATAATTCGCTCAGCGCTTGCTCCTCGAATGACCGCTACAATACCGCTACTTGTAATTTTCTCAATATGCATCTCAATTCTCCTTTTCTATCATTACATTAAGCCGTTGTTTCAACTGGCTTCACACTCTGAACTTCTCTTGGCTTTTTCGTTGCGACAATGGTTAAAACTGCCGCAAGGAATAATGATCCAGCCATAAAGATATAGGAAGCGCCAAACCCTCCTGTTGATCCATTTAAAAATCCTACAATATAAGAACCGGCAAATGAACCAAGTGCCCCCATGCTATTAATTAAAGCCATCGCTCCTCCGGCAACATTACGCGGTAAAATTTCAGGAATAATCGCAAAGAACGGTCCGTACGGAGCATACATCGTTCCTCCGGCGATAACGAGTAAAGTAAAAGAAAGCCAGAAGTTGCTTGTGCCAACTAAATAAGATCCGTAAAAGGCAAGAGCTCCTACTAATAAGAACGGCCATACAAATGCGCTTCGTTTTAAAAACTTATCTGACAGATATGAAACCGTTAACATTAATACGACTGCTAATACGTAAGGAACGGACGCTAACCACCCTGTCTTTACTATACTCATGTTAGGCGCTGCTTTAATAATAGACGGCAGCCACATAACAAATCCGTAGACGCCAATACTCCATAAAGCATATTGAATGCTTAATAAAATGACAGTACGATTTTTGAAAGCTTCTTTATAGCCTTTAACAGGTTTAATTCCTTCTTGTTCTTTTTGCAGCGCATCGTGTAAGTCTGCTTTTTCTTTTTTCGACAGCCAGCCTGCATCTTTTGGCTCATCGTTTACTAGTTTCCACCATAAAAACGCCCAAATAACAGCTGGAAAACCTTCTAAAATAAACATCCATCTCCAGCCAAATGATTCTAGCAAATATCCAGAAACAATTGACATCCAAAGGACCGTTGCCGGGTTTCCTAAAATTAAGAACGTGTTGGCTCTAGAACGTTCTGCTTTTGTAAACCAGTGGCTTAAAAACACGAGCATAGCAGGCATAACGGCACTTTCCACTACTCCTAAAGCAAATCGAATAACAAACAAAAATCCGACGTGGCTTACCATACCTGTAGCTGTAGCAAGTGCTCCCCATAAAATCAGAGACCAAAAAATCAGCTTTTTGGCGCTTTTATTTTCAGCATAGTGAGCGCCAGGAATTTGGAAAAAGAAATAACCTAAGAAAAAGAGCGATCCTAATAAAGACGAAATACCTGGCGTAATATGAAGATCTTCTGCCAGCCCTGCTGCTGCTCCAAACCCGTAGTTTGCACGGTCTAAATATGCAAGGCTATACGTAATAAATACGATAGGAATTAACCGAAGCCATCTTTTTTTTGCTAGCTGCTGTTTCATTATCACTTCACTCCTTGTTTTTGGGATTCCATATATTTTTGCAACTGCTGTTCAGTTGGATATCCGTCGTTATCTCCAGGGCTTTGTACAGCTAATGACCCAATAGCATTTGCTCTCATGACAGATTGAGTAAGAGAATCATGTTGAAGAAGTCCGCTTAACAGCCCTACTGCAAAGCCGTCTCCTGCACCGACTGTATCCACTATTTGTTTGACTTTTATTCCTTCAACCATACCTTCCTCTTTAGCCGTCTTAAAAAAGGCTCCTTGTTCACCTAGTTTAATAACGACAAGCTCTACGCCTGCATCTAAATAGTAAGAAGCGATGTCTTCTGGGTTTTCGTATCCGGTTAAAATTTTCCCTTCTTCAATGCCTGGCAGAACGTAGTTTGCTTGTTTAGCAGCTTCGTTGATTGTAAAAATCATTTCCTCTTTTGATGTCCAAAGAGTCGGTCGCAGGTTCGGGTCAAAGGAAACCGTTCTGCCAGCTGCTTTCATCGAGGTAAGCGCGTGTAGAGCAAATTCACGCATGCTTGCTGACACAGCAAGCGGTATTCCTGTCATATGCATGTGTTTTGCCGCTAAAAAATAGTTTCGATTAAAATCGCTTGGGTGCAAGTGACTGGCTGCTGAATTTTTTCGGAAGTAACAAACTTCCGGATCTCCCACTTCCACTTTTGATTTAATTTGAAAACCTGTTGAATATTCGCTATCTACTAGTACACAATCGGTGTTGACCGACTCCTCTTGTAGCCGTTTCATAATAAACGTACCGAAAGGATCGTTGCCGACTTTGCTCACCCACCCTGCGCGCAGACCGAGACGAGCGAGACCAATTGCTACATTTGTTTCTGCTCCGGCTAGCTCTTTTGTATAATGCTTAATCTCATACAGCGGTCCTGGTTGTTCTGCCATGAACATCGCCATTGCTTCTCCGAAGGTAATAACGTCTAATGAATTCATTGCACTTCCTCCTGTTCTGCTGCTTGCACCAATGAAATGAAGCGGGGGATTTGTTCCGGTTCATCGATTGGAAACTCTAAAGCTTTAAAAATCGAATGAGAAAACCCTTTCAAAATATCTTTCCACATTTCATTTGAATCGTTTGATATAGAGGTTGTTACTAGCTTTCCGCTATTTTTTATTACGTGTTTAATATGAATATAGCCTACAAAGGACCTTAGCTTTTTGATTGCTTCCTGGGGTTGTTCTTGTACATAAAGCCAGTTACCAATATCAAACGTCATGGAAACAGGAATTTCGTAAGCGTTATCAAAAAATGCGTGCAAAGATGCTATGTTGCCTCCATAACTGGTTTGATCGTTTTCTACAAATAGATGTAAAGCTGGAAATGCCTGCAATAGCTCCTGCAATTCCCCTATAGGTGATTGTGGCTGATAAAAACCAAGAGAAACTTTTACCCACTGAGCGCCAAGTGATACGGCTTCTTCAAGAATAGATTTTAATTCTTGTTTGTTTAACTCTCCACTTTCTTTCCACAGTTCGATTGGAGCCGAATATACTGTAAAAAGCGGATATCTTTTTAATTCTTCGGCAATAAGCTCAATCTCTTGATCTACTTTTTTCATTAACTCTCTTCGAATTTCCACTCCATGTACTTGCTGTTCATATATTTTCCCAATCATGGTGTGCTGAGAGCTTGTCGTTTCAAATGCATTTAAAGGAATAATGATATGATTCATAAATCGACCTACCTTTCTTATTATACTAGCTAACCACTTACTAAACCGGTTTAGTAAATCGATTTATCTAAATTATAAGACTATTGAAAGCGCTTTTCAAGCTTTTTTTATAAATTATAAAAAAAAGAAACAACACGGCGTTATGCCGTGTTGTTTCTTAGTGATCTTCTGTGCTTTTTACTAAATTGCGATCTTGTTGATAAATATCATAGATTAAGAAACTAAAACCATAGTACAAGACCATGATTACAACTGACTTTGTCATGATAAATAAAGCGCCTAGCCCGATACCAACTAACAGCGTCTGGACACTCAAACGGTCACGCTGAAAAGCTAGCTGTGATAGGAAATAACCAATACCAATTAAAATAGCCAACACCCATGTATTTTGAATGGCTAATACATAGTGACTATATAAATAAAAGCTAGGAAAATAGACGGTGCTTTCTACGAAGCTGGAAATACCGCTGTATGCAAGCCACCACTTTTGCTCTCTTTCTGTTTTAGGAACGGTTGCCTCAATTGACGTGGGCATCTCCTGTTCCACAAAAACCGTTTCTCCATGATCTTTCATCCATTGGATCATAATGGAAATAATAATAAAACCTGCAAAGATTAAAAGCAGCAGATATTCAATCCACGCTGGATACGGAGCCGTCCGGTGAATCGTATCTAGATATACTCCCTGCAATCCTAACATAGAAAGTGGAACCGCATGGTATACCATCACCGCAATATAAAATAGTAAAATTAGCACATAAAAAAAGAACTGTTCTTTGTAGTAGCGAATTTTTTTGCCTTCTGAAGCAATTCGCTTAACAGTCACGCTCTCCAAGTACGGACGAATAATGCTTATGATAATAATAAGACACGTAAATACAATCATATAGTTATGTAATCACCTTTTCAACTTCATTATGTAACATTTTTTTCCATCCGCGAGAACAGGTGGTTAACAGCCTCTGTCCTTTCTTATAGTACCAAAAAACTAAACTTTTTGACAATCCTGATTTATCAATTAGGAAGATGAAATAAGCGTAGCTACATTAATACCGCTAATTGTGACCATAGGAGATCCCCCGCCTGGGTGAGTCGTTCCTCCTACAAAATATAAGTTTTTAACATCTTTTGAGACGTTGCTTGGACGAAGAAAACTATCCATTTTCCGATTTGAACTCACTCCATACAAAGCGCCTTTAAATGCACCAAAGGTTTGTTCAATTTCATATGGAGTAACAATTCGTTCATGTACAAGCGAGGGCTCAATATCTAAACCAAACTGAGAAAGCTTGCGATAGACAACCTCTCTGTAAGATTTCATTTTTTCTTGATTCTCTTCTTTTACAGCAGGGGCATTCACTAAAATAAATAAATTATCACCCGGAGCTACCGTGTTATCGGTATACGAAGAATTACAAACGTAAATGGTAGGGTCGGTTGGAAGCGTTTTTTGCTGAAATAGTTCATAGAATTCCTGCTTGTAATCCTGAGAAAAGTACACTTGATGATGAATCAGCTGAGAAAAGCGCTTTTTAACTGCTGCCATAATTACATAGGCTGATATGGAAGGCTCAAATTCAGCTGCTTTTTTGTTTTTAAAATGAGGTCTATCCTGCTCTTTTACGAGTGCCGGATAGGCTTTTAGCAAGTCCCCGTTTACAATAACGATATCCGCGTCTATCTTTTCTTCTCCATTCACTTCCACTCCGACAGCCTGCTTATTTTTTACTACTATTTCAGTCACGCTGCAGTTTGTATACAGCTTTCCGCCGACTTTTTGGAACACATGCCCCAGCCCTTTTGCAATTCTAGTATTTCCTCCTTTTACATAGTACACCCCGTCATTCATTTCTAAGTGTCCAATCAGTGAAAAGGTAGCGGGCGATGTATAAGGTGAAGATCCAATATAGGTTGCGTATCGATTAAATGCATTTCGAATGTTTTCATTTCGAAAAAAGCGCTGATGAAACGTATCTACTGTTTCAAACGGCCTTACTTGCAGCAGTGCTTTTAATAGAGAAGGGTTTGTGTAATCTTTCCATGACGAAAATGTCCGGTAGAAAAATTGACTTTTTGCAATGTCATATATTCTTTTTACTTCTTTTAAATAGGCCGGGTATTGTTTAGCAGCAAAGGGGTCGAGACGTTCAAACTGCTCAATCATTTTTCGTTCGTCGATAGACATGGAAAATTGTGAACCGTCGGTGAAGAAATTATTCGTATGATGCGTTAGTTTGACAAGAGGCATATAGTCTTCTGCACGTTCGCCCGCTTGCTCAAATAACCACTGAAAAACTTCTGGCATTGTAATGGTATTAGGCCCGAAATCAAAAGAATATTCTCCTAGCTGCACAGGCATCATTTTTCCGCCTACGTGCTCGTTTTTTTCAACGATTGTGACATCGAACCCTTTTGTTTGAAGAAGAACTCCTGCAGCTAATCCGCCTAATCCTGCCCCGACAATTAGTACTTTTTTCATTGATAATGCCTTCCTTTCCATTCATATCCCTGCTTTTTTCGTTCACGCTTCATAGAATGGTTCATGAGCAGCATCAGCACAATTGCCGACGCCGGCATAGTAAGAAACAAAAGCCCTTTTTGCTGAGCCGACCGGTCAATTAAAAACCGCTGAAAAAGCATAATGCAAAAAGGAAGAATCCAAAGTATGTTGCCTGTAAGAATTCCTGCTATAAACAAAGGAAGCGGCAGCACATAGTAACAGGCAAAAAAAACGCTCAGTATCCAAACTGCTTTAGCGGATCGGCCTAGACCAACAAAGATATTTTTAGCAAACCCATTCCATACTTCTTCAGTTGTTTCATACATATAACAGCTAACGTGAGACGTAATATTGGCTAAAATAACGCGCTGTTTCTTTTTCTTAAAAAGCTGAGCTAGATGCACATCTTCTACTAGTGAAGTTTTAACAGCTTCATGTCCTCCTGCGATCTCATAAGCTTCTTTTTTTATAAACATAAAAGCACCGTGAGCTGCTGAAGCTTTGCTCACCTTGTTACGGTTCGCTACCACAACCGGTAAATAGCTAAAAACAACAACATGCTGAAGCGGAACAACCAATGCTTCTAACCACGTTTTTACAGGAAAACGTGGAAATCCTGTTAAAAGAGCGGCTTTTGTCGCTTGTGCGGTGGCTAAAGTATGTTCTAGCGTGCGTTCTTTGAGCTGTACATCGGCATCTACAAACAATAAATAGTCTCCATTTGCAGCTTGCGACAGCTGGTGACAGGCATGAACTTTTCCTACCCACCCTTCTTTCAGCTCTTTTCCTTCTATGATGGTAAACCTTGAATCTCCGTGAATTTCTTTCAAAAGCTTTGTTCGTGTTTCATCTGTGGACTGATCGTCTAGTATGACACATTCTAGATTGCTGTACGTTAATCCTTTAACAGAAGAAATGATTCGCTTTACATTTCGTTCTTCGTTTCGCATTGGAATCAAAATAGAAATGAGAGGCTGAGGTGTTTTTGAATTCAACTTGTATCTATTTAATTTAGGCATTGCTTGAATATTTACAATGGTCAGAAGCAGCATCAAAATAAATAAAAGCATATAGTAAATCATTCTTTCACCTTCGCTTTCCACCACGTTAACCACTCGCTAAGCGTCTTTCGTCCTTTTAATAAAACCGTAAATTCCTCATCGTTTTCTTGAATGATTTTTTGTTTTTGATGATCGAGCTGAGCAGTGACTGCACCGGCTAGCGTTTTGGTTATATCTTCTCTTGCATTGGCTAAGTCGTAAAAAACAGCTTGCCCTACCCAGATAAAAAGCTCCGGTCGCTGATCATGGCGAAACGTATAATAATATGTAATGGGAATAACTTCAACGTCAGATTGCTTTTTTAGAAGAAAAGCAGGTCCTTCAGAAAAAGCTAACGGTCTTTTCTCAAGATGTTCTTCTTTTCCTTGAGGAAAAATAAGCACCGCTTTTTTATCCGCTAACAGCCTACTGGCAAACCTTAACGATTCCACCGTATGCTTCGGAGACGCTGCATTTACTGAAAAAGCCCCGATTCGTTGAAAAAAAGGAAAATCCTTCATTCCTTGTTCAGACATCATAGCGTATAGATCTGTTTTTAATACCGCGTTATTTAAATAAAATGTCACTAAACCGTCCCACCAGCTGGAATGATTAGCAATTAATAACATTTTTTTATCTTTTGGGAGCTCTTCTATATGTAAATGAATACGATAAAACTGTTTTTTGAGCTGATATGTGACAAACAGTTGAAAAAAGCGCTCAAATAGTGAGTTTTTCTTCGGATAAATCATAAGCGAGTCTCCTTTTTATACACAATATAAAGAATAAGAAAAGGAATCATCGTCAGCCATACCACAAGCCACAGGCCATTTACTAATGCTACAATTACAAACATCATGACGACTGCACTATACAAAAACACCATTCTTCTTTCCCATACCGGCTCTTCTTCTTTAGGAACCTTAGCTAAAAAGAAATATACGACCAGCTGAATGAAGAAAGACAGTAAAAACCAGCCGGAGAAATTGGATAAAGGAATATTATAATAAAAGCTGTCCCCTTCCCACACCCAATATTGTTTAACAATATAGGCAACGGGATCAATAGCCAAATCCATAATAACAGCAAATAGCGAACTAATGACCGCATAGGCAATTCCATGGACAATAAACGGCAGCTCCATGCGCTTCATAATTCCGAGAGCTAATATTCTGCTTGTGATTACGACCATAAACCAAGCCGATCCAATGGTCAGAGGAACTCCTAAGATTTTGGCGCCAAAATCTTTTTCATAATCGTAGGATCCAAACAAAAACCCATGTTTAACACCTAGACTTTCGACATAAATAGATGCGCCTGTCACAAATACTGCAACGACCAGTGCCCTCCTTACTCCATAGGCCTTAGCTAGATAAATAAGAGCAAGAAGACTGCTCAAGTGTAAAAAAACAGCATTCGCCCATTCTAACCATGAAGGCAGCAAATCAAATGAAAGCAAAACCACTCCGCATACGTACCAAATAAGAAAAAAACGATAAATACCATTTGTGATCATCGATTCACCTTCTCTCCAGCTTCTTTTTATCAAATTGCTATTATATAAGCTTGTACACATTCTCTCCATTTTCAATGTGCTCTTTTCTATGAGTAGAACACACTCTCTTAAGATTATGTGAAAATAGCCACTGTTAGTACGTTCCCTAAATAAGAGACTTTATTACTTATTTATAAACAAAAATAAAATAAACGTCCATTAAAATCTACGGATGTATAGATTGAAATGACGTTTATTTTTTCTTATGTATATACACTTCTAATAGCTTTTTGGCAATGAGTCCAATAACCAGTCCCGGTACAACAAACAGCATAGGGAGCCAAATTGGGCCTATAAAAACACCGTTGATGGTTGTCACTGAGGAATACATAATGCCTACTGTAACAAAATAAGCACAGGAGACAAAAGGAATAAATGTAAATCTAGATGCGCCGTTTTCTGCTTCTTTAACAGCATCCCAAATTGCAAAAAAATATAAACATGGATAAAACATTAACCACTGCATGTTCATTACCTCGAGGGATTGCTTTGTTTCCCCCAAAAAGCTTAAGCGAATGCCTTCATTAAAATTTGCGCCCATATTAATGAGAAATTCAAGTACAATAAACAAAATTCCTTTTATATGTTTTTTGTTTAGTAATTGTCCAAAGCCTGGCAACGCAATGCTCCATAAAAGAGCTTCTAGTCTAGTCACGTTCTATCCCAACATTTTGACGTATAAAAGAACTCCACAGCATGATATCAGTAGAAATTTTGTCCATAGTTATCAACCTCACAATAATTTACTTATAGTTTTTGTAAATGTAAAATTTTTATACTACATCTCCTTTAATATTTGTAACTTATTGTAAATTGATAAATGTTTTAGCTATTCAACCAGACATTTTCGTTTAGAATTTTCTGTTTATTAAAACAAAAGCGTGCGATATACTAGTTTTATACGTACGAAAGGATGAGAAAGCTGACATGGAAACAAGTTTTTTTTCAATTTTAATACTAGGATTTTTTTTAGGAATCAAGCATGCTCTAGAACCAGATCACATTATCGCTGTATCAACCATTGCCTCAAAAAGTAAAAAGCTGTGGCGCTCTTCGCTTGCAGGAGTATACTGGGGGATTGGTCATACGCTTACGCTGTTTATTTTTGGCATGATTTTAATAGTGTTAAAAAGCAGTATTTCTGAACGTATGAGCATGTCACTTGAATTTTTAGTAGGCATTATGCTCGTTTATCTCGGTTTTACATCGTTTCTGTCTTACAAAAAACAAGTGCATACGCATCACGAAAAAACGTCTTACTTAAAGTCATTAGGCATTGGCTTTGTTCATGGACTGGCCGGAAGCGCAGCGATGGTTGTAGTAACGATGGGCACCGTTACTCACGTATGGCAAGGTGCGCTGTACATTATCATTTTTGGAATCGGCACTTGTCTTGGCATGCTGTTATTTACGACGGTTATTGGAATTCCATTCGTTACAACTAAAAAGCAAGTGACGTTAAACCGCTGTTTGATGCAGGTAACAGGTGCTGTCAGCATTATATTTGGCCTCTATTATATGTATAATTTAGGTGTAAGCGACGGATTATTTAGTCTGTGGTTCTAACAGAGAATGAAACATAATGAAAATAATTCAATCTAAAGACGAATAAGTAGGATAAATGATCTGGACTGCTTGTTCCACAGCTGTTGATTTCTGTGCAAGACTTCGCTTTGTCCTCTAATCAACGGCTAGAACGAACTACATACGGGAAACCTACGTTCACCCTACCAATAAAAAATCCGAACGAATTTGATTCTCTATCAAGAGTTCAGCTCGTTCGGATTTTTCTTTAACTACTATACTTTTGTACAGGCACTTTAATACTTACGCAAAAGTGATACTTCAGCTTTTAATAACTCCTGCCGGAACAATCCGTATACTTTGACGATTATCTCTTCCACTTCTTGTGTACTAGCAGCTAGTATTCGAATAGCACATCCGGAAATCGGAAGTGCGGAAGCTCCTGCTTTACAGCCTGCCTCTTCGCACAGCTGATGTACTTTCGCTATAAATGCGTCGTCGGCGTTTGGATGAACAATAATAATTGATCCAAAATGAGTATACCCTTCCATTTTCATCATGCCGCGCAGATGGTTTTCTGGCTTCAAGTATAAGTGATCGTATACCTTCAGCTGCTTGTTTACATACAGTTTCAGCTTGGAACGCATAGAGGTATATTGAAACAGCTGCCCATCCGGCGACCACCCCGGGGTGATGCTGTCACACATAAACAAAGCAGCGTTTTCTGCCATATGAACCGTTATTTCTTGGACAAATGCAGCATTTTCATACAAAATAAGCGGGTCTGGTATATATTCCATGATGGATTGTTCTTCAAGGGTTATGCACGTTTCTTGTAAAACAGCTGCGTTCGGTGTTTTGTACACCTTTGTCGCAGATTGAGTAGTAGCAGTCAGCTGAGCATTTTTCTCGACCGTTATCATCGTTTTGTATTTGTCTCCGCTCACGTATCCCCCGCCTACGTGAAGCATATAAACAAAAGGTGATTCAGGAGTCATGTAAATAGGTCTGGCAACTTTGAAAGCCCCGTAATGATAAGTATCTTTAATAACCGTTCGCTCACTGTTTCTTTCTGCACGAAGCTCTAAATAACCCGTGTAGCTCATGATTCAAGGCCGATTAAAAAGGCCTCTTTTTTGATCCATTCTATCACTTGATTGAGCCCTTTATCTTCTTTTAAATTGGTGAAAACAAAAGGCTTGTGCCCTCTCGCTTGGATTGTATCTTTTTCCATTACTTCTAAACTGGCTCCTACATATGGGGCTAAATCTGTTTTGTTGATAATGAATAAATCAGATTTAATCATTCCTTGACCGCCTTTACGCGGGATTTTTTCTCCTTGTGCTACATCGATGATATAAATTGAAAAATCAACGAGCTCTGGGCTAAACGTTGCGGCTAAATTATCTCCTCCGCTTTCTACAAAAATAAGTTCAACATCGGGGTGACGTTCCACTAACTCATCAATTGCAGCAAAGTTCATAGATGCATCTTCCCGAATAGCCGTATGAGGACATCCTCCTGTTTCTACTCCGACGATACGATTTTCTGGCAAGATACTGTTTTTTACTAGAAATTGCGCATCTTCTTTTGTATAAATATCGTTTGTAACGACCGCCATGCTTAGCTGTCCTTCTAGTGCACGCGTTAATCGTTCTACTAACATTGTTTTCCCTGCACCAACAGGGCCACCAATTCCAATTTTAATTGCATCCATTTTTTACGCCTTCATCGTTAGAAGGCCTTCCCTCCTTTTTTATGACATGAACAATCGAACATGCAATTGTTCATGCTGCATTTGAGCAATTTCTAACCCTGGTGTCACGGCACCAAATTCCTCTTGATCTGCTTGCAAAATATGCTGAAGCGCTTGCTGCAGCAGCGGCTGAAAAAGAACGAGCGTTTTTTGCCCATCGGTTTGGCCGATTGGTATGCCGCGAACAGCATTTTGAATTAATGAAGAGATGCTAGCGTACAAATGACTTAAAATTGCCTCTTCTTCTGTAATGTTTAACTGCAGGCTGGCTAATGCAAATACAACAGCAGGATGTCCGTACGCCTTCTTTGCTTTTACTTCACTCATATACTTTTCTAAATAAGAGCCTTGAAATAACTCTAAGCAAAGCTTTAACATGCGCTGGCCCACCCGTCTTGTCCCTTCTCTTGTTTCTTTTGACAAAGCAAGAGCGTATAGTTCATGATCAATTCTCATAATTTCGTTAAACTGGTCACGAACAGCATACTCATAAGCCAGCCTGCATGCTAAGCCGTCCGTATACGTCAGCTGAACATCAAGGTATGTACGAAGCGCTTCTTGAAAGGTTTCTGTGTCGTAAATTTGATTTCGCTGAATATACGTTTCAAAACCAAACGAATGCGAAAATGCACCCGATGGGAAATTTGAATCACATAGTTGAATCAGCGAAAGCAATGAATTAGTCATGATTATGTCCGATATGCTTAAAAGCTTGTTTTACTTTTCTTTTTTCGCGCTTATAGGGAATGTTGAGCTGCTGAAGCAATTCTTCGACTAAATAATCGTACTGTACAAGCATGTCTCCACCTTCAAACTGCGCCGGCAAATGGCGGTTCCCAAGCTGATGAGCAATTTCTCCCATCTGCTGAATATCAATCGGCTGAATGGTCAAAATATCGTCTGCCAGAACTTGCACAACAATCATATTGCTTTCATCCATAAATAGTACATCGCCATCAACTAACTCGCGGTTTTCTTTCAGACGAATTCCGAGTTCCTTACCGTGATCTGTTACAACGCGCTGAACGCGTTTTACTAAGTGATCACTTTCGATATATACCTTTTCTATATGTGGAGCTCGTTTTTCTAATGTTGCTATATTTCCGATAATTTTTTCGATTACCATTTTTTCACCTCAAAATAAAAAGTATCGCTGCGCCATAGGCACAACTTCTGCCGCTTCACATGTAATCATTTGTCCATCTATTTTTACTTCGTACGTTTGGGGATCAACTTCAATCTTAGGCATTTCTCCATTTAACTTCATATCTGTTTTTTTTAACTGACGAATATCTTTTACTGGTTTAAGCAGCTTTTGTAACCCTAGTTTTTCGCCCACTTTGTTCTCATACGCTGCTTTTGACACAAACGTAACGGAGGTTTTAGCTCTTGCTTTTCCATAAGAAGCAAACATCGGACGATATAAGACCGGCTGTGGGGTTGGAATTGAAGCGTTAGGGTCTCCCATTAAGCTGTGAGCAATTAAACCGCCTTTTACAATCAAGTCAGGCTTTATTCCAAAAAACGCTGGCTCCCATAGGACTAAGTCAGCTATTTTCCCTGTTTCTACCGATCCTACGTATTCGGAAATTCCATGAGCGATAGCTGGATTAATCGTATATTTAGCTACATAGCGTTTGACACGTGCGTTATCGCCGACTTCGCTGTCACCATCAATTTTTCCTCGCTGCTTTTTCATCTTATCAGCTGTTTGCCACGTTCGTGTAATCACTTCTCCTACACGTCCCATTGCTTGAGAATCTGAAGAAATCATACTGAATACACCTAAATCGTGTAAAATATCTTCAGCTGCAATCGTTTCTTTGCGAATGCGGGAATCAGCAAAAGCGATGTCTTCTGGTACAGCAGGATCAAGATGATGACATACCATGAGCATATCTAAATGCTCTTCAAGCGTGTTGACCGTATAGGGTCTTGTTGGATTAGTTGATGATGGAAGCACGTTTGGAAAGCTTGCCATTTCCATAATATCAGGTGCATGCCCGCCTCCAGCTCCTTCAGTATGGTAGGTATGAATGACTCGATCACCAATTGCTGCAATCGTATCTTCAACAAAGCCGCCTTCATTTAAAGTATCTGTATGAATCGCAATTTGAACATCGTACTCGTCTGCTACTTGCAGGCTTGTGTCGATGGCAGATGCCGTGGTTCCCCAGTCTTCGTGAAGCTTTAGTCCAATTGCTCCTGCTTTAATTTGTTCAATTAAAGGCTCTTTCGCACTTGCATTTCCTTTTCCTAAAAAGCCAATATTCATCGGAAATGCTTCAGCGGCTTCAAGCATTCGTTCGATATGCCACGCTCCGGGTGTACAAGTGGTAGCCTTTGTTCCTGTAGCAGGTCCTGTTCCTCCTCCAATCATCGTTGTCACGCCAGAGGCAAGGGCGGTTTCAATTTGCTGCGGACAAATGAAATGAATATGCGCATCAATACCGCCCGCGGTTACAATTTTCCCTTCAGCTGCAATTACTTCCGTACTCGCACCAATGATGATGTCTACTTCATCCATCAACAGCGGATTACCCGCTTTTCCAATAGTTTGAATGAGTCCATCTTTTATTCCAATATCTGCTTTATATATGCCTGTATAATCAACGATAATGGCATTTGTCAACACTAAGTCCGCTGCTTCACTTCGCGTTGCAAGAGGATGCTGCCCCATTCCGTCACGAATCACTTTTCCTCCGCCAAACTTTACTTCATCTCCGTAGGTTGTGAAATCTTTTTCAATTTCAATAAATAGCTCTGTGTCTGCTAAACGAACAGCATCTCCAACGGTTGGTCCAAACATATCTGCATACTGACGTCGCGACATTTGAAAACTCATCTTATGCATCTTCCTTTCTATCAGAAAGCGATCTGTTTGTTTTATTGTTCAGACCGTAAATTTCTCTTGTTCCGGAAAAAGCAACCAGCTCTACTTCTTTTGCATCACCTGGCTCAAAGCGAACGGCTGTACCGGCTGGAATATTTAAATGATAGCCAAGCGCAGCTTCGCGGGGGAATTCGAGCGCGGCATTCACTTCAAAAAAATGAAAATGTGAACCTACTTGAACGGGGCGGTCGCCTCTATTGATTACAGTCACGCTAATCGATTGCTTTCTGTTATTACATGTGATGGGTTCTTTTTTTAAGACGTATTCCCCTGGAATCATATTTTTCCCTCCTCTTAACGAATTGGATCGTGAACAGTGACGAGCTTGGTTCCGTCTGGAAAGGTAGCTTCTACTTGAATATCATGAATCATTTCAGGAATACCTTCCATTACATCTTCTCGTTTTAAAATCTTGGTACCTTCTCGCATTAGCTGTGCTACCGTCTTGCCATCGCGAGCTCCTTCCATAATTTCATATGTAATGATCGCTACTGCCTCGGGATAGTTAAGTTTTAATCCTCTTGTCTGACGGCGTCTTGCTAAGTCTGCAGCTACGACAATCATTAATTTTTCTTGTTCTCTCGACGTAAGTTTCAATGAAAGTTTCCTTTCTGCTAATCTATTTTCTTGTTAACATCAAATGTGATATTTTCTAACACAAATACACAACTAATTATATTAAATTTTCTGATAAAAAACAAAGGATTTATATCTTTCGATAAAAAAAGATGAGCATATTTGCTCACCTTTTACTCTTCTGAAATCACTTGTGTTTTCCATTTCTGCAGGTGTTTCCAACCTAGACCTTCAGCTAGCTGACGTTTTGCATAGTCTACTCCTTCTTCAATAGAAGTTTCATAGCCAAATAAATAATAGCGCAAGCCGGCGTTTAATACTACTTGATTATAGACATAAGTCAGTTCGGAAGAAGATTCACCCTCCAAAATGCGCGTCACATATGCCGCTTGTTTTTCAACACTTATTTTCTTTTCAAAGTGTTCTTCTTCCACAAACAGTCCGTATTCTTTTGGATTGACAATAAACGACTCCATCTCTCCTTCTGAGATAGTAAAAACAAAGCTGCTTCTATGTACAGGTACATCTTCAGATCCTTCTATACCTTGCACCACGTATACATGTTTAAACGGGAGCGAAGCAAAAATGGGCACAATTTTGTTAATGGCCGTGCGGTGAAAAGCGCCCATCATTAAAGAAGAAGCATTTGATAAATTTAATAGTTTTTCAACCGTATTAATTAGTGTTCTTACGCCAATTTCATGACGAATTTGTTTGATGCGACTAAGAGGATAAGAGATTGTTTCAGCATTTACAAAGCCAATTTTTAATGTTTCTAACGTATGACCGATGTCTTCAATCGTTTGAGCTTGAGGGATCTGTAATGAATGAAGTACATCTTCAATCGTTGTTCCAAACTTTGGAGGAAGCGCTTCTGTACAGTGTAAAAAAGCTGGCACACCTCTTTCAGCTAATAAAATCGATACAGGAATGGTCGCAAAAAATGAATTTCTCCCTGCATAAGGGCTTGCAAAATCAATTGATTTATCTTTTAACGGCTGAGACAGCGGTATCTCTTTTGTTTTTTCGCGAAAAGCATGAACGAATCCCAATAGTTCATCTGCATTTTCGGTTTTAATACGTTCCGCAATAAAAAAAGCAGCGACCTGAGCATCCGTAGCTTGTCCAGAAGCGATTAAGCGAGCTGCTTCTTTTGCTTGTTCATACGTTAAGTCAGTTGATCCTCTTTTTCCGCGCGCTATTTCTTTGATAAATTGTTGCATATCGTACACTTCCTTTTTAACTGAATATTTGTACATTGTATCACATATTTCCTTTGCTCCTTAGATTATCTTCTATCAGGTACGCAAACTGCTAAAAAATATGAAATTAAAGGAAAAGTACTAGTTCTTTTATAACCTAATATAGTATAATCTATCTGCTATACTATTATTTGGATATTTGGGGGACTTTACAAATGAAAAAAGAGAAACTACTTGTACCATTTATAGCAGCATCCGTTTTAGTAGGAGCATCGGTGACAACGCCTGTTTTTAGCCACTCTGCTTATGCTGCTTCTTCTGTGAGCGTTTATCAAAAAGACGTTAATTCGCTAGCAGATTATTACGCACCATTTTATAAAACCGTAGAAAAAAAGCTAAAAGAAATTGAAGGAATAAAAGATGACGAAAAAGCGTTAGCGGCATATGATCAGCTTGCGGATCAAATTGACCAGTTTCTAACAAAGACTGATAAAAATTACGCGATGAATCATCTTAATTCAGAAGCTGATCAGCTTCAAGGGTATTTATATGACAGCTTAATTGCTCTTTACAATTACATTGTAGATCTTGAAGACTATGCGTTTGGAGATGTAAGTGACGCGGAATTTAATAAGATCTCTGCAAATTTTGAAAAAGAAATCAACGCATACAATACGCAATTTCAGCAAAAAGCGAAGAGCTATAAAACGAAGCGAAAAGTAACGTTTAGCGCAAATATGAGTTATTTGCTTGATGAAGATATTCAACCTTCACCAACAGCTCCATCTACACCGGCTGATAACAATGGCACCTACACGGTGAAAAAGGGAGACACGCTGACAGCAGTCGCTAAAAAGTACGGCATGACGGTAGCTGAATTAAAAAAATTAAACAATTTAAAAACAGATGCGCTAAAAGTTGGACAAGTGCTGAAAGTGAAAAGTACAAGCGCACCTGCGCCGGCTCCAGCACCCCAAACTTCTGTTAGTGCAAAACAGCAGCAAATCGTATCGTATGCCAAAACGCTAATTGGAAAGCCATATAAATATGGAGGAACGACACCAAAAGGTTTTGATGTATCAGGGTACACACAGTATGTATATAAAAACGCGGGTTCAACTATTTCTATCCCCCGTACAGTAGCAGATCAGTATAAAAGCGGAACGGACGTAAAGCAAAACAGTCTGCAGGCTGGAGATTTAGTTTTCTTTAAAAACGGCAAATCCGTTTCAGTCGTAGGAATTTACCTAGACAAACAAGAATTCATTTATGTCAGCAGCAAAGGCGTTAAAACGCAATCACTTTCAACAGCGTACTGGAAAAACAGCTATGCGGGCGCAAAGCGTATTATAAAGTAAAAAGAGGTGCCTTATGGCACCTCTTTTGTTTTACTAGCTATGTATTTCTATACTAGACTAGCAATTTTATAAAGAACTTCTTAGTTCATAACCGTGATTTTAACAGATTTTCTTCCGAACTGTTGAGCATCACCTTCAGAAGGAACGAATACATCGATTCGATTGCCTTTAATTGCTCCACCTGTATCGGCAGCTACAGCTTCACCATAGCCTTCTACATAAACTTTCGAACCTAACGGAATAACACTAGGATCAACAGCGATTACTTTTTGGTTTGGATTTGCTTTTAAATCCACTCCTGTAGCAGTTGTACCGCTACATCCAGCACAATTAGCCGTATAGGCAGTTGCTTCAACTGTCATTGATTTGCCGCTGGCTTGTTGTGACGATTCAGCAGGTTGTTGTTGTTTTTGAGCTTGTTCAGCTTGAGCTTGCTGCTGCTCTTTTTGAGCTTGTTCAGCTTGAGCTTGCTGCTGCTCTTTTTGAGCTTGTTCAGCCTGAGCTTGCTGCTGCTCTTTTTGAGCTTGTTCAGCTTGAGCTTGCTGCTGTTCTTTTAGAGCTTGTTCAGCTTGAGCTTGCTGCTGCTCTTTTTGAGCTTGTTCAGCTTGAGCTTGCTGCTGTTCTTCTTGAGTTTGTTCAGCCGGCGCTTGAGCTTGCTGAGTTTCTGGAGCAGCTTGGGCTACTGAAGGGCTTGATTGCTGAGCTTGGCCGTTTGGAGACTGAATTTTTAGTTGTTCGCCAGGATAAATTAAATCTGACTTCAGTCCGTTCCATTCTTTAATTTGATCTACCGTCACGCCGTATTGCTGACTGATGGACCATAATGTATTTCCTTGCTGAACTTTGTGCGTCATTTCTTTTATAGTAGCTACGTTTAATTCTTGATTTGGATAAATAATATTAGATGTTAAGTTATTTGCATCTTTTAGCTCGTCTACGCTCACGCTGTGCTTTTGAGCGACTTTCCATAACGTATCACCTTTTTCTACGTGATACGTTCCGCTTGTAGAAGCAGAAGCTGCACCTACAAATCCCGCTGAAAGGATTGCTGTTGTTCCTAGAGTAAATATAAATTTTTTCATTACGAATACCTCCTTATTTACTCAATGATTGAATGATATCATCCTCACATTTCACAGCCGTTACAGAGCCATGCTACTTTTATTACAAAACTTAACAAAAAGGAACGTTTAAACGTAATATTTCTGATAATTTGGCTATATGATGAAACGTTTCTACTTTTTACTGCTTTTTATTGTTGTTTTAACCAAAATAGTTAAATTTCTCTATCATTGCTGGCTAAGCCTCTTCTTTTTTATTGACCCTTTAACGGGTATATTAAGTTTTTTTTCGCAACAAAAAAGAGGTTGGAAATGAATCCAGTCAACTGCTAGAAGGAACTACATAAATGAAACCTATGTTCACCATAACAAAAAAAGCGAACCGCTCATCAAAGATTCTGATGAGCGGTTCGCTTTTCAATTCGGCTAAACTACTTTTGTCCCAGCCTTTTTATTTCTTATTAAATCCTTGCTTTTCAACAAATTCTTTCATATACATACGCTTAGGATTGGAAAGCATTTCAGCCATTTGACCAGTCCATGTGTCTTGGCGTTTGCCATTTGTTCGTTCGTTGTAATAAGCAGAAATTTCTTCGTTATACGTCGTTAATTCTTTTTTCGTCTGCTCATGGTTTGGCTCATATGTTTCTTCATGATACACATGTTTAAATGGTAAGCGCGGCTTTTTATCCGTCATACCCGCTGGATGTCCAACCGTTAGACCAAATAACGGGATTACATGATGAGGCAGTTTTAACAATTTGCTTACTTCTTCTAATTCGTTACGCAAACCGCCAATATAACAAGCTCCAAGTCCCATTGATTCAGCAGCAAGCGTTGCATTTTGCGCAGCAAGGGCAACGTCAATAATAGCTACCATGAACTGCTCTGTGCTTTCGAGCGCTGTCGATAAATCTTTTTTCTCCATTTCTGCAATGACATCATGACGATGAAAGTCAGCGCAAAATACAAAGAAGTGTCCATTTGTTTCTACGTAAGGCTGATTTCCTGCTAATTGGGCAAGCTTTCGCTTCGTTTCTTTATCTTTTACTCCAATAATGGAGTACGCTTGAATATAGCTTGATGTGGAAGCTGCCTGTGCGCTTTCGACAATCGTCTGAATTTGCTCTTCCGACAATGGTTTGTCTTCATATTTGCGAATAGAACGATGATTTAAAATCGTTTCAATAACTGAGTTCATATTATAATCTCCTTTTACTTCATTTAACCTTCTACAGATGTTATATCTACAGTTAGTTTATCGAATGTAAAAAGAAATAACCAATGTTCTGCTTAAAATTGATTTTGACTTGTCTCATATCGATACAGCTTAAAGTGATCTGCAAGCACGCGATCTACTTTTACTTCTAAGCTGTCTACATATTCGTCCATTCGTTTTATCAACCGGTTTCGTTTCACATCATTTTCTAAAATGTTCTTAAGCTGCTGTTCAAAGGCTTCAGCATCATTAAGCGGTATCAGCAGCTCTTTTTCTTTTAGATATTCAATGTTAATTTGTTCTTGACCGGGAAGAGATGAATGAATAAAAATAGGTAGTCTCTTATGAAGGGCTTCGCTAATTGTAACGCCTCCTGCTTTTGTGACAATGGCATCTGCTCCTTCATATAAATCATTCATTTTCTCTCTTGATTTTACATACGGGACCGCTTTAACTTTCGGGTGGTTTAGTTTCACTAGTTCTTGATACAACTTTTTATTTTTTCCACACAGCACATAATACATATACGTACAGTTTTGCGGAAGCTGCTGAAGCATTTTGCGTACATTCCCAAGGCCCGAATTTCCGCCGGCAATCAGGATATGCTTCTGTGGCATGAGATGGTCAATCCGTCTTTTTAAAAACGCTTTATGAACGGGAATGCCCGTTACATAAATAGAAGACTCTTTTACACCGTGAACGTTTTGTAGAAATGCTTTCGTATCCTGATCAGGCACGCAGTGAAGCTCGATTCCATTTTTACCCCATACGTCGCTTACTAAGAAGTCGGTGTATACGTTTATAATAGGAAGATCAATGATTCCTTTTTCTTTTAAGCCGCTTAATACACAGGAAGGAAAGCTGTGTGTGCAAACAATGACGTCGGGCTGCTCTGCATCAATTAATTTCTTCATATGATATTCGATAATCGGCCACTTTTTCACGACAAAATCATCCATCGTATGGTCGTTTTTTTTGTATACATGTCCGTAATAAAATTTTTCAAACTGCTTTGGAAAAACAGAAATCCATTTCATGTATATCGATGAAATCATTTGTTCAAGCGGTTTGCTCCAATAGCTTAAACAATCAATTTTTTGACAAATAACGTGAGAAAAACGTTCCATGATGGCATCCATAACGGCGTCTGCTACTTGGTGATGACCAGATGGCATCTGAAAAAGCGGCAAGAACAGAACCTTCCTCATTGACCATCCCTCCTCTCAAGACGTTTTCGGTTTCTTTTTCTTTTTATAAGTAAATAAATAACAAAAAAAGCTACAGCTCCCATAATGATATACGAAATATGAATCCGGTCTCCTACATAGTAACCTAGAACGAGAAAAGAAAGGACCCATACTAGACTGCCTACCACCGATAACAGCAAATAAAGCAAAAACGGATAGCGACTTATTCCTGCCATATATGGGCTAATTTGACGTAAGCCTGGAATATATAAACCAAATAAAATGGTCCATATCCCATATTTATGGTAGCTGCCGCTTGCCGCTTCAATTTTCTCTTTGGTTAACCCTACGTATTTTCCGTATTTATCAAAAAATGGGGTTCCTGCATACCTTCCTAGCCCGTAAGCAGTAAGCATTCCAGTTATAACACCTAAAAAAGCAAAAAGAGATGATTCGTATAAGTTCAGCTGATGTTTGGCAATAAACATGCCTAATAATATTAAAAATGATTCTTCAGGCGCTGGAATTCCAACGATCCCACAAAAAAGTACAAGTAAAATAACAATATAACCATAGGAATGTATATACTGAGAAATAATTGTTAAGTCCACTGCTCGCTCCTCTATTTACGATTGATTCATCAATTGCTGCATGGTTATACTTTCATACCCTTGCTGTTTTAAGTAAGGTAAAAATTCTTCTAACGCCGCAATCGTCATTTCAGGTGCTTTTTCATCTGCTCCCGGGGTATCTCCATTATCGTGTAAAACAAAAATGGCTCCATCTTCTACTTTACGCATTAGTTTTTGAACTAATGCCGTTTTCGTTGTTTTTAGTGTCCAATCCTGAAAGATTCCTGTCCAGATCACGAGGTGATATGGCTTGGCCATTAATAAACTGCTCATATTTAAATGTCCCCACGGCGGACGATAAAAAAGCGGCTTTTGATCTGTTACTTTCTCTATAACCTGTGCACATTGATGAATTTGTCTTTTTAATTGCCAAGGTGTTTGCGTCCATGCACTCACGTGACGATGATGATGTATAGCTACTTCATGTCCTTCATCAATCATCCTGTTTAAAATAGACGGGTGTTTTTCCCCTAGTTCTCCCACAATAAAAAAAGTAGCTTTCATTTCATGCAGTTTGAACAAGTCCAAAATTTTTGGCGTATAAACAGGATGAGGCCCATCGTCAAATGTTATAGCTATTTTATGCTTTTTTGCCCCTTTTATTATGACTGATGAATGATAGCGACGGTAAAGGGTTTGCGAAATAATGGTATATACACATATAACCATTAGAACGAAAAGTAAAACAATAAAAAAACGAGTCATATGCTTTTAACCATCCTTTTGAATTTAAATCCTGCATTTATTATAACGGTTTACTCAGACTTTGGTTTCATTTTTTTGTGATAGAAGCCAGGAATTTTAAAATAATTTGATACTTTACCTAAAAATAGCTGTTCTGCAAGGATATACCGGAAATAAAATGATATCATAAAATTTCCCTTCATTCAGTAAAAAAAGTACTTTTTACCATTTATATCTATCTTTTGTATGATAACTGTCCTTGTTTTTTGAAAATAAAAAAACTTCCCGCACGAGTGCGGAAAGTTTTGAAATTAAAATTTTGACCGATACCATTTTTCAGCTGCTTCAATTTCTGTTCGTGTTAACTGATGTCCAAATGATTCCCAATGGACCTGTACGTCCGCTCCGGCTTTTTCTAAAAGAGCAGAAAGTTCTTCCGTTTCTGATGCTGGGCAAATAGGATCGTTTGTACCTGCGCCGATAAAGATAGAGGCGTCGGTCTTAGGCACTTCAATTCCTCTTCTTGGAACCATCGGATGAAGAAGAGCCGCCCCTTTTAAAGAATTCGCATAATGAAACAGCAAACTTCCTGCAATATTGGCACCATTTGAGTAGCCTACAGCTACGATGTTGTGTCGGTCGAATGAATATGTTTCAGCCGCTTCATCTAAAAATTGATGAAGTTCTTTTGTACGTTCAATTAAATCTTCTATATCAAATATTCCTTCTTGTAAACGTCTAAAGAAACGGGGCATTCCGTTTTCTAGTACATTTCCTCTTACAGATAATACGGAGCAAGAGGAATCAATCATATCTGCAACAGGGAGCAGATCTTGTTCTGTACCTCCTGTACCATGCAACAGCAATAAAGTCGGTTTCGTCTCGTCCGTTCCTTTTTTAAAAATATGTTTCACGTATATCCACTCCTTTTAAATATCTCGAATTAAAGATAATTTTATTATAAGAACTTTCGAAGCATTTGTAAAGGAACTACTGTCAAAGAAATACCTGTATGTTTTGCTGGCAGTATCACATAATACTGAATAACTTCATATGGCCATTGCTCATATGCAGCTAGGTATTTAATTCGTTTGACTTACAGCGGGTAAAGAAATATTCCACTTTTATCTAAGTGCTCCCGTCAAAAGGTGGATAATAATTAAAACTCGCCCGTCCTCCTTCGTATAAAAAGTGCCCTAGTCTGATAAATTAGTTAATTTTTTCTTTATTTCGTTACTTTCAACAGATATCAGCATTTATACCCGAGCGTACTAAATCGTATTTCTTATACGTGTTATAACAACTTTTTTCTATGAGAAACAGAACGTAAAATACCCCCTTGGTTTTTCATAAAGGGGAACAAAGCCCCGAATGGTGCTTTATACGACTTTATTTGACAAACACAAATTTATGGGTAAACTAAGTTCAGATGATTGTATTTCACTTTGTTTCAGTTTAATAAAAAAACGAAGCATCTGCGAGTAAGCAAAAAATAACTGCGTAAAGAGCTATTTATGTCAATCATCTTATACCCTAAAAACTTACCTGCACTTGAATAATAGCCTTTATTAAACTTAGCGCGTCAGCTTTTAAACGTTAATACTTTATCACCCATCTCTTTGTTAAAAGATTGAATGGGTCAACAAACTTCAGCATTCTTTACATAACGACCTTGTAAAGACGAAGAATGTAGCTATGTGTGAACATGGAATTATTACTTAGTGGAGTGAACCAACATGAGGAAATTTATTTTAGCCTTTTTAGTCGTTGTTTTAATTGTAATGCTAGGAGTTACCTATGTATTAAAGCAATTTCAGCAAACGGCTGATTTATCTTACTCGAAACTGCAGTCGGTTCAAAGTACGGTAGTCTATGACAAAAATGACCGTAAGATTGACGAATTGTATAAAACCGTTCCCCGTCAAAATGTTTCGAGCAATGAAATTCCCGATTATGTAAAAATGGCGTTTGTTGCAACGGAAGACCGTCGCTTTTACAAGCATTTTGGGATTGATTTACAAGGTATTGGCCGCGCCCTTTTTAAGAACATTGTAACAATGAGTAAAGCTGAAGGCGCAAGTACCATTACACAGCAGTTAGCAAGAAATCTTTACTTATCTAGTGATAAGACCATTAAACGTAAAGTAGATGAAATGTTTCTATCACTAGGCTTAGAAAGACAATTTACAAAAGATCAAATTTTGGAATTATATTTAAATCAAATTTATTTCGGAAGCGGTGTATACGGTATTGGTGCAGCTTCTCAGATTTATTTTAATAAGCCTGTATCAGATTTAACCGTAGGCGAAGCTGCGCTTTTAGCAGGACTCCCAAAAGCGCCGAGTACGTATTCACCAAGCAATAGTACAGAAAAAGCAACAGCCCGACGAAACGTTGTATTGAAACTGATGCATGACCAAAACGTTATTAGCGATACTCAGTATCAGCAAGCGTTAAACGAACGCGTAGTCGAGCCTAGTATTCCGGTTAAAAAACCGAACTCAAATCAAGCATTTATTGATTATGTAATTAAAGAAGCTGCTCAACAATATGGCGTATCTGCTGATGATCTTTATAAGGGTGGTTATGCCATCTATACAGATTTAGATCCTAATTTACAGGAATCGATTAATAACTCTGTAGCAAATCATACGTTCCGAGATGATGACATCAACAGCAAAGTAGAGGTTGGGATTTCAGCTGTCAACCCTAAAACAGGCGGGATTTCAGCGATGTATGGAGGACGCAGCTATGAACGAAACGGCTTAAACCGTGCTACAAGCGGCTATCAGCTTGGTTCAGCTATTAAGCCTTTAGCCGTATACGGTCCAGCACTAGAAACTGGAGATTATACACCAACTTCACTCTTAAGTGACGAACGACAAGACTTTGGCGGTGGATATAGCCCTAAAAACGCAGAAGGTGAATATCAAAAGCATGTGACAATGCGTGAAGCACTTACTCGTTCACTTAACGTTCCAGCTGTTTGGCTTTTAAAACAAATTGGTATTGATACAAGCGTAAAATTCATGGAAAAAGCTGGACTTCCTCTTGAAGATGACGATAAGTCAAAATTAGGACTTGCTCTTGGAGGAACGACGACAACGTTCTCTCCCCTTCAGTTAGCACAAGGGTATACAACCTTCGCTAACAAAGGCGTCATGACTAAGCCGTACGCAATTCGAAAAATTGAGATGCGCGACGGTGAAGTGAAAAAGCCAGACATTCAGACAGAGCGAGTAATGAGTGAAGAAAATGCGGATACAATGACATCCATGCTGCAAGACGTAATTGAAAAAAGCTATGGAACAGGTGTTAACGCTCGTTCTTCACGAGATGCTGCAGGTAAAACCGGTACAACCAACGACGTCAAAGATGCTTGGTTTGTCGGGTATACCGATGATGCAGTCGTTTCTATCCACGCTGGCTTTGATAATGCTAATTCTACGCAAACAACGAAATACTTATCAGGCGGCGGCGGACAAGACCCTGCTACACTGTTTAGCTCAATTATGAATAACTGGTAACCAAAAAACCTCCAACTTCACTGTTGGAGGTTTTTTTAAGATAAATGCGTTTTATGCTTAAGTGAAAAAAAGGAAACGTTAATGACTTTGCAAATCGTTACATAATGCAGAACGGTCAAAACAACCACGCCACAGTTCATCCCGATAATAATTCCCTGCATGCCAATATTTGTTTGTGATCCTAAGAAAAACATCAGGGAAAAAGAGACAATATGAGACCAAATCGTATGATAAAAAGCATCTTTTACATAGCCGAGTCCAATTAAATAAGCTTGAAGCGGGACGGCAAAGAAGTGAAAAAGAAAATACGGCCATAAAGCCTTTAGATAGTACACGGCTTCTGTAGAATGAAAAAACAAGTTAGTAAGCGGCTCAGCAAAGAAATACATCGCCACTATAGACGGAATCCCATATAAAAATGTCATTTGCATACTTTGAGTCAAAAGTCTTTGAAGCTGTTCTTCCTGATTTTTCGCATGAGCTTCAGATACAGCAGGTATGAGTGCTACTAAAAGAGAGTGAGCAAAGAAAGCCGGAAAAAAGCCGATCGACATCGCTACCCCTGTTAGCATACCAAAATGCTGCGTTGCCCCGGTTAACGTCATGCCCGATAAAACGAGCGCGTGTTTGATTAAAAACGGCTGAATAGCATTACATACCGCATTAAATAAACGCAGTCCCGTGGTCGGAAGTGAGACGCCTAACAGCTTTTTCCGAATCTCACTTGGAGAAAGCAGAGGCCTGTGCCCTCTTGATAAAACACTTAACTGAGTAACATACGTGATAAAAAAATAAAGCAAAATAACAGCTTCGGTTCCAATCAGTGTACAAATCGCAATAAACAGAGACATTTTAACATCTGTGAAAGCGAACATTTGAAAAACAACAAATAAAATAGTTAGCTGAAAGGCTTTGCGAATAAAATTAGACACAGCGATGGTCGTCATATTATTTTTACCCGTAAAATATCCACGAAGCACCGCTGAAAATGAAACAACCGGAATAAAACATAGTACAACCCATTTCAAGTAAGGATGATAGTGACTGAAAAATGGAAAGGCTGCTAATACGGCCAGTGTAATAAAAAAGATCCCCAAGCTCACAGCAGTCGCAAAAATGGTGGCATGCTTCATCATATGCTGATGTTCTTTGCGATGATGTTCAGCAAGAAATTTAGAAATAGAAATAGGCAGTTCTAAGTTGGCTACGGTGGCAATAAGAAAAATGATAGGAAGAACAGTCATGTACATGCCCATGCCTTCCCTTCCTAATTCTCTAGCAAGTACCATATTTACAAGAAATTCAATTAACTCTCCTGCAAAGGCAGCACCTGCTAGAATAAACGTTCCTTTCAAAAAAGTGTTCATCTCGTTATCTCCTCTATCTCCCGTCCTTTTTCATCACTACCTCTTCTCTCTATGTATATGACAAGCCCAATACGAATTATTTGTCTAATTGTATTTTTTCGGTGTACAAGTTCTTGTATAATGTTCAACCTATGTGAAAAAAAACCGTTATATACCTTTTTTACATAGGAAATTCATTCATTTCTTATCTTTTGGCTCTTGAAACTTACATAGAAAAACAGGAGACTGAATGAACCTGCCGATTGCTAAAGGAAATAGCGCATGTTGTTTTAATGTAACAAATTTACATATTAGTTAAGCGTCTTTATTCATCATTTTCTCGGGATGCACTTCTTTTTTTGATACCGAGGCGTTTTTGCCTAGCACAACCGAAAAGACAACAATTATTGCTATAGCAAGAGTAAAAAGTGTAATTGATTCGCCTAGAAATAGAGCTGCAAACAGAATCATTAAAAATGGCTGCAAATATTGAACCTGGCTAACTCTGGCTATTCCCCCCATAGCCATCCCGCTGTACCAAGCAACGTATGCTAAAAATTGACTCACGACTGATAGATAAATCAAACTAACCCACGCTTTTAAAGGCGCATGAAGCATTTCAGCTGTAATGCTTAGTCCCACTGGAATCATAAAAAATGGCGCACCGATGATAATGGCCCAAGCAATTACCTGCCAGCTGCCTAATTCTCTTGCTAACACCCCTCCTTCTGCGTAGCTCAGTCCAAGTATCAGCACCGCTGCTAGTAGAGCGGCATCGGCAAACTGCAGTTGACCAAATCCGAGGTGAAGAGCATACACGATAACAGCTGCAGAACCAATCATGCTTGATATCCAGAATTTGAAAGAAGGACGTTCACCTCCTCTAAACATCGCAAAACCGGCTGTGGCTAATGGTAAAAGAGCGAGTTCAACCGCTCCGTGAGAAACAGGCAATGATTTCATTGCCCAGGAAGTGAGCAGAGGAAACCCTAAAACTGCGCCTAAAGCAACGATCAGCAGACTTTTAAATTGGCGAAGAGAAGGAAATTTTTCTTTTCGTACAATCAATATCACAGCTACTAAGATAGCAGCTATAGCTGTTCTTCCTAAACCGGCGACTGTCGTTCCGAAATACTCGACTGCAACACTTGTAGAAGGAAGGGTTAAGCTAAAACAGATAACGCCTACTACCCCTAACAATAAGCCGATTTTCTCTCTCGTTTCTTTTTGCATCTTACCCTACCCCTGTCTTTTTATTTTTCAGAACTGTACCATTTTTCTAAAAAAAGTTCTGATATAATTAAAAGGATAGCGCAGGACAACTAGTAAAATAAATCATTCTTTTACCTAACTGTACGGGTACAAATTAAAGGAGTAGGACCTATGAGTTTGAAATATCTAAAAATCATGGAAGAAATTAAGCTTGGCCTAGCAAATGGATCGCTTATTGCAGGTGGTAAACTCCCTTCTGTTCGCCGACTCTCCCATCATTTTTCGTGCAGCAAGAATACCGTTATTAAAGCGTACAGCGAATTAGAAAAAGAGCATTTAATTTATTCTGTTCCTAAAAGCGGCTACTACGTTGTGGCAGAATTTCAACATAGGACGAATGAAAATGAAGTGATTGATTTCTTGTCTGCTGGTCCAGATAAAAACGTTATGCCTTATCTTGAATTTCAGCATTGTATAAACCAAGCAATTGAACACTACAAAGAAGAGCTTTTTACATACTCTGATCAACAAGGCTCTTACTCATTGCGGGTACAGTTAGTGAAACACTTGCAGAGCCTACAGGTGTTCACTCAAGCTGAAAGGTTAGTTGTTGTATCTGGGTCTCAGCAAGCTCTTCACTTATTAGTTTCTATGCCATTTCCAAATGGAAAAAATAATATCCTGATTGAACAGCCCACTTATTTCGGTTTTATCGAGTCTCTTACCCTGCACCAAGCTACTACTTTTGGGATCGAGCTATCGATGGAAGGGATTGATCTTGATCGTTTGGAGTACATTTTTCGAAATAATGACATAAAATTTTTCTATATTATTCCAAGATTCCATAATCCTCTTGGACATTGTTATACAAATTTCGAGAAGAAAAAAATCGTGGAGCTGGCCGAAAAATACGATGTATATATAGTCGAGGATGACTTTTTGGGCGACCTTGATCCCGATGCAAAATCAGATCCTTTATTTTCTTTTAATCCTTCTGGACGAGTCATTTATATTAAAAGCTTTTCAAAAATTTTTCTTCCTGGGTTACGCATTGCTGCTATCGTGCTTCCTTCGTTAATGAATAACAACTTTTTACGATATAAATTCAGTTCAGATTTTAATAGTTCAGCGCTTTCCCAAGGCGCTCTTGAAATTTATTTAAAAAGCGGCATGTTTACTAGTCATCTTAAAAAGATAAAAGAGGTATACCATACCAAAATGCAAACTCTTGTAGAAGCATGTGATTCACTGCTGCCCGCTCATACACATTTTTCTAAGCCGCCTTCAGGATTCTATTTATCCATTAGTTTGCCTGAGCATGTGAAAGCAAAACAGATCGTCCACATGCTAAACGAGCAGCACATATATGTTGATGATGCTTCTAGATTTTTTTTACCAGAATATAAACGAGACACGCTTCTCCGATTAAGCATCTCACAAGTAAATAAGAATACGATCAAACGAGGGATTGAACAGCTGGCTCAGTGCATTACTTTAATTGATGATAGAAAACATCATCCTATTCCAAATAACCTTTTCCCCTTGTAGAATGGGAATTTAACGGACATACTAAACGAAAAGAAGCCAAGGAATTAGCATCCTTGACTTCTTTTATTTAACCGTAACGGTTATAAGAGGCATGTTATGCGTCCCTTTTGCAGAAACATGTGACTGCACGGTATATGTGCCAGGCTCAGAGAAAGATGTTTGTATCTCATATACACCTTTTCCTATTTGTTTAGGCTTTAACATCTTCCCTTTCCCTTCGCCATCTTTTTTCTCTATTTCAAATTCAATCATTTCAACGTCATCATTTTTTACTTTTTCGTCTCCATATGTAACTTCGGCTTTGTAGATACCGTTTTCATTTTTCTGTAACTTCTCTGGGCCTTGAAGGTTTACGTCCAACGGTTTTGGCTGCTCAGCATTTGTGCTTTGAGCAGGTTCCTGACCACAGGCTGTTAAAAGTAAACAAAGACTGATTATAGATATACTTATTCTTTTTTTCATGTATTCATCTCCTTTTTAAACCCTTTGTTTAACTATAACGCGTATTGCAAAGAAAAAAATGAATTTTTTTAAAAAAGAAGGATTTTTAAAGATTTTTTAAGAAAAAAAGTTCATACTGATACTAACTAGTTTTTTCCAAGGAGGAAGAAAATGAATTCCGCTAAATCTCCAGCTAAAAAATCATGGCTACAGACGTTAATCAAAAATAAAAGTGAGCGTAAAAAAGTGATCTTTATCTTTACTATCTCTTTTTTACTAGTTGTAGCAGGGCTTATTTACGTCCCTATTTATAAACATTCCCTTCCGCTTGATTCTAAAATATACGAAGGGAATTTTAAAGAGCTTGGTTCTATCGCACGAATTGGTTTCTTTGCAGCTTTAGCTATTTATCCTATCTTTTTATTATTAAAATGGAAACCGATATCGCAAATTAAAAAAGGAAAGTTTGAGTTAAAACCGCTTATTCAGTTTTTAGCCAAGTACGTTCGTCAGTGGCACGTTCCCGTTGCCCTTATATCAACTGCTTTGATTATTTTACATGGTTATATGGCTTTGATAAAAGGATTTCAAGCAAATTTTACGTACTTTTCAGGAATTATCACGATGGCTGTTCTAGCTTGTCTGCTCGTGATGGGCGTGAAGCGCTATAAGCGTACAGATAAAAAGTGGCATCTTAAATTTGCTATCTCTTTTTTGGTTTTGTTTATGATTCACGCTACCTTTTCATAACTTGCCATTGTTTAAAGTTTTTTTATATAGGGTACAGTTCACAATGAATACATGATATGTATCACTATACGTTTTACATCATTTAGGAGGTATAAACATGGCAAGAGTGTTAGCTGTATTATCAAGCGGATACGAAGAGAAAGATTATCACACAGGTTGGTGGGCAGAAGAATTATTTGCTCCGCTGCAAAAGCTTGAGAACGCAGGACACACCGTTGACTTAGCCTCACCTTTTGGAGGTAAGCCGGAACTAGACGTTCGAAGTATTTCAGAAGACTTTGATCCAGACGGAACGTATAAGAAATTATATGAGTCAGGAAGAGCGGATCAGACAATGAAACTTGAAGAAGTAGATGCTGAGAACTATGACGTTATCTTAGTAGTAGGCGGCCACGGCGCTATGTTTGACTTAGCAAAAAATGTGGACTTGCATGCACTTATGAACAAAGTGTACGACAACGGAGGTATTTTAGCAGCTGAGTGTCACGGACCTTCTGTGTTTGCTTTCTTGAAAGGATCCGATGATGAACTTTTAATTAAAGGACTAGACGTAACCGGTTATCCTGATGAAATTGAACCGGAAGAAGTACTTCCCTTTTTACCATACAGTTTAGAACAAGAACTTCGTGAAGTGGCTAATTACATCCCTGAGATGGATAAAAAAGCATATGCTGTTTGGGCAAATGATCAAATTGTCACAAGCCGAGATCCTTTTTCTTCTGAGTTAATGGGTGATGAATTAGTTAAAAAGCTAAATAAATAAACTAAAAAAAGACTGCTCGAAAGCAGTCTTTTTTTGTTTGTTCTATAGGGATGTTTGAAACTGCTGCTCTACCAAACGCCGGTAAAAAGAATGAGAGGCTAACAGCTCTTTATGCGTTCCGCTTCCTGTAACTTGCCCTTCTTCTATTACAACAATTTGGTCCGCATTAATGACCGTAGATAGACGATGGGCAATGACGAGTGATGTGCGTTCTTTCATTACTGTCTCCAATGACTCTTGCACAAGCTTTTCTGACTCGGAGTCCAAGCTAGCTGTCGCTTCGTCCAGTAATAAAAACTGAGGATTTCGTAACAGCGCTCGGGCAATTGCAATACGCTGTCGCTGTCCTCCTGAGAGATTAATACCTCTTTCTCCAATCATTGTTTCATATTGAGCTTCAAAGGACTGAATGAAATGATGAGCATTCGCTAACTTTGCTGCTTCTTCTATTTCTTCATCCGTCACATGCCGCTCTAATCCGTAAATGAGATTTTCTCGAATTGTTCCTGCTAAAATCGGAGAATCTTGCTGAACATAGCTAAATAGGTGACGCCACGAACGTAAGTTGACGTTTTGACTGTCTGTTCCATCCAAGAATATGTGACCCGATGAAGGCTCATAAAAGCGTTCGATAAGAGAAAAAACAGTAGATTTTCCAGCTCCGCTAGGTCCAACAAAAGCGGTAACTTCTCCTTTTTTAGCAGAAAATGAAACTTCCTGCAATACGGGTTTATCTTCATATTGAAAAGCAACTTTATCGAACCTTAAACTCCCTACCTGTTCAAGCACTTCTCCATTTTCATAGTTCTCTTCTTTCTCAGCTAATATATCAAAGATTCTTTCTGAAGCTCCTTTAGTTTGCTGAAAGCTCGTAACAAATCGGGTAAGTGAACCAACCGGAACCATAATTTGAAAAAGGTAAAGAACAAAAGCCACCAGCTCTCCTGCAGTGATAAATCCCTCACTCACCCGGTATGCACCAAACCCGACGATGGCAATCATAACAGCGGTCATCACCGTGCTAATAATCGGTGTAATGATAGCTTCAATTTTAGCTCTCTTTACACCGAAGAGGTAGAGTGACTGAAACGATTGTAAGCCGGAATCAACTTCTTTTTTCTCTGAACCGGATACTTTAATCAAGCGGATTTCACTCAGCATTTGAGCTAAAAAAGCTGTAAGCTTGGACATTTTATCCTGCTGCTCACGTGAAATTTTATGTATTTTTCTCGCTAGCGGCATAACCAGTACAAACATAACGGGAATAACCGCTAATAAAATGAGCGTCATGGGTACATCAAGCGTAAATAAAATAACAATGGCAACGATAATAGATAAAATATTTTTAACAAAGTCAATCATTTCTGTTGACAATAAGTTCATCACAATGGTTGTATCATTTGTAATGCGGCTTACCATTTCACCGGAACGATTTTGGTCGTAAAATGAAACCGGAAGCTTTATGAGCTTGTTCCACACTTTATGTCTGAGTTCTTTTACAACACCTTGGCCTACTTGAGCAAGGAGATAAAGAGATACTGCGCTTGTTACCATTTGAGTAGCAAATAAACCAAGGAGTCCTGCTATAAGCTGCGGTGAGACGCCTACTGCAATTTTCTCCATCACTTCTTTAATGACAAGAGGAATAGAAAGCGACGCTCCGGTATTAATTAAGGCCAGTATGAACGAAATGAGTAGCTTTCCTGTCGGAGGGTTCGTTAGCAACCATAATTTTTTAAATGAAAAATGAATTCCTTTTTGCGTATTCATCTTAGTTCCTTTCTACTTCTTTTAATAGGTGATATCAACACTTTACCTTCAAAGTTCTATCTTATTTTACACCATTTCCTTTCTCAACCTGAACTTCTAAGCTTTTACCTATTTTTTAAACTCGTCTATACAAAAATGACAAGCTGGTCATATACTGTGGTACACTGAATTCTTTTACTAGATGAGAGGTTGAATAAGGATGTCTGTTTATATTAAATCTATTTCTATTGGCACAATTTCTGGCGGGATCGTTATTTTTGGAAACGCAGGAAATATATCGCCTCCAAGCGGCTCTACATCCGGCTCCGGTTCTAGTTCCCAAATGCCGATGCCCCCTTCTCCGAGAAATGGCCCGAGAGATAACACTACTTTTAATGGCTAATAAAAAAACAGTGAGATATTTCTCACTGTTTTTAGACTTGAATACTTGTCATCATCGCAATATAAAAAGCAAACACAAACAAACCCGCACTTAATACGCTGAGCCATACTGTCTTTTTGTAAAAACAAACAAGTAAATACACAAAAAACAGCAGTGCAACAAATAAGAATAGGATTCCTACAATCGTTACGTGAAACGTTAGAGGCAGCGTCACTTGTTTCCCATAGATAAAAGGAAGAATCGATGAATCCATTGCCATATGACTTATATTAGTTGGCGGCGATTGCGTTACCATGATAGCTGTAAATAAAAAAATGATAAGCAAAATAATGCTTTCTGCTCGAATCCACATCACGGGCTTATATTCTGGATGTTTTATCGCTTTTTTCATAAGAAAGCCATTGATGACGGCAAATGCAAGCAGCGGAATAATCGTAATATGCTTTAACAAAAGAGATTGCCCGTAATCTGTAGCCCATGAATTTACATAGTTGGACAGCCCCATGATAATAACCATCGAAATGAACCCACTTAATGAAAGAAGCACAAAACAAGCGATCGCAAAAGGAGTAAACCAGCTTAAGAAAATTTTCCAATTGGAAGTTTCTTTTGAAAAAGCGGCAACAATTAGAACCACTCCTCCCCACAGTCCAACTGCTAAAATATGAAGGGAATGAGACAACATGCCGCTAAGCACAGAAGCGGATGCTGCGTGACTTGCGTAGGCGATTCCTCCCACCAAGGCTACAGTCAGTAAGGTATACATATGTGGGTGGCTCTCTATTGAAACAGCAATCATACATAAAATAGCAATCAGTACAACAAAGATCCAGGCGTGTCCCGTTCTTGTTTCCAATAATACAAGACGAACTGTTTCACCTAACCCTCTTATTTTTGAAAAAGATAAAATAATCTCAAGCGAATTTCCAACCGAAAAAATAGCGACAGCCGCTGCACTTGCAAGTAGCCATCGCTTTGATAATAAAATTGTTGGCTTTTTTGTAAGGGGCACATATTGCAGTACGGCAAATCCTAATAATAAGGAAAGAGCTACGTATGTGAACCACTCAAAAACAGGCAACAAAACACTCATCTTTTTAAGCCTTTTTCTTTCTGAAGATTAAGAGTAATGCTCCAACCACCACTACAATAGCAATAATCATGATAACAAAAAACGATGAAGAATCATTGTTATCTGTTTTTTCATCATTTGCTGCTGCACTTTTTTGGTGCTGTTCGGATTGCGTGGCGCCCTGCTTTTTTTCACTATCTTTTCCGGCTGCTTGAGTATTCTCTTCTTTTGCTTCATCTTTCACATCTACTTTAAAAGCAATCGAATCTTTTATTACATGCCCATCTTCCCCTACAATTTCCCAGTTTACTGCGTAAGATCCGTTTTCAAGAGGCTGATCAACAGAAGCTATTAAATCATGACCCTCTACTTTTTGCGACGCAAGTGAAATATTTTGTCCATCTTTTGTAACGGTCATTGTACTGATTTTCTCGATGGGTGTTTCAAAGGTTAATTTAATTTCTTTTAGAGGAGCTGTAACAGTTGCACCATTTTCCGGTACGGTTGTTTGCACATGTGTATGAGCAAAACTAACTGTCGGGACAGCTAAAAAGCATGCTAAAAGTAAACCTATTATTTTTTTCATATTTATGACTCCCTATCTCTTTTTTCTTTTTTCATTCATCATATCCAAAAATGTTTTTATGTAGACGTTTCTGAACAGGATCTATTTTCCTAGTAAGTGTACTCCTTTTTCACTCAATCTCACAAGAACTATCACCAATTCGTTATAAAATGTTCACAAATCATAGGAAATGTGCGCTGTAACTTTTTTGAATATTCTTTCAGTCCACCTTTGAATATAGTAAAATAGTTAAATAAGATGGCTGACTTTTTTCTAGCTTAAAATTCCACACAGAAAGGATAGAAACAATGAAAAAGTATACGTGCCCTTGCTGTGGTTATCAATCGTTAGACAGTGATGGTGACTATGATATTTGTGAGATATGTTTTTGGGAAGACGATCCGTATCAAAAGCTGAATGCCAATGAACTAGGAGCCAACTCTATTTCTTTAATAGAAGCTCAGCAAAATTTTATAGTTTATGGAGCGTGTAATAAAGAAAGCTTACAGCACGTGAGAAAGCCTTCTGTTCAAGATGTAAAAGATTTTAACTGGAAACCTATTATAAGTCACGAGTAGCAAAACTAGTTTATAAAAAAAGAATGCTTGTGAAAGCATTCTTTTTTTAAATCAGTAAGAAGTGGAAACAAATGTAGAAAGCACATTTGTAAACTTATAAAAAGTTTGAGTTTTAGACGAAGCTCTTCCTTTTGAAGTGAATGAATGAAACATAGCACTTCGCAGCGGTTGGCTAATCTCTAATTGAATACTTTTGCCGGTACGATTTTTATTTGCAATATTTTTAGAGTTAATGCCTGCAATCTCATCGTGCCCTTTTGTGATCAGTTCCGCCGGAAATCCATTTTGATTTAATAATTGCGTTAATTTTTTTGCACGTTCCCGATCAGTTCCCCCTACAAAAATATATTTTTTATTCCCAGAATACCCGTGAAGAGATAAAACATTATCATACTTGCTTACCATCTTACGCGCTGTAGGCTCATCAAAATGAGTGCTTGTGATGTGCAGATCTCGCGAGCCTTTCGATTTTAACGATTCGAATAGGTAAAGAGCATTTTGTTTGCTAAGCTCTTTGGCAATTTCGCTTGTCCCGCCTTCAATTCCTCCACCGTGTGGAGCAAAGATAAGGACAGGGCTTTTCGCTTCTTTAGTCGTCACTTTATAGCTAGCTGAAGACTCGTGCTGTGAGAGCTGCTTGAAATTTTGATATTTATCAGTTGATGCACTAGATGTGTCTTGAAAAGGTGAAATGAATAAAACGAATAGACAGATAAATAAGGTAGAGAAACTTACTAAACGATAGCTTTTCAATTTGTATTCCCGCTTTCTATTATGTAATAAGACCTAAAACATTAGAATCCTAAAAAATCCAAAAATAATATTTTAGTAGTCTTATTTACTTATCGTTTAAAAATACAATTTATTTAATAGTTCTTAATACCTATTTATACTATTTAAAAAAACTTCAGCGCATATCCACTGAAGTTTTTTACTTTTTTGTTTTTATTTATTTAAAGCAAGCGCCAAACTAATTTTATCCAGCCAAAGAAGGCGATCCATAAAGGTATGCTCAAAGATGTTCCCCACGCTAAACCAATTAAGAAGTTTCCTCTTTCAATCATACAAACCACTCCTTATGAACATTGTAGGTGAACAAGTACAATTCTATACCTTTACTATAACAGAAAGCGCTTTCATTTAACAGTCACTTACACGTTTTTAGTGCTATATTCATACAGAAAACCGAATTTCAAATAGATAAAGGGCGATATATAAGAAAATGAATAATTACAAGGTGTAAAAGTATAATAATCTACTAAAAAAAAAGAAACCTTCTTTGAAGGCTTCTTTTCTAGGTGTTTTTTATTGTTCGCCGCTGCGCTGCAAGCGATTCTCAATAAATAGGCGCTCAACAAATTTATTTAGCTGGGCTTGATACAAACGGCGCTCATCTAGCGTTTTTGCGTCTTGTATTTGCTGTTTAAAGCGTTTGATTTGCTGTCTTTGTTCAACCGTTACATGATGAGAAAGAAGCATAGGTCCCCCTCCATTTCACTAACGTTTGAATTAAGTAAACCAAGGTTTACCAAAACAAACAACAAACCTGTTAGCTTCTCTTACATAAATTTTTTACTCAGCTTCTTTAGCTCCAACTAATGCTAAACCTGGGCCGTACGGCGTTGTATGGACATCTAACATTAATTCATTTGTATAAGGCACAATAGAAGCTTCCATTGCTACTTGTACTCCGTCGACTTCATACATTTCATCATTTTCAAAAGGCTCTTCAAAAGCTAACCCAATGTTAGGGATTTCACAGCTAATTCCTTTGAAATACAAGCGAATTCCTGTTATCTCCTGCTCTTCAAGTATATTGTTAATTAATTGTTTTGCTTCTGGTGTAATATGCATGACTACCCCTTCTTCCTTTCAATACTCTTGCTCTATCCTATCATATCTTTAGAGTTTTTAAAGAGAATAACTGCAATTTAAAAGCGTTCTGATTATCATTTAATAATAATTATAAATAAGTATTGATTTTAATTTGATATTTGATATAATATAAACATAAGATAACAACAACTCATTAGGAGGCTATTAACTATGAATTTAGAAAACGTATTGAACCAACAAATTGCCGATTTTAACGTATTATATACAAAGCTACATCGCTTTCACTGGTATGTAAAAGGGCCTCAATTTTTTACGCTTCATGAAAAATTTGAAGAATTCTATAATGAGACGGCGGACTATATAGATGAATATGCAGAACGATTACTAGCCATTGGAGGAAGCCCAATTGCTACGATGAAGCAATTTTTACAAGCAGCTACTCTTTCTGAAGATGGGAATGAGCAAACGAGTGAAGAAATGGTAGAAACCTTAATTAATGACTATACGCTACTTGTTAAAAACCTGAAAAATGCAGTTGAAAAAGCTGAAGCAGCACATGATCACGTAACAGCTGACTTATTCATTGGAACAATTGGCAACATTGAAAAACATATTTGGATGCTAAAAGCTGCTTTACCTGTAAAAACATCCGTACATGCATAAAAAGAGCCCAATCGGCTCTTTTTTTACGTTTGTTGATTTCCTTTTTTTTGTTTTTGCAGCCACATAAAAAAAGACATATCATCGTAAATGTCATCTTCTAGCACAGCCTTATAGACATGATCACTCGTATAGTAGCGATTATATCCGCTTTGCTGCTTGAAAAATAAAATACATTCCCGCTTCTTTTCAGTGAGAAGTGATTTTAATAATACTTGTTTCTCAACTTTGCCCTTCACGATATTTTCTGGAAGCACGGAAATATCAAGCTTCCACTCTTCACCCTTCTGAATCATATACACACTCCACTGATACTTACCTTTTTCATTAGCAAATATCATCTTATAAGGTTGAAAACGCTTTGTAAGCTGATACCCCATGTGAAAAATAGATTCTTCATCCATTTCATCATTTCCTACGTAAAAATTAATGATGCGATTTGTCATGACATTTAACTCAAAACTCTCCCCTGAGAGCGGGCAACCGTACTCTCTTAACAAATTAAATAAACGGTTGGATACCACCAGTTGATTTGCTTCATGTTTTAATTCACTTGAGTATGACAGCAGCTCATTCATGTTTTTTGATTCCCCTATCTATAGATCGTGAATTGTTATTGATATTCGCTTTTTTTTTATAAAACCCTTTCACTTTTACCCTTTAATTAACTAACTAGAGGTAAATTAAGTTATGTAGAGCAACATTTTATGAATAAATCAAGTTTGAGTATAAAACTTGAAGAAGTTTAAAGACTATAGTCGATACCGATTTTAAGGAGGACTTAGTATGAATAATCACGAACTTCCTACAAACATGCAAACTGGAGCTGTCCCCCCTCAATTGAACCATGGAGGGCATGAGCTATTTGACGTTCATGAAACACTTGCCGGCTCGATCAATGTAATGGATCAGTTTATGATGTTTAGGCAATACGTAAAAGAACAAGAGCTGCTTGATATTATTGATCGGCAATATCAGTTTATTTTAAATGAATATAATTTAATCGTAGAAGCTTTTTCTACTGGCCAAAAGCCGGCCGGTTCTACACATGTATATAACATGAAGCAGTCTCATACCTTTGTTTATGGCTTAAAGCCTTCGCAGCCTAAAAAGCCGAATCAGTCCGTTGAGGAAATTAATGAAAAAGGAATTTCAGGTCATATGCTGGGTCTAGTCAAGTCTCAAGCATCTCTTTTAACTATGACAGCTTTAGAAATAACTAATCCTGTTGTTCGCCGAATATTCGGAGACAGTGTTCCTAATTGGATTGAAATGGCTTATGAAATTTCTCTTTATCAAAACAAACATCATTATTATCAAGTGCCGCAGCTTGCAAAAGAAGATATGCAGCAAATGATCACAAGTTTCGCAAAAGCTACTGCCTCTCCTCAGATGCCTAATAACCATAAGCTGCATTAATTACAAAGAGGCTGGGGCAAACGTATTTTAATTAAAGGAAGATCCGAACGATTCATCGTTCGGATCTTTTCATTAGTATGGTGAATATAGGTTATGTTTAGAGTTGATTCTAGCTGTTGATTGGAGGGAAAGGCGAAGACTCCTGCGGGAAGTGAAGTCATGCACGGAAATCAACAGCGGTGGAACAAGCGATCCATACTCGACCATTTATCCAATTTGTTCCCCTTTAGATTCGATTGATATAGTTGTGTCTCAATCTCTTTTGCGTATATATTTCAGAAAATGACAAAAAACTATGCATTTTGAATTATTTTCTGAATATTTGTAGTATTTTGATTAATTATGTATTATAATACAGTTAACTAATAGAAAGGAGTGAGAGATGCATCATATATACTCGGATTACAGTTAAAGGAGGTGTCATAACACGCTCGCAATACGTTTGCTAAAAGTCAGTTGAACTGTAGAACCGATATGTGATAGACCATGATGGTAAAGTTAAGATTAATTCCCCTAAATGAACATGTAACATAATAAACTGCTTCTTTTTCTTTTTAAAGATAGAAGCAGTTTTTTTATGTGCGTTTTTCTTTTCCCGATTTAATACATGTTTTCTCCACTTTGGCTAACACTTAAGATATACATTTACGTACAAGGTGGTGACTTTGATGATCGCCGTAAAATTACTATTAGTCGCAGTTTTGATTGCATTAACTGCTTTTTTTGTAGCGACAGAATTCGCTATTGTAAAAGTAAGGAGTTCAAAAATCAACCAGCTTCTAGAAGAAGGAAACAAAAAAGCTGTATCTGCCAAACACGTTATTACGCATCTAGATGAATATCTATCCGCTTGTCAGCTTGGTATCACCATCACGGCTCTCGGGCTTGGTTGGCTCGGTGAACCGACGCTAGATCGGTTGCTGCATCCTCTTTTTACTACCTTCCATACGAATGAGCCGCTTGCTGGTATTTTATCTTTTGTCATTGCATTTGTTGTTATTACCTTTTTACATGTTGTCTTAGGAGAATTAGCTCCTAAAACGTTTGCTATTCAAATGGCTGAACAAATTACGCTGAACTTTGCAAAACCGATTATCGTGTTTTACAAACTTATGTATCCGTTCATTAAAATATTAAACGGCTCAGCTCGTATGTTGACCAAGATGTTTGGTATAACGATGATTTCGGAAAATGAAGCTGCTCATAGTGAAGAAGAACTTCGCATTTTGTTATCTGAAAGCTTTGAAGGCGGTGAAATTAATCAGTCCGAATATCGATATATGAGCAAAATTTTTGATTTTGATGACCGTTTAGCTAAAGAAGTAATGGTCCCACGAACGGAAATTGTAAGTGCTTCTAAAGATGACGTGGTAGAGGTTTTTTTGCAAATTGCAAATGTCGAAAAATATACCCGCTATCCAATTGTTGAAGATGGAGATAAAGATAAGATAATTGGTCTCGTTAATATTAAAGAAATTTATAACGACATTGTATTTAACGAAAAAGACGGAACTAATACGTTAGAATCATATGTCAAGCCTATTTTTAAAGTAATTGAAACCGTACCTATTCATGACTTGCTCGTAAAGATGCAAAAAGAACGCATTCAAATGGCTATTCTTTTTGATGAGTATGGTGGAACGGCGGGGCTTGTCACAGTAGAAGACATTATTGAAGAAATTGTGGGAGAAATTCGAGATGAGTTTGATACGGACGAAATTCCTTATGTACAAAAAATCAAAGACGATCATTATATTCTTGACGGAAAAATGCTCATTAGCCAAGTAAATGATTTACTCGGCACGGATATTAGCGACGAAGAAGTAGATACCATTGCCGGGTGGGTGTTAACCGAAAAGTTTGATGTGACCAAAAATGATATCATTCAGCATGAGCAATTTTACTTTAAAGTGTTGATTATAGAAGATTTTCACATTAAGTATATAGAAGTAAAAAAAAGAAAGAAGAAAGAAGAAAGAAAAAAAGGATGATCATCATTAATCATCCTTTTTAGTTATTCAAAACTCCTTTTACCAATCGTCTCCTCCATCAAAAAAATCTCCATCCAACAGATCCTCCCCGGCTTCTTCAATATCTTCTCCAATTTCACCAAGAGCCGAGTCTTCAAACATATCATCCATCAAATTCTCAATGAGCAGCCCGCCTAACATACCTGCTGCAAAGCCTCCCATTGCTCCTCCTAACCCGCTCATACGTGGATGATGTGAATGCTGATCATAGTGAGAAGGCTTATAATATTCATAGTCTCGAGGATTTTCCATCATCTCTTCCATCGCTTCTTCCAGCAAACGAGCGATAGTGGATGGATGGCTTAGTTCATCATTTGTAAAAAAGAGTTCGTTTTTTATTTCCCTCTCCCGGCCGAAAGAAGGCAAATCTAGCTCCAATAGCATTCGGATACCTTCTCGTTCAATGGCTACCTCAAACTCAACTTCATTTACATATCCCTTTAAGAAGTCTGTAGGAAAAAATGCAAATTCTTGTTTGTATCCGTTAAATTTTCCTGAATGATGTTTTTCTCTAAACCCAAGTGTTTCAAAGCCCTCTACTAGCTGATATAAGCTTTTTGGAGCTTTAATGCGCACAGGGTCCCGGTCTGTTGAGTCAACTCCCCCTTCAATATCTAAGTGTGTCTTAAAGAAATAGCTAACGTTGCTCGCAGAGATTGGAAGATCCAAAGGTAAATGATATGTAAATGGAATTTCCTTTTTCTCACCTTCATTAATTGTAAATGCAGAAGCTGCGCGCAGGCTTTCCACACGATGTGTATGCATTTGACCGCTTTTCATTTGAACTTCAAGCCAAAATTCAACATCAATTAAATTAATATGTTGCTGAACGTTTCCGCCTTGGATGACAATAGCTCCTTCAATGACATGACCGAGCGTATAGGCTGTTTCATTTAATCGTAAATCTACTTTGGCAGCTCCAACTCCCATTTTAGCAAACATTTTTTTAAACATTTTTTTCCTCCTCCAAAATGCTCTTACTATATATACGAAGTATACCGTTTATAAGTTTCAACTTACAAAAAAAGAACTCAATTTCTTGAGTTCTTTCTGTTGCTTTAAAGCTCCTGTATTAAAAAACCCAGCCCCAGCAGCAGTTACGTCTTTTGCAGCAATGACGTTTTTTACAACCGCCGTGATGTCCGCCGTGATGACAGCCACTGTGGTTACCATCGTGATGCCCTCCATCGTGGTTACCCCCATGGTTGCCGCCATGATTGCCATCGTGGCCTCCGCCGTGATTGCCACCATGATTGCCGCCATGGCCTCCACCGTGGTTACCGCCGTGACCCCCGCCATGATGACATTTTTTATGACCTGAACGATGATCATCATCATGTTTAGGACAGTGATCGTTATGCTTATAATCGTTATGACAGCATTTTCCTTCGTGGCTACTTCTTGGATCATAACCAGAAGTTTTGTAATAATACTGATTAGAACACCAGCAACACTTCTTTTTGTTGTTGTAACTCACATAAACCATCCTTATCTATAAATAAGATTTACATAGGTACTTTTATACCTATATATAAATAGATTATGTAAACTAGTACAAGGAAGTGCATTGCTGTGGGCCATGACCTAAGCCTGTTTTTAGGAGTATGTACGGGGAAGATAAGACAAGAAAAAAAGCCATCTCTAGATGGCTTTTTTATATTTGATTTTTCACTTTACTTGCGCTTTCTGCATAAAACTCTAAAATTTCTCTTCTTCTCACAATTCCAATAAATACGCCTTGGTCATCCGTTACAGGAACAAAATTTTGGTCAATTGCCTTTGAAAGGATGTTTTGAACTTCATCATATATAGCAACTGGGTTATAATCTTGATAGCGATCAATCTCTGTTAATTTAATATTTTCCGTATCTTGAAAGCGATAGTCTCCTAGGCTTTTTAACTTCCAAAGAAGATCTCCTTCAGTAAGAACGCCCACATATTTACCATCATCGTCAACCAGTGGAACTGTAGAATAGCGATGATACTCCATTTTTTCAAGAGCCTGTCTTAATGTGGATTGAATATTTAATGTTACAACATCACTTTTTGGTACTAAGAAAAATGCAATATTCATTTTTTAATCTCCTTTTCCTTACCCGCTCATCTTACAATTTCTATTTATTTGTTCAGTTTTCGGCTTATTTTAATGTTTTAATCATACAAAATGCAGCTCGCAGTTATCTTACATTTACAACTATAAGCTGTCAATCCTAAGCTATGTAATTTCGGCTTCATATTTCTTTATTACAGTACCCGTTTTCTAAATAATCAAATCCTAATTTTTAGAAAAAACCGTCTAGTTAAAATGATTGCTCCTGCAGCTGCTGCTGCTGCTTTATACTAATAAGGGCCGGAAGAGCTACTTTCAGCTCTTCTTCTCTGCGATAAGAACGCAACTGAACCTCATTATATGCTCTGTTTATACTTTTTGACTCATGAAAAAGTCCCACATGATTCGGCTAGCATTGGGGCCTTTAGGATCCGTATAGCTGCCCGCTGAATTCCCTCCTGACCATGCATGCCCCATTCCATTGATAATATATTTATCAATAGCCAATTCTCCCTTACTGCTTTCGTAGCGATACGTTGTATAATCCCGTCCAAAGAGGATTTTTTCTTCTCTCGTTTTAACCGGGCTATTCTGAATCCATCCATCTATTTTTCCGTTATAAGCAAGATTATTCGTTGTAATCCACTGGTGAACCACTTGATCTGCATTGGCTACATTTACCGTCGAATCGGCGTTACCATGAAATACAATGAGCGGCAGTGGCTTTGCCCGTTTTCCCATTTGCTGATAAGCAATTCTTCCTTGTTTAACGGGGGAAGGACCTTTACTGGCCATGACGGAATACGCATTAAATACGTTAAGAGCCGCCTGATATTCGATACCTGCTGACACACCTATGCCAGCAAACAGTTCTGGATACGTTACCCCCATGACGATGCTCATGGCTCCTCCTGCTGACAGACCGGCAACAAACACTTTATTTTTCTGAATAAAGTGCATGTTTTGGACTTTTTTTACAATCCCTGCAATAATCGCTGGCTCGCCAAATCCTCTAATTTGATGAAGCGGTTCAAACCAGTTCCAGCATTTATTCATATTTGAGTTAGAAGACTGCTGTGGATATACGACAATAAATTCCTTTTCGTCGGCGAGCTCATTCATTTGCGTGCCTATCGCAAAATCATCTGCATTTTGTGTACATCCATGCAGCATAACCATTAGTGGGTAAGATTTCAAAATATGATAGGATTTAGGTAAATAAACCTTGAATTTTTTTCCTTTATGAGTATATGTTTTAAATGATTCAGATGACGCTTCTTGTTGTTCACTTGAAGACACGAGCGTTGACGTATTTATAACATTAGGTAGTGAACCCAACATGGTACCCCTCCTCTTTTTGTCAACGTTTTCATTTTTCTTCCCAATTACGTCCTGTATTACAATACTACATATTATTTCGTTTTTTTGCACGTTCTACATACTCTAAGAGTACAACTTGTTTTGGTTTTAAGCCGTTTTTTATATTCTTTGAAATTGGGATTTTTTTGCTATATATATACTTTATTACTATATATGAAAATTGTCACTATAATCATGAAAAAAGGACAAACATGCCGTTTGCCCTTTTATTTGGACCTTGATGTTTACATACCTTTTGCCGAATTAAGCATCTATACTTTTATTATATGATGCTCCCTATCATTTATATGAATTTATTGCTCTGCATGTTTAAATCTGTAGCCTTTTATCATTTCATGCTCTGCTTTTTATTCACCAATTCTATAGGAGCAAATGGCAAGGTGCAGGTGTGGAAGCCACGTTGAAAAAGAAGCATCTTGAATAGCAAATGTTTTGGGTTAACCTCTTCTTTGTTCGCAACATTCATACAAAGGCTGATTGTAATCACTCTTTTCCCCTCCTTTTCTTTAAATAGGTATAGCCCAGAGGTGCTATTAGAGTAGATTCCTTTATTTTGCATACATTTTTTAGAAAACTATGGTAAAAATAAGACTTATCATATGGAGGTGAATAAATTGGCAAATATCCCAAAGGATACTGAGCCCTACTGGCGCGATCATTTAAAGTTTCCAACATACCCATCTCTTTCAGAAAATCGAAAAGTTGATGTAGTAGTAGTAGGAGGCGGTATTAGCGGTATTACAACGGCTTATTTATTACAAAAAGAAGGACTGAACGTGGCGTTAATTGAAGCTGATAATATTTTAAATGGTACAACCGGTCACACAACAGCAAAGATTACAGCTCAGCATGACGTTATCTACGATGAACTGCTTTCACACATTGGCGAAGAAAAAACGCTGCTGTATTATAAAGCAAACGAACAAGCTCTGCAGTTTATGAAAAACTTAATTCAAACGGAAAACATTGACTGTGATTTTTCAGTACAAGATGCTTACTTATACGGAGAAACGCTGGAGTTTGACCATCGAGTTCGTAAAGAATTTCGAGCCTATCAGCGATTACATATTCCATGTGAATTTGCAACAGAGATTCCTTTTAGTTTTGATATTAGAGCAGCAGCTATTATGAAAGATCAAGCTCAGTTTCATCCGTTAAAATATCTGCTTCATTTAGTAAAAAAATTCACAGAAAGCGGCGGATTGATTTTTGAAAACACCGTAGCAACGGATGTAGAAGAAAGCACGTCGCCCACCGTTGTCACAAGAGACGGACATCGCATTTCTTGCAAATATGTAGTGGCGTGTTCACACTTTCCATTTTATGATGGAGCGGGCTTTTACTATACGCGCATGTATGCCAAACGTTCGTATGTGTTAGCAGCAAAAGTTGAACAAGCTTACCCTGGAGGCATGTATTTAAGTGCTGATCAGCCTACTCATTCGCTGCGTTCAACAAAAGTTGACGGAGAAGAACTCATCTTAATTGGCGGAGAAGGCCACAAAGCTGGACAAGGAATTAATACTATGTTTCACTATGAGTCCCTTCAGAGGTTCGCCGAAGAAAATTTTACTGTCCAACATTTTCGTTATAAATGGTCTGCACAAGATTTATTTACGCTTGATAAAATTCCATATATCGGGCCCCTTAAAGAAAGCAAGCCAAATATCTTTATTGCTACCGGATTTAAAAAATGGGGCATGACTCATAGCACCATTGCAGCACATATTATCCGGGATGCAATAACCGGGAAAGACAACCCATATGCAGAGTTGTATAATCCGTCTCGTTTTTATGCGGACCCTAGCCTTAAGCATTTCTTTCGTCAAAATCTTGATGTGGCTGAACACTTTATTACCGGTAAGTTTTCAATGCCTGAAAAAGGACTCGATCAGCTTCAAAATGATGAAGGGTCGGTCGTATATGTAAACAGCAAACGTACGGGGGCGTATAAAGATCCTCAAGGGAAGCTTCACTGCGTCGATACTACATGCACGCACTTAGGATGTGAAGTAAATTGGAACGCCGGTGACCGCACGTGGGACTGTCCTTGTCACGGTTCTCGTTTTTCTTACGACGGATCTGTGGTAGAAGGCCCTGCTAAAAAGCCGCTTACACCAGTGGATGTCAATTCAAGCGATAAAAAAAGCACGCCGTAGGGCATGCTTTTTTTATCATTATCAATGGATTCACATTTGAATTTACTCTTTACATCCTTCTTTTCTAAAGTATCGATTATACACTAAAACCATTGCATAAATGACTAAAAAAGAAAACGTAAAGATAATTAACCTTCCAGATTCAGGGACATGATCAAGATAGTCTGTTTCAAAAAACATAACAAACATCAAAAATGGCAATAGAAACAAAAACCAAATAAAATCTCGATCCATAAACATTTTTATAAAAAATAAAATGGCCCCGATGTAGACAATCATCAAAAACATAATCATTCACCAAATTCTATTTAATACTAGAGGTGTTGTAATGATTATATCGGATTTCTCCGGCGAAATATAGAGTCATTGGTTTTAATTTTATAAATTCCTTACAACTTTCAAACTGCTATTTTAACATAATAAGGGAATTTACTGCTGTAAAGACTCTAAGTGAGCAAAAAACTGCGGGTATGAAACGGATACCGCGTCACGATTTTCAATAATTGTTTCCCCTTCTGCAATACAAGAGGCAACAGCAAGCATCATACCGATACGGTGATCTCCGTGGCTGTTTACATTTGCTCCATGAAGTTTTGTACCTCCGTGAATAATCATTCCATCTTCCGTTGCTTCAATGTTAGCTCCCATTTTGGTTAACTCATTCACTACCGTATCAATACGGTTTGTTTCTTTGACTTTTAACTCTGCAGCATCTTTAATAACGGTAATCCCTTCTGCCTGTGTGGCAGCTAGTGCAATAATTGGGATTTCGTCAATTAGACGCGGAATTAAGTCTCCGCCTACTTCCGTACCTTTTAAGTGAGAAGCTTCTACAACTAAATCTGCATAGGGTTCCGCCGTTTCTTTTGTTTCTTTGACTGTCTCGATCGAAGCCCCCATATTTGAAAGCACCTCTAAAATACCCGTTCGAGTCGGATTCATCCCAACTTTTTGAATTTCAATGCGACTGTTTGCAATAATAGCCCCCGCTACTAAAAAGAATGCAGCTGACGAAATATCACCAGGCACTTCTACATGCGTTCCTCTTAACGTTTGACCGCCTTCAATTGAAACGGTTAATCCTTCTTCTTTCACTTTAACTCCAAACGTCTCTAGCATACGTTCTGTATGATCACGCGATTTCGCCGGTTCCGTTACAGAAGTTGTTCCTTTCGCCTGCAGTCCAGCAAGTAAAATAGCTGATTTTACTTGTGCGCTTGCAACAGGAGATGTATAGTGTATACCTTTTGCTTTCCCACCTCGAATAACAAGCGGTGTAAAATTAGCGTCTTTTCGGCCGTCTAAATGAATATTCATATCACGAAGCGGACCAGTCACACGCTTCATAGGGCGTTTGGCAATAGATTCGTCTCCAATTAACGTTGAATGAAAGGGTGTATTTGCTAAAATCCCCATCATGAGGCGAATCGTGGTGCCCGAATTTCCGACATCTAAAATATCAGATGGCTCTTTTAGCGCTTGTAGACCTTTTCCTTTTACCACAACGCTTTGTTCATCAATCATTTGAATATCTACACCTAGTTTTTGAAAGCAGGAAATGGTGCTAAGGCAATCATCTCCCGGCAAAAATCCGTTAATTGTTGTTGTTCCTTCTGCAATTGAACCAAACATGACGGAACGGTGAGAAATGGATTTATCTCCTGGAATTTGAATCGTTCCTCGTAAAGCTTTTACTGTCACAATCTGTCTCTCCTTTTATGCGTGAAGCGAATCACGAAATTCTTTAGCATCTGAAAAGTAATCAAATAACTCGTGTCCGTCACCTTTTTCTACTAATAGTTTTACTTGTTCCATTTCTTTCATCCAGTCATCGAGCAATGTTAAAAGCATAGAACGGTTTTGCTTTAATATGTCTCTCCACATATGAGGGTTGCTTGAAGCAATTCTCGTAATATCTCGAAAACCGCCTGCCGCCATTTCTGTAACAAGATGATTATTTGCTGAATAGCCTTTGACTTGTCTTACTAGACTGGTTGCAATCACATGTGGTAAATGACTGACAACTCCGGTGATTTGGTCATGAGTAGCTGCATCAAGCGGTACAAATTGTGCACCTGTAGGCTCTAGCAAATGCATAAGCGCATCTATTTTTTCTTTTTGCTCATTTTCAAACGGCGTTAAAATATAGCGCGCCGAACAAAATAAATCCGCTCGTGCATTGACTGCACCGCTCGTATGAGAACCAGCCATCGGATGCCCCCCAATAAATGAAATACGTTTTTTATTCAGCGCTTGGGCTGCTTTCATAATTTCACCTTTTGTACTTCCGACATCCGTTACGATAACCGTTTCTTTAAGCTTCCAAGTAGAAAGGTCGTGTATCCATGCTGTCGTATACTCTACTGGAGTAGCAAGCACGATATAATCTGCTTGGGCTGCTTCTGTTTTTATATCTTCAGCTACATAATCAATGATACCTAGCTGGTTGGCTACTTGTACTTCATTTGTGTTGATATCAGCTCCAACGACTGTTACGTGACGATGCTTCTTCATAGCTAGCGCTAATGATCCTCCAATAAGGCCAACGCCAATAAGTAATACACGTGTTTTCACCTTTCATTCTCCTCTATTCTTTAAAATTGCTTTGCGTATTCTTCGTGTTTTTTTACATTTTCTTGAATTAACTGAATTCGATCTGCCCCAAATTGATCGATAATAGCAGATGCTAGTTCCCAAGCAATCACGGATTCTGCTACAACCGCCGCCGCCGGTACTGCACAGCTGTCTGATCGTTCAATACTTGCAGCAAACGCCTCTTTTGTATCAATATCTATACTTTGCAGCGGCTTGTATAAGGTAGGAATAGGTTTCATGACGCCTCGCACCACAATCGGCATCCCTGTTGTCATGCCTCCTTCTAAACCTCCTGCATTATTCGTTTTACGCGTATAGCCGTTTTGTTCATCCCATAGAATTTCATCATGGACTTCACTTCCCGGTCTGCGAGCTGCTTCAAAGCCTACGCCGATTTCAACGCCTTTAAACGCGTTAATGCTCATAATAGCAGCAGCTAGCTTTGAATCTAACTTACGATCATAGTGCACGTAACTGCCTACTGCAGTAGGCATTCCTTCTACTACTACTTCCACTACGCCACCAATGCTGTCTCCATTTTCTTTTGCATCATCGATTGCTTTCATCATTTTCTGTCCCGCTTCTTCATCTAAGCAGCGAACAGGTGACGCTTCAGTTTTTTCCTGAAGTTCTGTTAGCGACTCATATGCCGTTTTTTCAGATTTCACACCGCCGATTTCAAGTACGTGACATGCAATATTTACACCTACAGCTTTTAATACTTGTTTGGCAACTGCGCCTGTGGCTACTCGTACCGTCGTTTCACGAGCAGATGAACGTTCTAATACGTTTCGCATATCTCTGTGGCCGTATTTAATCGCTCCATTTAAATCCGCGTGACCTGGACGAGGTTTTGTAATTTGTCTCTTTACTTCTTCATCATGATCAACTGGATCAGCACCCATAATATTTCTCCAGTGCGTAAAATCTTTGTTTTCAACGACTAAAGCAATTGGTGAACCAAGCGTCTCACCGTGGCGAACACCGCCTTTAATCTGAACTTGGTCTTTTTCAATCTGCATGCGGCGTCCGCGCCCATGTCCCTTTTGTCTTCTTGCTAAGTCTTCATTAATATGTTCGGCTGTTAACTCAAGTCCTGCTGGTACTCCTTCAATAATCGCTGTTAATTGAGGTCCGTGCGATTCTCCTGCTGTTAAATATCTCATATTATCGATTCCTTTCTGTTATAAAAAATAAAAAACTCGCCCCTACGTCATAGGGACGAGTTTTTCTCGCGATACCACCCTAGTTGCAAACATTACTTGCCACCTCGAATTGTTAACGATCCGCTGACCGCTCTGTAAAAGAGTACTCAAAGAGTGTAATTCGCTCACATTTTTGTACTGACTTCCACCAACCGTCAGCTCTCTGAGACAGGGAAATGTTTGCTACTAGTTTCTTATCACTGTATCACTATAAAATTAAGATAATTTTACTGCTGCACCTTTTAATTCTTCCATGAATTTGTGGAATTCAGGAATGTTCATTTGCTGTGCTGAATCTGATAGTGCTACTGCTGGGTCTGGATGAACTTCTGCCATTACAGCATCTGCGCCGATAGCAATCGCTGCTTTTGCACATGGTAATAGTAAGTCTTTGCGTCCTGTCGAATGCGTTACGTCTACTACAACTGGTAAATGCGTTTCTTTTTTCAAGATTGGAACAGCTGAGATATCTAATGTGTTGCGTGTTGCACGCTCGTATGTGCGGATACCGCGTTCACAAAGAATAATGTTTCCATTTCCGCGAGACATAATGTATTCAGCAGCGTTAATGAATTCTTCAATTGTTGCTGCCAATCCACGTTTTAAAAGAATTGGTTTGTCTACAGAACCTGCAGCTTTTAATAGCTCGAAGTTTTGCATGTTACGTGCACCAATTTGAATCACATCTACGTAGTCTAGAGCCGTTTCAATATCTTGAGGAGAAACAATTTCACTGATAATTGATAGACCTAGCTCATCTCCTACTTGACGTAAGATTTTTAATCCTTCCACTCCAAGACCTTGGAAATCATAAGGTGATGTACGTGGTTTGAACGCTCCGCCGCGCATTAATGTAATGCCTTGTTCTTTAAGCGCTAAGCCCACTTCTTTTACTTGTTCGTAGCTTTCTACTGCACATGGTCCCATTACGAATTCTAAGTTTCCAGGTCCTACTTTTGTGCCGTTGATGTCAACGATTGTATCTTCTGATTTCTTTTTACGAGATACAAGAAGTGCTTTACGGTGATCGTCTTCTTGAAGTTCTAAGCTTGCTTTGAAAATTTCTTTGAAAATATGCTGAATTGTTGAAGCTTCGAATGGACCATTATGGTTAGCTAAGATTTGATCTAATGATTTACGTTCACGAACTGGATCAAAGCGATTCACACCTTGTGTACCTTTTACTTTTCCAATTTCTTGTGCGATTTCACCGCGTTTATTTAATAATTCTAAAATTTCTAAATTTATTTCGTCGATTTGGCCTCGTAATTGTTCTAGTGATTTTGTCATTTTAAAAATCCTCCTTTGATTTTACAACCTTGAACGGATCTTTTCGTTTAGTTTGTATTTAAAAATCCGTTTTACACCTACACAGCCGCTTATGCGGATATACAAAAAGTCCCTACTGATTGTATCAGTAGGGACGAATTGATCGCGGTACCACCCTAATTGCAAGCATTGCTTGCCTCTTCATTAAGATAACGGCTATTGCCGCTTTTGACTATTGCCAAAAGAAAGCTCCAAGAATGTAATTCGCAATCTCTTTTGTACTGATTCGCACCAACCATCAGCTCTCTGAATACAGGGAAGATTTTGCTACTATGCTCTTTTCATCGCTTGTAATGGATATAAAATTATAATGGACCGAAATACAAAAAGTCCCTACTCACCCTTAAGATTGTTCTTAAGAGTCAGTAGGGACGAAAATTCGCGGTACCACCCTAGTTGCAAGCATTTTGCTTGCCTCTTCATTAAAATAACGGCCAGGCCGTCTTTTCCTGCTCGGAAAAGATGCTCAAGGAATGTACTTCGAAAAAATTTGTGTTCTGACTCGCAGCAACCGTCAGCTCTCTGTTACAGGGAAATTTTTTCTACTAGTGCTCCTATCAACGCTCAGTATTGACTATGTATGTGTACTTGGATAATCAGTTCCTATCGTTTGAAACTGTTTGTCGCTTCCAAGTTGTGTGTAATGTTGTGTGATGTTGATTTGTATTATGAATGGTTTTTTTATCTTCGTCAACACTTTTTATTAATTTTTTTTATTTTCTTAAAACCATTGCCCCTTCAAACCTCTCTCTATCAAGAGTTTTGTCACTTTAATTTTTTTTAAACACGTATTCCATTTCAGATTCACATTCAATGAATCCATGTTTTTGATACAAGCTTTTTCCAGCGGAAGAAGCATTTAACCATATTCGATTTACACCACTTTTTTGGCCGTACTGCATCAAGTGCTTTAAAGTAGCGGAAGAATAGCCGTGCTTTCGTTGATCAAAAGCTGTATACATGTTCATAACATATGCTTCTTTTCCTTGAAGGTTACCCGGTGAAGGCGGACGTATAAAAAAGACGATGCTTCCTGCTGATACAACTTTTCCATCGACTTTTAAAATAGCCGTATAATTATTTGGGCTATTTATATTCGCAGTAAAATATTCTTCTGTCGCTTTTCGAAACAGCTTCTCACTCCCATTTAGTTCTCCCAGTTCTTTCATGAGCAGCATTCGCAGGTTAACCAGGTCCTGCACGTCTTCTAATAGTGCTTTTTCAACCATTGTTCTCCCTCTTTTCGTCTCTTTTACAAAAAAAACTCTCAGCATTTGAGAGCTTCATTTAAGCAAGAAAAACAGCTCCGTATACGAGTGCTCCGACAATAACGAACGCTGGATGCACACGTAATTTTTCCAATAAAAGAAAGCTGGCTGCTACTAAAAATAGAGTTTGCCATATACCTGAATCACCGTATGAATTCATAAAAAATTCATACGCCATTAAGCCAAGTAAAATAGCGATTACGGGACGAATGTAGTTGGTCATTTTCTTAACATTTGGTGAATCTTTATACTTAAATAATATTCGAAGTAAAATGACTAAAAGCAAAACCGACGGAGCAATCGTTGCAAAAAGAGCAATCACAGAGCCTAAAATCCCTGCCTGCTGATATCCGATAAACCCCGCCATTTTTGTTGCAATTGGACCAGGAAGCGCATTTCCAATTGCCAGCATTTCACTAAACTCTTTGACCGTAAGCCAATGATAGCGATCTACGACTTCTTTTTGAATAAGCGGAATCGACGCAGGTCCTCCTCCATAGCCTAAAATATTTGAAACAAAAAACGCCATAAATAGCTGAATATAAATCATACCGATTCCCTCTTTTGCTTGTGCTCATCGCTTTCGCCTTTTTTTCCTTTTCGTTTTAGCGGAATCCAAGCTGCTGCCATAAGTACAATAATAATAACTGCTGGATGAATATGGGCAAATTCCATCAGTCCTAAACTAATAATGAGTAAGATAATAGCTGGCGTCCAGCCTAAACCAGACGTTGATTTTTTGAAAAAATCCCATGTCATAACCGCGAGCATCACTCCCACTACAGGAACGACTGCTTTGGTCATCCCCATAACCCAGGGCTGATCTTTAAATTGCGTTAAAGTGGTCAACAGTAATACCATTAAAAAAACGGTTGGAATAACGGCTGCAAATAAAGCTGTACCGAGACCTAAGATACCGCCGACTCGATAGCCGATGTATCCAGCCAGCTTTGTCGCAATAGGCCCAGGCAGCGTATTGGCAATTGCTAACAAATCGCCAAATTCATCGTCATCCATCCACTTGTACGTATCGACTACTTCTTTTTTTACAAGTGGAATAGCTGAAGGTCCTCCTCCGTAGCCGAGCATACCTGAGCGAAAAAAAGCTATAAAAATATCCAATTGTCGCATTTCTCGCGCTCCTTTCTCTGTGATCTAATAAGCAACGACGGCTCCGTCTGTTCGCGCTTCTGTGCCGCCGTATAATACACCGGTTTGTTCATCTCTTAAAATAATCTGTCCTCTTCCAAACGTATGTCTGCTCGTAGCCACATGAATATCATGCCCTTTGCGTTCTAATGCTTCTACAATATGTGAAGGCATTTCTTTTTCCACAAGAACCTTTTTATGTTCAATCCACTGCCATCTTGGTGCATCTAAAGCTGCCTGAGGATTTAGATGAAAATCAATCATATTCATGATGACTTGCACATGTCCTTGCGGCTGCATAAATTTACCCATTACACCGAATGAACCTACAGCACTTTTATTCTTTGTTAAAAATCCAGGAATAATGGTATGATAGGTTCGTTTTCCAGGCTCTAATCGGTTATGGTGCTGTGGGTCTAACGAAAAATTGTGCCCGCGGTTTTGCAGGCATATGCCCGTATTAGGTACGACAAGTCCTGAGCCAAAATCCATGTAATTACTTTGAATGAATGATACCATGTTTCCTTCTCCATCAGCTGTAGCCAAATAGATCGTGCCGCTATGAGACGGCTGTCCGGCTTCGGGAATAAGCGCTTTTTCACCAATCAGCCCTCTGCGCTTGTTTGCATAAGAATCATTCAACAAATCTTCAACTGCTACTGTCATTTTATCAGCATCTGTAATAAATTTTTGTCCATCTGCAAACGCTAGCTTCATAGCTTCAATTTGCTTGTGGTATGTATCGACAGAATCTTTGGCATCAAAAGAAAAACCTTTTAGCGTATTTAAAGCTAAAAGCGCAATAAGGCCTTGGCCGTTGGGCGGTATTTCCCACACATCGTATCCTCGGTAAGAAGTTGAAATCGGCTTTACCCACTCTGCTTTAAAAGCTGCTAAATCCTCTTTTGCTAAAAATCCGCCGTGTTTTTTCGAAAAAGCTGCTATTTTATCAGCTAAATCCCCTCTGTAAAAAGATTCTCCATTCGTTTCGGCAATTTCAAGCAGTGTAGCAGCATGGTCTGGTGATCGCCACATTTCCCCTACCTTAGGAGCAGATCCATTGTTAGTAAATGTCTCAAACCAGTGTTTATATTCTTCACCTTTTAACGCGTGTGTAAATCGTTCAAACGCTCGTTCCCAATTGTACCCTAAAATTGGGGAGATTGGGAACCCTTCTTGCGCATAAGAAATAGCCGGCTGCAGCACTTCTTTTAACGGTAGCCGGCCAAAGCGTTTTGACAGCTCCACCCACGCACTCGGGGCACCTGGGACCGTAACAGGAACAAAACCGCGAGCCGGCATCTCTTTTATCCCCATGGCGCGCAGAGCCTCAATAGAGATAGAAGCAGGAGCAGGACCGCTCGCGTTGAGTCCATATAGTTCTTCATTTATCCACACAAGAGCAAATGCGTCTCCGCCAATTCCATTTGAAGTAGGTTCTACCACCGTTAAACAAGCTGCGGAGGCAATAGCAGCATCTACTGCATTGCCTCCTTTTTTCAACATTTCAAGACCCGCCTGAGCGGCAAGAGGCTGACTAGTTGCTACCATTCCGTTTTTTCCAAACGTGCACGTACGCTGCGATGCATATGGGTGTGTGAAAAAGTATTCGCTCATAGAAAATCTCCTCATTTCTTTATATGGTGAATAACGAATCTTTACAGACTAGACAACGCTACTTCTTCCTCATAAACTTCTAAAGCTGCTTGCAGAGCAGAACCAGCATTTACGCTTGCCCCGTTTCGAATAAGCACTGCTTCAAGACCGGCTAATGTAAAGAGAACGTTGTCTTTACGGCAGCTGTATCCCATTGTACCGATACGCCATATTTTTCCGTGCATCGGCCCAAAAGAACTTGCGATTTCAATTCCAAATTGTTCAAGAAGAGTAGAACGAACTGCTTCCCCATCAATTCCTAATGGAATTAAGACGCACGTAACGGTTGGAACTTTTGAGTGCTCATCGCCAAATAAAGATAATCCCATTGCTTTAATTCCGGCTACAAGTGCTTTTTCGTGGAGACGATGTCTTGCAAATCTTTCTTCTAACCCTTCTTCTAAAATAACGCGCAGCCCTTCTCTCAAAGCATAGAGCATGGACGTTGCTTCCGTGTGATGATTTAGCCTGCGCTCACTCCAATAGTCTTGAAGCTGACTCAAATCAAAATAGTTGCTGATAATATTTGGACGCAGACGAACAGTTTGAGCATCTGCTTTTGTCGCAATTCCTTTTTCAACTTTTTTACGTTCCATGATAATTTTTTCAATACGATCATTGTACGTAATAGGTGCCATACCCGACGGAACAGATAAACACTTTTGTGTACCTGCAATCAATGCGTCAATGTTCCACTCGTCTACTTTTACATCCGTGCCGCCGATAGTAGCTACTGCGTCGACGATAAATAAAACACCTTGGTCGCGACATGCAGCACCAATTTCTTTAAGAGGCTGCATTCTCCCTGTAGACGTTTCGCCATGAACCATTGCAACGATTTTTGGGTTTACTTTTTTTATTTCCTGGATTACGGTCTCAGGGTCAAACACTTCTCCCCATTCGCATTCAATATTGTGTACCTCAGCTCCGTAGCGCTCGGCAATTTCCGTTAATAAATAGCCAAAGCGGCCGAAAATCGGGACGAATACTTTATCGCCCGGTTCAACTACACTTGCAAGAACTGCTTCAATCCCAGCTCTAGACGTTCCATCAACGGGAAAAGCCCATTTGTTTTTGGTTTGAAATAGCTCACGAAGCATTTCCATCGTTTCGTTCATAATGCGCGTAAATGCGGGGTCGAACTGACCTAAAATAGGTGTTCCTAATGCTCTTAATACGCGTGGATCTGCTTCTACGGGGCCTGGTGTCATAATCGTACGCGGCGGTGTATGAAGCTGTTTTGTTATAGTCATGTCAAATTCCTCCTAGTAGGCAAGTTTATATAATAGTTCTATTAATACCTTTACTCCTTTTTCTAACTGTTCTCCTTTGGTGAATTCCTTTGGGGAATGGCTGATTCCATCTTGGCTCGGGACGAATAACAAACATGTGGGAACTCTTCGCCCGAATACCTGCGAGTCGTGTCCTGCACCGCTTACTAATTCTCGGGAGGAGATATTCTTTTCCGAGGAAATAATTTTGGAAAGTTCAGATAATTGTTCGCTCATGGCAACAGGTTTTTCATCCATCCAGCAGTTGAGATTCACTTCTAAATCCCCTGCTGTTCGCTGGATAATCTCCTTCATTTCTTGTTCTGCTTCTTGTAAAACCTTATACTCATGATGTCTTATATCGACCGTGAATTCTACATATCCTGGTATTACATTCGGTGCATTTGGAGAAAGTGTAATTTTTCCAACCGTTACGTATAAAGCGTTATGATATTTTTCGCTCAATTCAATAAATGCCTTAGCGAGTTTGCAGCTCACATAAAATGCATCTTTTCGGATGTTCATCGGGGTTGTGCCCGCATGGTTACTTTCACCTTTAACAGATACTGTAAATCGTTTCTGCCCGACGATACTAGAAACAATTCCGATATCGCAATGAGACATTTCAAGCTGCTTTCCTTGCTCGATATGCAGTTCAATAAAAGAAGCGATGTCTGTGCGGTATGGCTCGCTGTGGAGGCCTTCTCCGAAATTGAGTTGTTTCATTGCGTCATCCAGCTTAACCCCTTCTTTATTTATAACATGTTTTGCATCACTTTTGCTGTGTAATCCATTCATATTACCTGATCCCCAATACGTAAGAGGAAATCTGCTACCTTCTTCTTCACAAAGTGATACGACCTCTAAGGTTTTTGTAGGGGAGCCATAATGCGCATATAGGTACTGCAGAGCAATGATACCTGCCACAACACCAAAAGCCCCGTCATATTTTCCTCCGTTTATCACGGTGTCGATATGGGATCCTGTTAAAATAACTTGTTGTTCTGGACCCGTTCCTTGCAACCGTCCAAATAAATTTCCTACATCATCGTAATACGTTTTGAGGTGAAGTCCCTTCATTTTTTCTTCCAATGCCTTTTGAGCTGCATTCCACTGTTCCGTATATAAAAGCCTCGTGACACCTTCTTTTTCATCTAACCCAAACTGTGACAACCAGCTAATGTTTTCTTCGATTTGCTGACAAAGCTTAGATTTTCCCGTCATATCTGCAACCATTGCTATCCCTCCTGCTATCTTCATTTTAAGAAAATGACTGATTGTTTTCATTAATACTTCCTACAATGATTTAGTGTTTTTTTGGCTATTATCACTAAATACACAAAGTCTTATATACGTTACTTTTTCTAACGTTATATGTTATTTATTTTATCTTACAGAATTAAATAAACTTCTTCATTAACAATTTATACATTTTTTTCTGAAAATTTTATTTATTTTAACTAAACTTTCTTATAAAATAGAAGGTAGATAAAAATACGCGCAGGGAAATGTGAGAATTTTTAACAAAAGGAGTAATGAATAATGGAACTACAAACTCTTTTACGCATCCCGATTTATGAGAAAGCATCTGTAGTAGCTGGACAAAAAGGGGTCACCCGCAAAGTACATAACGTCAATATGATGGACGCACCCGATATTTTATCTTTTTTAAAAGAAGGAGAATTTTTAATTACAACGGGTTATCACTTCAAAGAACATGAAGAAAGCTTAGCAAAACTTGTAGAAGGAATGGCTAAAAAGAAATGTGCAGGATTGGCCATAAAAACGAAACGTTTTTTCGAACACGTGCCTGTTTCTATTTGTCAGCTAGCTGATGAACTTCACTTTCCAATCATTGATTTCCAAACGGACGAAACGTTAGGCGCGGTTATTAATGAATCTCTCAGCTTTATTTTAGATAAAAAAACAGCCGAGCTTCAGCAAGCGATGGTCACACATCAGCTATTTTCCTCCTACATCTTACAAGGAAAAGGCATTGAGAAAATTATGCAATCCATTCAAACGTTATGCAATGCTCACGTTGCCCTTTTTGATACCCATGGCCATGAACTCTTTTACACAAACAAACGCGAACCTTTTTCGCTCCCAATGGAAGAAGCGGTAGCGGGCGCTAAGCAGCTGTTTTTACGAACGTCAAAATATACAACCTTTTCCTTTTTGAACACAAAAAAAACCGTTACGCTTTTTCCGATTGCTACTCATACAAGAAAGTACAGTTATTTATTTATTGAACACCAAGTTTCTTTATCCGATTCAGCGCTCCTAACGATTGAACAAGCGACAAACGTTTTATCCTTCGAAATGATGAGACAGCAGGCTTTGTATGAAGCTGAACGGCGACGAAAAAACGATTTTTTCAATCAGCTTGTTAACAATTATTATAAAACGCCTGAGGATGCTTCCTTTCAAGCAAAGATGATGGGCTTATCAGCAGGAAACAGCTATATTTGCGCCGTTGGGAAAATTCATTCTACATTCACGCCTTACAGCGATGATGATATGATCTATGAGCTCCTTCAATATGAGTTATCAGCAGGTCCTACAGAGGCCGTTTTGTTTTTCTATGACAATCTTTACATTCTCTTGTTTACACCTCATTCTCAACCTATGATTATAGAATGCTTGCATCGCTTGCAGGAAGCTGTTTACCGTCACTACGATAAGCGAATGTCATTTGGAATTGGAAACCAAAGCCAATCCCTACTTACAATCGCTGACTCATATAAAGAAGCTGTTGAAGCTCTTGAAACCATCCATTTTAAAGATCAGTCAAAGCTTATTCAATTTTATCAGCCAAAACAGTTCAAAGAGCTGCTGAGGTTGCTTCCAGCAAACGATTTACAGGATTACTATTCTCAAACATTAGAAGGTTTGCTGCAGTACGATAAGAAAGATCGCTCCATCTTACTTGACACGCTTGAAACATATCTAAATTCCAATTGCCAAATCTCAGAGACTGCTAAGCAGTTATTCGTTCACCGGAACACGGTAATCTATCGAATCGAAAAATGCGAAGAGTTACTAAAAAGACCTATTCACACGTCAGAGGAAACCCTTCGGCTGCGCGTAGCTTTTCAAATTTTTTCTCTTGTGCATGCCAATTAAGTATAACTACAATAAAAAACGCCTGAGTAGATACTCAAGCGTTTTTTATTGTAGTGCATATTATTTATTTCGCTTTTAATTTAGACTGTACTGATTGTAATTTCCCAGCCATCGTATGATTTTCTTTATCACGGCGATCATCAATTCGTAAATTTGTACACACGCGCTGAATACCATTTTCAAAAGGTACTTCATGCATCTCTTGAACAACTTTTAGCAGCGTGCTTAATTCCCCTTCAATCAATGTATTCATAGGGGTTAATTGATATGTAATTTCATCTTCATGCTTGGCCAGCACTTTTTGAATATCAGCTACGTACTGACTCACGCTTGGCGTTTCCGTACCTACCGGAATAATGGTTACATCTACAATAGCCATGTTATACACTCCTTTTGTTTATTCTCCAATTATCATACCAAACGACACAAAAATTTCCTACTTTTACGTTTACGGTGCATAGAAAAAAGGAATAGTTATGCAACTACTCCTTTTTGTTACACTCTTATAGGTAACGCTTTGCTCCTAAGTAACGTTTTGACCAGTAAGAGTTGCTTAATGATGTGATTGTTACGCCTGTTGAAGAACCTGCATGCATGAATTGACCGTTTCCGATATAAATTCCAGCATGGCTAGCTCCTGGTTGGTACGTTTCAAAGAAAACGATATCTCCAGGCTGAGGTGAACTTACACGCGTACCAGTTTGATAGATACTAGCAACTGTACGAGGAAGACTTACACCTACTGCATTGCGATATACATAGTTAAGGTAACCACTGCAATCAAATCCTCCAGGCGCAGCTCCGCCCCAAACATAAGGTGTTCCCATAAAACGTTTACCGTATGAAATAACTTTTGAAGCTGAGCTTGAGCTTGTGCTGCTTCCTGTTGATGTTGAAGGTTTTGAGCTGCTTGAGCTGCTTGAGCTGCTTGAGCTGCTTGAGCTGCTTGAGTTTAATTTATTTAGCGTATCCGGACCCGCTTCTCCGTCTACTAATAAACCATTTGCACGTTGAAATGATTTTACTGCACTTGTTGTAATTGAGCCAAAGTATCCTGTTACACCAGCTGAGAAGTAACCTTTATTTTTTAGTTTTTGCTGAAGGCTGCTTACTGCTGAACCTTTCATACCTTGACGTAAAATAGTTGAGCTGCTAGAGCTAGAACCGCCAGTTGAAGCGCTAGAACCCCCATTTTTTAATTTACTTAACGTAGCTGGACCCGCAATTCCATCCACAGACAGTCCATTTGCACGTTGAAATGCCATTACTGCATTCTTTGTAATTGAACCGAAGTATTGAGTTGTAGTTCCTTTAAAATAGCCTTTATTCTTTAGCTGTTGCTGTAAAGATTGTACGTTTGGTCCTGTTGAACCAACGCGCAGCAATGAGCTTGAGCTAACTGATGAACTTGATGAGCTTCCACTTCCTAGCAGTTTATTAAATGTAGCTTGACCTGCAATACCATCTGCTGATAAACCATTTGCGCGCTGAAACGATTTTACTGCGCTAGTCGTGATTGAACCGTAATAGTTTGTTGTTGTACCGTATGTAAAATAACCTTTGTTTTTTAATTTTTGCTGTAATTCTTTCACATCTGAATTACTTGTTCCTGGGTGCAGCGTAGCATCTCCTAAAGCAGCTTCACTAATTGTAGGTACTACTGTTAAAGATCCACATAACGCTAACGAATATATCAACTTTTTCATAAAAAAAGGTTCCTCCAATGCCATAATCTACTAATCTATAAGACGTTTACATTGTAACAACACATTATTACAAAATAACATCACTAATATTACATTTATGTTACAGGGAACGACAGTAGCGCAGCCGTATGGTGTATATTGTCGTAGTTTATTGTCGTTTAACACTTAATAAGTTCGACAAAAAAGCTAATATATTCCAATATTATTCCTTTTCCTACACTAATAATAGGTAAAAAATCACCCGTAACATTATCTTTATATTTCAAAAAAAACAATTTATTTTTTTTTTGAAATGTGAAACTTTTTTTAAAATTATTCGTTTAGTGGATTTGTTCCCCTCTTCAGCAAAACAGCTTTTCTTCTAAAAATTTATATTATTTCCATATTAATGAATAAAAAAGCGCGGGCTGAAAAAAATAGTCTTGTTATGTTGGAAACAAGGAGGATTATTTTATGAGCCATAAAGGTATTCATGGTACAAATGTTAGCGGATCAGGTGACTCGGAAGACAAACGCTATGCAAACGGAGAGAACGAGCAGACGCTTACGACGCGTCAAGGTCACCCCATTCGTGATAACCAAAATTCTCGAACGGTAGGCAACAGAGGACCTGCTACTCTTGAAAATTACCAGCTGATTGAAAAACTTTCGCATTTTGATCGTGAACGTATACCGGAACGTGTTGTTCATGCCCGAGGAACGGGAGCTCATGGATATTTTGAAACTTACGGAAAACTTGGGGACGAGCCCGTTGAAAAATACACCCGCGCAAAAGTTTTTTCAGGAGCAGGCAAACAGACGCCCGTTTTTGTCAGATTTTCTACCGTAACTCATGGAAAGGACTCTCCAGAAACGATGCGAGACCCAAGGGGATTTGCTGTAAAGTTCTATACAGAAGACGGGAACTGGGACTTAGTAGGAAATAACCTTAAAATATTTTTTATTCGCGATGCTATTAAATTCCCTGATTTGATTCATGCTTTTAAGCCCGATCCTGTGACAAACCGTCAAGATACCGAGCGTATTTTTGATTTTATTTCTCATACACCTGAGGCTATGCATATGATTACTTTTTTATTTTCACCTTGGGGAATACCTGCTAACTATCGGCAAATGCAAGGTTCCGGTGTTAATACATATAAGTGGGTAAACAAAGATGGCGATGCCTTTCTTGTTAAATACCATTGGGAACCAAAACAAGGAATTAAAAATTTGACCCAAAAACAAGCAGAAGAAATTCAGGCTAAAAATATCAGTCACGCTACTCAAGACTTGTATGAAGCGATCGAGAGCGGCAACTACCCTGAGTGGGAACTTTGTATGCAAGTCATGGAAGACGGAGAGCATTCCGAACTAGATTTCGATCCGCTTGATGACACGAAAATTTGGCCGGAAGACCAGTTTCCATTTCTTCCAGTAGGTAAAATGGTCCTAGATAAAAATCCAAGCAACGTATTTGCTGAAACGGAGCAAGTCGCATTTGGTACGGGTGTGCTTGTGGATGGGCTAGATTTTTCTGATGATAAAATGCTGCAAGGAAGAACGTTTTCTTATTCCGACACGCAGCGTCACCGTGTGGGAACAAACTACTTGCAACTGCCTATTAACGCGCCGAAAAAACATGTAGCAACAAATCAACGAGATGGTCAAATGGCCTATCATGTAGATGCAGCTCCTGGTCAGAACCCGCATGTGAATTATGAGCCATCTTCTCTTGGAGGTCTTCAAGAAGCGCATGATCATCCAAAACCTCATCAGCCTTATGTTGAAGGGAATGTAAAAAAAGAAAAAATTGACCGTACAAATGACTTTAAGCAAGCTGGTGAACGCTATCGTTTATTAGAAGACTGGGAACGTGATGAGCTTATTCAAAACTTAGTAGACGGTTTAAAATGCTGTCACCATACCGTTCAAACAAAGATGATTAAGCTTTTAACTCAATGTGATTTTGACTACGGCAATCGAGTAGCTAATGGTATCGGTCTTCTCATGCATGATGATGGTTCTTTAGAAATTGAAATGGGAGCAGAAATGACTCCTACATATGGGAAATTGCCAAAAGAAGGCGGTTCACCGTTAGGAAGCAACAAAGCTGCTGATGCGGTAGAAGAAGCTAATGAAAAAGGAAAAGACGCCCATCCTTATTAACAAAAAACATCCTGCAGCGACAGCAGGATGTTTTTTGGGTTAAACGCTTATGACCAAGTAACGGCAAACACGTGGTAGTCATTTTTTAACTGTGGCGCATCAATGGGTGTCCCGTGCTGATATCCTTGTGTAACTCTTTTAGGATGTAAGGGTTGAACCCATTCTTTCACTTGCTGGTTTGTACCATTTGCTAAAATATATACACAATCAGAAAATGCCCCGTCATTGTTTGGACTATCAACTTTTAGTACTTCCACTAACACATCTTGGACACACGTTTTTCTCTGAATACATGTAAGCGTATGGTAGATGATATCAGCGGACACATCGTTATTTAAACGAAAGCCCACCTTTTTTTGTTCAAAAAAAGACGAGAATGAGACGATTGGTAATGTCTTTTTTTGTTCATACGCTTGAGATAAAATCTTGACAAGAACTTCTCCACTCAAGATGATCCCTCTTTCTAAAAAACGCTTCATCACAACATATGTGAGCATTGGTTATGCTCATAGGATAATATATTATCATAGTTTAATTCTGTGGTGTTAGTCTTTTTTGGGGTTTTTACACTGGGAATTATACCCGCCTATTTCTTGCGTTTCCCCGACGTTCTCGCTACTAGCAAAAGAACGAATAATAAAATAAATACCCCTGCTCCTACAAACATATCGTACAAGAAATCCAGCATCATACTCCTCCTTTTCCTCCAAAAAAAACGCTGTTAAAACCAAGCGTTTTAACAGCGTTTTTTCGTTAGATAAAGCCTAGCATATTAATAAATACAATGATAATTAAAACAGGTGCGATGTATCGAATAGCAAGAAGCCATAAAGAGAACCAGCGCTTCACATTCGTCGAACCATGCTTAAACTCTTCAATTAACACATCTTTTTTCATCTTCCAAGGAACAAAGATGGCAATTAAAAGAGCACCGAGAGGCATAAGGATATTACTTACAAGAAAATCAAAAGCGTCAAAGATGCTTTTTCCAAAGATCGATACGTCACTTAATAAACCATACGATAGTGCTGAAGGTATTCCTACCACAAAGATTAGTAAGCCCGAAATCCAAGATAGCTTTATGCGCTTATGCTGCTCTCCTTTGGCTAATGAAGCAACAATAATTTCTAACATCGAAAACGCAGATGTTAAAGTAGCAAATAAAAACAGCGCCAAAAAGAAAGTTTGAAACACAATTCCGAACGGAAGCTGTTCAAAAATAGAAGGCAATACAATAAATAAAAGACCTGGTCCTTCCGTCGGCTTGACGCCCATTGAAAAGACTGCAGGGAAAATTGCCAAACCTGCTAGTAAAGAAATCAAAATATTTAACGCTGAAATTGAAATAGCCGATTTTGGCAAGTTTTGCTGTTTAGACAGATACGAACTGTACGTAACCATAACCGAAACGCCTACGCTAAGCGAAAAGAATGCTTGTCCCATTGCAAACAAAATGGTTTGGGAGGTAAGCTTTGAAAAATCTGGATACAAAAAGAAAGATACGCCTTCCATCGCTCCGTCTAATGTTAAAGAACGAATAATAATAATAATAAATAAAATAAAGAGAGCAGGCATTAAAATTTTGTTTGCTTTTTCAATACCATTTTGAATACCTCTTGCTACTACAACAATTGTTAAAAGAAGAAAAACAAATTGAGAGATAACAGCACTTGTCGGATTAGCAATGGTGGAGTTAAATAAACTCCCGTAGTCACTTACTCCATTGAGCTGACCCGTGACGCTTGCAAAAATATATTGTAAAATCCATCCTCCTACTACACTATAGAAAGATAATAAAATGAAGCATGTAATCACGCCTAAATACCCGATTCCTTTCCAAAGAGAACCGGGAGCAACTGCATCATAAGCACGAATTGCTTCTTTTTGTGTATGTCTACCTAGTACAAATTCAGCAAGCAAAAGCGGCAAACCAATAATTGCTGTAAACAAGATAAACAGTAAAAAAAAGGCCCCTCCTCCGCTTGTTCCGGCTACATAAGGAAGTTTCCAAATGGCTCCGATTCCAATTGCTGAACCGGCGGATGCCAAGATAAAGCCGAGTTTTGATGTCCATTGTTCGTTTTGACTCATGTTTTCTCACCATTTTTCTTTATTTATTCTGATTTGTCATACTATATCACACAACCCTGCTGTCGAAAAGGGTTTTTGTTGTTTTAACCCCCATCATGTGTTATGAATAGTATGTAGGTTTCATGATTTATTTTCGTAACTAAAAAAAGTTTGACAGTTAGAGGTACAAAAAATGACAAATCAACAAGTAATACAGCAGCAATTTTTAGATAAGTTCCTTGACTTTATCTTAGTAAAATGTCCAAACTGCGAACTATGTGCGCGAGTTGTAAAACTGGATAAAAAATTGAGCGGGTCAACGCACTCATGCACGTGTCCTCACTGTGGTTATCTAGACGTCATCAGCGCTGAGGGCCAAGGACCGTTAGAACTTTCTGAAGCAGTAGATCCTTTTTTTCAGCTTCCGCTTTACTTGGAAACAATCTGCCCTGAACGTCGACTTTGGGCTTATAACTTAGATCACCTTCAATATATTGAATCTTATATTGAAGTTAAAACATGCGGGGCTTGTTTCGACGAGCTGTCGGTTGAACACTCATTGCCAGATTGGGTAATTCATAAGCAGGAAGAAGCACTAAACGAAATTCAACGTTTAAAAGACACCGTCTTTTGCACATTCAAATGAAGATAGAAAAGAAACGTTGCCAAAGAGGCAGCGTTTCTTTTTTACGAAGAACTTTCTTCGGTAAGTTTTCTTCGATAGTCCCCGGCCTTGTCGAACTCTTTTGCGGTGCCGACGAAAAAGTAGGTTACCGTATGATTTTTGTTACCTTGAGTCGTGCCATGAATCATCTTCCCTTGCTTCAATTGCTTTCGCTCTCCATTTTTATTTACATAGAAATATTTATTTCTTGCCCAGCCGCCGCCGCTTAAAAGCGTTTTGGTTTTCCCGACTCCCTGCTCGTTTACTTTAAATACAGTGTAGTCTCCTTCTGTCTTGCTAGGATTTCCGTTATCTTTATCATATTCGACCATAACCCATCCTTTGTACCCTTCTGGTATAAGGAAAATGCTCGGTTGAGACGTTTCATCTGGACGTCCACATCCAGATGCGATTACGATCAATAAAAACAAAATGAGCCACCTTTTCACTTTTCCCAACTCCTTTCTTAATAAAAGACGTGTCTCTATACTGCTTTTAGTTTTTGTTGAAGGTAAGATTATATTCTTTTTGCACACCTCAATTTTTCCCAGTTTATCCAGTCAAATATGCTATATTTACGTATTGTTTGTCACACACTATTAGCAGGCGTTTACAATTTATATGGGAGGATAACAAAAATGAGCTATGTTTTTTTATTTATTTTGCTCTTTGTCATTCCGCTTTACACACAGCAAAAAATTGTTCGTGCCGACCGTGAAAATACACGTATATTATTACTAAGTGAACACGAGCAATCTGGACATAAAAAAAGCGATTCCCCGTAAAACAGGAATCGCCTCCTTTTAATATGTTAAGCTTCCAGCGACAATAAGGCCAACGGCTATCGATGCTGCAAAAAGAGTTACTCCAACCGCTACATTTCCTTCTTCTACTTTTTTGGCTAGGCTCGTTTTAGGCGTCATAATAAATTCAATAATCCAATATGTCACTACTTGAGTAATGATACCTACTACTCCCCAAAGAGTTGCATCTACCAAATTTAAGCTGTTGCTCCACACAGTGAAAATGACAATAGCAAGCCCAATTCCTTTTCCCCATAACTTCAAAGCGACTGCGACATTTCCTTTTTTTATGAGTTCACGATCATTAAATTTTGTTGTTAATTCAAATACGATTACTCCGATAAATAATAGCACTAATCCTACCGCTACGTGAGATAAAAAACTCCCTATACTAGCCCAATCAATCCATTGTGTCATTTTTAGTTCCCCTTTTCATTTTAATCCAATCGGCAAATAATACGATTCGTTATCTGTAATTTGATTTCCAGCTCGAATTCCTACTGCACTTGCTTTTCCATTTAATAAAAAGCACCCGTACATGATATGAGCCTCTACTGTTTTCGTTTGCGTCTTCATTTTTGCAGTTGGCAAAGGAATAAACTGTTGATATACAGCCGTGTATTCTTGATATGTCTTATGCTGATCTTCGTCTATTTTGATTCCGTCTTCATTATAAATTTCAACGGTATCTCCCTCACGACCAAACGATGGTTTCTTCACAAATGCTTGTTTTCTTTCAATAAATGGATCTTCTTCTAAATACGTTGGTAAAAAGTATGTTTCAATAATGTGATGCTCTTCTTTAGTGAAGAAAGGATGATGTTGTTCATACAAAGCCCAAATGAGTGCTTGCACGGCTTTAGACTGCAGTAAAAATGCAGAAGGCGGATTGATTATGGCTACTTGTTTTTGCTGTGCCAATGTTAAAAGCATGTGTCCGACTTTTTCATGCGTACTCGGATCTTCATCTTCAATTAAATGTTCAAGCGGATAAGTTTGGCGATAGAGTACGTCTATTTTTTGTCCATGTTGATCATACACGCCCGCTTCTATATGTTCACCTTCTTCAACTGTAGAGGCAGGGACAATTCGAAGCTGCGATAACGGAACGTATGTAGCATCTACATCGGCTAGCTTCATTAAATAAAGAGTCGTTAGCTTATCTTCTTCATGTGTATCATGAGAAGAAAAAACGACGTTTGGATAGTTCGTTCTATCGAGCTCGTTATAAGCTTCAAAAATGGCGTGTTTTAATGCTAAAGCAAGCTTTTTTTCTTCAAGCTTATTAGGGTTTTGAACCTGAAAATGCCGACAGACTAACTCATTTACATGAAATAATTCTTTGATGAATGTAGGCGTATCCGCATTTAGTTCTAAAAGCTTGATTTGATCAGCCGTAACAGCAAAATCAAGGCGTGAAATAACACTTTCTGTTTCCATCGTTTTCAGTCGCATGTACGGTAAACTGGCTTTTGGAAATCCTAAAGAAAGAAGCGTCTGATCATCTAATGAACGAAGTAAAGGTGCCGTTTTAAAAAATAGTTCCCCGATTTGATTTGCTGCTTCTTTAACAGAATGAATGATGTGAGAAGACTCCATATGTACGTCATAAAGAGCATACTCTGTTCCATATAAGTCGTACCAAAAATCTTGAATTTCTTTATAAAACATTTCTCGCTTTTCTTTATGCATTACCCGCCAAAACCGCCTTTAGAGCCGCTCCCAATTCCAGATTTATACGAGCTGCTTGATTTAAATGATTTATAGGACGATGATGAGGTCAGCTGTTTTTTAGACCCGTAGTAGCGCCCTCCGTGATAATATGAACCGCTGTGCGAAGAAGAAGAATCTGAACAGTAGTACGTTTTCGTATCTTCATCCCATTTCCACTTGTCGCACGATTTATCTTTCGGTTTAGCTGGTCTTGCCTGATCAGTTGAACCACAGGCAACGAGCGATGTCATTAAAGCAGTGGTCAAAACCCCCGCCATCATTTTTTTTGTTTTTGACATTAAGCCTTTCCCCTTTCATACGTTACGCCTGTTTTTGTTACATATAAACTGTACACGCTGCGGTCTTCATCAATTTCCGCAGAGTCTCTTTCCCATTCCAATCCATTATAGTACGTATAAACAGTTCCGATATAGCTTAATACGTCCAAATGCGTATAAAATGAAGAGGCGAATAAAATCGGATGTCCTTGAAGAGAATTCAGTTTGCGGACTTCTAACGTAATCTCTCTGTGATCACCTTCTGCTTGCTCTTTCGGTCCATGTTCATGTTCTTTCACATAAATAATATGTATATCATCTTCGACTGCAGATGAAGTTTGTTTATACGTTATTCCTTCTTTAACAAAAAATTCGCATTCTCTTCTTGCTAAAATTTGTTCAAGTTCAATAGACTGATAGTGATAAATAGATACAAACGTATCATCAGGCTTTAGCAGTCGGTATTCTAATTTTGCCATTGTGCAACTCCTTTTGTGACTTTTTTGTGAACGCTCTTTAGTAAATACGCACAGATTTTCAAAAAGTTTCAATTTTTTCTCATATAAAAAGGCTTAGCTTTAAATAAGCTAAACCTTTATTTTTTTATCACATCTGTCACAACTTCATAACCGCCTGTGTATGGGTCGAATACATATTCAAGCATGCCGTTTCCACGATGAACTTTGAATAGATACCTGTATTTTTTAGGGCTGTCTTTTGCTGGATATACGTATTTTCCTTTTTGGAACTGACTTAGCAAGAGCTGTTCTCTTTGCGCAAGCATTTTTTTTGCTTCATTATAACCATACAGCGGGAGATTTTTGGCATAGAGAACCGGTACGAATACAAGTACAACGACTGAAATCGTAATAAGCCCTTGTTTAAACCACCGCATAAACCTCTTTGGATTTCGCGAAAGTAACATTGTTATGACAATTACTATTAACAAAGGAACAATATATACTTGCACATACGGAATGTTTGCAAATACAGGTCGATTAATCAACAAGACAATTACTTCGATAGCTGCTACTAATACTAAAATAAAATAGACCACTTACTCTTCACACCTCGACGATTCAATGAATTTTATATGTGTTAGAAAGTATTCCCACTCATGAATGAACTCGTCTATTGTATCATAAGACGCAAAAAAAATATCTACGCTCGTCTATTTTACGGTATTCAGATACTAAAAGAGATTGAGACATAACAAAATCATCCCAATCTAAAGACGAGCATGAGATAAATACGCTAGTATGCTCCCTTGTTACACCGCTGTTGACTTCCGTGTAAGGCTTCGTTTTCCGAGGGCGACCACTTTTGCCGGGTCTCACCTGTTCCGCTTTTTACGCGTAAGTCCTCGCCTTGCCCTCCGGCCAACAGCTAGAGGCCACTACATACATGAAACTGCCTTCACTCTAACCATAAAAAAATCTGAACACATTTGATTCTCTATACAGAATCAAACACGTTCAGATCTTTCTTTAACTAAGCTATTTTTATTCCATCCTTCTATTACGAAACTTCTACGTTTCGATTTTGATTATATTTTTTCCCTTGTAAAAATGAGTAAACGATTGCTGCTGCCCATACAATAAGGATAAATGCGTATACAGCTATCTGCGTTGAGCTGCTTGATACCCATGTATTTAAGAGTGTTCGAGCATTTGTTAAAATGATAAACCCACCAACAAGCGAACCAAGCAAGTGAGCCGGGATAATACGAACAAACCATGCAGCAATCGGAGCCGCGATAATTCCGCCAATCATAAGAGCGCCTACCCAGAACCAGTTTACCTGCTCCCAGCCGAGAGAAATTAAAAAGCCAAGTGTAGCCGAGACGGCAATAGCAAATTCACTTGTATCAACGGTTCCAACGACTTTCCGTGCTGTTGTGCCTTTTTTAGCTAGCAATACAGGCGTTGCAATCGGCCCCCAGCCTCCTCCTCCTGTAGCATCAGCAAATCCAGCAATTAATCCTAACGGAATGGACTGCTTCGTCGATAAAGGTTTGGTGCTCTTTTCTTCGTTTGTTTTAAACGTAAATAAAAAGCGAAATAACACATAAACTCCTAGGAGCAATAAGAATGTTGAAACGTAAGGTCTTACTGCATCTCCAGGTAAATTACTTAGAAAGCAGGCTCCTACAAAAGCCCCGATGGAACCAGGAATAATCAGTTTTAAAACCATCGATTTATCTACGTTGCCAAATTTAATATGTGAAACACCAGACGCTGCTGTTGTTACAACTTCTGCCAAGTGAACAGATGCCGAAGCCACAGCTGGTGCAATTCCAAACGTTAAAAGTAGGGTAGTTGATGTCACCCCGTACGCCATTCCAAGTGATCCGTCAATTAACTGAGCTAAAAAGCCAATAAGTGCAAACGTAATTAACTTTTTCATGTTGTCCCTCCACTTTAATCTTCTGTTAGAGAGCACAAAAAGGCCTCCAACAGTTGTTTGCTAGAAGCCTTCGGTATGTCCGATCAGCTGTCCGTTTTATAAATAAGTTGTTTATATTGTAATCCTAACTATTCCTAGAAGTCAACTGTGTTTTTAGTTTTTCTTTTAGTCTATGTATGCTGCTTGGTTATAGTATCAGTAAAATAAAATTCTTCTTGTTAAGTCAACAACATAAAAACGACCGCTCACTTAATAAGGGCGGTCATTTTTATGCATGTCTTGCCAGTGAGCTAGCACTTCAGGTGGTAAACTCACATCTTTATCTAATGACGTCACATCCATAGAAGTAGGCTCATCGCTATTTATCACTTTTTCTACCCAATCTGGCTGTACAACTAACGCTTGTTCAATCGTAATTAAAGCCAGACCTTGCTCAAAAGCTTCTGCGACTTCCGTTGCCGTAAGTCCTCCTGTACCCACAAGAGGGACCCGGTAATTGACGTGCTTAATGATCGAAGAAAGCAGTGAATGATTTTCTTCCCTTTTTGAGGTAGGTTCATGCAAAGCACTGATATGTAAATAATCAATTTCTGTATGAACAAGACGATCAATCCACTCAAATGTATCTTCCACTTTATTTCCTAAATAGCCTTTTTCTTTGGGCGCTAATGTATATCCCACAATAAATGGTTTGCCCGCATGTGCTGCTCGACGCGTCACTTCACGAATAACTTCAAGTGCAAAAGTGAAGCGGTTTTCTGCGCTTCCTCCATAAGAATCACTTCGTTCATTGGCTTGCCTTGACGTAAACTGCTGCAGTAAACATTCATTTCCTCCGTCAATTTCCACTCCATCAAACCCTGCTTCCATAGCTCTTGTGGTAGCTTCGCCAAACGCTTGAACAATATAAGTTATATCGCGCTCGGTCATTTGAACAGGCTTTTTTCCTTTACGTTTGTGAGGCTTTTCACTAGGGCTAATTGCTTGCCACTTACTTTCCATTTCTACGCACTTTCTTCCCCCGTGCGATAGTTGCAGAATCGCTTTAGCTCCTCTTCTATGAATCATTTGGGTTAGTTGATGAAGCTTTCGTATGACCTGATCACGATGAATTCCGATTTGACCATGTGCTACTTGGCCATTTTCTGTGATAAACGCGGGGCCGATAATTACCGTACTGACGCCCCCTACTCGTTTTTCGTAAAAAGTCAGATCGATATCGGATATTTCCCCGTTTTCCCGTGAAGCGTATGTGAGGATAGGTCCCATTGCTAATCGGTTTTTCATCTCAAGAGCATCAACAAATTTAAAATGTTTAAATAACTTTTCATAGGCCGTCTTCAATTGATTCACACCTTTTTTCCTTAGCTTGCCCATCTATAAGCGGAGTAGACATCGGCATAAAAAAAGAAATACCTTGATCGGCATTTCTTTTTACGTTGTTTTTCTTATTTTTTTGACCGGATAAAATACAAATTCGCTTTTTCCGACAATTCGTTTTTCATCAATAAGACCTAGACCGTTGCGGCTATCCATACTGTACAGACGGTTATCACCCATTACAAATACTTCGTTTTTAGGTATTTGTACGGGTTCAAAATCTCCCGTAAGCTCCATATCCATGTTGTTGGCAATTTGACGATTCGTTTTTAAATAAGGTTCACTTACTTTTTTATCATCAATATAGAGCTGATCTTTTTTCATTTCGATTTTTTCACCTGGCAGACCGATTACTCTTTTTACATAATGCTTATTCTTAGCCTCATCTTTAATAATCACAATATCTCCGCGGCGAATATCATGGAGCGAATACGACAGTTTATTCACAAACAACCGCTCTCCGTTATGCAGCGTTGGGTTCATTGAAGCGCCTTCTACAATATACGGAGAAAATAAAAATGCGCGAATCATAAATACTAGAGCGATAGCGAAGATAATAGTTTTGAATATGCTGCGTAATTGATCGCTTTTTGTTTTTTCCGTAGTCAATATGCTTTGTCTCCTTTGTACAGCTCACTTTTCTTATGTAAAAAAGCAAGAAACCTCTTACTTTAACACTTATTCTAACTTAACCATAGAAAGAACTGAAATCAAATGTTTTATGTTATGTAAAAAAAGAACCTCTAACAAATGTTAGAGGCTTACATTACGCAAGTTTCGTCTTTACATCTCTTATTATAACATTAATTATATAAAAAAAGACTACCTTTTATGTAAAAATTATGTTTTTTACGCAAACTTAACTAAATCTTCACATTTAAAGGCGTTTCTCCATGTATAAAAAGTTGGGAGATACAATACCCTATAATCTCTCTTCGCCGCACGAGTCCAATAAAAATGTTTTGATCATCTACAACCGGCACAAAATTTTGTTCAGACGCGCGTGATAAAATACTTTCCATTTCATCGTTAATGGTGATAGCTTCGTAATCGCGATGTCTTGGAACCTCCTCAATTCGTAGGTGTTCTAACTCATGGAGTTCTATATGTTCTAAGCTTTTTAGCTTCCATAACAAGTCTCCTTCTGCCAAAGTCCCTACATATTCTCCTTTTTGATTAATAAGCGGCACAGAAGAGTAGCGATGATACTCCATTTTCTCCAATGCTTGACGGATTGTTGACCGTGTCGATAGGGTAACCACTTCTTTTTTAGGAAGTAAAAAGAACGCAATATTCACTCATATTCTCCTTTTGTTATATATGCATTTTATTTTTGTTGTTTTGCTGAATCTGAAACAATATGAATATCGATGTTATGAGTCTGTCGCATAATTGTATTCACAATAGAGCCTTTTCGAATCTCTTCCCATCTTGTCCTCGCTGATTGCCCTAGTAAGATTTGAGTAACGCGATACTGCTTGGCTACGTTCACAATCACTGCAGCTGGTTTTTGCTTTTTAGCTTCTTCAACAATTAGCGATGCGTGGAAACGGTCAGCGAATGCCTGCCACTGTTTGATTTGTGTTTTCTCCCTCTCAGTCTGATCGCCTTTAAAAACATGGAGCAGCAGCAAATCTGCTTTCAATCGGTTCGCCATTCTCCAGCCTCTTCGAATCAATTTTTCAGCTGTTTCACTGTATTGAATGCACACTAAAATGCGTTCGCAAATACCTGTTACACCAATTTCATGGGAATGAATGAGCTTACCGTCCACTTCATCCGCTATTTCTCTGAGCGTTAATTCACGAAGGGCATGGAGATTTGCGAGCTTAAAAAACGACTGCAGGCTTTGTTCAATTTTATGGACTTCGTATATTTTGCCTTCACGAAGACGCTTTTGCAGCTGTTCCGGTGTAACGTCGACAAGTTGAATTTCATCTGCTTGCTGAATAAATAAATCTGGCACCGTTTCACGAACTTTTACTTGGGTAACAGCATATACGAGGTCATGTACGCTTTCCATATGCTGAATGTTCATTGCTGACATAACTGAAATACCTTGGTTGAGCAGGTAAGAAACATCTTCAAAACGTTTTTTATGGCGGCTTGTCGGTACATTTGTATGAGCGAGTTCATCGATAAGGACAACTTTTGGCCGCCTTCTTACAATCGCCAGTAAATCAAGTTCTTGTAATTCTTTTCCTTTATAAAAAACGGTTTCCCTTTGGATTACTTCTAGATTTCCAATCATCGCCTTAGTCTCATTCCTGCCGTGTGTTTCTACATATCCAACTACGACATCTACGCCTTCTTTGACTAAGTCATGCGCATCTTGAAGCATTTTATAAGTCTTTCCTACTCCCGGTGCGGCACCGATGTAGAGTTTAAGCTTTCCGCGCTTCTGATCATGAAGTTCACGCAATAGTTCTTCCGGAGTTTTTCTTCGAAAGTATGGATGAGCTTCTTTTTCTTTCATTGTTCGTGCTCCTTTATCACACTCGCTTCAGTGCATGAAGCGAGTGCGTGTAATTAGCGTTCTCGTTGAACAGCTAAATTTAGCTCTACTACATTTACTCGTTTTTCACCAAAAGCCCCTTGCTGAGTATGTTCTTTGATTAACTCTTTTAGCGTCTGGGTTTTAATATGGGCTGCTTTTGCCACGCGCTCTACTTGTGCATATGCAGCTTGTGGCGTAATATCCGGATCGAGTCCAGAAGCCGAATTCGTGACGGCATCAATCGGAATCCCTTCTTTTGGTACCTCGTTTTCTTTTTTCCACGCCGCTACGGATTTCTCGATACGATTCGTAAGGTCTTTATTTGAAGGTGCTAAATTCAACGAGCCAGACCCTGCCCCGTTATAATCAATACTAGAAACTCTGCCGTGAAAAAATGCATTGCTTGTAAACTGCTGCCCAATCAGCTTAGAACCGATAACTTGATGATTGTTTGAATAGATTAGGCTGCCGTTTGCTTTACTTGGAACAGCTGTTTGAGCAATACCTGTCATCACAACAGGATAAATAAGACCACAAAGTATCATCATCATAATCGTTAAGCGAACAATAATGCTTCCCGTTCGTTCTGTTTGTATCATCGTTTCTTCTCCTCTACATCACAAATGAAAGTAATAAGTCAATCGCTTTAATCCCAATGAATGGAACTAATACCCCACCTAATCCGTAAATGAACAAATTTTTTCGCAGCAGTGCGTTAGAACTCATCGGCTTATAGGCAATTCCCTTCATGGCTAAGGGAATTAACAGCGGGATAATGACCGCATTAAAAATAAGCGCTGACAATACAGCAGATAGAGGTGAATTCAGCTTCATTACGTTAAGAGCCTCCATTTGCGGAATCGCCAAGGTAAACATCGCTGGAATAATCGCGAAATACTTAGCAATATCGTTTGCGATGCTGAATGTAGTTAAGGCACCCCTTGTCATTAATAACTGTTTTCCGATTGAAACGACTTCAATGATTTTAGTGGGATCCGAATCCAAGTCCACCATATTTGCTGCTTCTTTAGCAGCTGAGGTTCCGCTGTTCATTGCTAAACCAACGTCAGCTTGAGCAAGTGCAGGGGCATCATTTGTTCCGTCACCTGTCATCGCAACTAGCTTGCCTTGCTGCTGTTCGTATTTAATGACTTGAATCTTGTCTTCTGGCTTGCATTCCGCAATAAATTCATCTACTCCAGCTTCTTTTGCAATAGTTGCTGCGGTTAGCGGATTATCTCCTGTGCACATGACTGTTTTAATGCCCATTTTACGAAGTTCATCAAAGCGTTCTTTCATTCCTGGTTTTACCGTGTCTTTTAAATAAATCAAGCCATAAATTTTATCATCGGCGGCGACGGCAAGCGGCGTGCCACCAGCTCCTGCAATTTCGTTCGCTTTTTGCTGTAGATCAGAGGGAACCTTCCCGCCATTTGACTCTACCCATGCCGTGACGGCGTCCACTGCTCCTTTTCGTACAGATACATTCTGTAAGTCAATGCCGCTCATTCGCGTTTCAGCTTTGAATTCTACAAACGTTCCCTGCGTTTTTCTAAGGTCTTCTACTCCCATGCGAGTTTGGATAAAATCAACCACCGAGCGTCCTTCTGGTGTTTCGTCGTAAAGAGAAGAAACAAACGCCCATTTGTACAGTTCACGTTCGTCTACGCCTTCTACAGTCGTTAACTGATGAGCCATTCGGTTTCCAAACGTAATGGTGCCGGTTTTATCTAAAATAATTGTATTGATGTCACCAGCTGCTTCTACTGCTTTTCCTGACATAGCAATCACGTTAAACTGCGTGACTCGATCCATTCCAGCAATTCCAATGGCCGATAATAATCCTCCAATCGTCGTAGGAATAAGGCAGACGAGCAGTGAAATTAAAATAGCCGTGTCGAGTTGAAAATGTAAATAGTTTGTAAAGACAGGAAGCGTCACAACAACTAGTAAAAAAATAATCGTCAAACTTGTCAAAACCGTGTTTAGCGCAATTTCATTTGGCGTTTTTTGACGCTCTGCTCCTTCAACAAGCGAAATCATTTTATCTAAAAACGATTCACCTTGCTCACACGTAATTTTAATTGTAATTTCATCGCTGACAACTCTTGTACCTCCCGTTACAGAGTTAAAATCCCCGCCTGCTTCTTTCATAACAGGTGCCGATTCCCCCGTAATGGCCGATTCATCAACGGACGCCAGTCCTTTAATAATTTCTCCATCTCCAGGAATCATTTCGCCTTGTGAAACGACGACGATATCTCCTTTTTTTAGTTGCGATGCCGAAACTTGTATCATTTGCCCATTTTCAATTTTATTAGCCGTAATATCCCCTTTCGATTGCTTTAATGAGTTTGCCTGTGCTTTTCCTCGACCTTCTGCTAATGCTTCTGCAAAATTAGCAAAAACAATGGTGAAAAATAACACGAGAGATACGGCAATATTAAAGCCTGCGCTTACTGTACTTTCTCCGAAAAGGTCTGGAACAACGGCTAAAAAAAGTGTAATAACAAACCCGATTTCTACTACGAACATGATAGGATTTTTTATCATTGTTCTTGGACTTAGCTTGATAAAAGCCTGTTTTAATGATTGAATAAAAATGGATGAAGCTTGTTTATCTACAGAACCTTGAATGGGACTGTTGTGATCCAATTCAATATTATTTGCAAAATTCCGTTTATTCATTATGATCCTCCGCTTTCTTGATTACAGTGTTAAATACTCAGCAACTGGCCCAAGCACAAGCACTGGGAAAAACGTAAGTGCTCCTACAATAACGGTAGTTCCAATTAAAATGCCGCTAAATAAAGACGTATCTGTTTTAAATGTTCCAGGTGTTTCGGGAACAAGCTGTTTGGATGCTAGTGAGCTCGATACCGCCAGCATCGTAATTAGTCCGAAGTAGCGTCCAATATACATAACGATTCCCGTTGAAATGTTCCAAAACGGCGTTGCATCACCGAGTCCTTCAAAGCCGGATCCATTGTTTGCTGCTGACGACGTAAATTCATACAGTGCCTGACTTAACCCGTGAAAGCCTGGATTTGATATACCTTCCATTCCTAAATGAGTGGTAAGTGCTACAGCTGTTCCTCCTAAAATTAGCAGCGGCTGCAAAATAAGCGTCACGGCGATTAGCTTCATTTCTTTTCCTTCAATTTTTTTACCTACGTATTCTGGTGTTCTTCCAACCATTAAACCTGATAAAAATACGGCGATAATGACGTACATCATGACATTCATAAATCCTGCTCCGACACCGCCAAATACGGTATTTAACATCATATTTCCAAGCGTTAACAACCCGGTAAGAGGCGTAAGAGTATCGTGCATGGTGTTGACTGCACCTGTTTCACTTGCTGTCGTCACGATGGCGTAAAGCGTCGACATGCCGACACCAAAACGGACTTCTTTCCCTTCCATATAACCGTTCGCTTCATTTAAATGAAAAGCATCAAGTCTTGGATTGCCGCCCCACTCTGTTACGAACGCTGTGCTTAAAATAACGATAAACAGCATACTCATCGCTACAAATAAGATGCGGCCTTGCTTACGCTGTCCGATCATTTTTCCGTATGTGAAAGGAAGTGCTGTTGGCAATAAAAGCATAAGGACGATTTGTAATACATTGCTCAACGCGTTAGGATTTTCAAATGGATGAGCTGAATTGACACCAAAAAATCCCCCTCCGTTGTTTCCTAGCTCTTTAATTGAAAGAAAAGAAGCAACTGGTCCCCTTGCTATTTGCTGTGTTGCCCCTTCTATTGTATGGGCAGTAACCGTTCCGCTTAACGTTTGAGGGACACCTAAAAACATAAATAAAATGCCTGTTATAAAAGCGATAGGAAGTAAAATACGCGTAATTGACTTTACAAAATCAACAAAAAAGTTTCCCATTTCTTTCCCTGCCAGCCCACGAATAAAAGCGATTGCTACTGCAAGTGCCGTTGCTGGTGCAGCAAACATCATAAATACAATGGCGGCCATCTGCGAGAAATAGGACAAACCTGATTCGCCGCTGTAGTGCTGCAAGTTCGTATTTGTCATAAAACTAATGGCCGTGTTAAAAGCAAGTGCCGGATCCATTCCTTTGATGTGGCTTGGGTTAAACGGCAGTACCCCTTGAAACCGGAAGATAAGGTACACCACAAAAATCATAAACGTATTCGCCAAAACAAGAGCAAATGCATATTGCTTCCACGTCTGATTAAGCCCTTTAATTCCTGCTGCTTTAAACATCACCGTTTCTATCTTTCCTATCAAGCTAGTGTTTTTATCGTTTGAAAACACATTCGCTATATAAATACCTACGGGCTTTGCAATAAGCGCTACAAAAACAAGCAGCAGCGCAACTGATAGTAGAAAAATCCCCACTTTTTATTCCTCCGCTTATTAAAATTGTTCTGGATTTAACAGTACATATACTAAATAAATTAAAACGAGAACTGAAATACCTAACAAAATGAACGACACTTTCACTTCTCCTCTCTTTCATCTACTACATGAGACGACCAGCAAATAATTCCGTACATAGCAGCTGTTAATATGACAAGCGTTCCAAGCATGATCATATCCAAGTTGCTCCCTCCTAACTGTTTCCTAACAAAAATGATAGCTTCTAAGTTTAGTGACGGTTTCTTTTCATAAAGCATCACGTCCAAAAAAGCTAACCGTGAGACGTGATGCTGATTTTTCCCACTAAAAAACCGCAGAAGAGAGTTCTCTTCCGCGGTTTAATGCACGACAAATAAGCCGTGATTCACACGAATTTTTTACTCCCAAAACGCTTACGGAGTTAGCTGTCGGATTCGGGTTATGGAAGTAACCCTACTCAGTTAAGAGATTCACCCCTAGTACATACGTACAAAATATTGGGTCCCCCGCTCATAATTGATTAAGCGTATCTTTGTTATTTAATTTTTAGACTTAATGCTGACTTTTACTGCTGCGTTTAAAACTTTGATTAGCCAACGTAGACAAATAGCGGTTTGCTAGATCAAAAGATTGCTGATCGCACATGGCCCGATATTCAATCATTTGAATCATTTGCTTAGATAAATGCATCCTGACGCTCCTTTCACCTATATTTTGAAAGGAGCGTACTATCCGCTGTTATAGAAAACGACCACGATTACACCATCCTCTCTCTTAACGCTTACGAAGTTAGCTGACGGGTTCGGGTCAAGAAAGTAACCCTACTCAATTAAGAGATTCACCCCTGATAATTGGGTCCTCCGCTCTTTCCTTCTCTTTCAGAAAAGACTCAGCGTTTCACAGTGGAACGTTTCATGAGAGTAATCTTACTCCTGTTAAAATTTACTGTCAACAACATTTTTTGAAATTTTAAAAGCTTTATTTTTCTATTTTTATTCATTATTTCAAAATAATAATTTCAGAAAAAAAAAAGCGTTCTTATCGAGGAGATAAGAACGCTTTTTTTAGCTCATTTTCTCAATTTCATTTACAAGAATTGAAATGGCATCCGTTTTTGTTGCTTCACGCATTGTACGCTTCATCGTACTTGCCTGCTGCTGAAGCTCATTTACTTCACGCAAAAACAGTTCTTTTGTTAACTGCTCTTCTTCTACAACCATACAGTAGCCTTTTTTCTTAAAGGATTGTGCATTTAAAATTTGATCTCCGCGACTCTGTGCTTTTGATAAAGGAATAATCATCATCGGTTTATGAAGAGCTAAAAACTCAAAAATGGCATTGGATCCACCGCGTGTAATCACATAATCAGTTGCCGCTAGAACATCAGGAAGCTGTTCGTTTACGTATTCTAACTGACGGTATCCTGACTCTTTTTCAAGGCTTGTATCAATATTGCCTTTTCCGCAAAGGTGTACAATTTGGAATTTCTTTTGCAGTTCAGGCAAAGACTCTCGAACGATTTCATTAATACGGCGTGCTCCTAAACTTCCGCCCATAATTGTTAAAATGGGGCGCTTATCATAAAAGCGTAGCCAGCTTTCCCCGTTCGCTGCGCTGCCGCTAAATAGCTCTTTTCGAATAGGTGAACCAACAACCTGCACTTTTTCTTTTGGAAAGTAGTTTGCGGCTTCATCAAAAGAAGTAAAAATTTTAGTGGCAAATTTCTGCGCAATTTTATTTGCCAGTCCCGGTGTTAAATCACTTTCATGAATGAACACGGGAATGTTTAAAGATTTAGCAGCCATTACCACAGGAACTGTGACGAAACCGCCTTTTGAAAAAACAAGAGAAGGCTTTAGTTTTTTCAGCACGCGACGTGCATCGCCAACCCCTTTTGCTACTCGAAATACATCTTTTACATTTTCCATATCTACGTATCGACGCAGCTTCCCGCTTGAAATCGCATGATATGGAACGTTTAATTTTGTAATTAATTCTTTCTCAATACCATTGTGAGAACCGACATAATGGATATCCCATTTTTCACTGTCTAATTCTTTCATGATGGCAATGTTTGGCGTTACGTGCCCCGCTGTTCCGCCTCCGGTAAAAACGATAACTTGCTTACTCATTTTTTCTTCCTCTCTTTGCATCACTTAATCGATCTGTTTTGACATCAATTTTTATCTAATCTTTTTATCATGCAATCTGACATGTAAAACGATGGTTTTATTATAGCATTTTTCTTTTTACATATGTATGATAAGGCGTATAAAAGCATGCTATACTTTTCATAAGGAGTGATGATAATGAACAAATCTGTACCTGCAGTAAAAGGTGACACAGTGGATTCCGAAACGCGCTGTACGCACTATCATACGGATAAAGATATTATCGCAATAAAATTTTATTGCTGTCATACATATTATCCATGCTATCAATGTCATAACGCACATGCGGATCACGACATTAAAAGATGGCCAACATCTATGTTTAATGAAAAAGCTATTCTTTGCGGAGTATGTAAACATGAGCTCTCAATTAATGAATATTTAACCTGTAACTCGACTTGCCCTCACTGTCGTTCTTCTTTTAATCCCGGATGCAGCCTGCATGGACACATTTATTTTGAACAAAAAAGCTGAACAAAACATCGTTCAGCTTTTAAAATAATTGCTCATCTATATTGATAATGGAAGGAAGCAGACCTGGGAACAGTTCCTCAAGTTCTTCTAAACGCAAGGAATAATAGTGCTGCGTACCTTCTATACGTAGTTTGATAATTCCAGCTTCGCGAAGTACTTTAATATGATGTGATAGCGTTGATTTTGATACATTTAATTTTTGATAATACGAACAGGTCTGCTCCTTTCTTGTCGCTAAACACTGTACAATTCGCAGCCGGTTAGGATCACTCAACGCATGTAAAATAGGCGTTAATTTAATTTCAGATTTCGGTGGTTGATAAGGTTTTCTCATGCTTAAAATATAACACAGCTTCTTTTGTGTATCAATGTTCGATAACTTTCGAACTAAATTCCTTGCACTGTTATTTAATCGGTGTTATAGTTTCATTGTTCGATGATATTCGAACTTATCTTCATTTTAATCGTAAATTGAATGAAAGATTAAAAACAAAACAAATAATATAAAGCACCATCATTATTAAAGGAGGAATCATCCATGATTCATTTACAAGCTTCAATGAAAGTTAACCCAGCAAAAAGAGAAGAATTTTTAGAAAACGTACAAGAACTAATTAAGCATTCTTTACAAGAAGAAGGAAACAGCAACTATCAACTATTTGAAGATGCTTTTACACCTAACACATTTATGATGATTGAAGAGTGGAAAAGCGAAGAAGCAATTCAAGCACACAATAAATCAGCTCATTTCCAAAGTTTTGTAGCATTTGCTCAAACTGGCGTACTTGTAGCACCTTTAGATGTAAAAACATTACAAGGCTAAAAATAACTTCTTTGAAAGGATGACGCATCATGAATGAAGCAATTCGTACAATTCAAGATCATCGTTCTATCCGTCAATATACAGACGAAGCAGTAAGCGACGAACATTTAGATACAATTATTCAATCTGCTCAGTCAGCCGCTTCTTCTATTAACGGACAGCAAGTAACTATTATTAGCGTCCAAGATAAAGAAAAGAAGAAAAAGCTTTCAGAGCTTGCAGGCAACCAAGCGTGGATTGACCAAGCTCCTCTATTTTTAATCTTTTGTGCAGATTTTAATCGTGCTAAGATTGCAGCTGAGCTTAACGATGCGCCTCTTGGCGTAACCGATGGACTTGAGTCAATTTTAGTGGGGGCAACCGATGCTGGAATTTCTTTAGAAGCAGCAACAGTTGCAGCAGAGTCACTCGGTTTAGGTACAGTACCAATCGGCGGAATTCGCAGAAAGCCACTAGAAGTCATTGAACTCCTAGATTTACCGGAATACGTATTCCCAGTAAGCGGTCTTGTCATTGGACATCCGGCAGATCATTCTGCGAAAAAGCCTCGATTACCACAAGCTGCTGTGCACCATCGTGAAAGCTATAATCATGACTTAAAGTCATTGATTCAAGACTATGATGCTGAAATGGCAGAGTATATGAAAAAGAGAACAAACGGTGCAGATGACCGCAACTGGTCACAAACTGTATCCGCTATTTACAAAACCATTTATTATCCAGAAGTTCGAGCGATGCTTGAAAAACAAGGATTTAAATTCGAATGATCAAAAGCTGCGATGTTCATCGCAGCTTTTTTTATCTACTTTAACAGCGTCCTGAATAGACTAAAAGTAATACTCGATAAATGAGGTGTTTGGATGGAGTTTATTTTAATTTGTAATTTTCTTTTAGGTGCAACGGCAGCGTTTTTATTGGTGCCGGCTTTTACAAAAAAGAACACCCTTCACGTGACTTTGCTGTCTCTCCTTTTCCTCCTTTCAATTGTTCCAACCTTTCTTCTCGCTAATCCACATATCGGCGTTTTACCTTGGGCTATTCGAGACGGTCTTCTATTGTTTTCCGCTTTCCTTTTCTTTTATCTAACCTTCACTTTAAGCAGATGGAAAACACTTTTGTTTTTTCTTCTCCTTTTACTGTCAATTGCTCCTCTTGCCTACGTCGTATATGATAACTTCACGCATACGTATATAGATGCCAATATCGGACTTGGCCTAGGCTTTTTATTGACGTGGCTCTTAACAACCTTGTACAATATTTTGGCTATTCTTCGATTTTTCCGTCAGAAATCTCAGTAAACACGTTAAAAGTTAACAAACAAACGAATAGTTGATTTTATTTAGTATACGCTAACAACTGCACAGTCCTTCTCTTTACATAAAGCTGTGTATACTAAAAAAGGAGTGATACTTGATGAAACGACTATTCGTAATGGTAGCAGTGATTGCCTTCTTGGCACTTAGCCGCATGTTAGTATTTGCCGCTGAAACACCTCCTGCTGCAGATGAGCGACCAGCTCAAAATGCAGAAGTTCGTATCGTTCATGCTTCACCGGATGCTCCAGCTGTAGACATTTTTGTGGATGACAAAGCTTTAGTAGAAGGAGCAAAGTTTAAAGATGTCTCCAACTCCCTGCCTTTGTCAGCTGGTTCTCATAAAGTAGAAGTATACGAAGCGAAGACAAAAGGAACAAAAGATTCCATCATCGAAGCTACCCTTGTTGTAGACGGTGGAAAATCGTATACAGTAGCCGCTGTAAATAAAGCCGAAAATCTTGAACTGCAGGCTTTCACGAATAATAAGCAAGGGATGGATGGAAAAGCAAGCTTACGTGTTGCTCATTTATCTCCTGATGCTCCTGCGGTAAACGTAGGTCCTAAAGGGGCTGCTCCTTTATTTAAAGATCTGTCTTTTAAAAGCATTTCAGGTTATCAAGTAGTAAATCCGGGTTCGTATGATTTATCTGTTTCCACAGCAGACGGAAAAGAAATACTAAGTCTTCCTGGAACAAATCTTCAAAGCGGTAAAAACTATACGGTGCTCGCAGTAAATACTGCTGATAAGCTTGGGACCATTGTTTTACAAGATAATTAATTAAAAAAACGTCATTTCAATTGAAATGACGTTTTTTATAGACTGCGCTGAATGAATTCTTCTTTTTTGTACTCATAGGTAGAAATATCGTTCCACAATCGTTTTGAAAGCTCGTATTTCATACCTTCATATTTTTTTCTAGCACGTTCGCTCGAGCGTAACTGCTCCCTGAAATTAATTCGTTCATTCCAGTAAGGTGATTCACTGACCGTTACGTACACATGACTTCTTCTAGCATCATGTGGAATGAGCTTACGAGCATTCTTAGCGGTCATAATTGGAGGGTAATGTGCAGCTGGAACGCCTTCTTTTAATAAAACGAACATCTCTTTTTCCGCTACATATACGTGAGATTTATTTTTTAATATAGCGCGCACTTCATTTATGTCTTCTTCGCGTTTGACGCCGATTAAAATATCAACGATTGGTGAACCTGCCAATCCTGGAACGGACGTGCTTCCAATATGTTCGATGTCTACTGAAAAATCTTTTAGTGTATTAAGTAACGCTTCTTTTTCCATTTGATACAAAAGCGACCACTTTGTTTCATACTGAACAATCTTTCGCATATCAGTTTCCACCCTTTCACTTTTTTATACTGTACCATGTTTTAAAATAAAAAGAAAGAATTTTCTAACTATTTACTTTTTGTTTATGCTATGAGCTTTTCCATCGATATAGACAGGCTTTATATTATTTTATATATTTTTGTTATTTTTATTCTGAATGTTTCATAATTGTGGATGTTTCCTCCTCCAAAAGATAGATACTCTTTTATTTGCTATCTCTCCTCTATCATATTCACATTCAGCTGCTTTATACTATTTTACATTTTTTCTAGTATAAAACATGTCCTCAAAACATCGGTGAACAAAGGGCTAAAGACCTTTATATGCCCTTGACATCCCTACATTTCACCTTTGATATAATTATATTTTACATTAATGTAAAATTTTATCGTTAAGGATGGCAGATAGTTCAAATTCATTATACAATTGAAATTCGACATATAGTATGATGGATAATATCGGCATTATGAGATAATAGTAGATTTAACTCAAAATTTTGGGCTATTTGCCGATATATGCTTTGTATACTAATTAACTTATGTTGAAATTTGTAATTTGCAAGGAGGAAAAAATGAATAAAAAACATGTCATGTACACAGCCGTTTCTTCTGTTCTTTTAAGCTCTTCATTGCTTTTGCATTCGATTGACGCAGATGCAGCTGAATCGGCCAAAGTAACTGCTACATCGTTAAATGTACGTGCAACGCCTAGTACAAGCGGCGCTATCGTTGGAAAAGTAACGAAGGGAAACACCGTTAATATAGTAGATGAAAGCAAGGGATGGGCTAAAATTACGTATAACGGTAAAGAAGCTTGGATTTCATCTCAATACATAAACAAAACACAAACAAACAGTACGTCTACGGCAAATTCGACATCCAAGTCAGCCGTTGTTAACGCCAGTTCATTAAATGTTCGCTCTTCTGCGAGCACAAGCGCGTCTATCGTGACGAACTTATCCCGGGGTTCCAAAGTAACGGTGGTAAAAGAGAGCGGATCCTGGTCACAGATTAAAACAGCATCAGGTCAAACAGGCTGGGTAGCGAGTCAGTACCTACAAGCAGGCTCCGGTTCTTCTACACCGACTAGTAACTCGGGTTCTACAACATCCAAGTCAGCTGTTGTTAACGCTAGCTCATTAAACGTTCGCTCTTCTGCGAGCACAAGCGCGTCTATCGTGACGAACTTATCCCGGGGTTCCAAAGTAACGGTGGTAAAAGA
>NZ_JBOZGM010000023.1:0-604 GCF_050846875.1 Priestia sp. TRN 1309 | reverse complement strand
GAAATGTTTGACTTGCTCATTTAAAAAATAAAAATTAACGTTGACGTTTGTCGCTTTGTTCAGTTTTCAAAGTTCAATATATTTGGAGCGGGTGATGAGAATCGAACTCACGACATCAGCTTGGAAGGCTGAGGTTTTACCACTAAACTACACCCGCAATATGGCGCGCCCGAGAGGAGTCGAACCCCTAACCTTTTGATCCGTAGTCAAACGCTCTATCCAATTGAGCTACGGGCGCTTCTTATGATGTTTACCGCCGTTGTTTTGGCGACTTTATTATAATATCATTTCTATTTTCTTATGTCAACACTTTTTTTAAAAGTTTTTTTGGTGCGGCCGAGAGGACTTGAACCTCCACGGGGTCGCCCCCACTAGGCCCTCAACCTAGCGCGTCTGCCATTCCGCCACGACCGCTAAATACATAAAATGAATAAGATGCGGGTGAAGGGACTTGAACCCCCACGTCGTAAAGACACTAGATCCTAAGTCTAGCGCGTCTGCCAATTCCGCCACACCCGCAAGAAATGAAAATGAGCCATGAAGGACTCGAACCTTCGACCCTCTGATTAAAAGTCAGATGCTCTACCAACTGAGCTAATGGCTC
>NZ_JBOZGM010000022.1:0-605 GCF_050846875.1 Priestia sp. TRN 1309 | reverse complement strand
GGACTTGAACCGGCACGGTAGTCACCTACCGCAGGATTTTAAGTCCTGTGTGTCTGCCAATTCCACCACCCCGGCAGGACTTATATATGTGGAGCGGAAGACGAGGTTCGAACTCGCGACCCCCACCTTGGCAAGGTGGTGTTCTACCACTGAACTACTTCCGCACATATATGAAATTAAGTAAAGATGCGGGTGAAGGGACTTGAACCCCCACGTCGTAAGACACTAGATCCTAAGTCTAGCGCGTCTGCCAATTCCGCCACACCCGCGTGTGAATATAAATGGTGAGCCATGAAGGACTCGAACCTTCGACCCTCTGATTAAAAGTCAGATGCTCTACCAACTGAGCTAATGGCTCGAAAAACTGGTGCCGGCAAGAGGACTTGAACCCCCAACCTACTGATTACAAGTCAGTTGCTCTACCAGTTGAGCTACACCGGCAAATGGTGGAGGATGACGGGATCGAACCGCCGACCCCCTGCTTGTAAGGCAGGTGCTCTCCCAGCTGAGCTAATCCTCCGATATAAAAGCCTGGCAACGTCCTACTCTCACAGGGACAAAGTCCCAACTACCATTGGCGCTAAAGAGCTTAACTTCCGTGTTCG
>NZ_JBOZGM010000020.1:0-699 GCF_050846875.1 Priestia sp. TRN 1309 | reverse complement strand
TTGTTCTTTGAAAACTAGATAACAGTAATTGCTGAGGAAAAGTGAAACTTTTCTTTAATCAAACCAATAAATAACACAACTTTATGTTGTACCATTTATTCGCTAATGGTTAAGTTAGAAAGGGCGCACGGTGAATGCCTTGGCACTAGGAGCCGATGAAGGACGGGACTAACACCGATATGCTTCGGGGAGCTGTAAGTGAGCTTTGATCCGGAGATTTCCGAATGGGGAAACCCACTGTTCGTAATGGAACAGTATCTTTATCTGAATACATAGGATATTGAAGGCAGACCCGGGGAACTGAAACATCTAAGTACCCGGAGGAAGAGAAAGCAAATGCGATTTCCTGAGTAGCGGCGAGCGAAACGGAATTAGCCCAAACCAAGAGGCTTGCCTCTTGGGGTTGTAGGACACTCTATACGGAGTTACAAAGGAACGAAGTAAATGAAGCGACCTGGAAAGGTCCGTCGAAGAAGGTAACAACCCTGTAGTTGAAACTTCGTTCCCTCTTGAGTGGATCCTGAGTACGGCGGAACACGTGAAATTCCGTCGGAAGCTGGGAGGACCATCTCCCAAGGCTAAATACTACCTAGTGACCGATAGTGAACCAGTACCGTGAGGGAAAGGTGAAAAGCACCCCGGAAGGGGAGTGAAAGAGATCCTGAAACCGTGTGCCTACAAGTAGTCAGAGCCCGTTAA